>CAMCMZ010000025.1 GCA_945876185.1 Candidatus Kuenenia stuttgartensis | reverse complement strand
GACAGGCGTTCAGCGCGTGGGAAAGTCGAGAGAGGCTCATGAGGCCCGACCCGATTTTTCGCCGCTGAAGTCAAGGTCTATTTTCCAATAAAGCTACATTCATAATCGACTGTATCACATGGGCTTACGCGTTAACTTAACGCCATTGACTCCGCCGGTCCGGCAGCGGCGATGCGCAGGTGGTCGAAGAACCAATGAGGGAGGGGTTCTCGGTCATGGGCGTTTGTCCAGGATTGCGCCACTTAGCGAGGGGACGGCAGGGGGGATTTGGGATCTTAGCTGAGCGACGCAGCGACCCGGCGATCATGAGACCGGATGAAACATGGTCACCGCCAACCCGATTCATGGTTTGGCTGGTCCAGTGGTGTCTACCAGCGACCAGCCGGTGCTGCCGGTGATCCGTCCGCCCTTATCAATGAAAGCACAATCCTCGAATTCCCGATTGAAGTTGTAATTTCCCGCCCCAGAGTGGTGCAGGTCCAGGAGGTGGATGGCGTCTTTCACCACCATCGCGCGGGCATGACGAGTCCCATCCGATGCGAGGCGGAGGCCAGTCCCCTTGGCATCGGCCAGGCACGCCCAGTCGAGCGCATGCTTGGTGCTGCGGAAGTCCGCGGTCCCGGCCATGGTCTGTTCCAGGGAGAATGGCCAGGCAGGTTTCTGCAACGGATCGTCAGCCTTGCCGTTGGGATCGCGGAACGCAGGTGCGCGGCCTTCCAGCCGCCCGATGTGATCGTCAGGATAGACCGTCCACAAACCGCGCCTTTTCCACGTCAAGGCATCCATGGCCCGGGTCAGGTTCAGGGCCAGTCCGATCTCAGCGACGGGGTAGTTCTGGTCACCAATCTGGGTGGCGGAGACCCAGTCGTACTTGATGGCCAGGTTCCCATCACCAGCGATGCGGCATTCCAGTGTTCCGTCCAGGGCGACCAGATTTTTGCCGGTTTTGCCATTGCTGAAGGTTCCGTTGAGGGTCACCACAACGGCGCTGCCGTCCTGCTTGGCATCGACCTTTTGTGCTTGCCAGGTGGTCAATTCTTGGCCGCAAACCGCCCATGGACCGCCGGTGACTACAGATTCGCCATTGATGGTGCCCCTGGTGATCATTCCGGTTTTCCGGTCGAATTCCCAGGCAACCTTGCCGGCTTTGACGCGCCAGACGGAAGGATCAGATTCCAAGGAGGCTGTTCCGACCGGCGTCTTGGCGGCGATGACCGGCACCTCCCCGATGGACAGACGGTACTCATCCAGAACGAAACCGCGCGCACTGGTGAAACTGAGTTCCAGTTCTTTCGCCGTGGCCAGGATCGGATCGGCAATTTCAATCAAGCCGGGTTGGTGCGGAGCGGCTTTGGCGCTGACCTTGCCTGATTTCCCCCCCGCCTTCCAGGTGATGGCCACTTCGGACAGATCGCTGAAGTCATGACGGTTGTGGACCTCGATGCGCAGCGCTTGGCCAGCCTCCGGACGTTTCAGTGTCGTCGTAAAGATGCGCACCGGCGAATGCACCTTGCGCATATGCCAGTATTCCGGTTTGGGTCGCAACCAGCGGTCGATGATGCCACAAGGCAAGTTTTCCTTGGGGTCCCAGTAGTCCACGCCGCAGAAGACCATGCCACCCAGGATTTTGGGGTCGCGATAGCACCGCTCCCAATGATTGACCAGGCCCCATCCCCAATGATCGCGCAGGCCCGGATCTGCACGATCCTCAGCCAGGGAGTAGCATCGGACGTGGTTGTATTCGGTATAGAGCACTTGCCGTTGGTTCAGTTTGGGTGGTGTCCGGGTCCAGTCCGGTGGCGTCGCAGGCGGATTGAACGTCGCTGTGCGGATCTTGCTGTTCGGGTAGTGCTCCGAAAAAAGACCGAGCAGTTCAATCGGCCCATTGTCACGGGTGGCGATGCGCGGACGGCTGGGATCCAGACGGAGGACCGTTTTGGCCAACACCTCGATGCCTGGCCAGCGATTTGATTCGTTGGCCAGTTCCCAGGCGAAGACGCAGGGGTGGGAACGATACGCCTCAATCAGTTCGGCCAGCACCTGGCTGGCGATGGGCGCCTTCTCGATGCCACCGGTCCATTGGTGGAAGGTCGGGCCTGGCATGGCGAGAATGCCAAGTTCATCGCAGGCCTCCACGGTCGCTTGCGATGGGGCGGGGACCAGGCGCAGGACATTGCAGTTGGCATCGCGGAACTGCCGGACCAGGTCCCGGGCCTTGTCGTCTGGCAGGGTGAAACCGCCGCGCCCGGCATAGGTCGGGAAGAGCATGGTGCCATGCAGGCGGATGATGTTGCCATTCAGGCGCAGGACATTGTCTACAAAGTCGAACTGCCGGAATCCCACCCGGCGCGAGACCCGTTCGACCGGTCGGCCTTCCACCGACACCTGGGCGGTCAGGGTGTAGAGGTACGGATGTTCCGTATCCCAGTGCTTGGGCGCGGCGATGGGGACCTCCAGCACCTGCTCTGCCCGCGCCCCGGCGGCCAGGTTGGCAAACGCCAACTTGTTCTGATCGTTGTTCGGTCCCATGGGCACTGGCTGGCCGGCGGCATCGGTCAGGACCAGGGACACCTCGGTCCGGGCCCCGGCTGGGGAACGGTTGGCGACCTTGACCGTCACCGACAGGGTCGCGTCTTTGAATGCCGCATCGAAGGAGGTCGCCACGTGGAACCGCTCCAGATGGACCGGCGGCAGGGCGTGCAACGAGATGTGCTTGCTGATGCCGCCGTGCGGCCAGAGGGGATGGAACTGGGGACCGACCCGGATGGCGATCTGGGCTTCGCTTCCGGCCGTGACCGCATCGCTGATATCCCGTTCGAAGGGCACGAACATGTACGGATGCGGTTCCGTCTCTTTGCCATTGACCACGATCCGGCTGGCGCCGTCCACCGCCTCGCAGCGCAGGATGACGCGCTGGCCCTTCCAGTCCGCCGGCACGGTGAAGCTGCGGGCGTAATCGGTGTCCTGGCCCATGATGGTCCAGGGCAGGTCGATGTCCTTCCAGGTGGCGTCCGGCTTTTCCGGGAAGACGCGGCCAGCGGGCCGATGCTTCCAGATGCCATCCAGGCTGAGGACGGGCGACGCGACCCCGGCGGTCATTTCAGGTCGTGGCCGGTAGAGCACCTCCGGCACGATGATATCTGTCACCGGCGTGGCTGCGGACTCACCGGCGATGGCGACGGCCCAGACCAGGATTGCCGCCAGGAAGACACCGTGGGTGAGGTTGGTTTTCGCATGCATCGGGGGGGTTCCTTGCGTGTGAGGTTCTGGTGACGGGAAAGCGCGGATCCGTGTATGAGTTCAAGTTGGCGGTGGGGCCCAGTGGGACCCGGCGGCGAGTCAGCGCCGTCCCGCAAGGATCCTTGTACGGAAAGGCGGATGAGCCATTCTTGATCAGCATGAAACCTGATTGATCCTGGCGCAATCAGCCAGACCGAGCCCGCCCCACCCGGCCGGAGTCATGGAACCCTTCAACCAGCACCATTTCGCCGGCATCCTGCATGCCCATATCGCCGTCTTCGATCCGCTGCCCGGCCAGGCGGTACCCCGGTATTATGGCCTGGCCCGAACGCGTCGCGGGTATCGCGGGCGGGTGCGGTCCCTCGAAGTGCCGGACAGCCACTGGATCTGCCATCTGCTCAAGGGGTCGGGCAGCATCCAGGTCGGACCGGATGAACCCCCGCGACCCTGGGAACCAGGCCAGGCGTTGCTGCTCGATAGCGATGATCCGTGGCCACGATTCAGCTACGACGACCACACCCCGGGGATGATCCAGGTCTTGATCTTCCAGGGCGACCAGGCCCGCACCCTGGCCCGCCAGCTGCGCCAACGGTTCGGTCCGGTGTTCGTCCTGGCCGCCGACCATCCGGCCTGCGCCGCCTTGGCCGACATCGGGCGTTCGGTGCGCGGGGTAACCCGGAAGATCTTCCCGGTCATGCTGCCGTTGCAGGCGCATGGCCTGGTCCAGGGGATCCTGATGGCGCTGTGGGAAGGAGGCCAGGCCCAGGTCGGCGACGATGCGGTGGTGCGTGCGATGGAACTGCTGCGGGGCGAATCGGTTCTGCCGATCGCCGCCGTGGCTAATTCTAATTCGCTTTCAAGTTGATTCTAATGTGATATGTTGCCGGCATGCCAAGACCATGCCGGATCGATCCCCTTCTCATCAAGCAGGCGCAGGAAGCCGCCGCCACCGCGACGTCCGTCGATTTATTGCGACAATGCCAAGCCATCTTGCTGCCGGCATTGGTCGGAGCTACACACGAGCAAACGGCGACTGCACTTGGGGTGGGGAGAGCGACCGTCGCGCGGTTGCAGGCCGGTTTCCGGAGACGTTCTGCTCCCGCATCGAAGCAACGATTTTATAACTGGGGCGGCCGACGGCGATCCCTGTTGTCAATTGAGGAGGAACGAGATTTTTTACAGCCTTGGTTGGAGCAAGCGAAGCAAGGAGCCATGGTCGTGGTATCACCAATCCGTGCCGCTCTGAGTCATCGCCTGAAACGACCAGTCAAGGCGTCGGTCGTTTACCGACTGTTGTCTCGTCATGGTTGGCGGAAGGTGGCGCCAGACACCCGTCATCCCAAGAGCCGACCAGAGGTGCAGGAAGAGTGGAAAAAAAACTGCCGGAGGTACTGGACTCGCTGCTGACAGCGGACGCAGTCAAAGGTCGGCACGTCCGATTGATGTTTCAAGATGAGGCTCGTTTTGGGCGGATGGTGCGCATTCGACGCTGCTGGGCACCCGCGCCAGAGCGTCCGATGGTCGACAACGGTTACGAACGGGAATTCACCTACGTTTATGGCGCGGTGAGCCCCATGGAGGGCCAAATGGATTATATGATTTGCCCAAAGATGAACACCGAGCTTATGGGGCAATTCCTCATCCAAGTCAGTAACGCGCATCCAGCGGATTTCATGGTCATGATAGTCGATGGCGCCAGTTCACACGTAGCAAAAGATTTGAAAATCCCAGAAAATATTCGTCTTCATCGGCTTCCGCCGTATTCTCCCCAGCTCAATCCACAGGAACATCTATGGGACGAACTGCGCGAAAAGGAGTTTCCAAACCGGGCCTTCTCGGAGATGAGCGGCGTGATCCATCAGCTGGAGGTCGGGTTGCCGCGCCTGGCGACG
This sequence comes from Candidatus Kuenenia stuttgartensis, assembly GCA_945876185.1. Lineage (GTDB taxonomy): Bacteria > Planctomycetota > UBA11346 > UBA11346 > UBA11346 > BJHQ01. The sequence goes on along the minus strand of CAMCMZ010000025.1, from coordinate 41,936 downwards.
GACACCGAACGGATCAAGAGCATCACCGCTTGGCCGTGGATAGTTAATCTCATCTTGAAAGCGAATTAGAATAAGCGGCTTGGGTGCAGTCCCGAGCACCTCAGCCGGCGGTTCGCAGCCCGGATCGGTCAGTCGCCGGCGCATTGGCGGCGGGCGCAGCAGCTCGACCAGGTGTTCCCGATCCTGGTCGCCGGCGAGATGTCCAATGGCGAAGCGGCCCAACGCTGCGGCTATGCCAGCGTCCCGGGGTTCCTCAAGGCGTTTCGCCTACGTTTTGGCCGCAGTCCCGGCGGCAGGCCTGCGGCGCCTCGGCGGTGAACCCTGGTGGCCATCAGGACGATTCAGGCAGTGGTAGACGCGTCTCATGGTCGGGTCCTCGGCCTTGCGATCCGGCCAGGATCAAGGTGCTCCGTCCGTGAACGCAATCCGGTCGATGTCCGCATGCCAGCCGTCACCGGCGAGATCCATCACCTGCACGCCGAACCACGATCCCGTGAAGTTCCACGAAGTTCCGTTGCCGTATTCATCGCTGAGCTTGCTGGCGTCGAGATCGCCGCCGATGCGCGTCCACGCGCCGTCGCCCTGGCGCCACCAGCAGGACAGCAGGTTGCGGGCGATGATCAGACGCAGTTCGACCGGGCCAGGGGCGAGCGCAACCTGCGCGGCATCATCCTGGTCGTAGGTGCCAATATCGTTCCAGGCCAGGCGCAGCACGCGACCACCACCGCCGGGCAGGTCGCGGTCCCAGGTGATGCCGAGCGAGTACCATTGCTCGCTGTCGTAGAGCGCCATCAGCGCCGCGAGGTGCTGGTGATGGCGCGGCGCGGCATCGAGGCGTGCCGTCACGGTGCTGTCCCACGCGCTGATGCGGCGCGCGAGGCAGCTCTGGCGGAAGCGGCTCATCGGGCTCTCGCCGCCGTGCAGACGTAGCCAGCCCGGCCGGCTGCGCAGGTCGCACCAGTCCGGCGTGATGGGTCGGCGCGGCGACTGGAAGCAGACCGGCAGCACGCCGTCGTCGAAATCGAAGGTCGTTGGTTCTGCCGGCCACGGATGCGCTGGCAGGTGTGGCGCTGGCGGAGTCACCGCCGGGAAACGTCCGCCATGGGCGAGGCGCGGCCAGCCGTCCAGACCCCACACGACGGGCTGGATGCCGGTCTCGCGCCCGAGCAGACAACGGCCGGTGCCTGGCTTGCTTGGTTCGGCGGTGCCAGCTCTCGCCGCATCGGCGGCGGAAGGCAACGGCCGAGCGCACAGATGGGTCACCCACCACGAACCGTCGGCCAGCTGCACCAGCCCTCCGTGGCCGGATTTTTGCAGCGGATTCGCAGGATCACCGCGACTAGTCAGAAGCGGGTTTTCGGGATGGATCTCGTACGGCCCGGTGATCGCACGCGATCGGGCCACGGTGATCGCGTGATCCCAGCCGGTGCCGCCTTCGGCAACCAGCAGGTAGTACCAGCCGTCCTTGCGGTACAGGTGCGGGCCTTCGCAGCAGCCAAGCGGACTGCCGGGGAAGATGTCGTGCACCGGACCGATGAGCCGGCTGGCAGCGCGATCGAACTCCTGCAAGACGATCCCGTCGAAACGGTTGCGGCGCGGCTGGTGGTTCCAACACATGGTGGTCAGCCAGGTTCGGCCGTCGTCGTCATGGAAGAAGCTGGGATCGAAGCCGGTGCGGTTGAGCACCACCGGTTCCGACCAGGGGCCCTCGATGCGCTCAGCCGTCACCACGAAGTTCGGGGTGTCCTTGAACACGCCCTGTTTGTGGACGGTGTTGGTGTAGGCGAGCCAGAAACGGCCGTGCGCGTGCGTCAGGCAAGGCGCCCAGACGCCGCCGGAATCCGGCACGCCGATCAGGTCGAGCTGGCTCGGCCGGGTCAGCGGTCGCGCGGCCAGGCGCCAGTGGATCAGGTCGCGTGAGTGATGGATCTGCACCCCTGGCCACCACTCGAAGGTCGACGTGGCGATGTAGATGTCAGCGCCGACGCGGCAGATGGCGGGATCAGGGTTGAAGCCGGGCAGGATGGGATTGTGGATCATGCGGTTTCCAGCGTGGGCGATGACAGGACACGGACTGATCCACCCAACGCAACACCCGCCCGGAGGCGATCCGCGTCGGCTGGCCCGGCGGTGGCAGAGCTGATCCTTGCCCACCATGAACGCCCCCGCCGACGTGCTGGTCGATCAGCATTTCGACCTCGTCTACAGCACCTGCCGACGCATCCTGGGCAACGACCAGGACGCGGCCGATGCGGCGCAGGACACCTTCGTGCGCCTGCTGCGTTCACCGCGCACCACCCGCACCAGCGACGCCGGCTGGCTGCACGCCTGCGCCCGCTCGACGGCGCTCAACCGCCTGCGCAGCGAAGGCCGCCTGCATCGGCGCCAGGTGGCCTCGGCCCGCAGTGACGGTGCCCACAGCGACTGCGCCGTGGCCGAGCACGAACACGCCATCGAATCCGCCGAGATCGCCGGCATCGTCGACGACTGCCTGGCCGAACTCGATCCTGACAGCCGTGAGCTGCTGCTCGCCCACCACATCCAGGGCCGCAGCCTCGACGACCTCGCCCAGGGCAGCGGCGTCGGCCGCTCGGCCGTGCACAAGCGCCTCGAAAAAGCCCGCAGTGAACTGCGCGAACGCATGGTGCGCCGGCTCGGACCTGGCTGCCTGGTCGCGATCACCGCCTTCCTGTCCACTGGACTGGGCGCCAGCGAAAGTCCGCCTGGACTCGCTGCCCGCATCGCGCTCGGCGCAGCCGGCAAAACCGGCGCCAAGACCGCCGCCATCAAGGCTGGCGGCACCTGGATGATCGCTGCGGCTGCCGCCGTGGTGGTGGTCGGGGTGGGAATCGTCGGTGTCCGCACCCTGGGCGCTGCGAAGACGACTCAGACCGCCATCACGCAGCGCGTCGAGGAACGCCCTGCGCCGGCCACCGCATCCTCGACGCCCGCGCCCATGACCCCGGTGGCGAGCACCGAAACGGTTGTCCAGACAGCGACGCCCATGGTGGCCAGTTCGGAACCCGCGGCTGCGCTCTATCCCGGTGAACCGCCTGAGCGACCTGTTTCCAGTCCCGTCCCGACCGTGCCGATGCAGACGGTCAGCCCCGCGCGCAGTGATGCCGCTCGCGTCCAGCTGAGATCCCAGATCGGCGCCAACCGCGGGATTCCCACCCCCGATCCGTCAACCGACCTGCGCTGGTGCCCGAACGGCTTTCCCGTCAACCCGCAGGTGCCGCCGGTCGAGGTGACCATCCACGGCCGGACGGTGGCGATCGGCATGTCCTGCCCCATCTCGGCCGCGTGCCTACGACAATCCGGAAAGTCGACCCAGCGGCTGTGGGCCCAGGCCTGGCTGACGGGCAAGATCATCCGCGAGGAAGGCCGGCTGGTCGATCCGCCGACGCTGCGCAAGCGCTCGGCAGAGCCGGCGTTCATCCCCTGACAGGACGTGCTTTTCGCTACGGCTTCGTCGCCTTCGCTGCCTTCGCTGCCTTGGCCATCTCGACGATCACCCAGACGCCGAAGGCGAGTCCAGCCAGCAGCGACACGACCGACGCCAGCCGGCACAGGCCCGAGATGAAGCCTTCGCACCCGAGCAGACCGAGTCCACCCAGCATGAAATGCCAATCGTGGGTATCGGGGTGATAGGCACCTACCGTGATCAACGGCAGGGCCTGGGCCGAGGCATCCGCGATGTAGGCAACGCTCATCCCCAGGCTCATGCCCAGCCACACCAGCGCGACCGGGATGGCGAATGGTTCGCCTTGACGCCAAAGCAGCCAACCGCACAGCACCGGTGCGCCCCACTGGAATCCGCTGCCGGCAGCAACGCTCAACCACGCCGGCGCCCAGAACATGGTGACAAAGTGCCCGGATTCATGGATCGCCACGGTCATCCAACTCACCGGCGACCACGCGTTCGCATCAAACAGCGGCCCGACGCTGAACCAGGCGAAGACCGCCAGCAAGGCGGCATACGCCGGCCACGAATGGCCGGCGCAGCGTTCGCGCACCGCGTCCAGGATCTTCCGCCAGCGGTTCATGCTGGCGAGATACCCCGCTCAGCGACCGCGCGCCAGACCTTTATCTACCAGGAACCGTTTGCTCTCGATCACCGCCGTCAGCATGTCGGTGGCGCAGGCGTCGAGTTCGACCACCACCCATTGCAGCAGTTTGGGATCGGCGGCGCCGACGATGGCGGGGAAGTCCTGCTTGCCGCCGCCGCAGGCGACCATCGGCTGGTCCTTGATGAAGGGGCCGTCCTTGAGGTGCAGGTAAGGGGTGCGAGCGGCGAACCGCCGCACCTGCTCCGCCGGGACCTCGGCCTGGAAGTTGGAGGCCCAATAGGTGTCGATCTCCAGGTGCAGGTCGGGGACGAGATCGAGCAGCCAGTCGATCTTGGCGCGGCCGAGCAGGCGTTCGAACTCCCACCAATGATTGTGCATGGCGAACTTCACTCCGCTGGACTTCAGCAGGCTGATGCCGGTGTTGAGCTTGTCGGCGGTGGTGCGGATGGTGTCGAGGTCCTTGAAGTCGTTCGGACCGAAACCCGAGATCGCGTACGGCGAACCCAGAGCGCGGTTGGTGTCGATGACCTCGGCCACATTGGTGGCGGTGGGCGTCGGGCCGTGGGTCGACGAGACGACCAGGCCGTTGTCGCTGGCGAGCTTTTTGAATTCGGCGGGTTTGAGGCCGTAGAGGCCGGCGGTCTCGACGCCGACGAAGCCGGCCTTGCCGAGGGCGGCGAGGACGGTGGCGTGCTTGCCGTCCTTCATCGCTTCACGCAGGGAATACAGTTGGACGGAAATGGGTGCGGGCATGGTTTTTTCCTTGGTGATCAGGCGTAGGTGGCGGGGATGGCACGACCCTGTTTTGCCGAGGCGTCGGCGAGGTCGAGGATATGGATGGGTCGGCGCGACCATTCGGGGGTGATGATGAGGGGCGCGTCGGTCACCAGGTGGTCGGCGATGTTCTGGTAGTACAGATGCTGCTGGCCCTCGGGGTTCTTGCCCTTGGTGATCAGGGTGCGGCCGTCGGCCTGGGGCTGGATCAGTTCATAGCTGCCGAAATCGATGATGTATGAACCCTTGGTGCCGGTGACCTCCAGGATGCCGCGCTTGGGATTGGCATCGAGCTGGGTGATCATCAGGGTCAGCCAGCGGCCGTCCTTGAAGCGCACCAGGGCGAAGGCTTCGTCCTCATTCGCGTCGGCCTTCCACTTGGTCTGGTCGGCCCAGAAGCCGTTTTTCGCCACCCCGGTGACCTCGCTGATCTGGCCGTCGATCAGTTGCAGGCTGTACTCCAACAGGTGGACACCCCAATCGTACAGGATGCCACCGCTGATCGTCTTCGAGGTGCGCCACCAGTCGCCGGGCTTGCCGTAGCTGCCCATATGGGCCTCGATGCGGGTGACCTCGCCGATCGCTTTTTCCGTCACGATCAGTTCCACCGCCTTGAGGATATGCCCGTCCCAGTGGCGGTTGTGGTAAGTGCTCAGGCAGAGGTTCTTCGCCTTGGCGGCAGCGATCATCGCGTCGCATTCGGCGGTGGTGATCGCGAATGGCTTTTCGCAGACCACATGCCTGCCGGCCTTGAGGCACTTCAGGGCGATCTCGGCGTGGGTGTTGTGCGGGGTGATGATCACCACGATCTGCACCTGCGACGCCGCCAGCATCGCGTCGACGGTCGCATAGGTTTCGATGCCGGGGAATTCTTTCTTGGCGACGTCCAGGCGCGCGGCGTCGAGTTCGACCACCGCCAGCGGCCGCATGCCGGCCTTCTGCATCTGATCGAGGTGGTACTTGCCCATGTTGAAGGCGCCGCCGTAGCCGACGACGCCGACGGTGATCTCAGAGGGCTGGGAATAGCGGGGCATGGTGATCCTCGTATGGTGGTTTTTTGCGGCGATCGCAGCCGTGGTTTGGCTCGGGACGATGCGGTCGAACCGGGGTGGAAGCGATTTCCGCCATGGTAAGTTTGCATTTTATGCCTCTGCTTTCCCGGGGACAATGGACGCTTCCCTCACCGATATGGACGATAATTTCACGACCGCATGTACGAGCACCTGCTCTCGCTGACCCGCCGGCACCCGTCGCGGCTGCCCCTGGCCTCAATCGGTTTCATCGCCGAAAAACGCGACTGGCTCGACCGCGTCTTCGACACCTATGCATTCTCGTTCATCCTCCAGGGCAGCGGCGAGTACACGGTCGGCGGGCGGACCTGGCCGGTGCACGCACCGTGCGTTCTTACCCAGCGACCAGGCGAGCACTTCCGCTACGGCCCGCACCAGACCTGGGAGGAAGTCTTCCTGGTCTACGCCTCGCCCTGCGGCGACGAACTCAAGCGCCTGGGGTTCATCGCGCCGGCCCGGCCGATCTGGTACCTTGGCGATCCCGGTCCGGTGCTCGCCGCCCTGGCGGAACTCAGGACCCAGCTCGAACACCCCGACGGCCGCGGCGTCGTCGATCGCATCGATCGCACCGCCGAGCACCTGGTGCTGGCCAGCCTGCTTGACGCCGCCGCACCCGAGACCGACGCCGGATTGCGCGCCATCAACGCCGTGCGGGCCCTGCTCGAAGACCGCTTCCTCGAAGCGCACGACATCGACCACTTGGCCGCCGAGCACGGTCTGAGCACGGCCACCTTCCGCCGCCTGTGGAACCGCCAGGTCGGCATCCCGCCGCAGCGCTACCTCATGCACCTGCGCCTGCGCCGTGCCTGCCGCCTGCTGGTCGAGACCGATGAGTCCATCGCCGGCATCGCCCAGCGCCTGGGCTTCGATGATCCGCTGTATTTTTCCCGCCGTTTCCGCGCCCTGATCGGCGAAACCGCGAGCACCCATCGCGCCCGGCACCAGCGCGCAGCCACCCGGCCCGCTGCGCCGGCATGACGCCTATATAGCGCCGATCGCGACGCCGTGCGACGACCGGCGCGACGCCGGGTTGCGATCCGTCCTGCGGCGCGACCATGCCGACATGACCGTCCTGCGCGTGCTGCTCGTGCTGTTCATGATCGGAACCCTGGGTGCCGACGGGGCGTCCTTCAAGATGGGCGCCGACTGGCCGCGCATCGCCGAACGTGATCAGACCGCGCTCATCACCCACGCCGACGGCCGCCAGCGCATGGCCCTGGCGGTGCGTCTGGATCTCGCCGCCACTGAAAGCGGCATCTGGCTCGTGCCGGTGCGCGGCCGGCCGGACCAGGTGAATGTCGACCTGGCGCGGGATATGCCGTGGATGCGGGGTGGGATCGTGGATCCGCCGAAGGCGGCGCGTGAGCGTTTGATCCATACCACCACGACTATTTCTGCGTTTCTGGTTCCCGGGGTGCCATTTCCGTTAATTGGTCTGGCCGTCATCCCGAATCTCATGGAATCCCGCGTTACGGCTGCGTCAGCAGAGACCACCATCCGGGCTGATGGTCTAGCAGCCACGGTTCTGCCCGCAGAAAAACCAGAACAACTTGCGCTCCGTTTGGCCGGACTCGGTCGGCCCGTGCCGCCAGACCGTTTGGCCGGGTTCGCGCCCTATGCTGATGGGGGCCACAGCATCATCGCGGTCCGACTGGATCCCGAAGCCAAGGTGGACCAGGATCGTTGGCGCGACCGGTCCCCGGCCCTGCTGCTCGACTTCCCATCGGCCGAACCGTGGTTTCCTTTGCGCGCTTCGATCGGTGGCGGTCAGACTCGGGTGCATCTCCAACTGGCCGGCTGGTGGACCTCTGCCATCGCCAAACGTGGACCACGGGCCGTCGTTCCGATCTGGGGATCGCATTGGAACTGGTACCGGAACATACCGGAATCCGAACTCCGTTCGGATGGGTTTACCAGCGGCCATGTCGCGGTCTGTACCTGGCTCTCAATCGCGCCCGAGAAACCAACTCAACGCGCGACGCGAATCGAGCTTCGCCTTGAAGAAAATACGGACTTCGCCAACGACCTGACTTTTGCTCCAGACCTGCGACCAGCTCTGGAGCGCGGTGTATCCATCATGTCCATTCCCGATTCGTTCTGGGGTGCCTGGATCACCGTGCTGGTGCTGGGTGCTTTCAGCGGTGCTTATTTTTCCCGGCGATTGCTAGGCAAGACGTCATGGGGCCTGTGGGCCGGATCTACCATGGCGATTGGCGGTGGATTTGGGCCTTGGCTCGTGGCCCGGTTTTGGTGCGGAAATCGGTTGAAAATCCCCTCTCCGTTGCATTTGGGAACCGCCGTCATGGTCACCATCGTTGTGATCTTCGTCTTCATCATGCTCACACCAATGGCCTGGTCCTTGTCCATGCAAGACGGCTGGAGACCGATCATGGTATTTCTGACCGTCTCCATTCTGGCTTCCCTCCACGCCGTATTGTGGTGCAGGTGGGGACGTTCTGGAAAACAGGAAGGCCAGGTTGCGACCAACCGCCTCCTCGCCGCCTGGGCCTACGCCACTCCGTCGGCCGTCATCGCCGTGCTCGCGCTGTTGGCGGCGATCGGCCTCCTGTGGCTGGAAGGTCGCTGGTTTTGATCGTTTCAGTTCACCCCGCCGTCACCGCCAGGGCGTTGTCGATCTCCTCGCGCGCGATGCGCGTCCAGCGGCCAAGGCGGTCGGGCTGGTTCTCGATGGTGTGGGTGTCCTTCATGATGAAGGCGAGGTGGCTGTCCTTGGCGGTGGCGAGGGTGCGGCGCAGGTCCTCACGGATCGCGACCTCGTTGAAGCCGACACAGACCGGGGCCGGGTTGGGCTTCTTCATGATCACGTAGTCGCGGCCCAGGCGCGGGGCCAGCTTCTGGTCGTCGCACCAGGGCGACGACGATAGGAAGCGCAGGCGCGGGATCTTCAGGACGTGCTCGATGCGCTGGTGCAGCGGTTCGCAACAGCCGTAGTAGTTGAGGCCGAAGCGCTCCAGGAGCGGGATCTGGTAGGGCAGGATGAATTGGGCGAAGAGTTTCGGCGAGACGCCGACCGTTTCCTGGCTTTCGCTGAAGCCGACCATCTGGCTCGGATCGACGCCGATGGGATGGGTGCCCAGGCTCTTGGTCGGGCCATAGCCGCCGGAGCCGATGGGGCTGGAAAAGTGGTGCTGGAACAACAGCTTTTCGCGGGCGTACCAGTCGATCATCAGGTGGTGATCATCGCGCATCCAGGCCATCAGTTCGTGCAGGTGGTCGGGATCGTCGTACATCAGGGTCATCAACGGCTGAAGCCCGACCAGCTTGATCACCTCCCAGGTCAGGCCCAGGGTCCACCAAAGGCTGCTGACCGCACGCACCGGCAGCAGATCGCCGAAGGCGGCCTCGGCCCAGGCGACTTTGGCCTCTTCGGTCTGGCGGTCGATGGTCCATTCGCGGTGGCGGAGTTTCGGCAGGTCGCGGGCGAGGTCGGTGAGCGGCGCGGTCCAGACCATGCTGCCGCGATCGGCGCCATGCTGGCTGGGGATTTCGACGCCATAGCCGCTATTGCTGACATTCATGGAAACATCGTGGAACGGCATCCAGGGCGTGTCGTCACCGATCTCATGCCAGTGCTTCAGGCGCAGGCGCAGTCCGCGCTCGGTGTCGCGGGCGTGGGTATCCGTGCATTCCAGCTGCATCCCGGCGATGAATTCCGTCGTCGCGCCTTCGGGGATCACCGCCACCAGGGGCCGCTCGCTGCCCTCAAGGTCGGCCAGGCGACGCCACTGTTCACGGTTCCAGGCGCAGCGCGGTGATTCCGTGATTTCGCGCCACTGGGTCGCCAGCCGGCGCAGGATGTCGCGGTCCTTGGCGGTGGGGGCGACCAAGACGGGCTTCGGCGCGGGAGCGGCCATAGGATCACCTGGGATGGGCTGGGTGACGGATCGGTGGATCAGCGAAGATGCTAACCGCATGCGATCTGACGCCAACCGCCGGCGCGGAGATCCGTGTCGCCGGATCGGAGGCGTTCCGCTGGCCCGGCGGCGGCCAAGCGGCAACCTGCGCCTGTGCGCAAGGATCCCCTGCCGCGCGTGGTTTCCCTGAACGTCACGCCGTCGCGGCCCGGCGATGGGTGCCACCGCCACCGCCACGCCTATGACGAACTTTGCCTGTTCACTGGCAGCGCCTGCACGGCGATCCATGCCGGCGTCGAACTCACGGTCCGGCCCGACACCCTGTTCCTCTTCCGCCGTGGCGAAGAGCACGGCTACATCAACGCGCCTGGCGACCAGCCCACGCTCTGGGTGGTCCACTACGAGGTCGACGAGGCGCTGCTGGATGAGTGTCCGGCGCTGCAGGCAGCAGATCCGGCCAAGCGGGTCTGGACCCTCCTCGATCCGGTCCTGGGTCGCTGGCAGGAGCTGTTCCGCCGCCTGGTCGCCGAACACCACGGCCAACGTCCTGGTGCCGCAAGCGCAGCCTCAGCCTGGTTGCGCCTGCTGCTGGTCGCGGTGGCGCGCGGACATGAGCACCCCGACCGCATCCCGGTCGCCACCGTACCGAGTCGCGGTGGCGGCGAACAGGCTGCTGCCGACGCCGAAGCGGCCCGCCTGTTCGATCTCATCCAACAGCATCACGGCAATCCCGCCCGGCTCGTCGGAGTGCTCCATCGCCAGGTGCCCAACTACGACGCCCTGCGGCATCGCTTCCGCCGCATCTATGGCCTCACCCCGGCCGAACTGGTGCGCCGCAACCGCCTGATGCAGGCCAAGCACCTGCTGCTGGAAACCGATCTCAGCATCGCCGCCATCGCCGAACGGGCCGGCTATGCACGCAGCCACGAGTTCACCCGCCACTTCCGCAGCGAGGTCGGCACCACCCCAACCGGGTTCCGCGACCTGGGCGGGCGTGGATCGGGATAGATCCCCGCAGATGCCGGACGAGCTGGACGGGGTTTGACCCGCGCCGCCATCGGCAAGCATCCGCAGGACATGCGCCTACTGATCTCCTACTTTTTCGGGCCCGACGCGATTCCGTTGGGGCGGTCGTTGGCCGAGGCGGCGCGCGCCCTCGGGCATGAGGTCGACTGCTTCGATAGTCAGCCCGAACCGTGGACGCACCAGTACCTCGCCAAGCATCTGGTGCGGATCGGACGCAGCGTGGTTCCCGGCTGCGAACATTGGCTGCCGGGATCGAGCGCCTGGGTGCGCAACCGCCGACTCACGGCGCGCGTCGCCGCCTTCCGGCCTGAGGTGATCCTGGTCCTGCTCGGCAACAGCTTCCGACCAGGTCTGGTGCGATCACTGGCCCAACGGCATGGGGTGAAAGCGACAATCGGTTGGTGGGTGAAGGACACCGCGTGCCAGGTGCGTGAACGAAGTCTGGTTAACGAATTCACACATTTCGCCTCGATCGGTACCTGGCGGACGGAATCCGGCATCGCCCATTTGTCGGCGATCGCCGCCGACACCGTGCGCTTCCGGCCGGCGTCCCGGCCGCAGGCACGTGACCTGCCGCTGGTCTTCGTCGGCGGCTGGAACCGCCGCCGGGATCCCTTTTTCCGCGCCATCGCCGACCTGCCGCTGCATCTTTATGGGCCACATTGGACGAAGCAGGGATTCGCCGATCACCATATGGCCGAGGCGTTGTGGGGCGACGACTTGCTGGACACGCTGCACCGAACCCAGGTGGCGATCAACGTTTCCTCGTTCGACCAGGGGCATGGGGCGGGCGCCGGAGCCAACCATCGTCTGCTCGATGTCGCCTTGTGCGGAACGTTGCTGCTGTCCGAATGGAGCCCCGAGGTCGAGCGCATCTACGGCGATCTGACGTCCGAAATCTCATTCCGCACCCCCGCCGAATTGCGCCACCGCGCCACCGCGCTGCTCGCTGATCCCGTCCGCTGCGCCGCGCTTGCGCTCGCCATGCAGCACCGCGCCGCCGCCCAACCAAACTATCGCGATCTCGTCCAGCGGGTGCTGGCATTGGTGCCGCCAGCCGCGAAGCCGTGAACCGGGTTCAGGCCATGACCCGCCGCGAACCGCCTCGAACCGCATGGCTTGATGTTCAATCTTCGCATCCAGACGGCGAGCTTTGCCGTTCCTGGGTTTCAAGACTTCTTGGCATCCTCGGGCTTGCCCGGCTTGAGCGAAAAGCTGCCGGATTCCTTGTTGTTCTCGCTGTGCTTGGCGGCGAGCGCGCCGGCGGTGGCGGTCCCTTTGATCGTCCATTTCCGTTTGCCCTTCGCCTCGGTCGCTTCACCGCTGAAGTCGCCGTCCTTTAGATTGCCGGACAGCGTGCCAATGTAGGTATAGGACTTCTTGTCCCAGTCGGCGGTGAACGTGGTGGTCCAGCCGCCCTTGCCGTCGGGAGTGCAGATCAGGGTGACCGGGATGGCCTTCTTCGCCTGGCTCGACCAGACGGCGTTGCCCGTCAGGGTCACGGCGCCATGGTCCTCAGCCGCGGCGAACGCCAGGGCAAGCACGCAGGAAGTCAGGGGTAAAAGGCGCATCGTGGCTCCGTGGCGCAGGCGGGTCATCCGCGGCATCGCGCCGCCGGTCATGGTGACGGCTGACTTTTCGTGTCCAGGGTGCGGTGGGATCTGGCCGTCCCGCTGATGCTGCCACCGCGTCAACCGCGCGGATCAGGGTTCTCGCGCCCAGGCCTGATGCAGTTGCACGCGGATGTGCTCGCGCGCGGCGGCATCGAGCGCCTCGCCGCCTGGCAGAGGGGCTGCGGTCGCTGTGCGCAGGATTGCGTCGATCCGCCTGATCTGGCGGCGATAGGCCCGGCAGGCAGCGCACAGGGCAAGGTGCGTGTGCATCGCCAGTCGCTCACGCACCAGCAGGGGACGGTCGAGGGCGATCGACATCAGACGCGAAGCCACGCGGCAGGAGGCGATGGCCGTGAGCGCCGAGCTTTCTCCATTCATGGCTGGGTTTCCGGGGCGAACCAGGTCGATCCCAGGCAGTCGCGCAGCCGGGTGCGTGCCCGGTGCAGCAGCACCCAGAGGTTGGCCGCGCTGATGCCGGTCTGACGGCAGATGTCGTCCGCAGCGACGTCATCGAACGTGCGCAAGGCGAACACCTGCGCCTGCCGCTCGGGCAGGGCCGCCAGACAGCGCCGGACCTGCTGCCAGAACTCGTGCTTATCAGCCATTTCCGCCGGTTCCTCGGGGGAACTGGGTTGGCGCCAGGCCGGCATCGGACGCGCCCAATGACCGTCGGGCTTCCACCAGGCGACATCCGCGTCGTCGGTTGCGCTGGCCGAGTCAGCAAAGGAATCCTCGCGCGTGAGCAGGCGGATCCGGTCGACGATCTTGTGGTGCAGGATGCCGATGAGCCAGGTGCGCTCGCTGCTGTCACCGCGGAAATCACGGCGCGCCTGGATGGCCGCGAGCAGGGCTTCCTGCACCGCGTCCTCGGCGTCCTGGCGGCGGCGCAGGCGGGTCAGGGCAAAGCGGAAAAGCGCCTCGGCATGCGCCTCGACCCAGGCATCTGGGGAAACCGAGGCTGCCGGAACCGGGTCGACCATGACTGCCAGCGTCCTGCCGCCACGAGGGCGATCCAGTGACCAGGCCGCCATCCTGAGCGTGAGGCCCGCTGACGCGAGACCTGCTGACGCGATGCCAGCAAGGATCACGGTGCCGGCTTGAAATCCAGGGCCAGGCCGTTGATGCAGTGCCGTTCGCCGGTCGGTGCCGGCCCGTCGTCGAAGACGTGGCCCAGATGCCCGTCGCAGCGGGCACAGCGCAGCTCGACCCGCTTCCAGCCGTGGCTCTGGTCGCTGAGGCGGACGATCTGGGCCGGATCAGCGGCGCGGGTGAAGCTCGGCCAGCCGGTACCGGAATCGAACTTGTCCGCGCTGGCGTAGAGCGGCAGACCGCAGCCGGCGCAGACGAACCAGCCGAGGCGCTGCTCTTTAAGCAGCGCGCTGGTAAAGGGCCGTTCGGTGTCCTGTTGCCGCAGGATGGCGAAGACCCTGGCCGGCAGATCCTTTTTCCAAGTCGCCGCATCCTTGCGCACCGCCGGCATGGCGCGCGCCGGGGCGAGGTTGCCATCTTTCAGTTCGCGCACGGTGATGGTCGGCACCACCGCCGGGTCGCTGGCGGGTGGCGCTGGTTCGGCACCGATCACGGCATGGAGGCCCGCCGCGACCAGGGCGACTGCGGCCAGCGCGAAGGCGATGCGTGGCAGGTTCATGGCTTGGCTCCCCCTTCATTCGCCAGCACGGCACGGAAATGCTCCATCTTCGGCCTGATGACCGAGACGCAGTACGGCTCGCGAGGATGCCGGTTGAAGTAGTCCTGATGATCCTCGCCGGCCGGATGGAACCGGCCCGCGCCGGGCGGCAGCGCGGCGATCTCGGTCACCACGCGTTTGCCAGACTTGATCAGCGTCGCCTTCATCGCGGTGGCGGTCTCCAACTGGGTCGCGTCCGTGGTCAGGATCAGCGATCGGTATTGCGTTCCACGATCGGCGCCCTGGCGGTTCAAGGTGGTCGGGTCGTGCATCTGGAAAAACAAGCGAAGCAACCGGTCGTAGCCGACCTTGGCCGGATCGTAGACCACGCGCACCACTTCGGCGTGGCCGGTGTCGCCGCTGCAGACCTGCTGATAGGTTGGCACGTCGATCTTTCCACCGGCGAAACCGACCTGGGCCTCTACCACACCGTCAACGGTGCGGAAGGCCGATTCCATGAACCAGAAGCAGCCACCGCCGAAGATCGCGATCGCGGTGACGGCGGGTCGCGGCGTGGCCTTGCCCATCGTTGACACCTGTGCGGCCTCACCCGCTGCCGTCGGCAGCGAGACCAGCGAGCACAAGAAAAGGAGAGGGATGAGCAGACGCATGGGACCTCCGTCGGGTTGGTGCGGACTGCCGGTTCGTCGCGACCCGGGCCCAGACCTTACAAATAGGCTGGCGATGGCACGCCCGAAACGGGTCCCGTGGCACTTCCGGCTGGCCTGTCACCTCCGGCTGCCTCGGCTTCGCCTCGGGGGGACCGCTACGCCCCGCCAGTGGCTCTCGCCCCTGGACCCGCACGATCCCAACCCGTACAGCAGTTTGACTTCCTGAGTCAAACTCCCCTCGCTCAAGCACCATAGGATCTCGCCACCATGTCCTGCGCTTTCCGCCTCCTGGCCGGCATATCCGCCCTCGTGCTTGCTTCCTGCACCGAGCGCGCTCCGGCTCCAGCGCCGGGTCCGGTCGTCGACTGGACGCGCTACCTGGGGACCTGGTACGAACTCGCGCGGTTCGATCACCGCTTCGAGCGCGGTCTGGTCGCGGTCACCGCCGACTATTTCCGCGCCAGCGACGGCGCGCTGCGGGTGGTGAACGCCGGCCGCCGCGAGACCCTCGACGGCCCGCTGAAATCCGCCAGCGCCAGCGCCAAGGTGACCGGTCCTGCCACCTTGTCCGTCACGTTCTTCTGGCCATTCAGCGGCGAATACCGCGTCCTCGCCCTCGCCGACGATTACCGCTGGGCCGTGGTGGGATCCTCGACCAAGTCCTATCTCTGGTTCCTCCATCGCGCACCGCTTGCCCCCACGGCCGACTGGACCGCCATGCAGGAATCGGCTCGATCCTTCGGCTATGACCTTTCCGGCCTGATCAGGGTGCCCCAGCCGTCCAGGCAGTGAATGATCCCAAAAACCGCATTTGCACCCCCGTCCCCGTGAGACGAAGTTTTCCCGCGCTTGGATCGAAATCGACTTTTGCTAAAAACATCACGTTTCATAAAAAACTCCCTCATCACATCGTCAACTAATGAATATATTTGTCCTCTGTGTAGACATGGCGCTCGTCCATAACCCATTTTGTGCCTGAAAATGTCCCTTAGATAGACGATCTGGAAATGTCCTGGACAACTTACCCTAAGAAAATAGATTTCGGCCATCAGAAGATGGTCGTCATCGGCCGTCGTCCCGGTTAGACCGCCTCTTCCCCGGCAAGTTGATCGAAAAGGAACCCCATGGCCCCCAAAACCACCACCGGCGGCGTCAAAGTCATCCAGTGTCTTGAGCGCGAAGGCGTCGAAGTCATCTACGGCTACTCAGGTGGCGCGGCGATGCCGATCTTCGATGCGCTGATCGACTCCAAAATCAAACTCGTCCTCGTCCGGCATGAACAGGGCGCGACCCACATGGCGGACGGTTATGCCCGTGCGACGGGCAAACCCGGCGTCGTCCTGGTCACCTCCGGCCCCGGCGCGACCAACTGCGTCACCGGCCTGCTGACTGCGCTGATGGATTCGGTTCCGATGATCGTCCTCACCGGCCAGACCATCAGCCCGATGCTCGGCAAGGATGCCTTCCAAGAGGCCGACGTCACCGGCATCACCTACCCGGTCGTCAAGCACAGCTACCTGGTCAAGAACGCCAACGACATCCCGCGCATCATGAAAGAAGCCTGGCACATCGCGACTACCGGCCGTCCCGGCCCGGTCCTGATCGACCTGCCCAAGGACATCA
This sequence comes from Candidatus Kuenenia stuttgartensis, assembly GCA_945876185.1. GTDB lineage: Bacteria > Planctomycetota > UBA11346 > UBA11346 > UBA11346 > BJHQ01. The sequence goes on along the minus strand of CAMCMZ010000025.1, from coordinate 25,587 downwards.
CGCAAGGTCCGTGTACCGCCGACTTCGTCGACACGGTCCGCCTGCCCGGCTACAAGGTCCCCGGCCGTGGCAATCCGGAGGCGCTCAAGAAGGCTGCTGGATTGCTGATGAAGAGCAAAAAGCCGGTGCTGTACGTCGGCCACGGCGCGCTGATTTCCAACGCCGGTCGGGCGATCATGCAGTTCGCGGAAAAACTTGGCGCGCCCATCGTCAACACGCTGCTCGGCAAGGGCGCCTGCCCCGAGGATTCCCCCATCCACCTCGGCATGCTCGGCATGCACGGCACCGCCTACGCCAACAAGGCGATCCAGAATTGCGACCTGATCATGGCGATCGGGGCGCGCTGGGACGACCGCATCACCGGCAAGGTCAGCGAATTCTGCAAGGACGCGGCCAAGATCCACGTCGACATCGACATCGCCGAGTTCAACAAGATCATCCGCCCCGACGTCTGCATCGCCGGCGACGCCAAGCTGGTCATCGAAGACCTCATCCCGCTGGTCGGCAAGCTCGACACCGCCGAATGGTGGAAGGACTTGAACGGCTGGCGCAAGCAGTACCCGCTGAAATACGCCAAAAAAGGCGGACTTCGCGCTGAATACGTGCTCGACCGCCTGGACCAGGTCGGCGGCCGCGACTGCATCATCACCACCGACGTCGGCCAGCACCAGATGTGGGCGGCTCAATTCTGCCGCACCACCAAGCATCGCCATTGGATCAGCTCCGGCGGCGCCGGCACCATGGGCTTCGGTTTCCCGTCGGCGATCGGTGCCTCGATGGCGACCGGCAAGCCGTCGTGGGCGATCGTCGGCGACGGTGGTTTCCAGATGACCCTGTGTGAACTCGCCACGGCGTTTCTGCAAAAAGTCCCGGTCAAGATCCTGGTCATCAACAACCACTACCTGGGCATGATCCGGCAGTGGCAGGAACTGTTCTTCGACAACCGTCTGATGGGTTCGGATCTCGAAGGCAATCCCGACTTCGTCAAACTCGCCGCCGCCTATGGCGTGCCCGGCAAGAACGTCACCCGCGCCGGCGATGTCGACAAGGTCCTGAAATGGGCGATGGCCCAGACCGGCCCGTGCCTGGTCAACGCCGAGGTCGTGAAAGAGGACAACGTCTTCCCAATGATCCCCGCCGGCGCCGGCTACGCCCAAATGCTGACCGAACGGCCCAAGGTGAAGATGGAGAAGCCGACCGGATCGACCTGATCCCGGCTCTCGCGAACCCCCAGCAATTCCAAGGTTTTTATGCCAACCACACCTCTGCACACCATTTCCCTCCTCGTCCGCAACAAGCCGGGCGTGCTGGTCCGCATCTCGCTCGTCTTCAGCCGGCGCGGCTACAACATCGAATCGCTGGTGGTCTCGCCCGGTTTCGCCGGATCGAGTAACCTCGACGGTTATGAAGCTGAACCGGGCGAATTCTCGCGCATGACCATCACCTGTTCTGGCGATCCCCAGACGTTGGAACAGATCATCAAGCAGCTCGAAAAGCTGATCGATGTCGTCCACGCCATCGACCACACCGGCCAGGCGGTGATCGAATCCGAGATCGCGCTGCTCAAGATCCAGGCTGCGATGAACTCGCGCACCGAGATCCTGCAAGTCGCCGAGAACTTCAAGGCCAAGGTCGTCGACTACGGCGTCGAATCCCTGATCCTGCGCGTCGCCGGCGAGTCAGACAAGATCGACGCCTTCGTCGGCCTGCTCAAACCCTACGGCATCGTCGAACTGGTGCGCTCCGGCAAGATCCTGATGGCGCGTGGGTTGGGGACGACCTGAGCGGTCGTCAGTCCTGGCTTGGAAAATTGCTATCTTTTGCTGCGATCTTTGATCTTCCAAAATGGAAGATCAAAGGATTTCCTGCATTGCGAGGGATTGTGGCCAAAACCATTTGGCAGCGATATACCCCAAAGATCAATCTCAGAGATCCTGAACCGTGCAGACGACTATCTGCGGCCTGAGTGGGTTTTCACGGAAAAGACAGGATGTTTGATCATCGCAGAACTTCCAACTTTCGTTCAACCGCCCTGCCGTCGGGATCGACATTTGAAACTTTACCTCAACTTCAGTCGTCCCTACGGGACTGGCCATCTCCTTCTTACCCGTCCCGGGGTTGAAACCCCGGGCTAACCTCACAGCGTCCCTACGGGACGCGCTGGGGATTGGCCATTCGGCCCCATTGTCGCGGAAACGATGATAAAACGCTTGCGCCTGGGACCGCCGGTTTGCAACCGGCCGCTGACCGCGAGGCGAGCCGGCCAAGGCCGGAAAGATGATGAATTGCTGGATAATTATGGTCGGCCTTGGCCGGCTCGCCTGATCACCCCGTACGAATGGCCAATCCCCAGAGCGTCCCTACGGGACGCACGTTTCCAAAAAATACACCGTAATTTCCAGTGTATTTCCGTCCCGTAGGGACGAGATGAAGGTAGCCCGGGGTTTCAACCCCGGGTTTCACGACCATCAAATCGAAATAGTCCCGTAGGGACGGCTGAAGTCTTCTTGGGGCTCATGGCCGAATCCTACAGATCAGGATCTCTGAGATTTGCGCCCATCAGCGTCCGTGCGTGATTTTTTCCCAGGCGGAGGCGCGATCGAACCGGGGGTGGTGGCGCGAGTCGTGGCACGCCCGGCAGTCCATACTTGGCCCGGCCTTTACCGTCGCTGGGGCAGCGGCGTGGGCTTCAGCCCCGACGTGGCAGGCCTGGCAGGAGACGTGCGGGGCGAGTTCGCGCTGGCGCGACGGCGTGGTTCCGACTTGGGGTTTTCCAGGCAATTCGGTCGCATGGCAGGTCACGCAGGCATCGACGCGGTCCTCGGGTTTGAGCGAGTTCCAGGCGCGCGCGTGGGCGGATTGTTGCCACACCGCCGCCGCACTGGCGTGACAGCCGATGCAGGACTCGGCGGGCTTGGTCTCGGGGCGCAGGGTGGCGGTCAATTGATCGGGAAACTTTGATAAAACGCTGGCGTCTGCATCCAGCGTGCGATCAACCGGGATGGTCGCCTGGGTCACGACCTGGCGGAGAACATCGGTGAGCACGGCTTCGACCACCAACCCACCGGTCAGCACCGGCCGCAGGATGGCGCGATGGTTCGGGGCCTGGGCGACGGTGGGGATGACGACCACGACGCCGGGCTTGGCAATCGCAAAGGCGGGATCCGCGCTGACCACGACGGCCAGGTCATCGCGTTCCCAACCATGTGCGGCAAGCGCGGCGGCGACGCCGGTGCGCGAACCCTCGCTGTCGCCAGAGAGCAGGAATCGCGGTTTCAGCCTGGGGGCCAGCTTCCGGACCTGGGCAGGCAACGCCGCGAGGTGATCGATGCCGCCGAGCGCGCCCTGACTGCACCCGCAGTTGCGGATCTGGCCTTTCAGGTCGTGGACGATGAACCACGGCGTTGCCGTGGATTGCTCGGCTTGCGCCAACAGGACGCGCACCGCAGAGGCGCCTTCCCCAAGTCCCGCGCTGACCACCTGCACGGTAGCGGTCACCGGGCCGAGACTGGTCGAGAACGTCACCGACTCTAGGCCAGCGCGCACGCCGGTGATGCGCAGGCGGACGGTGGCGGGCTTGCCAGGGGCGACGGTGAACGGCAGGGGCGTCAGGACGCGCAGGCAGGCACAGTCCGACAACGCGGCGACCACGGTGGCGGGGGCGGGGGCGGGGGCGGTAGCTGAAGTGGCCAGGGAGAGAACGACCTCGCGTTCGACGGCGGCGCGGGGTTCGACCGCGACGCTGAAGAATGCCGGGGAGACCGTGATAGGCGACGGGTCGGCGCCGCTGGCTTTTCCAGCGAGCAGCGAAACGGCGCACAAGACCAACAGAACGACTTGCTGGAGCACGGCCGGGAGTCGTGGGGCGGGTCGCCGAGGAGTCAAGCCGGGTTGAAAAGCTGCACGGCCGGGAAGCCGATCAGCGCGATCGGCATTTCAGAAGAAATACTTGGCAGACTTGGCGGGTTCTGGCGGAACCCGTCATGCGAGAACCGGACGTTCACGGCCGGGGGCCGGTGCGGCGCACGACCCAGGCGTCGTCGCCGTAGCGGGCGTGGCGCAGGCGGTCGCGCGCGGCGAGTTCCTCACCAGTCAGGACTCCGGGTTCGATCACGGCCCCCAGCGCTGCCGGGATGGCCTCAAGCAGCGCGGCCTCGGCCTGGGCGCGATCAAGACCGCAACCGGCCACCGCGTCGCCGTCCCAGGCATTGCTCGCGAGTTTCAGGCTGCCGTGGATGAGCAGGCGGTCACCGCGCCGGCGGGCGGCCGATCCCAGGACCTTGCCGATCACGTCAGCGGCGACGAGGTCATCGGCAGCGGGCGAGGCGAAGCAGCGCGGTTCATCGCGGTAGCGGCGGTCGCCGACGGTCTGGGCCTGCAACCGCAACTTGCCGCCGCGCGCCTGGATCGCCGCCAGCACGGCGGCGTGCAGCACGCGGTAGCAATCGGCGGTGCGCTCGGGCAGACCATCGCGGCCGGGCACGCCGACCAGGCCGTAGGTGACTTCGTGCTCATGCCAGATCGCGCCGCCGCCGGTGATCCGCCGCACCACGGCAGTGCCGGCGGGCAGGCCGGCGGTGACGCTGGCGTGGTCTTGGAAGTAGCCCAACGACACCGTGGACGGATCCCAGGAATAGAGGCGCAGGGTGGTCGGACCGGCGACCTCCAGCAGGGCCTCGTCGGTGCTCATGTTCGTCGGACCGTCGGCCGCCGCCGTGGGCAACAGGCGCAGATGCGGCCGGGACGACGGAAACGGCGCTGATGACATGGGTTAAGGCAGTTGTGTTCGCCAACGTGCCGGCTAAAAGGGTCCGCCATCCGGTTCCTGCGTCAATCGCGCTTCCAGCCTGCGCTGGGACGCAGATTCTGCCCAGGTCCCGCCGAAAGGCCCTCCATGTCCAAGGATGTCATCATCGCCGGTGTCGTCGTCACCGCCTGCCTCGCCCTGGTCGGAGTCGCGTTCCTGGGCGGATCCGGGACCGGCGGCGAGCGCAAGTCGACGCTGGCGTCGACCGGCTCGTCCGGCCGCAATGACCTTTCTGGCTTCAACCCGCCGCCCGATTTCGGGCCACCGCCGACCCCGGTTCCTGCGCCGCCGACCCCGCCCGGTCCGGTATTCCCGCCGATCGAAGCGCCAGCACCGACGGGTAGCAAACCGACTCCGACGCCCGGACCAACCCCGCCGCCATCGCCCAATGACGATCTGTTCGCGCCACTTCCAACCGTGCCCACCACGACCCCGCCCGTCGGCGCGGTGCCGCCCACCGTGCCGGGCGCCTTTGGCGACGTGCCGCCGGTTGCGACCAATGGCGGCGTAACCAAACCTGAAGTCGGCACCTCCATTTCCTCCGGCTTATCCGGCGGCGGCACCCACACGGTCAAGGCCAATGAAACGCTGGGCGACATCAGCAGCGTCCATTACAAGACCTCGCGCCACTGGAAGAAGATCCTCGACGCCAATCCGGGCGTCGATCCGACCAACCTCAAGATTGGCCAGACCCTGGCGATCCCGGCCGTTGCCTCCGACAAGGGTGATAAAGCAGACGGCGCGCACACGGCTGGCGACGGCACCTACATCGTTCAGCGCGGCGATTCCTATTACTCGATCGCCAAGAAGCACCTCGGCTCGGCCAGTCGTTGGCGCGAGATCGAAAAACTCAACAAGATCGCGGCCGAAGACCTGACCCCGGGCCAGAAGATCAAGCTGCCCGCCAAGGGCGGCAGCGCCGAAGGCGGCAAGGGCTGGGTGGTCGAAGAAGGCGACACCCTGGGCGAGATCAGCAAGAAGCACTACGGCACGACCCAGGTCGTGGACCAGATCATCGCCGCCAATCCAGGCGTGGATCCGACCCATCTCAAGCCCGGCCAGCACCTGGTGCTGCCCGAGGCCAAGATCGCCAATGTCCATGTGGTCGAAAGAGGCGACACCCTGGGCGAGATCAGCAAGAAGCACTACGGCACCACCACCAAGTGGAAGGACATCGTCAAGGCGAACCCGGGCATCGACGCGGAAGCGCTCAAGGTTGGCACCCGCCTGATCCTGCCGGGCAAGCCGCTTGCCAACCCCGGCACACCGTCAGGCGATACGAGCAAACCACCCGCCACCCCCGTCACCGGACCCGAACTGGCGACCGGCGAGTTTTACACCGTGCAGCAAGGCGATGTGCTCACGGCCATCGCCAAAAAACTACTCGGCAGCCAGGCGCGCTGGAAGGACATCCTGGACGCGAATCCCGGCATCGATCCCAACAACCTGCGTCAGGGGTTGAAGCTGCGCATCCCGAGCAAAGGCCCCGCCGCCCAGCCCGTTCCGGGCCCAGCCACGCTGCCTGCGGCCGGCCCGCAAAATTCTGGCGCCGTTCAGGCTCCCGCGTCGGCACCCCGCGCGCCGGAACCGGTCGATGATCTTTTCGCTCCGGTCCCGGGCCCCACGCCAGCTGCCCCGGCCGGCCCCCCGGCGACCCGGCCGAACGACAACCTCGGCCTGCGCCTCTGAACGCCGGTCGCGGCGATGACCGACCCGGCTGAGACCGATCCGCGCCGCCTGCTCGCCGATCTCCAAGGGATCATGGCGGTCTCGCGGGCGATCGGCACCGAACGCGACCTAAGCCGCCTGCTGACCACCATCGCTGAGGCCGCGTCGAAGCTGCTCGCCTGCGACCGCACCAGTGTTTTTCTGCTCGACCGCGAGCGCAATGAACTGTGCACCTCGGTCGCCCAGGGCACCAACACCATCCGCATCCCGGTCGGCAAGGGCATCGCCGGTTCGGTGGCCAGCAGCGGCGAGACGGTGAACATCGTCCACGCCTACGCTGACGAACGCTTCAATCCCGAGATCGACCGCCGCACCGGCTATACCACCCAGAACATGCTCTGCATGCCGCTGCGCAACCACACCGGCGCCGTGGTCGGCGTCGTGCAATGCATCAACAGCCTGAGCGGCCAGCCGTTCAGCGCTTACGAAGAGCAGGTGCTTGCCACGTTGGGCGCGCAGGCCGGGGTCGCGGTGGACAACGCGCAACTGGTCGCGCGCGATCTGGTGAACCAGCGCATGCAGCACGACATGGAGCTGGCGCGCCAGATCCAGCGCGGCCTGCTGCCCGACCTGCCCCAAGACGTGCCCGGCTGGCGCTTCGCCACCTGGTGCCGTACCTGCGATGAGACCGGCGGCGACTATTACGATTTCATTCCGAACCCCGATGGCGGCGTCGACGCGGTGGTCGGCGATGTCAGCGGCCACGGCATCGGCGCCGCGCTGTTCATGAGCACCGCGCGCGCCTTCGTGCGCGCGCTGCATGCCGGCGACGGTGGCGACAGCGACGGCAGCGACGGCAGCGGCGGGAGCGGCGAGCATAACCCGCCGGACCCGGGCCGGTTGCTCACCCGGCTCAACCGCCTGCTCGCCCAGGACATGGGCGACGACGCCTTCATGACCATGGCGCTGTGCCGCCTCGGCCCCGACGGCGCGTGCCGTTTCGTCAGCGCCGGACATGAACCGCCGCTCATCTGGCGCAAGGGCAAGGGCTTTTCCACCGGCGGCGACACCGGCCTGCTGCTTGGGATGATTGAGGATTCCACCTACCATGCCTCGGTTCTGCCGCGCCTGGAAACCGGCGACCTGCTGGTGCTGCTCACCGACGGGATCAGCGAAGCCCACGTCCGCGACAACGAATTCCTCGGCCTGGACCGGCTGCGCGAGCTGATCGCCGGCGCTGCCGCCGGTGGGGCCGACGCCGTCTGCGCCGCCATCGTGACGGCGGTCGAGGCCCATCTGTGCGGCACCGCCCCGCACGACGACATGACCCTGGTCGTCGCCGAACGGCGGTGATGGGTGGTCGACCTGCGTGTCCTCGCTGCTGAACCGGTCTGGCCGGCCGCGCCAGCGCTCGACCGCGAATGGCTGTCGCGCCTCGACGCCAAGCCGGAGATCCTCGACGCCGTCGTCGACCTGCTCCTGGGCCAGGGTTGGCTCGCCGCTGCGGATCGCGACTGGCTCGTGCTCTGCCTCGATGAGGCCGTGGTCAACGCCATGCTGCACGGCAACGAGGGCGATCCGACCCTGCCGATCCGGGTCTGCGTCTGGGCCGATGCCGCGCGCTGGACGGTGATGATCGCGGACCAGGGTTGCGGCTTCGATCCCGCCAGCATCCCGGATCAGGAGAATCCCGATGCGCTGCTGCTGGAGCACGGCCGCGGCGTCCGGATCATGGCGAGCTGGCTCGACGACCTGACGTATTACCGTGGCGGCGCGGTGATCAGCATGTCGCGCCGCCGACCCACCGAACCCAGCCCCACTGCATCCGCTGACTCTGCCCCTTGAGGACCCCATGCCCTGCGATTTCCTGTTCATCCAGGCCTACGACAACGTCGTCCTCGCCAAGGTCACCAAGGAGCGGCTGCTCGACCCGTCCAGCATCACCGCGCTCGGCGAGGCGCTGACCCAGATCCTCGACCGCTATCCGCGCATCAGCCTGGTCCTCGATCTCGCCGACGTCGGCTACATGTCCTCTGCCGTGCTCGGCAAGCTCATTGCGACCCACAAGCAGGTGAAGGCGCTCAAGGGCCGGATGTGCCTTGCTGGCACCCGGCCGGTGCTGCTGCCGCTCTTTAAAGTCACCAACCTCGACAAGGTGTTTGAGATGTATCCGGAGGCGGAGTTCGCGATGAGGCAGTATCGCAGTAAACCGCTTTAACAGCGGGACGCTGTCCCGCCCGCCCTGCCAGGGCTCTGCCCTGGACCCGGATTGCCCGGATGGAACCAACCACGCGTTCTTCCGCTCGCCACGCGGTTGCCCATTCGAACGCGGGGGGCGCTGCGCTGCCCCGCTAGCGTTCTGATGTCCGTGCCAGTTCGGGCGGGGGCGCTGCGCTGCCCCGCTGGGTTTGGAGTGCGGCGGCATGACGCCGCTTTTCTGGTCGGGGCACGACCCGACCATGTCAGTAGGAGATTGGGGCTTCTTTTTCGCGGCTGGGGTCGGTGGCGCGCTTGCCGGGTTTTTCGCCTTGGCGGTTCTGGTCGACGATCCAGATCGTGAGGTTGGTGAGGTCGTCGCCGGACAGACGATCCTTGAAGGCGGTCATGCCGTTCTGGCCACCGTTGGCGATGAGACGGCGGATGTCGGTCATGGTGCTGCCGTGGATCCACCAGCGGTCGATCAGGTTCGGGCCGACGCTGCCGGTGCCGTCCATGGCGTGGCAAGCAAAACAGGCCGTGGACATGTAGAGCGCCTTGCCCTTGGCGATGCGCTCGGGCTGGCGGCTGAGTGAGCGCAATTGCTCTTCGGTGAGTTCGCCGTTGCCCTGCTTGGCTCGAAGCTCGGCGAGTTCCGCCATCTCGGCCTTGTGCTTGTCGGGGCCGAGCAGACCGAAGCCGCCGTGGTACCAGGCGACATAGGCCACGGACCAGATGATGGTGGCGTAGAACAGCATCAGCCACCAGCGCGGCAGGTTGTTGTCGTATTCCTGGATGCCGTCGAAGGCATGGTCGCGGACCGGGACTTCCTGGCTGATGGCCTCTGGTCGGGTGTCGGCGGGGGCGACAGTCGGCTGGGAAGAGTCAACCATGGCTGGCCTCCTTGGTCGGCAGGGCGGCGGCGTGCGGCGCGGGCAGAGCGGCTGGCGGTGCGTCCTCCAGCGGCAGCGCCGCCATGCGGTCGAGGTGCCGGCGCCGGCGGTCGAAGAGGACATAAAGGCAGATCAGGCTGAAGAAGGCGAAGAAGCCCACGAGCAGGACGAGGGGCAGGCTCCAGCCGTGGTCGCGCAGAAAGGTCAGGTACATGGCGCTATTTCCCGGTTGCCGGAGTGACCGGTGCCGGCACGACCGGCGTCGACGAGGCGACCGGCGGTGTGGCTGGAGTAGGTGGCGCAGCAGCCGCAGGTGCGGCACCAGCCTTTGGCGGCAGTGACTTCATGAAATCGGTGCCGAGGCGTTGCATGTAGGCGAGCATCGCGATGACCTCCTTCTTCTCGAGGTCGGGCACCTCGGTCGCGGTGGCGGGCCGCTTGGCGATGAGATCCGCGGCGACCTCCTTGGCCTGCGCCTGGGCCTGCGCCTCGGCATTGGCGATGTCGCTCTTGGAATAGAAGTACCCATCCGGCCCGTACGGTGGCAGCATGGCCAGCACCTCCAGTTTGCGCGAGAGCGTCGAGTTATCGAGGTCGTTGGTTTTCAGCCAGGGATAATTCGGCATGATCGTGCCCGGAACCAGCTTCTGGGCGTCGATCAGGTGCTCATACAACCATACGGCATTATCCTGGTGAATCACGCCGGCGCGTTGCAGATCCGGCCCGGTGCGCTTGCTTCCCCACAGGAATGGCCGGTCATAGATGTGTTCGCCCGGACGGGTGAACTGGCGCCCGTTGACCACGGTGTCGGTGCCGGGAATGCGATAATCCTTGCCGTAGCGTTCGGTCTCGGCGCGCAGGGTGCGGATCATCTGGGTGTGGCAGGAGACGCAGCCTTCGCGGATGTAAAGGTCGCGGCCCTGCAGTTCGAGCGGCGTATAAGGCTTCACCGTCGCGATCTTCGGGCTGAGCGCGCCCTGGACGAGGCTCGGGATGATCTCGCAGATGCCACCGATCGCGAGCGCGACCGCCGTCAGCGCGATGAACACCACCGGCCAGCGTTCCAACAGGCCGTGGATGGCGCTGATGCGCGCGCGGGGGGTCGGCTGGGCCAGGGCGGCATCGATCAGCGGTTTGACGGGTTCTTCGGCGCTCAGAGCGGGCACCGCCACGGCCTCGTCGACCAGCTTGTTTCCGCTCGCGCGGATGGTCTTCCACACCACATAGACGCCGATCACTGTGCCGGCCAGGTACAGCAGGCCCGCCCCGATGCGGATCCAGTAGTACGGCTTCATGGTGTTGACGATCTCGATCCAGTCCTGGTATTTCAGATGCCCGGTGTCGGTGAACTGGAGCTGCATCATGCCGGTCGCGATGCCGGCGATCCAAAGGCTGACTGCGTACAGCGCGATGCCGGCGGTGGCGAGCCAGAAGTGCAGGTTGGCCAAACCATCGCTGTGCAACTTCGTGCGCCACAGGCGCGGCACGAGCCAGTAGATCATGCCGAAGGCCAGCAGGCCGTTCCAACCCAGCGCCCCCGAATGGGCGTGGCCGATGGTCCAGTCGGTGTTGTGCGACAGCGCGTTGACCTCGCGCAGGCTGAGCAGCGGCCCTTCGAAGGTCGCCATGCCGTAGAACGTGACCGCCGCGACCAGGAACTTCAGCACCGGATCGGTGCGCACCTTGTCGAAAGCCCCGCGCAGGGTCAGCAGCCCGTTGATCATGCCGCCCCACGACGGCGCCAGCAGCATGATCGAGAACACCACGCCCAGGGTCTGGGCCCATTCCGGCGTGGCGGTGTTGAGCAGGTGGTGCGGCCCGGCCCAGATATAGAGGAAGATCAGGGCCCAGAAATGCACGATCGACAGGCGGTAGCTGTACACCGGCCGGTTCGCCGCCTTGGGCAGGTAGTAGTACATCAGGCCCAGGAACGGCGTGGTCAGGAAGAACGCCACCGCGTTGTGGCCATACCACCACTGCACCAGCGCGTCCTGGATGCCGGCGAAGATGGAGTAGCTTTTGAAAAGGCTGACCGGAATCGAAAGCGAGTTGACCACGTGCAGCATGGTGATGCCGACCCAGGTCGCGATGTAGAACCAGATCGCGACGTAGATGTGGTGCTCGCGGCGCTTGAGGATGGTGCCGAACAAGTTGATGCCGAAGGCGATCCACGACACCGCGATCGCGACCTTGATCGGCAGTTCCAGCTCAGCGTATTCCTTCGAGGTGGTGATGCCGAGCGGCAAGGTGAGCGCGGCTGAAACAATGATCAGCTGCCAGGACCAGAAATGGAACTGCGACAGCTTGTCCGAGAACATCCGCGCCTTGAGCAACCGCTGCGATGAATGGTAGATGCCGGCAAAAATGGCGTTGCCGGCGAAGGCGAAGATCACCGCGTTGGTGTGCAGCGGGCGCAGCCGGCCAAAGGTCAGCCACGACACATCGAAGTTCGCCGCCGGCCAGGCCAGCTGCAGCGCGACCAGGATGCCGACCACCATCCCGACCACGCCCCAGATCAGGGTGGCGACGATGAAGTTGCGGATGATCTTGTCGTCGTACGAGAAGCGCTCGAGCGGCGAGGCGGGAGAACCTGAGGAAGCTGAGGAAGCGGCGTGGCTCACGGGGGCGTTCCAGGGGGAGTTGGCTTGAGGGCAACAGTCGGGGTGGCAGCGGGAACGGATTTCGTCTCTGCCGGCAGATCGTCACCAAGCATCCGCATCGCCGGCGTGTCCAGATCGTCAAGCTGGCCCGAACGGACCTGCCAGACGAGAAACGCCACCCCCGCGACGAACAGGGCGAGGGCGAGGCCGGTGAAGAGGTAGAGGAAGGTCACGGGGGTAACGCGGTCGGGGAGTGGGATAGGCCCCGGAGATCGGAATAAAAGGGTGTTTTTATACCGATTATACGGGTGGTTCCGCTTTTGCCGTGGTCAAGCATTAGCCCGCCGCTTTCAACCAAGCGGTGCGGTAGGCGGCCAAACCGGGCAATTCCACGCGTTCCACCGGGATCTCGTCGATAACGATGCGATCGGCCAGGGCCTGCGGGTCGCAACCGGCGACGAGTGCGTGACCAAGCAGCGCGGTGCCGCAGGCGGTGGCCTCGGCCAGGCTGGTGCAGGCGATCGGGTTCTTCGGAAACAACGCGGCCAGGACGGCGAGGAACGTCGCGTTCTGGCGGAAGCCGCCCTCGATGAAGATCGCGGTGCCATCCTTCACCCCGGTGCGGCGGATGGCGACCTCGCTCTGCAGCGCCAGCGAGACGTTGAGCAGGTCGTGCGCGAGGGTTGCCTCAGCAAGGAATCCCGGCCGCGCCCCGGACTTGAGGTCGGCGAGCGGCACCACCGCGCCATCCACCAACGCCCCGCCAGAGCAGCGCGGAAACTGGCTCGCGAAGGCGCCGGGCAGGATGGCGTCGCGCGGGCGCGCCAGCGCCGCAGCCAGGCGTTCCGCCGCGAAACCGGGATCGCTCCCGCCGATCAGGCCGTGGTGGAGCTGATAATCCATGCCACCCATGAGGAAGCTGGCCTTCACCAGGCTGCCCAGGGCATCGACGTTGAAGATGATCTTCTGGCCGAGCTCATCCTTGCCGTACTGCACGTGCTTGACCCGGTGCATGGCCACGCACCAGGTGCCGGTGGAGTTCAGGCAGAAATCGCGGTCGCCGCGGGTCAGCAGGTACGGCAGCAAGGCCGCGTTGGAATCGTGGATGCCCACCGCGACCGGCAGCGCCCCCAGCCCGGTCGCCGCCTGGACCTCGGCCGACAAGGTGCCCAGACGGTCCCAGGGCCGCTTCATCGCCACATCCAGGTGCGGCACGCAACCCAGCTTCAGCGCCACGCTCGACGGCCGGCGTGTGCGGATGTCATGCAGAAAACTATGGTTGAAGGTGTACGTCGGCTCCGCCGCCAGCTGCCCGGTGAAGCGCCAGCCCCAATAGCACGGATACGCCAGGATGGTCGTGGTGCGGGCCCAATCGCGCGGAAAATGCTGTTGCAGGAACAGGATCTGCTTCGCCGGATTGATCAGCAGCGGCAGGTCGCAGGTTCCGGTTTCGTCCTGCAACCGTTCCAGCGGCCCGCACTGGCGGTAGAATTCCGCGTCCAGTTCGCGGCTGCCCGCCTCGCCGAGATCAGTCTCATAGGCCACCACCGGCACCGCCGGCCGTCCATCAGCCCCCAGGCAGGCGATGGTCGCGCCATGGGTGGACACCGCGAGCGCCGCAATCGGGAATTCCCGCCCAAGTTCGCGCAACTGCGCGAGGAACCAGGCAAAGATCGCATCGACCTGCTCGACCAGGATACTTTCCTGCCCCTCGCCCGTCCCGCCGGCACCCGGGTGGCAGGTGGCAGGAAACGCCGCCGACCGGCTCGCGACGATGGCCAGCCGATCGTCGACCAGGACCACCTTCTTGTTGCTCTTGCCGAGGTCGAGGACGGCGACGAGCGGGGATCGTGGCGTCGGTTGGGACGATGGGGAAGAAGCAGCCATGCGGCCTCCGGCGGGGCGCATTCGATTCTGAACTGCGCCCCCGCACAAGGGCGAGGCTGGGGCCCGTCATGCCCAGGAGGAACCGGATCCGAGCCACTTGGCAGCGCTGCTGCTGGCGCTACGAAAAGGCCAACGAGGCCCCCATGCGCGATTTCTTCGCCTTCCGCACCATGCTCATCCCTTTGATGATCAAGCTCGTCTATCCGCTTGGGCTGATCGCCATCACCCTGGCCGGTGCCCTCACCATCGCACTGGCATTTGTCGACCTCGATCCGCGCCTGAAGCAGTTCACCAGCCAAGCCGGTTGGCCAACCGGGTTGCTCATCATCATCGTCGGCAATCTTGCCTGGCGCCTGGCCTGCGAGCAGGTCATCGTCTTCTTCGCCATCCATGAGGCGCTGGTACGCGGCGGAACAGGTGGTGGCGGCGACAAGCCCAGCAAGAAGAAGTGACCCTTTGCCTGAACGCCACACCGGGCGGACAACCGGCCGGCGCGGTGGCTGCTCGACTTGCCCGATCCAGCAAGGTCGCATGCTCCCCAACGCGTTTGTCTCTTGATTCCTTCGTTTCTCCTGGAGTTTCCGTGAAAACGTTTCTTGCCCTGAGCCTGCTGACCGGAACCGCCGTCGTTGCCGCCTCCGATTCGCCCAATCTGACCCACGACGGATGGAAACGGGTCGATGATCTGCGACTGGTCACCGGCTTTTCGGCACCGCTCGATTCAGCCCGGGCGAAACAGATGGATGAGAACACCGGGGCGTCGAGCCAGCAGAGCCTCCAGGTAAGCGAAGCTCCCGGCTGGCGTGCCGGCCTGCGCGCCGACCGACAGGCGTTTTCAGAATCCGGTTTCGGCTGGCTGGTCGGACTCGAACTGGGCTATGATCGGCACCGGGGCACGATCACCCAGATCACGGATGCATCCGGCGACCTCGGACCCGGCAGCCGGGCCGAACTCGACACGGCTTCGCTCATCCTGCACCTGGGTCCAACCTGGTGGTTCCACGCCCTGGACGAGGATCTGCGCGTCCTGCCCGGAGCGTGGCGAATCGAACTGGTGCCACGCCTCGCGGCTGGATTCTCCCGCGCCCGCCTGAATCCCGGCAGTGGCGGTTGGTCGTGGTCGGGCTCCAGCCTCGGCTACGGCGTGGCCGCTGTCCTGGCGGTGCGGTTGGCACACCACTGGGAGATCGCCACGGAATTCGCCTACGACTCCGTAAAGAGCGACGTCACCTGGGGCGGCACCCGCGACGCCACCTTGCGTGCGCAGGGATTCACGACCGGACTTCAGCTCATCCGCCTCTTCTGAAGCGACCCGCGTCCCCTCCGTTCCTGATCGGACCTTCGCATGGAACAATGGTCGATCCTGATCGCCAAGGAGTACTTCAAGTTCTCCTGCGCCCATTTCCTGATCTTCCCCGATGGGTCGAAGGAGCGCCTGCACGGCCACAACTACCAGGTCGAGGTCGAGATCGACGGGGTGTTGTCCGAGCGCGGCCTGGTCATCGACTTCAAGCAGGTGAAACCGTTCGTGCGCCGGTTGTGCGATGATCTCGACGAGCACTGGCTCATTCCCGGCGAGCACCACGAACTGGCGCATCGGCAGCGCGACGACGGCCACACCGAGGTCGAGTACCGTGGTTGCCGCTATCTTGCGCCCACCGACGAGGTGCTGGTGATGCCCTTCAACAACACCTCGGCGGAGAATCTGGCCTCCTGGTTCGGCCGTTCGCTCTACCGGCTGCTGGAAGAGCGCTTCGGCCGGCTGAGCGTGCGCCGCTTGCGGATCTCGATTTCAGAAACGGCTGGGCAGGCGGGCATCTACACTTACTCGGACTGAATTTCCCAAACCAGAGCGACGGCCAAGTTCTCTGGGAATTCGTCATCGTCTCGCCTGAAAATCTGGGGTCTCCAACGATTTGATGAAATCGGCCACCGGAACCACGGAGAATCCCGCTTGGGCCAGGTCCTCGCGGTAGACCACTGGGTCGATGCGCTTTTCCAGCACCCGGTTCCGGATTGCCGCCGCCGCCCTGCGATCCGCCTGCAAGAGCAGGACATCCGGAGCCTTGCGCTGGCGGAGATGCCGGATCGTTTCGAGGCGCGAAAGGATGTCCTGGGTCATCGGCCCAAGGTCGCGGGAATCCAGTCGCTGCCTGATCAGGCTCCAGGCGAGCATGTTCACAACCTGGTCGATGGTCGCGGCTGGACCGCCCTGGGGGTAGCGCGCGCGGTGAAAGCCGGCGGTGAAACCGCCCGCAAGCAGGCGATCGATGAAGGCCGTACATTGGGCGCGGTCCTCACTAGTCGCCTCGTAGTTGGTGTAGTACCCATGGAGGAGCTGCCGTATGACGGTCGGATGCACCGCGGCGTCCGGATTCCGTGCCAACCAGCGGTTGATCGCGGCCACCTGGATGGATCCGCTCCGCCGTTGACGGTCAGGGCCACCGGCATCGGCCGCTTGTCCCTCAATCACCGCGATGGTGACCTCGAACGCCGTGCGGGCCTCCGCATCTGGAGCGGTCGCCAATGCGGTCCTTGCATCGTCAATGGGCCAACCGGAGGCCGAATCCACGGTGATGACCCAGGTCGGCAGGTCCAGGGCGGACACTGGTTCCTCCCGCGTGCGCCTGGTTATCAGGGCATGGATCCGGTGACGGACCCACCAGTCCAGGTTGTCATCTTCGATCAGCTTGGAGAGCAGCGGTCGCACGGCGGGGATGAGGTCCGGGGTGTTGGCGCAATGGCGCAAGACCAGAGCCGTGCGAACCGGATCACGACGCACATCGACGGAAAGCAGCCGCCGCACCAGCGCGGCCGAGGCATCCTGGTTTCCGCAGGCGGCATGCACAGCGAGGGCCGCCTCGATGCGGTGGTCTGATTCCGCCGGATCATCGATGTAGGACTCCAGGCGAGAACCGACCAACGGGCTGGCGCCACCCCGACGCTGGAGGATCTTGGTCAGATATGGGGGTATGTTGCCCATCACACTGTTGAAAAGCTTGATGACCGCCCGTTCGATATCCTCGCCAGCCAGCGATTCCGCCGGCCATCGGGTCATGGCGATGGCCAAGTCCTGCTGCGTCAACGGTGCGCCTGCTGCTTCTGGCAGGATCGCATGCAGGATCTCCGGCGTCAGGGGCCTGCTGTTGGCGAGAGCCACCACCGTGTATTTGCGGTATCGCTTGGCCGAAGCGAGGAGGGCGATCAGGCGCGCCGTGGTTGGGCCGCTGGGAAGAGCCGCCCGGGCGAGCACCTCCAGAGCCGGATTCGTATAGACGGAACCATCCGTCTCTGCGGCCTGGATGAGCCGGTCGGCATGCGCAGCCAATGCCCGGGCGAGCGACGGTTCGTCCACCTCATAGGCCAGACTGGTGAGAGCCTGGGTCGCGCTGATGCTGACCTCGACATCCTTTGAGATCGCCCCATCGACGATGGCCTTGGCAACAGCCGTGAGATCGGAGGGCTGACGGTTCCCAAGCTCACGCATGGCTTTGGCGCGTCCTGGCCCAGGGGTGCTGGCTGCCAGGATGATCGTCTCTTCCGCCTTTTCCCCGGCTGCCCCCTCCGACATCGTGAGAGCCGCAGCGGCGAGCATGGTGGCCAGCAAGATTACAGGGCGAGTTGGAAGTTGCATGGCCAGGATGGTCGGAACGGAACGGTCATCTGCAAGTAGACCGGTGGAGATCGCCTCGGGACTTTTACCGGATAATCACCCTTTCAGCAGGGAATCCCGCTGAGCCTCAACCCCGCCTGCGAGGGTCACCCATGGACGAAATCGTTCGGCTGGCGTGTTGATTGCCAGACCGGGACGAGATCGGGTGCGCCGTGGGACGTCTGGCAGAGCGACGCCCCCCCTTCCCCGCCCATCTGACGGGGCGCGGGGCGGCGTGCTCATCGCCAGTCCCTGACATCTGGCGATCCGTTGCACGGGCGGGGCGGGGCAGCGCCCCCCGCCCCAAAAGGGCAACTACGCCGGACGCGCAAGGACGCGCCAGCACGCCCTTCCGGGCAACCACGGGTCCAGGGCCCCCAGGCCCTGGCGGGGCGCGGGGCGGAGCCCCGTGGTCAAAGCGGAGCCCCGTGGTCAAAGCGGAGCCCCGTGGTCAAAGCGAATTGGCTGCGATCACCAGCAGGCTCTGATCATCGGCCACCGGCACGTCCCGGCGGTGCGCGGCGACGGCGGTGCGGATGGCGCTGATCACGGCGTCGGGGCCCTTGGGGCCGGCGGCCTGAAGCTGACGCGCCATGCGCTCCATGCCGAACTCCTCGTCGTCCTGGTCCATGGCCTCGGTGAAGCCGTCGGTCGCGAAGACAAAGACATCGCCGGGCTCGAAGCGGGTCTCGGCCAGGGCCAGGCTGCGGGCGAAGGCCTCGTGCATGGGGATGCCGACCGCCATGCCAGGCGGCAGCAGGTTCTCGATCGCGCCGGTGGCGTTGCGCCAGAGCAGGGCCGGGCCGTGGCCGGCGCGGATCCAACTCAGGGTGCGGGTCTTGGGGTCGAGCACCCCGTAGGCCATGGTCAGGAAGGAGCGCCCGCCCAGATCGTCGGCCATGGCGCGCTGCAACTGGATGGCGACCTGGCGTGGGTCGTCGTACTGGCGCGCGTAGAGTTCGACCAGCTTGTTGGCGATGGCCATCAGCAGGCCGGCGCGGGTGCCATGGCCGCTGACATCGCCCTGGGCCACCGCCAGGCGGCCGTCCGACAGGGCGACGAACTGGTTGAAGTCGCCGCTCAGGTTGGTGCAGGCTTCGTACGAAGTGGCGATGCGGAAGCCGGGCACCTCGGGCGCGTGGCGCATGAGGTTGACCTGGAATTCGCGCACCGCATTGAGTTCGCTCGCCTCGGCGCTGGTGGTCTCGGCTCCGGCGGCCATGTCGCTGGGGCGCAGGCCCATCCAGGTGTCGCTGCTGCTGTCCTTTTCCTGCTTTGCCGCCCCGACCACCACCGCCTCGACCTCGGCCGCGGTGCGGGCGCCGCTGGCAAGCCCGCGGCAAGCGTGGCGATGCGCCAGGACATGGGCGAGCGCCTCGTCACCCTCGGCCTGGAACGTCTGGACTTCCAGGCAGCCCGGGCAGATCCAGCGCCCATCGCCGAGCTTCCCCTGCCAGGCCGGATCGTGGGCCAGGTGGAACGAGGTGTCGGCACGTTCGATCGCCGCCCGCAGCAGGTGCGGCGGCTGCAGGTTCAACGGACTGGTCCGGGCCGTCGCGCAGGCCGCATGCAGGTGGTCGCGAATGGCGGTGAGCATGGCCATGGCGTCGTCGAACGGCCCGGTCTGCACGGTGCGCAGACAGCCTGGGCAGGTCCAGGTCCGGCCATTGCCGCTGAACCCTTGCCACGCCAGGTCGGTGCGCAGCCGGCGGCGCAGTTCTTCATCGTCGATGCCGTTACGACGGCCGGGAAGGGTGGTCGATTCCATCGGGATTCCTGGATCAAGATGAAGCACGAACGCCTGAGGAGCAAGCTGATCGGGAACGAGCCCGATCCCCTCACCGCCTCGCCCCGCCCTTGGCAGGCGTCGCCTGCGGCCTAGGTTTCCGCCTGAGGCGAACCCCATGCGCAACCGCACGCTGTTTCCATCCTGCCTGCCATCCGTCCTGTCGCTCACCTTGGTCGCATTCGCGGCGCTGATGCCCGCGTCGGGACAGGCTGCGGTCGGCCCGGACACCGACCCCGCCTCGAACCCGGTGCAGAAGACCGTGCCGGCGGTGTTCACCCGCAACGGCAATGTGCGCTATGGGCCGGACCAGAAAGCCAAGCCGGTGGTGATGCTGAAGGCGGAAAGCCCAGTCGAGGTCATCGGCGCCGCGCTCGGCGCGCCCGACTGGCTGGTCATCCGATTCCCGAAAGAGGGCAAGGCCTGGGTGCGCGAGGACAAGATCACTGCAATCGACGAGGGAAAACGCTGGCGCGTGATCCGCGACCGCTCGAACGCCCGCGATGACGCGACCCTAGGCGCCAACATCGTGGCCCAGCTCGCGGTCGGTGAAGTACTGGAAGATAAAGGTCAGAAGGTCGGCAACTGGGTCGCCGTCTACATCCCCAACGCGATCGCCTACACCCACAAGGATAACGTGCGGTTGGCCACCACCCCGCCAGCAGCCGGTCAGACGGCAACGACCACGACCGATGTCGTGGCGGCCGTGAAAACCGTCTCGGAAGAGAATCGCAAACAGACCGAGGAATCGGAGCGCGTCTGGGCCGCCGCGGTGTCGACCTATGGCGATTTCCGTGATTCGGTCACCGCCCGCCTGGAAGTCGCGCTCAACAAGGACTGGGACGGGCTCGAACGCCAGCTCGCCGAGGTCATTGAGAAGCACCCCAGCACGGCCACCCGGCTCGCCGCCCAGCAAATCAAGGTTGCGATCGACAAGGTGAAGACCGAGGCCAAGGCCTACGCCTTGGCAAAGAACCTTGAGATCAAGGTCACCGATCCGGTGAAGGAACCGGGCAAGGTGCCGACCACCACTCATACCGGTCCAGCCATTTCGGGTTCTGTTCCGGGCGCCAACCCCGGTGTCGCTGCGCTGCCGGTCAAAGTCGCCGTCTCGCCCTATGCTGCTGACGGCCTGCTGGTGCAGAAGGATCTCACCGCGCTCGACATCCACTACGCGATCATGGATGGCGACGGCAACGTGAAGGCCTACCTCAAGGCCAAGGATCCCGCCACGCTGCAACTGAGCGAGTACTACTACCGCAACGTCGGGGTGAAGGGCAACAAGGATCCCATCGATGCGGCCAAGGCCGGCCTCGCGAATCCCGCGCCGTTGGTGACGGTCGAGGAAGTGGTGCTGCTCGGCCGCTGATTTGGCGCGCCGTCCGCATCCGCCCGCACTTTCCCGCAACCAACCGCACCTGAACGCCGCCCCATGCTGTCCTGGCACCTCGCGCTGCGCTACCTGCGCACCCGACGCGCGGCGTGGCTGGCGCTGATCGCGATCACCTTCACCGTCGGCCTGTCGATCCTCTTCGTCGGCCTCAGCCAGGGCTGGTTGGAAATGGTCGAGCGGAACTTCCGCGCCAATGAGGCGGACCTGACCCTCCGCGCCGGCGACGATGCCGCCGACACGCCCCAGGTGCGCGCCAAGGTCGCGGCGCTGCCCGGCGTCGCTGCCGTCGCCCCGTTCGTGTCGACCTACGGAATCATAGGCCGGCGCAAGGAATTCGGCGAGCACGCCAATCTGCCCTGCCTGGTCGATGGGCTCGACTGGTCGGCCGATGCCGCGATGGGCCGGATCAGCGCGCTGCGCCTGCATCCACAACCGGTGACCGCGATCGACTGCCCCGATGTCCCACCCGATCGCCGGGGCAGCGGCTTCCTGACCCGCGCCTGGCGGCATCACCTGGTGCTGTCCGGTCTCGACCTGGTCGGGCCGTTCGGCCTCGCGCCGATCCCGCTGCCGCCGCGCGAACGCCCGATCCCCGGCGTTGTGCCCGGCCGCGAGGTGCTCTACGGCAGTGGCATGCGCCTCGGCGAGCAGGTGTCGATCACGGTGCCGAGCGGCAAGCGGATCAAGGTCGAGATCAGCGACACCATGTCGACCGGCGTGGTGCAGACGGATCAACTCGCCGTGCTCGTGCCGCTGCCGCAGGCGCAGCGCCTGAGCGACCTGCACGCCAAGCCGACCGAGCCAGCGCGGGTGACCGGCTGGCGCGCGAGCGTTGTCCCCGGTGCCGCGCCCCAGGCGGTTGCCGACCGGATCAACGCCGGTCCCAGCCGCTACGAAGCGCGCACCTGGCGCCAGGCGCGCGGCATCAACGGGGTCCGCCTGATCGAGAACAGCCGCAACCTGATGGCGGTCGGCATGGTCGCTTTCCTGGTGATTTCCATGCTGTTCGTCTACGCCGTGTTCTCGACCCTGGTGGTGGAAAAACGCCACGACATCGGCGTGTTGAAGGGCCTGGGCGCGCGGCGCGGCGAGATCATCAACACCTTCCTCATCGCTGGCGTCGCGGTGTGCCTGCTCGGCGGCGTCTTCGGCTGGGCGCTCGGCTGGGGCCTGCTCGCGGTGATCAACCCCATCAGCGACCTGCTCGGTTTCCCGCTCTTCCCGCAGGACATTTTCTATTCGGCCAAGGCGCCGATCAGCTTCAATCCGCTCATTCCGCTGGCCTTCATCGCGATCACTACCGTCATCGGTCTACTCGCCGTGCTGCAACCGGCTTTGAAGGCCGGCCGCGTGGACCCCATCGAAACCCTGCGGGAGGGCGCGTGAATCCGCTCCTCCACGTCACCGGCCTGACCAAAGCCTATCCCGGCCTGCGGGTGCTGGCCGACCTCGAACTGGCGGTGGCTGCCGGCGAGGTCGTGGCGGTGCGCGGGGCCTCGGGCACCGGCAAGAGCACCCTGCTGCACTGCCTGGGACTCATCGACCGGCCCGATGCCGGATCGATCCGCTTGGCGGGCGACGAACTCACGGGACTCAGCGGTGACGCGCGGGCCAAGGCGCGGGCGCGGCGGATCGGCTTCGTCTTCCAGGCTTTCCACCTGCTGCCGGAATTCACCGCCGGCGAGAACATCCTCCTCGCTGGGCGGATCAGCCGGCTGGATCCGGTCGAGGCGCGAAATCGCGCTACCACGCTGATGACGGGCGTGGGGCTCGCCGGCCGGGCCGGCGCCGACGTCCGCACCTTGTCGGGCGGCGAACGCCAACGCGTCGCGCTCTGCCGCGCGCTGCTGAACCGACCGCACCTGCTGCTCGCGGACGAACCCACTGGCAACCTCGATCCCGCCACGGCGGCGGTGGTGCTGGGCGAGATCCTGGAACTGGCCCGCCGCGACGGCGCGGCGGTGGTCATCGTCACCCACGATCCCGGCGTCGCTGCGCGGGCCGATAGGCGGCTGGAACTGCGCGACGGTCGCCTGCACGCCTTGACGTGATTCAGGCGTGACCAGCAGCGATCAGCCGGCCTCGATTGCGCGCAGGATGGTCTCGGCGTCGGCGCAGCGCAGCAGATCTCGGCGCAGTTCCTCGCGACCGACGAAGAAATCTCCGGCCCGGTAATACCGCACCAATTGCTTGAGTTTGGCCAAGGCGGCGGCGTAGCGCACCGGTGTTCCGTCGGGCGGCACGGCCAGCCCGGTGGCGATCGCAGCAGCGTAGCGACGCGGGAAGGCGCGCGCCTCGGCCTGGGTGGCGGGGGAACCACCGGCGATGGCCCGGAAGATCCACGGATCAGCCAGCGCAGCGCGGCCGATCATCGCACCGGCGCAGCCGGTCTGAGCGAGCATCCGCGTCGCATCGGCGGCGGTGTCGACGCCGCCATTGCCGATGAGCGGGACGCCGCGCGGCTGAAGCCACGCGGCGGCGCGCGCAAGCCACTCCCAGCGCGCCGGCTGGTGGTAGGCGGTGGTGCGCAGGCGGGCGTGCAGGATCACCATCGCCGCGCCAGCCTCGACGGCGGCACCCAGGTTTTCTTCCAGCCGCGCATCGCTGGTCACGCCGACGCGCATCTTCACCGACACCGGCAGACTGGTGCCAGCCACGGCGGCGGCGGTGATCGCGGCGATGGTCTTGGGATGGTCGAGCAGCGCCGATCCGGCGCACTTGCGGAAGACCACCGGCGCAGGGCAGCCGAAGTTGAGGTCGATCCAGGACGCGCCGACGCGTTCAGCGTTGGCGGCTGACGCGGTGACGAACTCCGGCCCGGCGGCCATGAGCTGCACGGCGGTCGGCACCACCGCCGCAACGCCCGCACGCTGGGCGTGTTCGCCGAGGTGCTTGCGGCAGCTGCGCACCGGCGTCGGGGAAACGGTGATGCGGATGAATTCGGTGCTGGCGCCGCCGACGCCGCCGTGCCCGATCACCAACGAGCGGAACACCGGATCGGTGATGCCCTCCATCGGCGCGAGCAAACACGCGGAGGCAAACCGGACTATTTTCGCACCGCCGACGGCGGACCGGCCCCGGATCTCCAGCGGTGGCAGCACGTCCTTACGACTCGAGTCAGGTCAGCGCAGGACGATGTCGAAGAGCTGGTCCATGCGCAGCATCGACAAATTGCGCACCATACGCAGGTCGGGCTTCAGCACCCTGATCTTGGCCACCCCGTGCTGGGTGTAGTGGAAATGCAGCTTGATCAGTCCAGCGAAGAAGGTCGACAACAGCAGCCCGGTGCTGCTGAGATCCAGCACCACGGCGGTGAACGGCCCCGGGTGCGCGGTGACGATGCTGTGGGCCCAGTCTTGGTGCAGGCTGCCGGTGTCGAACTCGCGGCGGATGGTGACCAGCAAGGTCGTCTCGTCGATCGACAGGTCGTAAGGGTGACCGCTGCCGGGAGTGGAATCCATCTCGCGTCCTCGCTTGGGCTGACCTGCCCGTGGCGCGGCACTTGTAGCGTACCAGCCGGCGACCGCCACAGGTCAATCCGCCCGGAACCGTCCCGGGTGGATCAAAGGCCCGGAGCATCCAACGGCTTCATTCCCCGATGATCTTGACCAGCACGCGCTTCTTGCGCCGGCCGTCGAATTCGCCGTAGAAGATCTGCTCCCAGGGGCCGAAGTCGAGCCTGCCGGCGGTGATCGCGACCACCACCTCGCGCCCCATGAGCTGGCGTTTGCAGTGCGCGTCGCCGTTGTCCTCGCCGGTGCGGTTGTGCTCGTAGCGCGCCGGATCGTGCGGCGCGAGCTCTTCCAGCCAACGACGGTAGTCGCGGTGCAGGCCGGGCTCGTCATCGTTGATGAACACGGATGCCGTGATGTGCATGGCGTTGATCAGGCAGAGTCCTTCGGCCACGCCGCTGGCGCGAACGCAGTCGGCGACCTCGGCGGTGATGTTCACGAAGCCGACCCGCTCCGGGATGGTGAAAAACAGTTCGCGGCGGAGGTGCTTCATGGCGGGATTCCTTTGGCGGACGAGCAGCCGCCTACGCCCGCAGGATGCGCAAGGCGATCCGGGTCACCGCGTCGGCGTGCTGGAGGAGCGGCCCCGGCAGTCGACCGTTGCCGACGTAGATCGCGGCTTCGAGGAAGGTGCCGATCAGCGCTGCTGACAAGAGCACGGACTCGTGATCGGCGTCGCCGCGCAGCGTGATCTCGCCCCGGGCGGCGGCGCGGCGGATCAGGTCGATGACGACATCCTGCGGCATGCGCAGGTTGGCGGGCAACTGGCTCGCGAGTTCATGCTGGACCAGCAGGACGAAACGGAACACCAGCGGCTGTTCGTCGTAGAGGCGGTAACTCGCCCGGCACGCGGCCAGCACCTGGGCCGCCAGCGTCGCTTCGGTGGCGATCGCGGACTCAAGCAGGGCGACGACCTCGGCCAGATGCTCGGTGAACAGGCTGTGGACCATGTCCTCTTTGTTGGCCCAGTGGCAGTACAACGCCGCCTCGGACACCCCGGCGTGGCGGGCGATGTCGCGCACCCCGGTGGCGTGCACGCCTTGCTTGACGAACAGTTCCAGCGCGGCCAGGCGCAGCGGTTCGCGGGCTTTCGGCGGTCGTCCCATGGCCGGCAGCATGGCCGGGCAGTGGGTGGCTCAAGTCTGGGAGCGCGCCGCTCCGCGGCGCTTCCCCTTATTTTTGCGCTGCGGAGC
>CAMCMZ010000024.1 GCA_945876185.1 Candidatus Kuenenia stuttgartensis | reverse complement strand
AGCTTATCCGACGAGCGAATGCCGCGATCATCTCCGTCATCCGATGGATGCTGAAGCAAAGACTGGGACGATGCTACCGGCGAAAGCCGCTGCATCCGTATGCAAGAACCCTGTAAAATTATTAGAAATTAAATCAATGCCATTGGCCGCCTGGGACCGCCGGTTTTCAACCGGCCCAGACGGAATGCTGATTGCCCTGCGAGCGTGCGTCTCAGTCGCGATGAAAATCGGATGAATGCACCGCGAAGTGCGCGCTCCCAGGTTCAGTCGCCGGGAGGGGCGAGCCCCAGCTCGCCCATGATTTTTTCAGGGCGCGCCAATGGACCGTTCGTTTGCGATGTGAGCTTAAGCCGGTCGTCTATTCGTGAGGCAAGCTGGGGCTCGCCTCTCCCGGCAATGCCGCGAAGCTATTGTGGCGCCATCCCTGCACGATGTCCCTGTACGAGGACGGGGACCTGCAATTCAGGCGATGGCGGTACCGGCCGCACGCCGCGGCGGTGGCACCGGCGGCTCGGTGGCAAAGCCGAAGGGCAGGTCGCAACGGAGGCACTGTACCAATGACCAACCAAGACTTTGGTTCAGGCTCAATTCGCACAACTCAGCAAGATGGATATGGAGGTTTGAACTCGCCGGGGTCTTCTTGCCGGGTTTATCGGGCAGGGCCGGCGTCTTTTCGCCCGCCTCGGCCGCCGCCAACGCCTTCGCGGCCCGGCACATCGCACACGGCTTCTTCCCATCGAAGGTGCTGGCCAAGGCGTCGCCAACCGAAGCAGACTGGACCCGGCTGGCGAACATCCCGATCCAGCCGATCACCTGCACGCCGCCGGAATGGCCAAGGGCCAGCAGCAGCACGACGGCCAGACAGGTGCAGCGAAGGGAACGCGCGGTCATCGGGAGGTGCTGGATAGCGTCCATGACCCGGGATGAAACCCGGAACCAGGCTGATCCTGTACGTCAGTCCGACCGTTTGCCGCGTGCGCGGCTGCCTACTTGAACATGTCCTCTTCGTCGCGCGGCGGCTGCGTCGCGCGGGCCTTGCGCTCGTTGTCCTCGATGTCGGCCGGCGGTTCATCGCCGGCGCTTTGCACGAAGCGCATGTTGGCGGGGTAGAAGTCGAGGTGGGCCTGGCCGGTCGGACCGAAACGGTTCTTGGCGATGATCAGCTTGATCCGGCGGCGTTCGAGCTGACCGGCCGTCGCTTCTTCGCCGCCGTCGACGCGGTGGATGAACAGCACGGAATCCGCGTCCTGCTCGATCGAGCCGGATCCACGCAAGTCGGACAGGCGCGGTTCGCGCGGCAGGTTCGAGACACCCTTTTCGCTGTCGCGCGACATCTGCGACAGGGCCATCACCGGGATGCGCAGGTCGCGCGCGAGCACCTTCAGCACGCGGGTGATTTCGCTGACTTTTTCGTATTCGCTCGCGTCAGGGCGCTGACTGTTCAGCAGCTGCAGGTAGTCGATCACCACCAGTTTCAGCTTGTCCTGGGTCTCCAGCTTGCGCCGGCGAACGACTGCGCGCAGGCCATGGACGGTGAGGTCGCTCACGTCCATGAGGTCGAAGTTCCAGGTTCCGAAGCGGCTTGCCGCGGCCTGGACGAGTTCCCATTGTTCGCTGGTCACCGAACCGCGGTCGATGTCGCCGAACGGCACCGTACTCTCAGCCGAGAGCATCTTCTTGAGCAAATCGACGCGGTCGACTTCGAGACTGAAGAACAGGATGCCGCCGTCGCCTTCCATGCGGGCGGCGATGTTCGCCGCGATCTTGAGCGCAAGTGAAGTCTTTCCGACGCCGGGCCGGGCGGCGAGGATGTAGAGACCGCCGGGGCGCAGGGCGATGAGCTTCTGATCGATGTCGGGGATGCCGGTGGTGATGCCAATTTCCGGGTTCTGGTGGCTTTCGAGGATCTTTTCGAGCGTCGCCTGGGTGGTGTCCTGGATCGAATGCACGGTCGAGGTCTGCCCGTGGCGGCCCAGTTCGAGCATCGCCTGACTACCCTCGTCGATCAGCTTGGTGAAGTTGTCCGGGGTCAGGTACGCGCGATCGACCAGCGCCGACATGCGCCGGATCATCCGGCGTTTGAGGTAGGCGTCGCGCAGCAGGATCGCGTTGCGTTTGAGCCCGGCCCAGGATCCCTGGCCGACCAGGTCGAACACGGTGTTCGCTCCGCCGATCGCCATCAGCGCGCTGTCGGCCGGATCGGCGGCCTCCTCGCCGGCTTCGCGCCGCCACAACGTGCGCAGGCGGGCCTTGTCGAGCGCGTCGAGCTGGTCGCTGTCGAACAGGATCTGCGCCTGCTTGAGGCGGTCCATCATGGTCTGGAAGGGGTAGCGTGACAGCAGTTCGCACGCCGCCGCCGCGTCGATGCGATGTCCGGTGTCGTCGATCTCCAGGCAGGCGACGTAGATGATGCGGTGATCGCGGCCGTAGAAATGCAGTGGATGTTCAGCGACTTGGCGCACCTCATGGATGGCGGTCGGCTGGTCGCCGACGAGCAGGCAGCCGAGGATCGATTTTTCTAATTCCGGGCTGTGCGGCAGTTCGCGCGGCTTGGATGGTGCCGTGCGGCCGGCGCGGCGGCCGGCGCTATCGGCCGCATGCGCCGGGGCGCCGCCAGCGGACAGGGCGCCGCCAGCAGATGAAGCGCCGCCAGCGGAGAGGGCGCCGCCAGCAGAGAAAGACGCTCCAGAATCAGGTTGGGCAGGGGCGATCATAAGATGGCGGAAGCATCATGGTGTTCTTCGCCTGGCCAGAGGCGCAGCGAAACGGGGTCCGTAGGTAATCGACCGGTTTCCGACCAGGTTGTGAACATTCCTGGTGTGTCAGTCCAGGTGCCCGGACAACCGCAATCCGGTGACCAGTTCAGCCGCAGCGGTCGAGCGGTTGAGAGCGTAGATGTGCAGGCCGGGCGCACCCAGGTCGAGCAGCTGTCGCGCAAAATTGATGGTCAGTTCGATGCCAGCCTTGCGCACCAGGACGCGGTGGTCGGCAAGCGGCGCCAGCGCGGCGCGCACCGCAGCCGGGATGCTCGCGCCGCAGCGCTTGCAGAAGCGGTCCAGGGCGAGGAAGTCGGTAATCGGCAGGATACCGGGGATGATCCGGGCTTCGTAGCCCAGGCGGCGCTTGAGCCAGGCGCGCATCTCCTGGTAGGGCGCAGGATCGAAGAAGCATTGGGTGATCGCCGCGCAGGCGCCGGCCTCAAACTTCTGGGCCAGGCGTTCCCAGTCGGCCTCGCGGCTGGCAGCTTCGGGATGACCCTCGGGATAGGCGGCGCACAGGATGGCGAAGCGGCCGTCGTCCTTGATGAGCTTGATGAGGTCGGTGGCAAAGGCGCAGCCTCCGTCTGTCGGGACGAAGGACTTCTGGCCCTGGGGCGGATCACCACGCAGGGCGAGCAGGTTCACGATGCCGGCCTTGTGGTATTCCTCGAGCAGGGCGCCGAGTTCGGCCCGGGTGGCGTTGACGCAGGTCAGGTGCGCCATCGCCACGGCGGCAGCCTTGCCTTGGAGGTGTTCGACGATCTCGCGCGTCTTGGTGCGGGTCGCCCCGCCCGCGCCGTAGGTCACGGAAACGAAGTCCGGTCCGAGCGGCATCAGCTGATCAATGGTGTCTTCCAGCGTGTACCAGGCGCGATCGGTCTTCGGCGGGAAGAACTCGAACGACAGGGTGCGGGGGATGGCTTTGATGGGGATGGCTTTGAATAGCAGGTCCAGGCGCATGTTGGGTTTCTAATGGCAATCGGCGCGAAGCGATACGCCCCGCCCAATGCAGATTGGGCGAGGCCGCTGGCCAGGTTTCTTTGCGAAACCGACTTCATCTGCCATTTTTTGATTTTCTTGGGTGGGTATCCTGACTGTGCTGTGGCGAATATTGGCACCTGACAGTCCGCCTGGATGATATTGAGAATCATTTGCATTAACGAATTGCGTCGTACCGTGTTCAGCAACAACACCCCACCCCCGTTCAGCCGCGTCCACGGAGCATCAATGCCGAATCCAATAAAAATCTTCGTTCTCAGCCTCATTCTTGTGTCAGCGCTCAGAGCGGTAGACCAGCCGAGGTTGGTCATCGCCTTGAAGCCGGACAAGAATCCCGAGGCAATGGCGGCCGAGCGTGGCGAACTGGCGCGCCTGATCGGGGCGGCGGTGGGGCGCCAGGTCGAGGTCATCGTCCCGACCTCGGCCGCGGTGATCTCGACCGGCTTGGCGAACGGGACGATCGATGCCGCCCACATCGCCTCGACGGATTTCGCCAAGGAGTCCATCGATGCGTCGAGGCCGGCTCCGGCTCGCATCGCCTTGGCGGTGCAGGTCAAGGGCAGGACCGATTACCGCAGCGTCTGGCTCACCCTGGCGGACAAGCCCTACACCGGCATCGCCCAGCTTGCCGGAAAGCCGGTGGCGTTCGCCAGCCGCACCTCGACCAGCGGGTGCATCGTCCCGCTCTACGACCTGCAGCAGCAGGGTCTGATCCGGGCCGGGGGGTCGCCTGCCGACTTCTTTGGCTCTGGCAACGTGTACTACGGCACCGGGTACGTCAGTGCGGTCGAACGCGTCCTCGATGGCAGCGCCGAGGCGGCAGCGGTTAGCGACTACGTGTTCGAGGGCGACAAGCACCTGAAACCCGGCCAGAAGGCCCGCTTGAAGGTTCTCGCGAGCCAGGGGCCGGTGCCTACCCATGTCCTGGCCCTGCGCGCCGATCTGCCGCCCGCCGAGGGCGCCGCCCTGACCAAGGCCATCGCCAGCCTGGAGGCCGGCCTGCGCGATCGCGTCTTCGGCGGACCGCTGGTGGTCGTCGACGAGCAGACGCATCTGGCGCCCATCCGCGCCGCCCTGGCCGCCGTCAAGGCGATGAAGCTCTGATGGTGTCGGATTCCCGGCCGGTGCTGCACTGCACCGGCCTTACCCTCGGCTATGGCGAGCGCCGGCTCATCCAGGATCTATCTCTGGCCCTGCATCCGGGCGAGGTGCTGGCGGTGACCGGACCCTCGGGCTGCGGCAAGAGCAGCCTGGTGCGCGTCCTCGCCGGCCTGGACCCTCCGCGCTGCGGCTCGGTGGAGATCCCAGGCCGACGCCAGGGCGCGATCGCGGTGGCGTTCCAGGACACCGGCATTCCTGGAGCGATCACCGGGCTCCAGGCCATCCTCGCCGGCCGGCTCCATGCGATGCCATTTTATAGCGCCTGGCTGGGCATGCCCCTGCACGAGTCCGACCACGCCATCCGGCTGGCCGAAGACCTCGGGGTCGGCCATCTCCTGGACCGGCCGGTGGCCACGGCCAGCGGCGGCGAACGCCAGCGACTGTCAGTTGCCCGGGCGTTGCACCACGGCGGCCGTGTCGTCATCCTTGACGAACCGGTCTCGCAGCTCGACCACGAAACCAGCCGGACGGTGATGCGGCGATTGCGGAGCGAAGCCGCTACCACCGGGCGCGCGGTGCTCGCCGTGATCCACCAGCAGGCCCTGGTCGAGGAATGCGCGGATCGTGAGCTGGCCTTATCAGACGACGCCACCTGGCGTCTGCGGAGCCTACCACGATGACGCCCCCCGGAAACCGTTCGGGATGGAGGCGCCTGGACGGCGTCGACTGGAGCATGGCGATCTTCGTGGTCCTGGTGTGCGTCGCTGCCTCGGGAATCCGGGGCAGCGGGCGCGACCTGAATTACTGGGCGAAATTTATCGCCTTCGCCGGGCGCTTCTTCCCGCCCGACTGGTCGGTCCTGCCCGACGTGGGTTGGGCGATGCTGGAGACCGCCCGCATCGCCCTGGTCGCGACCGCCGTCGCCGCCGTCGCCAGCCTGCCGCTCGCTCTTGCCGCCTCGCGCACGGTCTCGCCGTGGTGGGTCGCCATCCCGGCGCGGCTGGCACTGAATGCCGTCCGCAGCATTCCCTCGCTGGTCTGGGCGGTGCTCGCGGTGGCGATCACCGGGCCGAACTCCCTGGCCGGCTGCATCGCCCTGTCCGGGTACAGCGCCGGCTACCTCGCTAAATTCTTCTCCGAGTCGATCGACGCCGCTGACCAGTGGCCTTCGCGCAGCCTGCGGGCGATGGGCGCCAACGCGATCCAGGCCTTTCGCTGGGGCACCTGGCCGCAGCTGCGCACCCAGCTCGCCAGCCACGGCCTGTGGATGCTGGAATACAACCTCCGCTCGGCCGCCATTGTCGGCTATGTCGGCGCCGGCGGGGTAGGTCTGCTCCTGCAGACCTACCAGGAATACGGCAACTGGGACCGTTTCGGCGTCGTTTTGCTCACCATCCTCGGCTTGGTGACCCTCATCGACTGGGCGGGACAGCGGGTGCGGCGGCTGTGGAATCCCGGCCAGCAGGTGCCTGCGGATGGTTGAGGCCGGGGCGGGCGTACCCGCTCCGGCGCGTCAACGCCGCAACTGCACCCAAAAGGCGCGCCCATTGCGGATGACCTTGACCACCACCTCGCGCCGGCCAGCAAGCGCAAGGACGTCCTCGGCCGAGCGCAGCAAGCCGGCGGTGCGTTCGGCCAGGATGCGGTCGCCGGCTTCGATGCCGTTGCGGGCAGCGGCGCCGTTGGGGGTGATGGCGACAACGGGCAGGCCGGCCTGCTCGTCCTCGCCCAGACTGAGGCCGAAGCCGGCGAGCACGACCTGGCGCCGGTTGCCATCGTCGCCGGAGCGGGCGGCGGCGTTCAGGCGCTTCTCCATCTCATCGGTCGAGATCGGGGTCACCGCGACTTCCTGCTCCTTGCCCGCTCGGAAGACCCGCACGGTGATAGGGGCCCCGGGCCGGCAGGCGGCGATGCGAGCGCGGAACTGCTGGTCGCTTGCCACCGGGATGCGGTTGACCGCCAGCACCACGTCGCCTTTCTGCAGTTTTGCCTCTGCCGCCGGGCCGTGCGGATAAACCAGGCCGATCGCCACCGCCTGGGCCGCCGGCAGGCCCAGGCGCTGGGCCGCGTCGGCGCTGAGCCGTTCCAGGGTGATGCCGATCATCGCGTGGATGACCTTGCCATGCGCGAGCACGTCCTCGACCACGCGCCGGGCCTGGTTCGCCGGGATGGCGAAGCCGAGGCCGATGTTGACCTTGGTGCTGCTGAGGATGTTCGAGTTCACCCCGATGATCCGGCCTTGCAGATCCACCAGCGGGCCACCGCTGTTGCCGGGATTGATCGCGGCATCGGTCTGGACGAAGGCTTCGAAGCCAGCCACATCGCCGCCGATTTTTTCATACACGCCGGTTGATCGGTCGGTCGCGGATACGTTGCCGAAGGTCGCGCTGTAGCCGACCCCAAGGGGATAGCCGAGCGCGACGGTGAAGTCGCCGACATGCAGGCGGTCGGAATCCGCCCAGTCGACCACCGGCAGGCGCGGCACCGGCACCTTGATCAGGGCGAGGTCACTGCGCACGTCCTGGCCAACGTATTCGGCGTCGAATTCGCGGTTGTCGTGCAGCACCACGCGCAGGCGGTCGTAACCGACCGGTCGGCCGTTGGCGGCGAACACCACCGAACCGTCGTTATCCATCTGGAAGACGACGTGGGCGTTGGTGACGATCCAGCTCGACTTGTCATCGCTCGCGACCACGAAGCCGGAACCGACTCCGGCCGGCACCTCGCGCACCTCGATGCGCCGGGTGTACCAGTTGATGAGCTGTTCCCGTTCGCGCGCGTAGATCGCCACCACCGAGGGCGCGACCAGTTCATGCACCAGGGTGTAGGCGCGCGACAGGCGGGCGAGATCCGCGTTGAGGGTCTGCAGCTCTGCCCGCAGCGCCGCGCGATCAGGTTCGCCAGCGGAGCCCAGCACCAAGGCGAATGAGAGCAGGGCGAAGCGGAGGACGGCGGCAGCTGATGTTGGGCGCATGGGGACTCCAGCCCTAAGACGTGCGAAGCGGCGGGAGCCTACGGACAGGTCTGGACGCGGAAGGTGAACCCGGGCAGGGATCCGGGGCGTCTCAAAAGTCGGACTTCCTGGGAGCGCCGGCGTCTCGCCGGCCGAAAAAGCAGCATCCGCAGGATGCCACCAACCGACTTTTGAGGCAGCCTGGCAGGGATCTCAGTGCTGGCTTCTCGGCGCGCAGGGATCGTCAATCACTTCCATGACCGACAATTTGTAAGCCGGGCGATGGCGGGGGATCGGTTCGGGCAGGGACTGCCAGCTTGCCAGATCGACGTGGAGCGAGGACGGCACCAGGAACTGGCCGCCGCTGTGGTCAACCGTTACCAGGGTGTAGATCGGCCGGGTGCGCGGGCCATCGACCCAGGACAGATCGTCGGCCTTGGCCAGGCTCTGCGGGTCGAGCTTTTCCGGGCGGAACGATTCTTCTTCGACCAGGTTGAACATGGTCGGACTTTTGAACTGCTGGCCTGGCTTCTTGCAGGTGCGAGCGCGGTGCAGGTCGGCCACGGCCGGTGGAGCGGCGGGAAGTTCATAGACCTGCCGGTCGCCGGTCCAGCCCACGCGGTCGATGGGTGAGAATACGTCCTCGACCGAGGTGGTGACGTAGCGTGATTTCACCTGCTCGCGTTCGGCGCAGCCGGTGCAGAGGACGCCGAGGGTCAGGACCGAGATCGGAAGCACAAAGGGCCGGAA
Source organism: Candidatus Kuenenia stuttgartensis (assembly GCA_945876185.1). GTDB lineage: Bacteria > Planctomycetota > UBA11346 > UBA11346 > UBA11346 > BJHQ01. Next base: position 40,562 of record CAMCMZ010000024.1, on the reverse strand, counting down.
CCGCATGGGCGGCAAACTAGGGCCGTTCCGACCCTGGTGGCAACGGGAAACTGGCTGCGGTTGGCCGGTGAGTGGATCAGTGTCCAGATGCAGATGCAGGTCGCGAACCTCCCAGGGGCGTTCGCAGCAGGCGCGGTGGTGGCGGCTGTCGCGGGTATGGCCGTGGTGGCTAACGGGTATGCCCGTGGCGGCCGGCTCAGGTACGGCCAAACCGACCTCTTCCTGGCATGGACGGCGGTCTTGGTTAGGACGCTCGCATGCATGTGATCCACCTTTTGCCCGGTACCGGCGGCACCTTCTACTGCGAGAACTGCGTCCGCGACGCCGGCCTGGTTCGCACCCTGAGGGCGCATGGTTGCGACGTGACCATGGTGCCGATGTACCTGCCGCTCCTGGGCGAGGCCGACAACCTGCCCAACGCGCCGGTGGTGTTCGGCGCGGTCAACGTCTGGCTGCAACAGCAGGCGAGCCCGTTCCGCCATGCCCCGCGCTGGATGCACCGGCTGCTCAACACGCCCTGGGTCCTTCGCTGGATCGCCCGCAACACGGGTTCAGTCAGCGCGCGGGGCCAGGAAACGCTCACCGTTTCGATGCTCGAAGGCGAGGACGGCAAACAGGCGCGCGAACTCGACCAGCTCATCGGTTGGATGAAGACGGTGGAAAAGCCTGACGTGATCCAGCTTGCGTCCTCGCTTCAGCTTGGGCTGGTGCGGCGGATCAAGCAGGAGCTTGGCGTACCGGTGGTGTGCGCGATCCAGGATGAGGAACAGTGGGTCGACAGCATGGACGAAGTCTGGCGCGACCGGGTGTGGGATCTGATCGGGAAACGGGCCGCCGACGCCGACTTGCTCATCGCGCCCAGCCAGTGGTACGCCGACCAGATGTCGGCCCGCCTGAAGCTGCCGCCCGGCCGCATCGCGGTGGTCCATCCCGGGGTCAACCCTGGCCAGGTCGAACCCGGGCCGCCTCCAGGCGTGCCGGTGCTGGGTTTCTTGTCGCGCGTGACCCCGTCGTTGGGGCTCGACCTGCTCTACGATGCCTTCTTGCTGTTGCGGCAGAATCCACGCTGGAAGAGCCTGCGTCTGCACCTGACCGGCGGCGCCCTGCCGCAGGATCTGGCCTGGATGAAGAAGCAGCGCCCTCGCCTGAAGGCTGCCGGAGCGCTCGACGCGGTGCAGCTTTTCGAGGACTTCTCTGCCCCGAAACGCGCTGAATTCATGCGCGGCTGCACCGTGGTCAGCGTTCCCGCCCATGCCGGCATGGCCTTCGGCCTGTTCATGGTCGAGGCCATGGCCGCCGGTCGCCCGGTCGTGTTGCCGAAAGTCGGCGCCTATCCCGAAATTGTCGACAGCACCGGTGGCGGGGTGATCTACGAACCCAACGACGCCGCCACCCTGGCCCGCACGCTTGAGGAGGTGCTCAGCAATCCCGAGCGCGCCGCCAAGCTGGGCGCCGCCGGCCGCGAGGCCGCTCGCACCCGATTCAGCCTGGATCACATGGCGCGGGAGATGAACGCGATCTATGCGGGGCTGGGTCGGCACTGATGACGTCAACGCGATCAGTGATGCGTATATTGAAGCGATATTTGGAGAGACATAAGCACCGGCCGTCTGGAAGGACGTCTGATCACCAATGATCGATGCTATTCTTGTGGGTTAAATGCAGGGTAACCGGACGAATCGCCCCTTCTCAACGTTCTTCAGCGCGATTTTGATCTGGGTCAGAAATGGGACGATATCCGCCAAGCGGTTGGACTTTACCGAAATCTGTACGACGGCGATATCAAATCCGGTCAGATTGTTCTGGTAGGCCATGCCTTTGTCGGTGGTCAAAAGCACATCGAAATGCTCGTTGGCGAGTTTCAGCAGATCCCCATTGCGGCGTCCGGACCAACCAGCGTAACTCACGGTGACCGTCGCGAATTCCGGCAAGAATTCACGGAGTTTTCGCGGCAGATTTTCGTCCAGCAGGATACGCCTCATGCTACGATTGCGGTTTTCGCATATTCCAGGATGCCGTCGATCTGTGCCTTGGATACCGAAGGGAAGTCATCCAGGAAATCCGCCACGGTTTCTCCGTTCTCCAGGTAATCGAAGAGCGTTTCGATGAAAACACGGGTGCCTGTGAACACGGGAGTTCCATTGCATATTTCGGAATCAATGGAAATATGCTGGCATTTCATGATGAATTACTTATCCGGCCACGAACTTTTGTCAATATCACCAAGTCTCGTCTTCAACCGATGTTAGGCACCAACTCATCTGTTTCCGAACGTCATGGCTCCTGCACCGCCGCATCATCCTTCCCGATGTTAGTCTGCGGCTTGCTCCAGCTTTCCGGCACCACCTCGCAGCCGGCAAAGTCTCCCGACACCTGATTCACGATCACTAATGCCAAGGTCTTTCCGGCGCGCCTGATGGCATAGCGCTGGCCGACGGCGATTCCGGGTTTGTCCTTGGCGTCGAGCATCACCACCGTGGTGCGGCCATCGCTGCTCGTGTCGGTGATGACGACGCTGGTGCTGATCGGTGGGGTCCTGGGCCGAGCGGGGGACGCTGCGGCCGGTGCTGGGCGCGCATCGAGCACGCTAGTGACTCCGTTCGCGTCCAGGGGTTTCGCGGGATTGGCCGCTGAGGGTCGGCGCCCCGCGGCGACGGAATCGGTCAGTTGCACCAGGGCGGTGGCCTGGGTGACGGTCATTGATCCGGCGGCAACCTGTTCCGCGATCTGCTCCAGTCCGGTCGCGAGGTCGACCATGCCAGCGGCGCGCAATTGCCGCGCCCGCTCCGCCGTCAGTTGGGCTCCGAGTTGGTTGACGGTGGTGACCTCGCCACCGCTGGCCGTGGCGGCGGTGCCCAGCAGGGCGAGGAGGATGAGCAGAGCGGGGCGTCGGGCGGGGTGGAGAGTTGGGCCGCGAACTTGGCAGACAGTGGGGCAGACAGTGGGGCGGGGCGTTCGCATGGCCGGGCAGCCTGGATGGCAACGACGCCGGGTCGAGCCTCATCCCGGAGGTCACCGCTCCACCGGGCGGGCAGCGTCCCACCCCACGCTCCGATATGTCGGTGGACGGAACTCTGCCGGCGGTGTCTTGAAGATGGACGCCCGCACGCTGCCCGTCCAGGTCACCGCCATGCACCGCTCCTTGGGACGCCCTATGAACGAACCGCTCGACGACTCCAATTTCTTGCCCATTCGTGGGATGCGCGATGCCTTTCCGGAGGATCTGCGGCTGCGTGGGTGGCTGTTGGGAGGCTGGCGCGAGGTCGCCCGCCGCTGGGGGTTCGATGAGGCCGAGCCGGCGCCGATCGAGGATTCAGGGCTGCGCGAACGGTTGTCCGGCCACGCCATCACCGCGAATCTCTACCGCTTCGCCGATCGCGGCGGTGAGGATATCTGCCTGCGCGCTGGCTCCGGACCTGGTCTGGTGCGGATGGTCCTGGCGCGCGGTGGCTCAGAACCACTGCCGCTGCGCTGGACCTCGCTTGGACACTGCTTTCGCCAGGCGCCACTGGTGCGTGGTCGCAAACATGAACACTTCGAATGGGCGCTGGTGACCGCCGGCCTGACCACCGTGGCGGCCGAGGCCGAGATCATCAGCGCCCAGTTGCAGGCGCTGCGCGAGGTCGGCCTGGATCTCACCGATGACAACGCGGATGTGCAGGTGCGGATCAGCGATCAACGGCTTTTGTCCGGTGAACTCCTCGCCGGCGGCCTGGATGAAAGCCGATTCGACGCGGCCTGGACTGCGCTAGCCAATCACCGTCAGACGGGAATCGACGGCAGCGCGCACGATCTGGTCAAACTAGGCCTGTCCGTAGAGGCCGCCCGCCGCATCGTCGATCTGCTCAGTGCCGGCGGCAGCGGTTCAGATGGTCTGGCCGATCTGGAAGCCATCTTCGGCACCGACCATCCGGCCATCGAGAGTCTGCGCGAAGTCCACGACCTATGCGACGCCCTGGGACTTGCTCACCTGCTGCGCTTCGATCTGAAGGTCATCCGGCACCAGGATGGCAGCAACGCCATCGGCTGGGAGATCTGGGACAATCACGGCATCCTGCCCAAACCGATGGCGGCCGGCGGCCGTTGCGATGGCCTGGCCGCCGTCTTCGGCAGCGATCTGCCCGTCGCCATCGGATCGATGGGCGATGTGGCGCTGATCGAGATCTTGCGCGCCCGCAGCCTGGTACCGGTGCTGCACCGGGCCGTGGACGACGTTGTCTATCCCATGAAAACCGAGCACTTCCCGGAAGCGATGAAGGTCGCGCGCTTCCTGCGCAAACTCGGCCGCACAGTGGTGGTCGACTTCAGCCAACGCCGTTTCGCGACCGTCCTCGCCCAAGCCGACGAAGTCCATTGTGCCGCGAACCTCTACGTCATCGGCGGACCCGAATCCCGGCAGGGCAACTGCACCATCCGTCCGCTCGGCCCCAACGCCGCCAAGGAATACCAGGTGACCTTGGCGTCATTGGGCGTGGCCCGCAAAAAAGCCAAGGCTGATACATCCGATCGGTTGGTGGCGGTGCCTTAGCCCAAAAATCGCAATTGCACCCCATCTGCGGCGTTGGTCGTCAGTCATGTGGCGCTGCCACACTCCTTCCTCCCGCCTTGCATCTGGGGCGCACTTGCGATTTTTATAGTAAATTTCTTAGTTGAGTAGTTTGGGAAGCGGAATTCCTGCACATGATATTCCGGACAATTCAATGAGCAACCCCGCTGGCATGTTGCCAGGCGTGGACGATGTGCTCGACGATGGTGCCCACCGCGACGCCGTGCTTCACCTGGGCGAAGACGACGGGGCCGTTGCCCCGCATTTTGGCGGCGTCGCGCGCCATGACGCCGAGATCTGCGCCGACCGCCGGGGCGAGGTCGGTCTTGTTGATCACCAGCAGGTCGCTCTGGGTGATGCCGGGGCCGCCCTTGCGCGGCACCTTGTCGCCGCCGGCCACGTCGATGACGTAGATGATGTAGTCAGCCAGTTCGCGGCTGTAATTCGCGGCCAGATTGTCGCCGCCGGATTCGATGAGCAGGATCTGAGGCGTGAAGAGGTGGTGCAACTCTTCCAACGCCATCAGGTTGGCGGTGATGTCCTCACGGATGGCGGCGTGCGGGCAGCCACCGGTTTCGACCGCGCGGATGCGTTCGGCCGGCAAGGCCTCATGGCGGATGAGAAATTCGCCATCCTCGCGGGTGTAGATGTCGTTGGTCACCGCCGCAAGGTTGAAGCGCTCGCGCATCGCCCGGCAGAGTTGCAGCATCAAAGCGGTCTTGCCGCTGCCGACCGGCCCGCCGACGCCGACGGTGTAGGCCCGGCGCGAGAAATCGCGGGTCAGTGGTTTTTCGCGGTCGGCGAAGCTGCCGGGGCCGTGGTCATGGTCGTGGCTGTGGGCATGGCCGTGGGAATGGGTGTGCATGGGATTCCTGGGAAAGGGGGATGGCCACAAAGAGCACAGAGGTCACAAAGGGGGAACTGAATCAATCAAGGCGGGGCCGGGAGTCCGACGAAGGTGGTTTGTGAATTTTGTGCTCTTTGTGGTCATTTTTCGTCAACTCGCAAACAGGCGCGCCGAAAGACGGTCATGGGTGGCGAGAGCGAGTTCGACCAAAGGCGAGGTCTGCGCCGCTGAACGCCACGAACGGTGGCGGTGCCTGTGCCAAGCGGATTCGATCGCCGGCGCGAGCCGCGTCTGCATGCCCTGGGCCGCCAGGGGGCCAATGCGGTTGAGGCGCACCGCTGCCGAGACGAGTCCACGCGCATGGGCGAACAGCAGCAACCGGCCGCAGGTATCGCGCGGGATGCCGAGCCGGCGCAGGCAGATACCCCAGACCGGCGCGAGGTGGCAGGGGCCTGGATCGTGGCGCAAATCAACCAAGCCGGATGCGGGATCAGCAGCGGCGGCAGCGATGATCAGGGCCCTGCCCTGATGCCGACTGGCCCGGTTCGCTGCCGGGGCGGTGGTCATCGCCTCGCACCATTGATCAAGCGATGGCATTTTTTCCGGTCGCCGATGCGCGGCGAGAGCGAACGGCAGCGCGCTGCCGCCAACGTGGTCGATGCTGCCCGTGATCCAGGCTTCCAGGGCGGACGGATCCGGCAGCAAACCCAGCCGCCACGCGGCTTCCAATCCGGCCGAATGCGAAAAAGCCCCGGTCGGGAAAGCCGAATCGGCGAGCTGCCAGACCAGGAGGTCGGAGGCTATCGCAACTGCAGTCGGTCGAGCGACGATCATATGGTCGTCGGTAGCGCCGGCTTCAGCCGGCATCGAGTGGTGACTTCAGTCGCCCCCACGCTGCGTCTGGTCATCTCGGCAGGCTGAAGCCTGCCGTCCGTGCCGGCTGAAGCCGGCGCTACGGGAGGCGGCAGACCGACACGCTTGCGCCTGGGACCGCCGGTTTTTAACCGGCAGGGAATGACGATAAGTGTAAATCCAAACACATATCCTGCTGATCTGCCGGTTGAAAACCGGCGGTCCCAGGGGTGTGGAATCTGACGTTGCCGTGGCATCAGAACAACGAATACCGCTGGGCGAGCGGCAGCACGGTGGCGGGGTCGCAGGTCAGCGCGACGCCATCGGCGGTGACCAGATACGACTCGGGATCGACGGTGATGCGTGGGCAGGCGTCGTTGAGCTTCATGTCGCGCTTGCCGATGCCGCGCGTGCCGCGCACCGGCTCCACCTGCTTGTTGAGGCCGTAACGGGCCACGGTGCCGGCATCGAGGCTGGCGCGGCTGACGAAGGCGATCGACGAACGCGCGCCGGCTTTGCCGAACGCTCCGAACATCGGGCGCATGATCACCGGCTGCGGCGTCGGGATCGAGGCGTTGGCGTCGCCCATCTGGGCCCAGGCGATGAAGCCACCCTTCACGACCAGTTCCGGGCGGATGCCGAACATGCCGGTGCGCCACAGGACGAGGTCGGCCAGCTTGCCGACCTCGATTGAACCGATGACGTGCGCCATGCCGTGCGCGATCGCCGGATTGATCGTGTATTTGGCGATATAGCGGCGGATGCGGAGGTTGTCGTTGGCACCTGCTTCCCCAGCGAGGCGCCCGAACTGGTTCTTCATCTTGTGCGCGGTCTGCCAGGTGCGCGTGATGACCTCGCCGATGCGGCCCATGGCCTGCGAGTCCGACGAGATCACCGAGATCGCGCCCAGGTCGTGCAGGCGGTCCTCGGCGGCGATGGTCTCGGCCCGGATGCGCGACTCGGCGAAGGCCACGTCTTCGGGGATGCGCGGGTCGAGGTGGTGGCAGACCATGAGCATGTCGAGGTGCTCATCGATGGTGTTCACCGTGTACGGTCGAGTCGGGTTGGTCGACGATGGGATGACGTTGGGTTCGCCGCAGACACGCAAAATGTCGGGCGCGTGGCCGCCGCCGGCGCCTTCACTGTGGTAGGCGTGGATGGTGCGACCCTTGAAGGCGGCGATGGAATGCTCGACCGCGCCGGATTCATTCAGGGTGTCGGTGTGGATGGTGACTTGGATGTCGTGGCGCTCGGCCAGGGTCAGGCAGGTGTCGATGGTCGCCGGGGTGGTGCCCCAGTCTTCGTGCAGTTTCAGCCCCGCCGCGCCGGCGCGCAGGATGTCGTCCAGGCCGTCGGGGCGCGAGCTGTTGCCCTTGCCGCTGAACCCGACGTTGAGCGGCAGATCGTCGACGGCTTCCAGCATCCGGCGCAGGTCGTGCGGGCTGGGGGTGCAGGTGGTGGCGCAGGTGCCGGTCGCCGGGCCGGTGCCGCCGCCAAACATGGTGGTCAGGCCGCTCGCCAACGCCTCGGAGCATTGCTGCGGGCAGATCCAGTGGATGTGGCTGTCGATGCCGCCGGCGGTAAGGATCAGATTCTCGCCTGCGATGACCTCGGTGGTGACGCCGACGATCATGCCCTTGCCGACGCCGGGCATGACGTCGGGGTTGCCGGCCTTGCCGATGCCGACGATGCGGCCGTCCTTGATGCCGACGTCGGCCTTGATGATGCCGGTCCAGTCGACGATGAGCGCATTGGTGATCACCACGTCGAGCGCATCGTGGGCAGAAACCCCAGCCGCCTGTCCGCCGCCATCGCGCAGGACCTTGCCACCGCCGAAGCAGCATTCGTCGCCGGGGCTGGTGAGATCGCGTTCGACTTCCAACCAGAGATCGGTGTCGGCCAGGCGCACGCGGTCGCCGGTGGTCGGGCCATAGAGCGCCGCGTACTGGGCGCGGGTCAGGCGCAGGCTCATGGTTTGCCTCCTTTGCCGGCATTTGGATCCACGGCATGTGCGAAGCCTTGCGCCTGGACGCGGGCGAGCGCGGAGGCGCGGCCGGCGTCGCTGACCGAGCCATCGGCCAGCCCGTTTCCGCCTCGGATCACCCGGTCGCCGCTGATCTCGATCAGGCGCACGCTGCGTGTCTCGCCCGGCTCGAAGCGTACGGCCGTGCCGGCGGGGATGTCGAGCCGGCGGCCGTAGGCCAGGCCGCGATCGAACTGCAGGTAGGGATTCGCCTCGATGAAGTGGTAATGGCTGCCGACCTGGATCGGCCGGTCGGCGCCGTTGGTGACGCTCACGGTGATCGCCGTGCGGCCCGGATTCAGCTCGATCTCGCCGGGGGCGGTCACCACCTGGCCCGGCAGAAGCTCAATATCGTCGCCGGCGAACCGAGCCCGATCCGGAATCGGCAGGAAGGAACCATGCAGCGCCAGGGCGAGGTCGCCGTGCTCGGCCGCGATCGGTTCGTGCACGGTCACCAGTTTGGTGCCATCGGGGAAGGTGCCCTCGACCTGCACCTCATGGATCAGCGCCGGCACGCCGGGAAGCACCTGACGCCGGCCGAGCAGGGTGCGCCCGAGCTGCATCAGTTCCGCGACGCGCTTGCCATCGCGAATGAGTTCGAGCACCACGCTGGCGATCAGCGCCACCGCCTCGGGCTGGTTGAGCCTGAGGCCGCGCGCCAGGCGCTTCTGGGCCAGCGCGCCAGCCTGGTGCAGCATGAGCTTGTCGAGGTCACGGGGGGCGAGATGCATGGCGCGTCCTGGGTCGGGGATCAGGCGATTTCGTAGGGATAAATCAAAACCGGTGCGCCCAGGGATCGCCGCCCAGGTCGCGCGCAAGTCGGGCAAGGACGCCATGCAGCACAGCGGCGACGTTTTCCACTGCAGGGCCGGCGCAACGAAGCAGAGCACCACCGGCGAGCGGACTGGCGGTCATGATCAGCGCGGCGCGGGAATCCGGGGGATGCGACCATTCGCCAAGCACCGCCTGCGCCAGCGCGGCCACGCGCGGCCCGATGATGATGGCGGTTCCCAGGCAGCCCCAGCTGGCGAGCCGATCGCCGGCGGTGGGGTCGAGCGCGAGCGCCTCGCTGACCAGCGGTGCCCCGTCGCGCAGCACAACCGTGCGGCTGGACAGTCGCGTCGCCGCCCAGCGCTCGCCCCGCGCCGGACGCCCGGCGGCAAGCAGATCCACAAACGCCAGGGACGCGCCGGGATCGAGGACGATGCGCTGGCGCGCTGCGAAAATGCTGCCGGCAAACGGCGCCGCCGGATCCGGCCCCCACACCAGCAGACCGCCGGCGGCGATGCGCGCGTGCATCCGGCTGCGACTGGGCCGGCCATCGGACTTAAAGATCTTGGTCGCCGCCGGTGAGCCGACGAACAGGGTCGCTTCGCGGCCGACCCGCAGGCGCAGACGCAGGTTGTCACCGGGCAGCAGGCCGCCACCAAAGCTGGTGACGTGGACCCACGCCGCTGGGCCACGTGGCCGGGTCGGCAGCAGTTTCAGCGGCGTCCCGGCGCAGATTCCGACCACCGCGCTCGCTCCATCGACCTGCTCGACCCGGATGCGTCCGCGCGCGCGGCGGCTGGCGTCAGGCGGGGAGATCAGCGCTGACGCGGAAGACATGGTCACACGTTCAAGTGTTTCTGCACTATTTCCTGGGACAACTCGGAGGTCGCCCCAGCCGCGACGATCTGACCGCGCTCCATGATCGCGAAGCGGTCGCCGATCTCGCGCACGAAATCCAGGTATTGCTCGACCAGGACGATCGCCAGGCCCTGGCCGGCGAGGCGGCGCAGGACGCGGCCGATCTCCTGGATGATGTTGGGCTGGATGCCCTCGGTGGGTTCATCCAGGAGCAGCGCCTTGGGATCGCCGACCATCGCGCGCGCGATCGCCAACTGCTGCTGCTGGCCGCCGGACAGGTCGCCGCCCATTCTGCGGCGGAAGTCGCGCAGGATGGGGAAGGTCTCGTAGGCGACCTCGGGCACGCTGCGCTGGCCGTCGCTGCGGGCGGCCAGACCGACGAGCAGGTTCTCTTCGACCGTCAGCTTGGGAAAGATCTCCCGCCCCTGCGGCACCAGGGCGAGGCCGAGCTTGGCCCGGCGATGCGCGGGCAGGCCGCCGATTTCGGTGTCATGCAGGCGCACCGATCCCGTGGCTTTCAACTGCCCCATGAGCGACCGCAGCAGCGTCGTCTTGCCCACGCCGTTGCGGCCCATCACGCAGGTGATCTGGCCGGCGGCGGCGGTGAAACTCGCGTCCTGCACGGCCTGCACCGCGCCATAGCGGTGACTGAGCTTGTCGACGACCAGGCTCATGCGCTACGTTCGCCGGCGCGGCCGAGGTAGGCGGTGCGGACCCGCTCGTCAGCGCTCACCTGGTCGAGGCTTCCCTCGGCCAGCACCTTGCCCTCGCACAGCACGGTGACCTTGCCGCCCAGGCGACGGACGAATTCCATGTCGTGCTCGATCACGATCAGGGTGTGCTCACCTTTGAGTTCCAGCAGCAGATCGGCGGTCAGCGCCGTTTCGTGGTCGGTGAGTCCTGCGGCGGGTTCGTCGACCAGCAACAGCTTGGCCCCGCTGACCATCAGCATGCTGATCTCCAGCCATTGGCGCTGGCCGTGCGACAGATCGCGGGCGGGCTGGTCGCGCCGGGAAATAAGATGAACTCGGTTCAGCAGCGCGTCGATGCGGTCGCGTTCCTCGGTCGACTCGCGGCGGAAGATGTTGGTGAACACGCCGCGCCGGCCCGGCAGAGCGAGTTCCATGTTCTCGTACACGGTCAAACTGTCGAAGACGGAGGGGGTCTGGAACTTCCGACCGACGCCGAGCGCGGCGATGGCGCTGTCGGCCCAGCCGGTCACGTCCTGGTCACCGATGAAGACCTTGCCCGAGGTCGGTCGGGTCTTGCCGCTGATCACGTCGCACATCGTGGTCTTGCCGGCCCCATTCGGGCCGATGACCGTGCGCAGTTCACCCCGATCGACGCCGAGGTGGCGGATGTCGAGCGCCTTGAAACCGTCGAACACGGCGGTGATCTCCTGCAATTGCAGCCAGTCGGCGCGTTGCTCGGTGGTCATGTTGTCGTCCTCGGCGTCAGTCCGACCTTCCGGGCTTGTCCGACCTTCCTGGCTTGTCCGACGAAAGCCCGCCACCGTCCGACCAGGCCATCAGGCAAGAACATCACCACCACGATGAAGAGCAGGCCGATGACCAGCATCCAATACTCGGCGTAGTAGGTGGTCAGATAGGACTCGAGCAGCTTCACGCCCAGGCAGCCGACCACCGCCCCGGTGATGGTGCCACGTCCACCGACCGCGACCCAGACCACGACCCAGATCGAATCGATCGCAGCCATGTTGGATGGATTGATGTTGCCGGTCTGCGGCGCGTAGAGCGCCCCGCCAATTCCCGCCAGGATCGCGCCAATGACGAACGCCGCCGTCTTGTAGCGCACTGGCGACAAGCCGGTGAAGCGCACCCGCGCCTCGCTGTCGCGGATCGCGACCAGGATCCGACCGAAGCGGGTACGGACGAGAGCCAGCGCCGCGATCAAGCAGCCGAGCAGCGTCAGCACGCTGACCACATACACGGCGACCTTCATGGCGGGATTGCGCATGTCGAACCCACCGAGCATGGTGATGCCGCTCAGGCCGTTGGTCCCGCACAGCATCAGGTCGTTGCGGCACAGCAGCAGCCAGGCGGCGATGGTGATCGCCTGGGTGATGATGGAAAAATACACGCCTTTGATCCGGCTGCGGAAGGCGAACCAGCCGATCAGGAAGGCTGCGATCGCGGGCAGGATCACCACCATGCCCAAAGCGAACCAGGGATCTGAGAACGGTTTCCAGAATCCCGGCAGGACCAGCTTGGGATCGCTAGTGACCACGAACAACTGCATCGGGATGGTGCCCGACTGCGGATCCATCGGACCGTGCATGCACATGAACATGCCCAGGGCGTAGCCGCCCAAGGTGAAGAACAGCGCCTGGCACAGGCTGAGGATGCCGGTGTAGCCCCACACCAGATCCAGCCCGATCGCCACCAGGGCCAGTGCGCTGTAGCGCCCGAGCTGGCTGACCAGAGCGAGATCGATGGATCCGGTGGTCAGCAGGGCAGGCACCAGGATGAGCAGTCCCACCGCCAGCAGCGCGATGCCGGCCCGGTCGAGCCACAGCACCGGGGCTTGCCAGCCACCAGCAGAGATGGCTTTGATCAGGGCAAACTGGCGTGGATCGAGGGGATATTCAGCCATCGGCGAGCCTCCCCTTGGGCGGGAACAGGCCCGAGGGCTTCCACTGCAGGAAAAGGACGACGATCGCGAGCATGATCACCTTGGCGAAGACCGCCTGGGTCCAGGGTTCGAGGAACTTGTTGAGCACGCCCAGGCTGAGGCCGGTCCACACCACGCCCCACAGGTTGCCGACCCCGCCAGCGGCGACGACGAGGAAGGAATCGATGATGTATTCCTGGCCCATGTCGGGTTTCAGCCCGCCGATCAGAGTCAGGGCGCAGCCGGCGGCGCCGGCCAGGCCGGAACCGAGGGCGAACGTCAGGCCGTCGATGCGCCGGGTGTCGACGCCCAGCGACGCGGCGGTGCGCCGGCTCTGCACCGTGGCGCGCAGCAGCAGGCCCAGGCGGGTCCGGTTCATCAGGAACCACACCGCCACAACGGAGAGGACGGTGACCGTGATGATGAAGATGCGGTTCCACGGCAGCACCAGGTCCGGCATCGGTTCCCAGCCGCCAGTCAGCCAGGCCGGAGCGACCACCGCCTGGCTGTCGCCAAAGCTGCGGCGGATGGCCCAGATCATCACCTGACCGATGCCGATGGTCGCGAGCAGGGTCTCCAGCGGCCGGCCGTACAGATGCCGGATGACGGTCAGTTCGAGCAACCAGCCGATGGCGGCGGCGGCCAAGAACCCCACCGGCAGGCTGATCACGAAGTACCAAGGCAGCAGGCTGGGCGGCAGGGCCCAATGGAAGAACCACTGCACCATCAGCGTTGCATAAGCGCCGATCATCAGCATTTCACCATGCGCCATGTTGATCACACCCATCAGGCCGAAGGTGATCGCGAGGCCCAGCGCCATGACCACCAGGATCGACCCCAGCGACAATCCGCTGAAAAGGGTCTGCGCGCCGCGCACCGTCGCCTGGTAGGTCTGCACCTGGCTGCGCGCGGCAGTGGCGGCGGCGCGGACCGCTGCGACCGGGTCTTTGGCCGCCCGCTCATCAAGTTGTTCGCGCGCCCGCGCGCTGCCGAGTCCGCCCAGGGTGGCGCAGGCCGCGAGGCGGGTGGCCTCGTCGTCGGCTTTCAGATCGATGATCGCCACCCCTTCGGCGGCGGCGCGGCGGATGCGGGAATCGGGATCCTTGCTGGCGATCGGGGCCAGGGCCTCGCGGTCGGCGGGATTGGCGTGGTCACCAGCGCGGATGACTGCCGCCAGGCGGGTCTCGGGATGGGGATCCGCCAAGCGCAGGAGGTTTGCCGCTGCCTGGGCGGCTGCCATGTCCTTGCGGGTCTTGGGCAGTTCGAGCAGGGATTTCTCAGTAACTGCGGGTCCCAACGCGACCCGGGTCAGCGGATCAAGCGGTACGCCGCTCCCAGCGCGAAGCGTCGGAACGAGGACGACCTTGCCGTCGAGGAGGTAGCCGGATCCCTGGCGGTAGTCATCGAGGAACAGCAGCAGCCGCTGATCGCCGGTGAGGGCCAGCTCGCGCAGGACGGCGGCTCGTTCTTTCTGGTCATCGGCAGCCAACCGGGGCAGGAGCGCCGCCGCGTCACCGGCCTGCAGCGCGACGATGGCGACGAGGCCAAGCAGCGACCGCAAGAGCACAGGAAGGGCGAGAAGAGTCTGAAGAAAGCGCATGGATCCTTGGATACAGGCCGACCGCCTGAAAGCGCCGAGTCCTAGCTCGGCATATGGCACGGTTACTGAGAATCCACCAACAGGTTGACGCGGCATTCCTGGGACCGCGCGCCGCTGGCGCGCTCGAAAGTCTGGATTTTCGCATGTCCGCCAGTGGCCCATAGTCCCAGGGTTGGCGTGGTGGACTGTCACCCTGATGGGGAATGCTCAGTAGGGTCGTGATGGTTGGCGCGTCACCGTTGCCCCGGAAAGACTCGAAGGCGGGCTGAGGCTCGGCGTTCGTGGACTTCGTATCCGAGCTGAATCTCAGTTCCCGGACAAGCCTCACCGCTGGCGCGTCCCTCCCCGGGTACGCGCCAGCGGTTCAGCCCAGAAATGAGACCCGAGCAATCAGCACAACCGGCAAGAGTGCCTCAGATGCAAGGCGGGACGAGGGAGTTTGGCAGCGCGGCGTCAGGACAGGTGTGGCCACACGGCTGCCTGGCCCCCGTGGGAGACCAGATCCCCAGCACCGTTCGAGGTCGCTGAATAACACCTGTCCTGATGCACAGAGCCGAGGACCAACGCAGCAGATGAGGCGCTTTTGCCGGTTGTGCGGGCTATTTCTTGCCGCCGCCGGTGGGGGCGGGGTAGCCGCCGTTGGGCCAGAGGTACGAGGAATAGCTGTCCGGCTTCACCAACCCCTTGGACTTCCACACGATCTTGAACTGGCCATCCTTCTTAATCTCGCCGATGAAAACCGGCTTGTAGGTGTGCTGGTTTTTCTCGTCCATTTTCTTCATTCCGCTCGGGGACATGAACTCCAGGCCGTAGGTCGCGGCGCGGACCTTGTCGACGGCGAAGGATCCGGCTTTTTCGACCGCAGCCTTCCAGACGTAAACGCCGTAGTAGGCGGCCTCGATCGGATCATCGACAACGCGGTCTTTGCCGTACTTGGCGGCGAAGGCGGCGGCGAAGGCCTTGTTCTCTGGGGTGTCGATCGACTGGAAGTAGTTCCACGCAGCGAGGTGGCCGACCAGCGGCGGGACCTCCATGGCGCGCAGTTCGTCTTCCGCGACCGAGAACGCCATGATCGGGCAGTCTGTCGCGGTCAGGCCCTGGTTGGCGAATTCCTTGTAGAACGGCACGTTGCTGTCGCCGTTGATGGTCGACAGCACGCACGCGCCGCCGCCCTTGGCGAGATCCTTGATCTTCGCAACGATGGTCTGGTAGTCCTTGTGGCCGAAGGGGGTGTATTCCTCGATCACGTTGGCGTCAGGGATGCCCTTGGCCTTGAGAAACGCCTTGAGCACCTTGTTGGCCGTGCGCGGGAAAACGTAGTCGGTGCCCAGCAGCACGAACTTCTTCGAGCCCTGTTCCAGCATGTATTCCGCTGCCGGCACCAGCTGCTGGTTCGGTGAGGCGGCGGTGTAGAAGACGTTGAGCGACTGCTCCTCGCCTTCGTACTGCACGGGATAGTAGAGCAGGCTGTTGTATTCCTCGATCACGGGCAGGACGTGCTTGCGCGACACCGAGGTCCAACAGCCGAAGATGGCGGCGACCTTGTGGGTCAGCACCAGTTCCTTGGCCTTTTCGGTGAAGGTCGGCCAGTCGGACTTGGGATCGACGACGATCGCCTCGATCTTCTTGCCCAGCACGCCGCCCTTGGCGTTGATCTCATCGATCGCCATGACGGAGGCGTCTTTGCAGGAGATCTCGCTGATCGCCATCGTGCCTGACAGCGAGTGGAGGATGCCCACCTTCACTGAGTCTTCAGCTGCGCTGGCGGTCCAGGCGGACAGGGCCAGGCCGGCAGCGAGTGCGGCGGCGGCGGTTCGGGATCTGGTTTGGGTCATGGAAGGCTCCAGGTGCCGCTCTGAGGCGGACGGGGTTGAACACCGCAGCCGGAAAGGCCGTGGGTGACGAGATGCGTCGCCATGCATCAGTCATTGCCGTGCCAGCGCTGGGTCCTTCTCTTAGCCCCGTGTCTGTAACACAGCTCAGCAATTACGCTCAATCGCAGGGCAATATTTGGGCGTTGTCACTGATTTCAGCATTCACCCTGAAGCCGTATTTCTGGGAAACGTCAGTAGGTCATGGGGTCGTGACTCGGCGCCATCACGTCCGGACTAATCTCGGAGTGCCTTCAGACCGGGGTCGTCGGCCAGGAGAAACCGCGTCCGACGTAGATGGTTATCGCGACGGAACATCGCTTCGCATTGCCTCGACAAGGCACGCCCGCTAGCCTGGACCGGTGCATTCGCCACATCGGCATCTGCTTTTCGGCCTCGTCTGCCTGGTGGCCAGTGCGTCGGCATGGTGTGGCGACGGCTTCGCCATGTCGCCTCAAGAGCAGGCCTGGGTGGCGGCCCATCCCATAATCCGTATCCAGATGGGCGATGATTCGCCGCCATTTGAGTTTCGCCGCAACGGCCGTTGACAAGGCCTGTCCTTCGATCATCTGCAGGCCGCCTACCGCACCGTGGACGATCTCGCGCTGGAATTCGAGAATGCCTGAGGTCGTGGTCGCGGACACTTCGCCGCTCATCTACCTCCACCGTTTCCATCCTGGCGAGGCGGCGCCATCGCCTTGGCGGTCGAGACAGGCTTGCACGTCCTCATCGACGACCAAGCCGGTCGGTCGGCTGCCGTTCTTTTAGTGTGCTTTGCTCGTTTTTCCCGGATTTCGCATTTCTTTTAAATGAAAAACCCCAGGTTTTTTCCTGGGGTTTTATCTGGTCGGACTGACAGGATTTGAACCTGCAACCTCTTCCACCCCAAGGAAGCGCTCTATCCAGGTTGAGCTACAGTCCGGTAAACAGCCTACATGCGAGGGGCGGCATACTGCAACCTGGTTGGGCAAGGTCAACTGCGGGGAAATGGCTGGGATTCATCGTGATATTCCGCCGTAACGTGGTGATGGAGGAGCGACGGTCGGGTTCAGCGGGGATTCAGCCTTCGCCGCCCAGGTACGCGGCGGTGACGCGGGGGTCGTGCGCCAGTTCGGCGGCGGGGCCGTGCATGGCGATGCTGCCGTTTTCCAGGACATAGGCGCGGTGAGCGAGGCGCAGGGCAAGGCGGGCATTCTGCTCGACCAGCAGGATGGGCAGGCCATCGCGGTTGAGGCTGCGGATGGTCGCGGCAATGCGCTCGGCCAGGAGGGGGGCGATGCCCATGGTGGGTTCGTCGAGCAGCAGCAACTTCGGCGCGGCCATCAGGGCACGGGCGAGGGCGAGCATCTGCTGCTCGCCGCCCGACAGGGTGCCACCGGCCTGGCGCAGGCGGTCGCGCAGGATGGGGAAAAGGTCCAGCATCCGTTCGCGGTCGCGGGCGATGCCGGCGCGGTCGCGGCGCAGCCAGGCGCCCATGATCAGGTTCTCGTCGATCGTGAGCTTCGGGAAGATGCGGCGGCCCTCGGGCACGTGCACCAGGCCGCGCGCGACGACCGTGTGCGCGGCGGCGCGGGTGAGGTCTTCGCCCAGGAAGCGCACACTGCCGCCGCTGGCGTGGTGGATGGCAGAAGCGCACAGCAACGTGGTGCTCTTGCCGGCGCCATTGCTGCCGAGCAGGCAGACCAGTTCACCCGCGTTGACCGTCAGCGAAATCCCTCGCAAGACCTGGATGTGGCCGAAATGCGCGGTGAGGTTGTGCAATTCCAGGATGGGGGCTGTGGCCGGGGCGGGGGCGGAGGGCGGGACGACGGGTTCAACCATGGTCGGCCCCGGTCCGGCTGGCGGCGGTCGGATTCGAGGCTGCTTGGGCGCCTGGGGCCGCCTGCTCGTCGCGGCCCAAATACGCCTCGATCACTCGTGGATCGGCGCGCACCTCGGCCGGCGTGCCATCCGCCAGGACGCTGCCTGACGCCAGCACAATCACCCGTTCTGCCACGCCCATGACCAGGCGCATGTGGTGCTCGATGAGCAGCACGGTGATGCCGTGGTCGCGGATGGTGCGGATGAGGGGGATCAGCGCCTCGGCCTCGGCCGGGTTCATGCCGGCGGCCGGTTCATCGAGTAAGAGCAGGCGCGGGCCGAGTGCGAGGGCACGGGCGATCTCCAGCCGGCGCTGATGGCCATACGACAGGTGGCCGGCCGCCCGATGCGCTACGTGATCAAGGCCGACGAGTCTGAGCGCCGCGTGGGCACGCTGGCGCGCCAGGTGCTCGTCGCGCCGGTGCGCCGGCAGGCGCAGGGCGGCGGCGAGTGAACGCGCACCCAGGTGCCGGTGCGCGCCCAGGCGGACGTTGTCGAATACCGATAAATCGCGGAACAGGCGCAGATTCTGGAAGGTGCGACTGACCCCTGCCCGCGCGACCCGGTCCGGGGTCAGCCGGGACTGACGCCAGGCGAAGACGCCGGCGGCGGCGCCGAGACCAAGGCCGGCCAGCGCGGCCCAGGGCACTGCTGGCGAGTGGATGAACGCTTGGCTCACGGCGGCGAATCCCGCATGCGCGGTCGCCGCCGTCCACGCCGGCAGGAATCCGGCCACCACGGCTGCGCCGGCGCCCGCCGCGGCTGCGGTCACGGAGAGATTCGACCACGCCAGCCGATCCCAGACGGCCGCCATCGGTTGGCCATCCAGGTGCACGCTGCCGGCACTCGGGGCATGCACGCCGGTGATCGCGTTGAAAAGCGTGGTTTTTCCTGCGCCGTTGGGGCCGATCATCGCGACGATGCTACCGGCGCGCACGTCGAACGACACCCGGTCGACGGCGGTCAGGCCGCCGAAGACCACGCTGACCTCGCGCACGTTCAGAGAGGCCGCGCTCATCGCAGATCTCCGGCGCGCACGGCTTCTTGATCGGACTCGTCGGGATCGTGGTGCAGTTCGGCCCGCACCTCGCGCGCCGGCAGCAGGCCCTCGGGGCGCAGGCGCATGGCCAGGATCAACGCCAGACCAAAGATCAGGAACTTCCAGTTATTGGCGTCCAGCAGCGGATGCGCCTCCGCCCCGCCGCCCATGAGACCGGTCAAGAGCGGCACGCCGACCTGGTTGAAGCCCATCATCACCACCGCACCGATAAGGACTCCGGCGATCGATCCCATGCCGCCGATCACCACGATGCAGAGGATGATCACCGACATCTGGAAGTCGTAGATCGACGGCTCGACCCCGGTGCTGTACGACGCCGCCAGCGCCCCGCCGAGCGCGCACAGGCCGGCACCCCAGGTGAACGCGGATCGCTTCGCAGCATCGGTGCGCACGCCGACCGACTTGGCAGCCAGTTCATCCTCGCGCACCGCCGTCCACGCCCGTCCGGTCGCGCTGTGGCGCAGGTTGCGGCAGACCACCACCGCCCCGGCGAGCAGGGCCAGGAAGAGCAGATAAAACGGGATCGGCTGCGCCGCCGTGAAGGTCACCCACGGCAGCGCCGGCGGCGGGAGGGGGTTGATGCCCTGCGTCCCTTTCGTGAGTGGTTCAAGGTTTTTTAGCAGTTCACGCACGATCTCGCCGCAGCCCAAGGTGACGATGGTCAGGTAGTCCCCGCGCAGCCGCATGGTCGGCAGCGCCAACGCCCACCCCGCCAACGCCCCCGCCAGCGTCGCCAGGGCCAGGCCGGGCCAGAACCCGCATTGGATCGGAAAGCACGGCGCGGTGAGGATGGCGAACGCGTACGCCCCCACCGCCATGAATGCGGCGGATCCCAGATGCAGCAGCCCCGTGAACCCCACCACGATGTTCAACCCCAACGCGACCAGGGCATACGTCACCACCGGCACCAGCATCCCGGTGATCCGCAGTCGCGCCGGCAGGACGAGGTCGATGAGCGGCACCAACGCCGCAAGAGCGAAGACCAGGAACCACGACCAACGACGGAGGAAACGGGTCATGTGGGAATGCCGACCCTGGGACCGCCAGGCTCCAGCCTGGCCTTCGTGGCAGGAGGATAGATGTGTGGACAACAACGGAACTCGGTACAGACCAAGAGAGTTGATCGCCCAACGGATCCACCCGGACCCACGGCCACGCTGGAGCCTGGCGGTCCCAGGGTGGTGGTCTTGGCGGAAGCTGGTTCCCATGGCCGATTCTGATTCATACCTTCTCCCGCATCTGAGTCCCCAGCAACCCATTGGGCCGGAACACCAACGTCAGGATGAGCACCAGGAACACCACGACGTTGGTCCAGTCGCTGCCAAGCCAAAGCGTGGTCGCGGCCTGGACGAGGCCGATGACCAGGCCGCCGAGCACCGCGCCGGGCAGGTTGCCGATGCCGCCCAGGACGGCAGCAGTGAAGGCCATCACTCCCAGGTTGTAGCCCAACTGGAACTGCACCGTGCCGTGGTAGGTGGCATAGGCGACGGCCGCCACGCCGGCGAGGGCGCCGCCGATGACGAACGTCAGGCTGATGAGCGCGTCCACATTGACGCCCATCAGGCGGGCGGCGACCGGGTTTTGGGCGCAGGCGCGCATCGCGATGCCCAGGCGGGTGCAACGCACGAACCAGGTCAGGGCGGCCATCAGCGGCAGGCAGAGGCCGAGCACCAGGGCCTCTTTCGTTCCCAAAAACACCACGGAATCAGCGCCGAGCAGGTTGAGCGTGGGCAGCAGGTCGGGCACCGATTTCGGCGACGACGGCGCGCGGCCGCCGCCGAAGACCGCCAACGGCAGGCCGCCCCACAACAAGCCCAGGTTGCTGATTACGAACGAGCAACCGAGCGCGGTGACCAGCACGGTGAGCTTCGGCAGGTGGCGCAGCGGCCGGTAGGCGACACGGTCGACGGTCCAGGCGACGGCCGCGCCAAACGTGGCGCAGGCCGGCACCAGCACGGCGAGGGCAACCCAAGGATGCCGAGCTAGCCACGATTGCCCGGCGTGGTCGAGGCCAAGCAGCCCGATCAGGGTGAGAAAGAGCATCGCGCCCAGCATGACGATGTCGCCATGGGCGAAGTTGATGAGCTCGACGATGCCGTAGACCATGGTGTAACCCAGGGCCACGAGGGCGATGACCAGCCCAGTGGTGGTGCCGTCGATCAGCAATTGGCTAAGGAAGGCGCCGTTCATGGTCCTCGTCAGGCGCGTTGGCTGGTGCGATTGCTGGTGCAATTCCAGGGCGGCACCAGCGGCTGGCTATTCACCCAGGGTCTTGATGAAGACGAACTTGCCGTCCTTGACTCCGTTGCCGCTGACGGTGCGCAGCGTCGTGTCGCCGTTGGCGTCGAACGACCAGCGGCCGAGCACGCCGGCGAAATCCTTGGTCGAACGCAGGGCATTCAGCACCGCGGCGCGGGTCGGCTCGCCACCCCGGCGCAGCGCGTCGATGGCCACCGCGGCGGCCTCATAGCCGTAGGCGGCGTAGCTTTCCGGCTCGATGCTGAAGCGCTTGCGGTACTTGTCGGCAAAGGTCTTGCCGGCACCGGTGAGCTGATCCGGCGGCAGGCCGCCGAAGGTGAGGAACGCCTTGCCCTCCAGCGCTTCGCGCCCGGCGGCGGTGATGAAGGAATCGGTGAAGCATCCGTCGGGCAGGATGAGCTTGGCCTTCACTCCGGAGGCATGCAGATCCTTGGCGATCTGGCCGCCCTTGGTGTCTACCGTGCCGCCAAAGAAGACGACCTCGGCGCCGCTCGCCCGCACCTTGGTCGCCAGGGCGCGGAAGCTGGGCGCGTTGACGTCGATGCCCTCGAAGGCGGCGATCTTGAGGCCCAACTTCTCGGCGCTGGCCCTGACGTTCTTCGCCAGCATTTCGCCGTAGGCCTCTTTGTCGTGGATGATGAAAATCTGGGTCGCGCCAAATGCCTTGGCCCACTGCGCCGCCGCCGCGCCTTGCAGGTCGTCGGCGGGCACGATGCGGAAGTAGGTCACCTGGCCGCTTGGGCGGTAGCGCGCTGGTTCGTCGGCGTCGCCGGTGCCCGGCTTGGTCAGCGACGGCGCGGTGTTGGCGCTGGAAATCATCGCCAACCCGGCCTGGTTGAGGATGGGCATGCTCATCTTCGCCGCGCCGGAATTGAAGGTGCCGAGGTAGACCAGCACGGCCGGATCGTTGACCGCCTTGAGCGCATTGGCCTTTTCCACATTCGGATCCCAACTGCCGCCGCGCGCCGGCGAGGCGTCGTCCCAGTCCTCGTAGGCGATGGGGTGACGCTTGCCGGCGATCTCCACCACGCCGCCGGCATCGTCGATCGCGAGGCGGATGCCGTTGACCAGCGCCTGGGTCAGTGACCGCAGCCCGCCCGAACGCGGCAGGCTGGAGACCAGCTTGATCGCCGCCGCATCATCGGCCGCCGGGATCGCGGCGAAGGGCAGGACGGCGAGAAAGGAAAGGACGGCAGCTTTGAGAGCGGATTTGGGACGCATGGGCGGAGGCTAGGCGGGGATCGCGGGCTGCCAAGGCGGGCGTGGCGCGACATGGGCGGGCTTTGAGAATCACGAGTCACTCGACCTGCCCCGACGGCCAGGCTGGAGCCTGGCGGTCCCAGGCGCAGGCGTTCACGCCACGCTGGCGCGTTGAAGGGCCTCGCCGGTGGCCGCCATGATCAACGGTCTGGATACTTCCCAGGTGCAGGCGTTTACGTCACGCTGGCGCGTTGAAGGCTCTTGCCGGCGTAAGACGTAGGGGCGTTGGGCTTCTGTCAGGTCGCCTGGGATTCCCTTTCCGCCCACCGCCTAATGATGCCCGCCCATGTTCACCGGCATCATCGAACACGTCGGCACCGTGGTGGCGGTCAAGCCGGGCAACGACGCCTGCGTGCTGGACGTGGATCTCGGGCCGCTGGCCGAGGGCACGAAGCTGGGCGACAGCATCGCGACCGGCGGGGCGTGCCTGACCGTGAGCGCGCTGGCTGGCGGCGTAGCGTCGTTTGACGTCAGCAACGAGACCCGGCGCAAGACCACCATCGCCGGCTGGACGGCCGGGCGACGGGTCAACCTGGAGCGCGCCCTGAAATTCGGCGACCGCCTGGGCGGGCACCTGGTCAGCGGTCACATCGACGGGGTCGGGCGCTTGGCAGAGCGGCGGCGTGAAGGTGATTCCGAGCGTTTCACCATCATCCTGCCCGATGACGGCAGCGTGAAGGTGGTCGAGAAGGGGTCGATCGCCATCGACGGCATCAGCCTCACCACCTGGGATTGCCGTGGCGCACGCGCCTCAATCGCGGTCATCCCGCACACCCTCGCCAACACCACGTTGATCGATCTGCGACCCGGGCATCCGGTGAACCTGGAGCAGGATCTCATCGGGCGCTGGGTCGAAACGATGATGAAGAAGTGATGCGATGTTGAGCGCCGGACTCGCCATCGCCCGCCGTGATCTGCTGGCGTCGTTCACCGCCCCGGCTGCGTGGCTGGTGTTGGCGGGGTGGACGCTGGTGGTGAACACCGTCTTCGCGTTCAGCCTGTACCAGTTCGCCGGGACGGCAGGCAGCGATGTGCCGCTCTACGTCACGGCGCTGTGGTCGGGTGCGTTCCTGCTCGTCCTGCTCGCGCCGGCGGTGACCATGGCGAGCTTCGCCGGCGAGCGCGCCCAGGGCACGATGCAGTTGCTGTTGACCGTGCCGGTGCGCGAGATCGATCTGGTCATCGGCAAATTCCTGGCCGCCTGGCTGACCCTGGTGGCGATGATCGCGGCGACCCTGCCGCAGCCGGTGATCCTGGCGTTCATCAGCGAGCTTGGCGGTCCCCAGCTTGCCGCTGGTTACCTCGGGCTGGTCCTGGCGGCGGCGGCGTGCGCGGGCATCGGGGTGTGGATGTCCCTACTGGTCGACACGCCGATCGCGGCCTACGTGCTGACCTTCGGCATCCTGGCGGTGCTGACCCTGGTCGGTCTCGGCGAGGGCGACCAGTTCCTTGGGCCGGTCGCGCGCGCGATCGGTTGGACGCCGCGTCTGACGCCGTTCCTGCGCGGCATTGTCGATGCCGGAAACTGCTGCTATTTCCTGGGTTTGGCGGTGGCCGGCTGCGCCCTGGCCCATGGCGTTTTGCGCGCGAAGCGGATCCACGGATGAGCGTCACGGGATCAACCAAGGATCCGGGCCGCCCATCGGCCCTGCGCCGGCTCGGGGTGGTCGGCGGAGGCACCGTGTTGGCGCTGCTGGCGGCCGTGATCGTCACCGCCGCCGCTGATCGCGCCAAACTCACGGCGGATCTCAGCGCCGACCGGCGGTTCAGCATCGATCCCGCCCTGGCGACCCTGGTCGAGGCGCAGACCGAGGCCGTGACCATCACCGCGTTCTGGGGCAACGACTATGCCGGCGGACTGGAAGACATCGAAACCGCGCTCCAGCGCATCGCCGGGCTTTCTGCGCAGCTGCGCTACCGCCGCATCGATCCGGAACTGCAACAACCGCTGAAGGCAGCCTTCGAGACCGACCATGGCGCGGTGGACGCGCCGGCGCTCTACCTGACCCGGGGCAAGCGGGCCTTCCGCATCAACGTCCACGCCCTGTTGCGCCGTCGCCTGCAACGCGAGGTCGGCGGCGCCCTGGTCGCCCTGGCCGATCCCCGGCCGCCGTTGGCAGTGGTGCTGCAAGGGCACGGCGAACTACGGCCAGGAGGGGGGCGCGATGACGGTTGCGACTTGGCGCTGCGCGACTTGGAATTGTCGGGATTCCAACTGGCCCTGGTCGACGCTGCGCGACCGGGCAGCTTTCCCGCCGACGCCCTGGTGATCGTGCCGGGGCCGACCGCGCCGCTGGGCGCACGCGATGTCGCCGACCTTGAACGTCACCTCCACGATGGCGGTTCAGCGCTGGTGCTGGCGGACGATCGTGCCCCGGCCGACCTCACCGCCTGGCTGCGACGGCGCGGCGTGCTGGGCGGAGCTGGCGTGCCGCAGGACGTGATCGAACGGCGAGGCGTCGCGTGGGTCGACGATGCGCAGGCGAAGCTCGTCCCCAACGGCGTTTTGCGCAGCATGGCCAACCATCTAGGCGGCCAGGAGGATCATCTGCTGCTGGCAGGCAGCGAATGCCTGAATGACCAGCAGGAGATCACCCGCGCCCTCGCCGCTGGCGGGCGCAGTCTGCTTCTGCCGCGCACGGCGCAGGTCGTCGCTTTCGACCTCGCCAAGCATGAAGCCGTCTTCCCCGGATTGGCCAAGCGGTTTGCCATTGCCGGCGTCCCGCCGTTCGCTGTGGCGCGGTTGGCGGCAACCCGTCCCGGCGACGCCTGGATTCAGGCTTGGAACGAGGTGCTCAAACCGCAGCAAGGACAGACCGAGGGCGACGCCTTCGCCTGCGCCGTGGCGGTTATCTATCAGCAGGCCCAGGACAGCGCCCAGGCAGCGCGACCCGATGGTGGCCGGTTGGTGGTGGTCGGCAGCCGGCAGGCGGCGAGTAACCTGGTGCTCGCCCAGCGCAGCTTCGCCAACAGCCAGTTTCTCAGCGAATCCGCGACCTGGCTCCTGCGGCGCAGCGGCGCGACCGCCATCCCCGAGGCCGAAACCGCCGCCTTCCAGGTCCGCTGTACCAACCGTGGCCTTACCATCGTCGGCATCCTGCTCGTCCTCGTGCCCTGTATCTTCTTGGGGGTGGCCATGCTGGCGTGGTGGGATCGGCGCTGAGGCGGACTTTGGGGCAACCGCCAGCAGGAGACAGCGGCGTGGTGGGATCGGCGCTGATCCGATGCGGCGTGGCGGCAAGCGCCCGACGCATGCGAGCCACAGCGATGCGCCCGCCAGCGCATGGGTCCACTCGCTTGGGCATAGCTGCTTCAGACCACCTTGACCGTGGGGTTCGGATGGGACACTGCGCGCCGTTCTATCCCATGCCTGCTGCGTCCGCGCGCGGCAGGCCGCAACTCACCAACCCACCGGAGCCACCATGCCCCTCATTCCCCTGCGTCCCCTGCTCGACCACGCCGCCGCCAACGGCTACGGCGTCTGCGCCCTCAACGTCAACGACATGGAACAGATCCAGGCGATCATGGAGGCCGCCCGCGCCACCAAGTCGCCGGTCATCGTCCAGGCCAGCCGCGGTGCGCGCAAGTTCACCAACGACATCTTCCTGCGCAATCTCATGCAGGCTGCGGCGGAGCTCTACCCGGAACTGCCCATCGTCATGCACCAGGACCACGGCAACGCGCCTGACACCTGTATCAGCGCCATCCGCATGGGTTTCACCTCGGTGATGATGGATGGCTCGCTCGAAGACGACGGCAAGACCCCGGCCAGCTATGAGTACAACGTCGCGGTGACTCGCGAGGTTGTGAACCTCGCGCACAGCTTCGGCGTGTCGGTCGAGGGTGAACTCGGCTGCCTCGGCTCGCTTGAACACGGCGAGGGCGAAAAGGAGGACGGCCACGGCGCCGAGGGCAAGCTGAGCATGGACCAGCTCCTCACCGATCCCGACCAGGCCGTCGACTTCGTCAAGCGCACCGGCATCGACGCCCTGGCCGTCGCCATGGGCACCAGCCACGGCGCCTACAAGTTCTCCAAGAAGCCGACCGGCGACGTCCTCGCCATCAAGCGCATCGAAGAGATCCACACCAAGATCCCGAACTGCCACCTGGTCATGCACGGGTCGTCATCGGTGCCCAAGAACCTGATCGACGAGATCAACCAGTACGGCGGCAAGATGAAAGAGACCTACGGCGTGCCGGTCGAAGAGATCCAGCGCGGCATCCGCAGCGGCGTGCGCAAGATCAACGTCGACACCGACAACCGCCTCGCGATCACCGCCGCCATCCGCAAGGTCTTCGTCACTGCGCCCGAGAAATTCGACCCCCGCGACTACCTGACCCCGGCCCGCGCCGCCATGCAGAAGATCTGCGAGGAGCGCATGAACCAGTTCGGCCAGGCCGGCAAGGCCGCTGGCGTGCCCATCGTGTCGCTGTCGCAGATGGCCGCCGACTACGCCGCCGGCAAGTACGGCGACAACGCCAAGCCCGACGCGAAGTGGAAGGGTGAGAAGGGCAAAGGAGGCAAGGCCTCCGCGATGGGGCACTGAGCCTTCAACCATCCGGCCTGCGCGCCGGATTGCCTGCTGCTATAAACCTGCGACCGCCGACCTGTCATGGCTCGGCGGTCGTAGGTTTTCTGCACTATCCGAACCAGGATCGTTCGGGGGCGGCGACAATCACCCGTCCTGACAAGTACAACTGACGACCAACGCAGCAGGTGGGGTGCAATTGCGATTTTTTGATCACTTGGGCGGTGCGTCCATTCCGCGCCAGAGGTTGGGCGAGCTGATCTGCGCACCGACACTTTTCGCGTAAAGAAAGAGCTGCATCTTGTAGGCGATGAGGAATTTCAGTGAGAATCCGACGAACGCCTGGTCGAGAGTCAGGGTGTTGCCGAACCAGTCCTTGACCTCGCGTGTCGCCAGGTCGTGGTCGGATGAGGCGTTGAGGATGGCCTCGATCTCGGCCTGCTGCCGGTCCATCGCGGCGGCGAAACCGGACAGGGTCAAGGTTCCCAGTTCCTTCTCGCGCGCCTCCCAGAAGTCCCAGGTGCCGTCCAGATGGAAGCGCACCGGGCCGATCGCGGTGACCGCGAGGTAGCGCAGCAATTCCAGTGTCGAACGCTGGGCCGGGGTCGGCCGATAGTCGAGGCGATCCGCATCGAGCTTGGTCGCCAGATGCTTGATGCAGGCGGTTTCGTGGCGGAAGGAATCGAGGAGGTATTGCTTGCCGAGCATGGTGGGTGGCTCCGTAAGGTTGGGTGATGAACGGCATGGCGGGTTGTGATCGGCACCGTGGGATTGCAACCGGATGCAGATCAGTCCTGCGGCAGCCGGGAGGGGGGCTGCAAGGGTCAGCGCGACACGCCGGCATCCGGCCGACGTTGGTCTGCTTGTCCCCTTGGTTTTTCCCGCACGATCCGCCCCCGAAGGAGCACCGCGATGGTCGAGTATGAAATCGACATGGGCGAGGATCGCCCGAAGTCGGCGCGCAGTCCCATGGCTTCTGGGCCGACGCCGACGGATAGCGCAACCCAGGCCACGGCCGTGAACCGTTCTGATCAAGCTCCGGCGACTTCCAGCGTCACCCAGGCGACCGCGATCGGCGCCAGAGCACGGCCAGGTTCTGGGCGATCACTAGGCACGGCACCTTCTGCTTCGCTCTACCAATTCGCCGATCAGATCGTCATCTACAATGAGAATCAGCATGGTTTTGCGTGGTTCAACGGCCTGATCGCCTTCTTGTGCTGGGTCGTGGCGTGGAACCTGATCTTCTGGATCGCCGCGATCTTCACCAGTTCCGCCGTGATCACGAACGTGCTCGCGGCGGGTGCCGTGATCGCCCTCGCCGTCGCCACCTGGCGTCTCCATGCGCGCGGACAGGTCGCTGACGCCCTACGCCGGACTGCTTGGGGTCTACCGACCACGGTGACGCTCCCCAGCGAACCGCTCGCCCCTGAACCCGCAGCACCGGCAGCCAATGCTCCGACATCGGTCGTGGTTCGTCATCTGGTGCTGAAGGTTCTGATGGCCGTCCCGCGGTTCACCGTCGCCTTCCTGCGGGCGTGGAAGGATCGGATCGTGCTCCTACCCATGGATGTCGAGGCCGGTGAAGAAGCCGTCGTCACCCTGATGAAATCCGGCGCGGATGGCCTGCCCAGGACCGGCTTCATGGAACACGGCGAAGCCATGGAGGCGCTGGAACGCATCGGCGCGGTCCTCCGCTTCGAGCATCTGGACGGTGAACGCGTTCGACTTGTCGAATCCCTGCAACGCCAGTTGTCGCCGCCCAAGAACCCCAGCGGCCAGGATCGGTTCTTCGCGCATTCGAAGCGGTGAACCTAAAAATCACAATTGCACCCCACCTGCTGCGTTGGTCGTCAGTCATTGGGCGCTGCCCAACTCCTTCCTCCCTCCCGCCTTGCATCTGGGGCGCACTTGCGATTTTTCCGCGAACTATCTGGGGTTGGGTAGATGGGGTCTGCCCGTATACGGGGCTGGTCGCTGAGCATGCCTGGGAAGCCCCATCCAACATCATGTCCGATAATGTATATTGTGTATTTCTGTGTATTTCTTTGGAGGGAATGCGACCTTCAGCTGCTAGAAGGAATACACAAGGGATTGCAGTGATAATCGAGTCTCCGGAGCCGCCTTCCGGTATGGCCAAATGGCCTCAAGACCAGCGGCCGGTTAAAAACCGGCGGTCCCAGCCGCAAGCGTTCCAGTGGGGAGCTCGGTCGCGCGAACGCGTCCGAGTCGGCGAGGACGGCGGGTCGTGGAAGACTCTTCCAACACAAAGACGCCGACCTTTGGTCGGCGTCTTTGTGTTCTGGCGGAGACTCTGGGATTCGAACCCAGGGTGCGGCTTTACACCGCACGGGGCATTAGCAATGCCCTGGTTTAAACCACTCACCCAAGTCTCCAACCGATCTGTTCCAGCTGCGGCGGCGGCATCCTGGGCGAGGACTCAGGATGGTCAAGCCGGCGTTCGCGTCAAAGACTGAAATCGCGGCCCAGGTACCGTTCGCGCACGAGCTGGTCCGCGACGATTTCCGCTGGTGTGCCGGCGGCGATGCGCTGACCGGCGTCCATGACGTACAAACGGTCGACCAGGCGGAGGATGGCTTCGGCGTGGTGGTCGGTGATCAGCACGGCGACGCCACGCCGGCGCAGTTCATGGATGATGGCCGCGATGTCGCCTCGGCTCTTGGGATCAACGCCGGCGAAGGGTTCGTCGAAGAAGACGAGTTTCGGTTGTACCACCAGGGCGCGGGTGATCTCCAGCCGGCGGCGTTCACCGCCGGACAGGCCGGCGGCCTTGTTCTCACGCAGGTGGCTCAGGCCGAGTTCGCTGAGCAGGTTCTTGAGCCGGACCTCGTGCTGTTCCTTGGGATAATGTTCTTCCAGGATGATCCGCACGTTGTCGGCAACCGACAGGTGTGCGAAAATCGTCGGTTCCTGTGCGAGGTAGCCCAGCCCCAGGCGGGCGCGGGCGTACATCGGCAGACCGGCGATGTCCTGGCCGCAGAGGCGGATGGTGCCGCCGTCAGGCCGGTACAGGCCGACGATCATCCGGAAGGTCGTGCTCTTTCCCGCGCCGTTGGCCCCGAGCAGGCCGACGATTTCAGCCGGTTGGACTTCCATGGCGAAGTTCGACACCACGGTGCGACTGCCAAAGCGCTTGGTCAGACCATCGACGAGGAACAACGGCTCAGGCATGGTCGCATTCCTCTCTTTGCCGATAAAGTCGCCGATCCGGTCGCCGATACAGCCAGACCATGGCACCAACCAGGATAGAAATTTTGCGATGACCGTAGCATTTCCCTAGGCGAAAGCCGATCGGATTGGCGGTGCTTCTGGAAAAATACTCAGGTTGGGTCAGAAATGTGGATAAGGTCAAGGGATGGACGCCATTCCGACTCGGTGACAGCCCAGGCAGGTGCCTTGACTGGGTTGGATCGCACCTAACAAGCATAATAACAGTAATGATTTAGGAAATTATTCACGGGACATTCATCAGTCGTTACGGAGATGTTCACATTAGGCCAGGTGTTCCACGGTTGAGCCGCAAGTGTGGACAACTCGTCGGTTCCTGGGCTGAAACGCGACTGGTGACCTTCCGTCTGGCCCCTGCCTTCGGTTGCATTCACCGGATCACCCGGCAGCGCGGGAAAGGAAAAGCCACGATCCAGGCCCGGCCACGGAAATTTTCCGCCGGGACATAGCCCCAGTTGCGGCAGTCCCAGCTCACCATGCTGTTGTCACCCATCATCAGGAAGCAACCAGCGGGAATGGTCTGCGCGGTCGCGGGACTGACGGCGATGGGCGAGGCGAGTTCCTTGGTGCTCATGTTGGCATAGGACTTGCCGGCGATCAGCGCCCGGGCCTGCGTGTCCTGGAGGTAGCTCGACCCCGGTAGACCGGCCTGGAGGAACCCGCGCACGCAGTAGTGGACGTCGCGATCGCATTCCAGGTTGGCCAACGCGATGGTGCCTTCTCCAGCCCAAGAGACGGTCACCGGAAGGGAGACAACCGCGACCGGTGGCATCGCCAACCGGATCCGCTCCTTGCCGTCAAGGACGAGCGCTACGTCATCGTCCACGCGCGCGAGGGCGAACCGATGCTGGCGCGGGGATTCGGCCCCCGCATCGCGTTCGACCTCATTGATCAGCAGGCGCCAACGATCCGGGAAAAATTCCAGCACGAATCGCTCCGTTCCGATCTGGTAGCGGAACTCGATGCGGCCGGAAATGTCGGTTGGCACCATGGTCCAGCGCAGGTCAGCGACCGACTCATTGCCAACGTCGTTGAGCGGCCGGCCGATTTCATCTGCGTTGCGGCCGCTGGAGCGGGCATTGTCGAGATCCGCAAGATCGGCGGAATTCAGTCGTTTGATCAGCCATTTTCCCACATCCCAGGCGTTGCCCTGCTGGCCGTCGAGTTCGAAGGCCGGTTCGGTCTGGGAAAGTCGCCGCACCTGGTACTGCTTGGTGTATACAGAGGCGACCTGGAACTCGCCCGGCTTGAGGTAGAGGTTGATG
Organism: Candidatus Kuenenia stuttgartensis; assembly: GCA_945876185.1. Lineage (GTDB taxonomy): Bacteria > Planctomycetota > UBA11346 > UBA11346 > UBA11346 > BJHQ01. The sequence continues at coordinate 9,084 of CAMCMZ010000024.1, read as the reverse complement.
AGCGGCTGGGTGAACATCACGTTTCCACCAGCGGGGATATCCAACTTCAGGGCGCCCCCCTCCGCCTTTACCACTGCTTTGGCCGTCGCCTCCCACGGCAGGTAGCCCGGTTGTGCCCCGTGGCGGTAGACCGGATCCCACATGACCTCCTGCACGGCGGCCGGCCGGCGGCAGACCTGGAAGGATCCATCAGGCTGTTGGACGTAATAGTTCCCAGCGGAAATGTAGAACTTGTCACCCGGAGTGCCGATGATGCGCTTGACGAAGCTGCGATTCAGGAGCGGATGCAGCAGGGGATCGTCAAGCCGATCGCCGTTTTCATTCAGGGCCGGGCGGGCATCTGCCTTGGGTGCTTCCAGTTCCGGCAGCGGGAACTGGAACACCGCCACGTCCCAGCGGTGCAGGCCGGTGAGGCGCGACCAGATCTTGTCCACCACCACCAGATCACCCTTGGTGAAGCTGGGGTCGCCGTACAGCATCGGTTCCATCGAGGTGGTCGGGATGCGGAACGGTTCGATCACGAAGTGGCGCACCGCCATCGCAATGAGAAACGCGAACAGCCAGTTTTCGCAGAAGACATTGAATTTTTGCTGCCATTCGGGACGGGCTGCCTCGTAGGCATCGGCATCGGTCTGCGTGCGGTCGGCATCGGCCATGCGCCGGAGTGTCGGTTGCCGATTCAGGGCGCAAGCAGCCGGGCAGGGCGAAACGACGCCGCGTCCGCCGGCCATCCTGGTCAACCCGGACGAGCACCAGGATGGCGGCACCGGTATCACCGGATACGACCCCCTCCATGAGCGGTCTGGACGCACTTCTCGTCCTTCTCGCCCTCGGCCTGCCCCTGGTGCTGGGCTTGCAACGACTCGGGGTGAGCGCCCTGGTCGCCTATCTTTTGACCGGCGCCATCGCCGGCCCGGGCGTGTTCGGCCTGGTCGACCGCCACACGATCGAACCGCTGGCCGAGGTCGGCGCGGCGATGCTACTGTTTTCCATTGGTTTGGATCTCGACATCGATCTCGCCCGCCGACGGCTCGGCGCCATCCTGGTCGCCGGGCTGGGCCAGGTCGTGATCACGATCGGTGTCGGCAGCGCGGCGGCTATGCTCATGGGTCTGGCCCCACCGCACGCGCTCGCGATCGGCGCCTGCCTGGCGATGACCTCGACCGTGATGCTGGTGCGCCTGCTGGATGAACGCCGCCTGCGCCACAAGCCGGATGGTCAGTTGGCAATGGGCGTCAGCCTGGTGCAGGACATCGCTTTGGGCCCCCTCCTCATTGGACTTTCGCTGCTCATCCCGCTCGGCGACCGCAAGCCGACTTGGCTGATCGCGAGCGGCCTCGTCGGTGTGCTGGTCGCGACCGTCGTCCTGCGCCGGGTGCTGGCCACCGCGATGTTCGATCGCGTGCGCTCGGCCCGCCTGCCCGAACTCGAAGTCGCGTTCTCGGTCATGGTCGCCCTTGGCGCTGCCTGGCTGACGGAACGTTGTGGCCTTGGCGCGGCGGTGGGAGCGTTCTGCGCCGGCCTCGCCTTCGGTGGCGAGGGCAACCGGCACCTCATCGACGCGAGCACCAAGCCGCTCCAGGGGCTCACCGCGATCGTGTTCTTCATGGCGATGGGGGCGTTGTTCGATGCGCGCTTCACCGCCGCCAACGCCGGCGAGGTCGCCACCGTGGTGGCGATCGGCCTGCTGCTCAAAGCTCCGGTCTGCTGGCTCGCGCTGCGCCTGGCCGGCATGCCACGACGCACCGCTCTGGGCTACGGCCTGGCGCTGGCATCCGTCGGTGAATTCAGCTTCGTCCTCGCCACTGCCGCCTTCGCGCACAGCGGCGATCCGGTGGCGAAGCACCTGTACCAGCTCTTGATCGCAGCGACCTGCATCAACCTCGCCGCCACCCCCCTCCTGTTCATCCTCGCCACGCGATTCCTGCCGAAAAGCAGCCTCGATGAGATCCGCACGCGCGGCCGCACCATCGTCGTGGCCGGTCTCGGCCCGGTCGGCAATTCGGTGGTCGGCACCCTGCGCGATCAGGGCCATGCGCTGTTCCTGATCGACCGCAACGAACGTCTGCTGCGCACCTGGGACGGCGCCAGCGGGGTGCGCATCCACCAGGGCCGCATCGAAGACATGGAGGACTGGCTGCCGGAACTGGGCCATCGGCCTGCGTTGGTCGTGCTGACCTTCCCGATCGCCGATGCGTCGGCGGTGGTGGCGCAGCGCCTGCGCGCGCTCGAACCCGCCCTGCCGATTATAGCCCGCGCTCCGTTCCTCAGCCAGGTCGACCAGTTGCGCGCGGCCGGGGCGCAGTGGGTGATCTGCGATGAGCAGGCCACCGCCGAAGCCCTGTTGCCGCTGCTGCGGTCTGCGCTGGCGGAAGGCGTGAAAGCCAAGCCATGACTATCGCCATCGACGCAGCCATCGACGCCCACAGCGATCTCGCCGGCCTGGATTTCCCCGCGTTTTCCGCCTGGGTTGCGGCTCGGGTCGGTCACAGCGCTCGCTTCCACCGCGCGCTCTACCGCCAGTTCATGCAGACCGGTCGGCTCGATCCCGCCGCGCTGCCGCTCTGGCGCGAGGCCGAGGCCGCCCGGCCGGGTACGATCGACGCGATCACCGCTGCCGTCGCCGGGTCGCTGGTCCCCGAGGTCACCATGCTGACGCGGTCCGACGACGCAGAACTCGGCACCACCACCAAGGTCAAGTGCCGCCTCGCTGATGGGGCCGAGGTCGAGACGGTGCTGGTGCCGATGGGGCTCGGCGATCCCACTTCGCCCCCCTCTCCGGAATTCGTCTCGCCATCGGCGGGATTGCCGGTGCCCCACCCTCGCTCCAGCCGCCATTGGACGGTCTGCGTCTCGACCCAGGTCGGCTGCCGCATGGGCTGCCATTTCTGCCATACCGCCAGCATGGGCCTGGTCCGAAACCTGACCGCACACGAAATCGTCGGTCAATTCCTGGCGATCAGCGCTGCCACCGGCGTCCGCCCGCGCAACTTGGTTTTCATGGGCATGGGCGAGCCGCTCGACAACGCCGAGGAGGTCGGCCGCGCCGTGCGCGTGCTGACCGACCATGCCGGCCTGGGGTTGGCGCACCGGCACATCACGGTGAGCACGGTCGGCCGTATCGAGGGCCTGCGCCGACTCGCCGAGACGGATTTGGACCGCATCAACCTCGCGGTCAGCCTGTTCGCCGCCGACGACGCGGTGCGTAGCATCTTCGTGCCGACCGCGAAATCGGCGCCGCTCGCGGATCTGCATGCCGCCTTGACGGACCTGAAACTGCCACGCGGTCGACGCATCCTGATCAGCCTGGTGGTGATCCCCGGCATCAACGATGGCCAGCCCCACGTTGATGCCCTCAAAGCCTGGATCGCCGGCCTGCCGGTGCTGGTCAACCTGATCCCCTACCACCCGATCCCGGGCAAAACCTGGCCGGCACCGACCAGCGACCAGGTGGCCGCGATGTCGCGTCGGCTGGATGAGGCCCGTATCCCGGTGCGGATCCGCCGCACCAAGGGCGAGGCGGTGATGGCCGCCTGCGGGCAATTGGCGGTTGAGCGCAATCGGTCGGAGTGATCCTAAAACATGCGAAAAAGCTTCGCATTTATCTGCAAGTTGGCACGGGTAAAAGAGTTGGTGAATTTCCCGCCGGCACCAATCGGGTGAGGAGATCGGATCGGCCATCCCCGCTTTGAACGCTGGCTACACCGACCATCATCGAAACTGCCACACCAACAATTTCCTGCAAAAATCGCAAGTGCGCCCCAGATGCAAGGCGGGAGGAAGGAGTTGGGCAGCGCCCAATGACTGACGACCAACGCAGCAGGTGGGGTGCAATTGCGATTTTTAGGGTGATCAGCGACCCAGGCCGTGTGCCGCCGCCCAGGTGTCGAGCCATTGCCGCAGCGCGTGGTTGCGGCCGTCGGCATCCGTGCGCTTCGGCACGATGCAGTCGCCACCGGCATCGACGATGCGCTGCGAACCATCGCGCAGTGAGGAATACCCGACCACGGTCAACGGATGCCCGATCGCCTGGACTTCCCGTAGTTCAGCAGTCACCGCGTCACCGCGTTCACCGCTAAGGTAAAAATCCATCAGCACGATGCGCGGCAGCGATTCCGGCGCATCCTGGCGCGCCAGCAGATAGTTCGCGATCGCGTCGGCACCCGAGGTGAATCCGGTCAAGGCAAAGCGCGCGTCCCCAGCCACGGTGGCGGCCGCCACCGCATGGTGGTGCTCGGTGTCGTCGATGATCCAGAGCGCAACCGTCAGCATGGCGGCAATCTGACCCGGTGCAGGACCGGTGCCAGACCACGCAGGCCCAGGCCGGTGCAATCCCAACCGCCTGCCGGAGCAGACGCTTTGCCCGCATGGGTCGGGCGCCATGCTGCCGCCGTGGAACCCGCCAACCCCTTCACCTTCCCGCCCGGCAAGGCGGTCGGCGTCACCGCCGGAATCGGCCGCATCACGATCCAGACGTTCAGCCACATCGGCGACCTCAGCATCCTGGCCTTCCAGGTCGCGCGGGCGCTGGTGCGCGATCGGCAGCGGCGCAGCGTGGTGCTGACCCAGCTCTACCACATCGGCTACCTCAGCCTGCCGGTGGTGCTGATTTTCGGCATGTTCCTCGGCCTGGTGATGGCGGTGCAGTGCTATGTCACCCTGGTGAAGTTCCGCGCCGAGGTCATGTGCGGGCCGATGATCAACTATTCGCTGGTGAGCCAGCTCGCGCCCGCCTTCACCGCCCTGATCTTTGCCGGGCGGGTGGGATCCAATCTGGCCGCCGAACTCGGCACCATGCAGATCACTGAACAAATCAACGCCCTGCGCGTGATGGGCACCAACCCGATCGCGCATCTGGTCGCGCCGCGCGTGCTCGCGAGCGTGCTCCTGCTGCCGCTCCTCACCGCGCTCGCCTCGCTGGTCGGCATCATCGCCGCCGCCGTGATGTGTATCGGCATCTGGCAGGTCGATGCCGGCGGCTACTGGTTCCAGTCGATGAAGTTCGTGACCACCTGGGACATCCTCTGCGGCCTGGCGAAAACCTTCTTCTTCGGGGCGATCATCGCGCTGGTGTCCTGCCGGCAGGGTTTGGCCACCCAAGGGGGCGCGACCGGCGTCGGCCAGTCGGTGACCCGCGCGGTGGTCGAGGCCAGCCTGCTGGTCATGGTGGTCAACTTCGTCCTCACCCTGGTCTTCAACAAGCTCTGGGCCCTCACCCACGTTGCATGAGACAAAAATCGCAAGTGCACCCCAGCTGCGGCGTTGGTCGTCAGCTGTCCTCGTCAGGACAGGTGTATTCCACCACCCACGAACGGATCTGGAAATATGTTGGTCTGTTGCGGCCAAGAGACCGCGCGGCCACACCTGTCCTGACGTGGCGCTTCCCAACTCCTTCCTCCCGCCTTGCAGCTGGGGCGCACTTGCGATTTTTTACAGGATTTTTCTGGTGGGGGTTGGGGCGCACTTCTGCGGCGTTGGTCGGAAGTCATGTGGCGCTGCCACACTCCCTCCTTCCGCCTTGCATATGGGGCGCACTTGCGATCTTTTCTAAGATTTCTCTGGGATTTTCCTGGTGGGGATGCCCGCTCCCGGAAAAGGGACGGCCACTTGGATGAATAGGTCGATCCTGATCGTCGGCGGCGGGGTGATCGGCCTCGCCTGTGCTTGGCGCTTGGCCCAGGCCGGCCACGGCGTGACCGTGCTCGACGCCGCGCCTGAGGCGCGCGAGGCGAGCTGGGCCGCCGGCGGCATGCTCGCCCCGCACCACGAAGCCGACGCCACCGACGACCGCTGGCGTCTCGGTGTCGCTGGGCTTGCGCGTTGGCCGGCGTTCGCGCGCCAGCTCGTCGACGATCCGGCCGCTCTCGATTTCCACGAACAGGGTGGACTGGTGCCCTGGCTGGACGACGACGATCGCCAGGCCATCGACCTGCGTCTGGAACCGCTGCGGGTCGCTCGGATCGCGGTGGAAACCTGGACCAAGCACGAACTCGTTGCTCGGGATGGCGCCCTCACCGGAGCAGCCGGGGCGTTCCTCCTGCCGGCAGCGCAGGTGGATCCGCGCCGGCTGCTCGCCGCGTTGCGCACCGCTGTGGTCGGCATCGGCGTCGATCTGCGTCCGGACCAGACCGTCACGGCCATCGCTCCGGGCCGGGTCGACCTCGCTGATGGAAAGCACCTGGAGGCCGACGACTTGGTGCTCGCCAGTGGCGCGTGGTCCCAGACGCTCGCGCGCACCACCGGGCTCACGCTGCCCGTCGAACCGGTCAAAGGCCAGATGCTGCGTTTCGCAGCCCCGGACGGTCTGCTCCAGCATTTCGTCCACTGCCACCATGCCTACCTCATTCCCCGCCGAGGTCTGGGCGTGGTGGTGGGATCGACCATGGTCGAGAGCGGTTTCAACAAATCTGAGGAAGCCGCAGCAATCGCGCGGCTCGCTGCCCAGGCGCGGCGGCTCGTCCCTGCTCTCGCTCAGGCCGAAATCGCCGAGACCTGGACCGGCCTGCGTCCGCGCCTGCACGGCGGCCGCCCGCTCATCGCCCGCATCCAACCTGGCCTGATCGTCGCCACCGGTCATTTCCGCAATGGCATCCTGCTCGCCCCCCTCACGGCCGAAATCGTGGTTGCGCTCACGAACCGGCTGGCGATCGCACCCGAAGCCGTCCCTTTCGCTCTCGCAGCGGGTGTGGTCTCAAGCGTCTGACGGGTCTCGCAGGCTGGTCCGACCTCACGGTTGCCCTGGCCGGAACCTTGGCATAGCTTGACTCACCCGCACGGTTCCCAGGTACGCACGATGCCGGACATCCTGATCGTCGAAGACAATCCCGTGAATCAGAAGCTGATCGCGTTCCTCCTCACGCGGTCAGGGTATTCCTTTGAAATCGCCGACAACGGGTCCGTGGCGCTGCTGAAACTCGAAACCACGGCCTTCCGCCTGGTCCTGCTCGACATGATGATGCCGGTGATGAACGGCTACGACGCCCTGACCGCCATCCGCGCCCATCCACGTCTGAAGCACCTGCCGGTCATCGCGCTCACCGCCAACGCCATGAAGGGCGAGGAAGAACACTGCCGCGCGGTCGGCTGCGACGATTACATCCCGAAGCCGTACTCGAAGGACCAGATCCTGGGTGCGATCAAGACGCTGCTCGCCCGCCCGGTGCCGCCGCCGGCCTGATCCTGCGGTTGCAAGCCTCGACGACGCGGCTATTTTCCCCCTCCCCGCAAGGGAACGCTGGCGTCGCAGGCCTGATGAGGACGGACGCTGCCGGCAACGATGGATTTTCGCAGGCGCCTGTAGCTCAGTTGGTAGAGCATGTGACTTTTAATCACAGGGTCCCGGGTTCGAACCCCGGCGGGCGCATGAATTTTCCCTGGTTTTTCCTGTACGCTGGCGGTGCCTGGGGTTGACCAGGTTGGACCCGGCTTGGCGCCAGCTGGCACGGCTTTGAGTAGACCGGCAAAGATTGGAGAAGGTTGGCAAAGTTGTCCCGAGTGGGACAAGAAACGCCCACTCCAACACCTGTGGCCAAGGTGACTGACCATTTCCGAAGCATTGGCTGCCCGAGGAGGGAGTCGAACCCACACATCCGTGAGGATGGCGGTTTTTGAAACCGCTGCGTCTGCCATTCCGCCACTCGGGCACGTTCATGGATCAATTCCCAGGGGCGGAAAAGCATCCGGTCTGCAAGCAGGGCGGGATCATGTGGTGGTCGCTGAATCTGTCCATGCCCTATGGTGCCGCCCATCGCCTGGCCGCACCAACTGGGTTGCCGTGACATGGTCGTCGTCCGCAACGCCCTGAGTCGGCCCGCCCAGATGCGACGCCGAGGCAGATCACGGCCGGTGCCGGGGCGACAGCCGGAACGACATGGCGAGAGGCCCCCGGTCCAGAAGGTACCATCGTCCGTCCTGGACTTCAGCAGGCGTGTTTTTGTTAAAAATGGACACCATTATGGCAAAACACTCGGTCTTCGAAACAAAACAAGCGAGTATTCAATGAAAATGCGGTCGTGTTCTGGCAAAAATCACCCGCTTTGGAACATAAAGCGGCAGTGTTTTGGCAAAACACTGTACCTTTTCATGGGAAAGACCCCGGTTGATGACGTAAACACTGGTTATTTTGGTTCCAAGGCCGGCCTTGAGCCTTCGTGATCACCACGATTCATCGCCAGCCCCAGCGTTGAAGGCACACCTCGCCGATTTGGCCGATTCCACCACTACCGTTCGACCGCCAGCTGAGCTCCACCCTTGACGTCAACCGGACATCGCTAGGTTTCATCCATCCACGCGGCTTGAAACGCCCAGCAAACCCCAACCAAGGCATCCCATGCCCAAACCCGTCCCGTCCCACGTCCTCGACAAGGACGAATACGTCCTCAACCAGCTCGAGACCATCGCCGGCTACAAACCCGCCGATGCCCGCTACACCGCCGCCAACCTGCGCAGCGCCGCCACCGACCTGACCGCCGCCGGCCGCAAGGTCGACCAACTCGTCACCGACCTCGCCGCCGCCCGCGACGCCTTCGCCACCCAGAGCCACACCTTCCACGACCTCATCGAAGAAGCCAAGACCCAGGTCAAGGCTCAGTTCGGTTCCGACTCGGATCAGGTTCATGCCATCGGGTTGGTCAAGAAGTCGGAGCGGAAGAAGCCGGTGGGCAGGAATAAGGCGGCTGCAAAGTAGCTGATAATGAAAAAGCACAAGATTTTTTTACTCATTGCGTGCCTTGCGGCAAATGCCTGCTCGCGTTCCGCAGAGTCGACGACAGCCACTGAGCAGATACAGTTGGTGGAGGCCGTCACCCGTCTCCATGCCAATCCGTGGGCGGGTTGGCTCGTTGGCACGCGCGTCATTACACACTTTGCCAAGAGCACACCGCAATACCCTGGTGTCAAACACTACGCGCAGCCCGACTTAACTTATGAAGTGGCAGGGGCAATGGCATTGATTTAATTTCTAATAATTTTACAGGGTTCTTGCATACGGATGCAGCGGCTTTCGCCGGTAGCATCGTCCCAGTCTTTGCTTCAGCATCCATCGGATGACGGAGATGATCGCGGCATTCGCTCGTCGGATAAGCT
>CAMCMZ010000023.1 GCA_945876185.1 Candidatus Kuenenia stuttgartensis | reverse complement strand
GAGAAGCTCTCTGCGCGAGGCGGATGATTGGAAAGGGCCATGAGGCCCGAAAAATTTTTTTGGTCGCCTAAGCAAGCATAATACCCTGGTAAATTACAGGTGTATCACACCGGAACAGCTTAACTCAATGCCATTGGGCCAATCCCTGGACCGGGGTCCATCGCCAACGGCTCTGCCACGAAACAACCGGCTACGACGGGAAAACGGGATCCCAACTGGCGCGTCCAATCACTACCCCAATCCTGGATCGCCGTGATGCCGATCTTGAGGAAACGCTGGTATCCAGAGGATTCAGTGCTGACGAACTACCCTTTCTGTTCGCCGATCTCTGCGGCGACCGCGACCGTAAAACCGATATCGATTGGGCCAATGCGCTCGACCGTGCGGCCGGAAAATCTGGAGTCGATCCCTGGCTGAAATCAGTCGTTCATGCCTGGGCGCTCAAGGTCCGGCTGCGTCGAGCCTGGGAAACCCAATCGGCTCACGCCGACGAGCAACACATTGGCCCAGCGGCAATAGAGTTATTGCTCACTTGCGAGGAGGGCCTGAGGCTACGTCCCAAGGCAGCCGAGCCTGCCGTCATCGCGATGGATAGTGTGGTCGAGTCCTATATCCCCAAAGCAATGATGTCGGCTTGGTTCATAAGGGCCTGGAAGGCCTCTCCCCATCATCTGCCGCTCTATCGGTCGATTCTCGAACGCTTGACCCATGACAGTTGGGAAAAACTCGCCGAAATGCAGCAGGTTCTGGAAGCCTGGGCCCAGTGTTCGGTGGACAGTCCGCTTCTGATCCTGGCGCTGGAAAGGAACACCGAACTCGCCGCATACTACCTGGAACTTGAATCGAAGTATCGCGGTCCCAAACACGAGGCGGTCATCCGTCAATGCGTTGCGCAGGTGGCCGGCATCGCCATGCGGCTGGAAACCGAGACCACCGATGAGCAAATGCGTCTGCAACACCGCCACCGCCTGCTCGCCTGCTATTTCGCCCTGCAACAATACGAGGCGGCTGCAGCCCAGGCGAAAGCAATCCCCGCACCGATCGATCCGTACCTGATTATTGCCTCCGGCCGGAAAAAACCGCTGCACCAGATCCTGAGTTCCCTGTTTGAGAAGAACCTCATCGAGAAGCCGCTGGCGAGCAGCACGCCGGTCCCACCAAGCCCGGAAAACGCTCCACGTGCGCCAGTGTTGCCGGCTGCTCGCCCCAACTGGCTTGAGGACTTCTGAACCCGGCTTTGGTGCGGGGGCGCGCTCGAATCAGCCGCGCTTTTTCGCCGTGACCATGGCATACGGCTTGGTGAGCGCCTTGTCCTCGCGGGCGCCGGCGAAGCTTAGCGAACGGTAAACGTCCTCGTACTGCCGGGCGACGCCGTGCCAGGAATGGTCGTCGGCCATGGCGCGCAGTTGCGCGGCTTTCCATTCCTGGGGGAAGTGCTGGTACAGGCCCAGCGCCCGGTCGAGCACGCTGGAGAAATGCCCGAGGTCGACCGGGCCGAACGTGAAGCCGTTGCCCGCGCCGGGGCCGACGGCGACGTCGGTCACGGTGTCGGCCAGGCCGCCGGTGTGCCGCACGATGGGCAGGGTGCCGTAGCGCTTGGCGTAAAGCTGGGTCAGGCCGCAGGGTTCGTAGCGGCTGGGCACCAGCAGCGCGTCGGAACCGGCGATGATGCGATGGGCGAGGCCTTCGTTGTAGCCGTACCAGGCGTAGACCCAGCCGGGATGGCGGCTGGCGAGGTGGTGCAGACGGTGTTCGAGCGCGAGGTCGCCGGAGCCGAGCACGATGAGCTGCATGCGACCGGCAAGGATGTACGGCTCCACCGTTGCGAGGATCAGGTCGATGCCTTTCTGCTCGACCAGGCGCGAGACCACGCCGACGACACAGGAACCGGGGTGGTCAGCAAGGCCGCATTCGCGGCGCAACGCAGCGGTGCAGGCTGCCTTGCCGGCCAGATTCGCCGCATCGAAGTGGGCCGGCAGGTGCGGATCGGTAGCCGGATCCCATTCCAGGGTGTCGATGCCGTTCACGATGCCGTCGAGCTTGTAGGCGTGGTGCCTGGCCACCGCATCGAGGGTGTAGCCGAATTCCTGGGTCTGGATTTCCTGGGCGTAGGTGCGGCTGACCGCGGTCACGCGATCGGCGAAGACGATCCCGGCCTTGAGCGGATTGAAGCGGCCGAAGTGCTCCAGATGCATGGGATTGTAGAGCCACGGATCGAAACCGGCGAGGCGCATCGCGTCGCCTTCGCAGGCACCCTGATAGGCGATGTTGTGGATGCTGAAGACGGTGCGCGTCGCCGGCAGCACACGGCCGAAGCCGCGTTCGCGCAGCGCCGGCACCAGGCCGGCCTGCCAATCATGGGCGTGGATGACGTGCGGGGTCCAACGCAGGTAGCCGGACAGGGCCAGGGAAGCCTTGCTGAATACCGCGAAACGCCTGGGATTGTCGTCGTAGTCGATGCCGGCGCCGGGGCCGTAGATGCCATCGCGATCGAACAGTTCGTTGCAGGCGAGGATGTGGAAGGTCAGGCCATCGAGGACCACGGTGCCGACTCCGATGCGGTGGTCGACGCCGCCGGCCTCGATCACCAGCGGATCGTGGCCCCAGGTGATGCCGTGGCGCTCTGCTGCCCGCAGGGCGGAACGGTACCCCGGGATGGCGACCCGAGCATCATGGCCGATCGCGCACAGGGCTTTCGGCAGGGCTCCTGCCACATCCGCCAACCCGCCGGTCTTGACCAGCGGGGCCGCCTCGCTGGCGACGTGAAGGATGCGGAGCCGGTCAGTGGCCATCGGGATTCCTTACAGGGGGCGCGGGGTCGTAGCCGGGCGGAGTCGCGGCGGCAAGGCTTGGGCGAGCCCGCGCGGCTTTGGGCGACGACAAGGCTGAGAGAAAGCAGGCTTCATTGTACCCGCAATTCCTCTAGGTTGCCAAGCCTACGCATGCTCCAGACCCCCTCCGTCACCGCCTCTGATGCCGCCGCAGTGTCTCAAACCATGGACGCCGCGACGACCGCCGCCACCGCTGCATCAGGCAGCAGCGGGCGAGTCTTCATCGAGACCTTCGGCTGTCAGATGAACCTCGCCGACACCGAGGTCGTGCTCGCGCGCCTGGCCGAAGCCGGCTACGCCCAGGTCGACACGCCCGAGGCCGCCAATCTCGTGCTGTTGAATACCTGTTCGGTGCGTGACCACGCCGAGGCGAAAGTGCGCAGCCGGCTCGGCGTGCTGCGAATCCAGAAACGGGCAAATCCGGGGTTGAAGATCGGCGTCATGGGTTGCATGGCGCAGCGCGAAAAAAGCGATTTGCTGCGCCGCAACCCGCATATCGATCTCATCGTCGGCACGGACCAGTTCGTCCACATGCCGCAGCTGCTGGCGCAGCTGGATCAGCAACAACGCGTGGTCGCCACCGACTTCGGCGACTTCGAGGCGCGTCCCTGGCCGGCCCAGCGTGCGGCCGGGCCAAATGCGTTCGTGCCGATCATGCGCGGCTGCAACTACGCCTGCACCTACTGCATTGTGCCCTACACCCGTGGCGCCGAGAAATCCCGTGATCCGGCGCTGATTGAAACCGAGGTCCGCGCCGCCGTCGCGGCCGGCCACGTCCAGGTGACGCTGCTCGGCCAGACCGTCGATGCCTATGGCAAGACGCTCGGCGACGGCACCACCCTCGCGGGACTGTTGCGCCGGCTGCACGCGATCGACGGCCTCCAGCGCATCCGCTTCATCACCAGCCATCCCAAGGACATCACCGACGACCTGCTGCACACCATGGCGGAACTGCCCAAGGTGGCGAAGCATCTGCACGTCCCGGCCCAGTGCGGCAGCGACCGCATCCTGCGCCTGATGGGCCGGCGCTATACCCGCGACGACTACCTGCGCTTCGCCGAACGCGCCCGCCGGATCATCCCGGGGGTCGAACTGCAATCCGACTTCATCGTCGGTTTTCCGCATGAAAGCGACGCCGACTTCGCCGACACGGTCAGCCTGATGGAAACCGTGCGATTCAACTGGTCGTATGTTTTCACCTACTCGCCGCGCCCCGGCACGCCGGCGACCAGGCTCGACGACGACGTGCCCGAGGCGGTGAAGAAAGACCGCTGCCATCGACTGCTCAACCTCCAGATGAGCCACCAGACGGCGCAGTACGAGGCGCTGAAAGGTGCCACGCGCCAGGTCCTTATCGACGGACCCAGCAGCGGCGATCCGCTGATGCTGCACGGCAGATCCGAGGGCAATCTGCACATCGTCCTGCCGCGTCAGGCCAGCGACGGCAGCAACCGCGACCACCTCATCGGGACCATCGTTCCGGTGCGGATCGAACGGTCGACGGCGTTGACGTTGTTCGGCGATATCGTTCCGACGTGAACGCCGAGCGAATCAGGCCGGGGGCAGGCGGCCGCTGGTGCGGCCCTTCTCAGCCAATTCAGCGACGTGCTGGGCCTCTTCGACTTCTTCGATGTCGTGCGCGGCATGCAGCTTGCCACGGAAGATGCGGCGCAAGGTGTAGTAGAACACCGGGGTGAAGTTGAGTCCGAAGATGGTCACCCCGATCATGCCGAAGAACACCACCACGCCGGTGACCTGGCGCAGTTCGGCCCCGGCACCGTGCGCCAGCACCAGCGGCAGCACCCCGAGAATGAACGCGATCGAGGTCATCACCACCGGGCGCAGGCGCAGGCGGCAGGCCTCCAACACCGCGTCATAAGGCTTCAGCCCATGATGGATCTCGGCGTCACGCGCGAATTCGACGACCAGGATTGCATTCTTGCAGGCGAGGCCGACCAGCACGATCAACCCGATCTGGGTCATGATGTTGTTGTCGGGGAAGCCGAGACCGGCGAGCGCCATCAGCCAGACGCCGCCGAGGCCGGCGAGCACGGTCAGCGGCACGATCAGGATGATCGCGAGCGGCAGAACCAAGGACTCGTAGAACGCGGCAAGGACGAGGAATACCAGCAGGACGCACATCGGGAAGACGTACACCGCCGTGTTGCCGGCGAGGTCCTGCTGGTAGGTCAGATCCGTCCATTCGTAGGAGATGTCGCGCGGCAGCGTCTTCGCCAGGATCTCTTCCATCGCCTGCTTGGCCTCGTCGCCGGTGCGGCCCGGGGCGGCCGAGCCCATGACATCGAGCGCCAGGCTGGTGTTGTAGCCCAGGACGCGATCCGGCCCGCTGGTTTCGCGGACCCGGACGAAAGCGGACAGCGGCACCATGCCGCCCGTGCCGTTCTTCACCTTGATCCGTTCGAAGTCGGCCAGGGCCGAGCGGAAGGAGGCATCCGCCGACACCGTCACCTGGTAGGTGCGGTTGAAGCGGTTGAAATCGTTCGCGTAATACTGGCCGAAATAACCGGTGAGCGCGTCGTAGACGTCATTCAGGCGCAGGCCCTGCGCCAGGATCTGCTCCTTGTCGATATCGATGGTCACGCGGGGCGTGCCAAGCGAGGAATAGGACAGGATAGGGCCGAGCCGATGCTGCGGATCCATCATGGCCGCGCCGGCGATGGCGTCCTTGGCATCGAACAGGGCCTTGATGCCGACGTTGCCGGTGTCCTTGAGGTACAGCTTGAAGCCGGTGCTTTCGCCCAGGCCGAGAATGGGTGGCGGCGGCAGGATGAAGGTGAACGCATCCGGAATGGCCAGGTACTGGCCCATGATCTGGCCCACGATCGCGCCGACCCCGGGCATGCCCGACAACCGTTCGGCGTGCGGTTTCAGGCCGACGAACATGATGCCGAAGTTCGACTGCGGCACGAAGGTGGGCGACAGCCCGGTGAACTGGACCACGCGCTCGACCGCCGGGTTCTCTTTGGCGATCCGGCCCATCTCGCGCATGACCTTTTCGGTGCGATCGAGCGAGGCCCCGTCGGGCAGCTTGGTGATGGCGAACAGGTAGCCCTTGTCCTGGGCCGGGATGAACGAAGTCGGCGTGCCCTGGAACAGCATGAATCCGGCCCCGACCAGCAGGACGTAGACGATCAGCGCCATGCCCGACCGCCGCACCACTCCGGTGGTGGTCGCAACGTAACCGGACACCGCGGTGCCGAACGCCCGGTTGAAGCCACGGAAGAACCAGCCGAGCAGCAGTCCGCCCGGCGCGTGGCCGGCCTGGTGCGGCTTCAGCAGCAGCGCAGCCAGGGCCGGCGACAGGGTCAGCGAGTTGAACGCCGAGATCACGGTCGAGATCGCGATGGTCAGGGCGAACTGCTGGTAGAACTGGCCGGTCAGTCCGCTGATGAAGGCAGTCGGGATGAACACCGAACCCAGCACCAGGGCGGTGGCGAGGATGGGCCCCGACACCTCGCGCATGGCCTGGCGCGTGGCCGCGCGCGAGGTCAGCCCTTTGGCCAGGTTCCGTTCAACGTTTTCCACCACCACGATCGCGTCATCGACCACGATGCCGATGGCCAGAACGAGGCCGAACAGGGTCAAGGCGTTGATGGTGAAACCGAGCGGCACCATCACCGCGAGGGTGCCGATGATCGACACCGGCACCGCGATGAGCGGGATGATCGACGCGCGCCAGGTCTGTAGGAAGACGATCACCACCAGCACCACCAGGAGCAGGGCCTCCAGCAGGGTCCATTGCACCTCGTCGATCGAGATGCGGATGAACTCGGTCGGATCGTAGATGACCTCCTGTTTCACCCCGGTTGGCAGATCACCGTTCAGCCGCTGCATCGCTGCACGCACGTCTCTTGAAACGTTGAGGGCGTTGCTGCCCGGAGCCTGGAAGATCGGAATGGCGACCATCGGCTGGTTGTTGAGCATGCCGCGGATGCCATAGCCGTCCGCGCCAAGTTCGACCCGGGCCACGTCGCCCAGGCGGATCATCCGGCCGTCAGGGCTACGACGCAGGACGATCGCGGCGAATTCGGCCGGATCGCTCAGGCGACCCTGGGTGGTGATGGTGAGTTCGAAGCCGGTCGGGGCGGCGACCGGCTGTTGCGCCAGGCTGCCGGCGGCGACCTGCGCGTTCTGCTCCCGGATGGCCGCGACCACGTCGGACGGGGATAGGCCACGCGCGGCCATGCGCTCGGGATCGAGCCAGACCCGCATCGCGTATTCGCCCGCGCCGAACACTGGCGCGTCGCTGACCCCGGGAATCCGCGTGAGCTGGTCGCGGATGCGTTGGCGCGCGAAGTTGGCGAGGTCGAGGGTGCTGATCCCGCCGGCGGGCGCATACAGCCCGACCACCATCAGGATGTTGGGAGTGCTCTGCTCAGCGACCACGCCGAGGCGGCGAACTTCCTCGGGCAGGCGTGGCAAGGCACGCTGGATGCGGTTCTGGATCTCGGTCAGCTGGCGGTTGAGGTCGGTGCCGAGGGCGAAGGTAAGGGTGAGCTGCATCGAGCCGTCCGGCGTCGACTGGCTACTTTGGTAGAGCAGGCCCTTCAGCCCGGTCATCTGCTGTTCCAGCGGCCCGGCCACGGTCGCGGCGACGGTTTCGGGGCTAGCGCCCGGATAGGCGGCCTTGATGCCGATGCTCGGCGGCACGACTTCCGGGTACTCGCTCACCGGCAGGCGGTAGAGCGCGAGCACGCCGAGGAGGGTGATCACCACCGAAAGGACGGCAGCGAAGATCGGGCGATCGATGAAGAACTGCGGCAGGCGCATGGCGGCTTATTTCTGCGCCGGGGCGCTGGCCGGCGCAGCCGTGTTGGCGGAAGACGCCGGGCCGGCGGGCGCGGCCGGGTTGCCAGCAGGTGCATCCGCCGGCTTCTGCAAGGTTTCCATATCGACCGGTTCCGGCAGCACCGGCATGCCCGGAAAGAAGATCTTGGCCAGGTTGGTCGCCACCACCCGATCGGTCGGGGCGAGGCCGCTCACCTCGCGCAGAACGCCGTGGGCCGTCCCGGGTTGCACCGGCCGGAAAGCGGTGATGCCCTTGGCGTCGACGGTCAGCACATAGCGGGTGACCAGCTGCGACAGCAACGCTTGCTCGTGCACCAGCAGGACCGGGCGGGCGGGGGCGACCTCGATCGCGATGCGGGCGAAAGCGCCCGGAATCAGCACCCGCCGTGGATTGGCGATGGTGGCGCGCAGGCGGATCGAACCGGTGCCGGCATCGACGTGGTTGTCGATCACGCTCACCCGTCCCTCATGCGGAAAGCCCACCTCGCCGGCGACACCGACCCGCACCCGCACCGGGGCGCCCCCCGCCACGCTGGCGGCAAGACGTTCGGCGATGACGCGATAGGTCGTCTCGTCGAGGTCGATGAGGGCATGCACCGGGTCGAGCGCGACCAGGGTGGTGATGACGCTGGGCGGGAAGCCGCCGCCGCCCTGGACGACATTGCCGGTGGTGGTGCGGACGATACCCAGGCGGCCGGAGATCGGGGCGCGCACCACGGTGTTGGTGCGGTCGAGCTGCGCCGTGGTGAGGGCCGCTTTGGCCGCGGCGAGGGCGGCCTCGGCCGCCACCGCGGCGGTGATGCTGTCGTCGTAAGCCTGTTGCTGGACGATTCCGGTCTTCACCAGCTTGGCGTTGCGTTCACGGGCATCGGTGGCCAGGCGCAGATTGGCGGCGGCCTGGGCGACGCCGGCGTCGGCACGCGCCAACGCGGCGAGGAACGGCGCGGGATCAATCTCCAGAATCGGATCGCCAACCTTCAATTCGGCGCCATCGGCAGCGAGCACCTTGAGCACCTGGCCGCTGACCTGGGGCGAGATCTCGACGGTTTCGGTTGCCTCGATCCGGCCCGACAGGACACGCTCAAGGGGCAGCTCGCGGAGGATCGGGTTCGCAACGCCGACCACGGGCGGCGGCATCTGCGGCTGCGCAGGCGGTCCGCCGCACGAGGACAACAGCACCACCGACAGCAGGATGACGACGAAACGCATGGGGATCTCCACGGAAGCACGGCCGGACGATGGGCAGGGTCGGAAGGCGGTCGCGCCGATCCTTCGGACCAGCGGGGCGATCGCGCTGCGACTTCACGATTCCATGCGGGAAACACAATGCCCAAGGCGGTCGCCTTGTGCGAGCGCAGCCGGAATCACGACGGAATGCTGGCGTTTCCCAGGCGAATGCAGCGACTGCAGTTGGCGCCCGGCCACTTCGATTCAAACGGGAATCGCCGGCCCCAACTCAGGTTCACCCGCTGGCAGGCTCCCATCGCGGGTGACCCGCAGGATGCGCACGCCGGTGTCCGCAGTGTGCTTGAGCAGCCAGGCGAACGCCTCGGCGGGCGGAGCCTCGTCGAGGTCCCAGATGAGGTCCAGGGTCGGGCTGGCGCGGGAGCGGGTGTTGCGCCGGGCCGCGACCAGGCGGTCGAGCGAGGCCAGCAACGCGGTGGACCGACCCGAATCGCTGACGATCACCGCCGCCGAACCGAACCAGGCGGCATTGAATAGGAAGGTCGGGTCGAAGCCGGCCTCGCCCGCGCGGATGCGTAGGATGGGCAGCGGTTTGCGCGGCCAGCGGTGGAAGGATTCCACCCCGGGCAGCGGCTCGGATTCGCCGAGGTAGATCAGGTTGCCCCCCCGCGCTACGACCGCCTGGCACAGTGCGGCTGGATCGCCTTGGACCAGATGAGCATCCGGATGCGGGAACACTGCATCAATCCAGGCCGCCGCCCAGGGGAAGGGCGGCAGGGTGAAAGGCAGCCGGTTGTTGGCGCGCAGGAGGTACGCGAGCGAGACCAGGAGGGCGATCGCCAGGGCGGTGCGCACCGCGAAGCGGTTGATGACATCCGCGTTTTGCGCCTCGTAGACTTCGCGGGCGCTGAGGGATTTCCCGGTGCTGGCATTGGGATCCTTGGTCGCAGCGGCACCCGCCTGGTCACCGAGTTTCGCCGTGTCCAACTTGGGCTTCTTCGCCTCGCCCCCCGGAGTGGTCGGGCCTGCGGGCGGGGTCGCGACCTTGCGCTCGACCTTGCCGCCGGCTTTCCAGGCGTCGACCGCCTGGAGTTCTTGCGCCGCCTTCTGCTTGGCCTTTGCCGCTTCCTCGAAGCGCTTGCGTTCCTCGGGCTTCAGGGTCGAGATGTCGACGCCCAGCAGACCATCGTCCTCGACGAAGGCCTTGCCGGCGAGGTTCTTCTTGAAATCCGTCATGGTGGCGTCGGACTGCTCGATCTGGCGCTGCGCTGCGGCGATCTTGTTGCTGCGTTCGGTTTCCGCCTGGTGGCTCGAACGGTGACGGTAGATGGCGGCGCTGGTGATCTCGCTGGTCACCAACGTGATCAGGGCCAGACCAGCCACCACGGCAGCCAGGGGCTGGGTCTTCCGACCCCAGCCGATGAAAAACACGGCGGCGGCGGCGGTGCCCGCCCACAGCAGGTAGATGGTGGCGGAAAACAGGAGATCAAGCAGGCGGAAGGAGTCGGTCTTGAACACCATCGCCAGGACGATGGAGATCAGAGCAAGGATGAGAGGCAAAGAGAACCCGGCGAAGAGGATGGTCACCAGATGCAGCCGCATGCCGCTCTGGAACCAGACCCAGGCGGGCAGGACCAGGATCGCGGCCCAGGCCAGGATCGACAGCGTGCCGACGACGCCGAAATACGGCCAGGCCTGGACGGTGAGGACCACCACTGCGGTGAATATCACCCCCAGCCAGGCCGCGAACGGCACGAGCAGCAGGAAACCCACCATGTCACGCGCGTTTCGCATCGCTCAGCGCTTCCGATACTTCGCGGTTTCTTCGAGATAGCGGGTGACAGCGTAATAGGTCACGTTGTCACCGACCATGAAGGCGTTCAGGTAGAGATCTTCGCGCAGGCCGTTATTGCCGTCCTTCCAGGCGTCGTTGCAGTCGCCTGGGTGGTAGAACACGAGCCAGCGGCCATTGGATTTCACGCCCTTGAACTCGCTGCCGCCATGGCGCCAGAGCGGGGACGGACCTTCGATGCCGAGAGGGTTGGGTTCCTGAAACAGAACATCCTCTTTGCTGATCGTCACCAGGGGCAGGTCGGGAAAGACGCGACCCATGAAAGAGCGGAAAGCCCCGTCCCAGGCATGGCCGCCGCAGTCGGCGAAGAGCATGCCACCGCCCAGGCAATATTCGCGCAGGGCCTGTTCCTCTTTGCGGCTGGTCGAGATGCGGCCGTTGCCGGTCATGTAGACAAACGGCGGGGCCAACCCCTTGTTGAACTGGGGCAACTGCCCGATGTGCACCGACTTGCCCTTGGGCGCGACCGGATACGGCACCTGGCGCCGGAGGTAATCGAGGAAATTCTTGTCGGCATTGCCCGTGGTCATGCCGTCGTCCCAATCCTTAGAACCGGCGTATTCGATGCGGTAGAACTGGAAGATCCCGTCATCCATGCCGCCCGGCCAGCCGCCGCCACCGGGTCCGCCGCTGCCACGCTTGCCTGACTTGCCGCGCGTCGCGCCCTTGCGCGCCCCGCCGGCGATGCCGGCCTGGTAGGTCTGGTTGGTCTGCGCGTCGACTTCCTTTTCCACCTTGGAATCATCCAGCGTCGGCACGTAGAAGCTGATCGCGGCCTCTTTGGGCACGACATAGCGCTTCTTCTTCTCCTTCTTCTTGACCTGCTTCTTGATCTCCATCTGGACGATGGTCGAGGCCTCGCCCGTGCCGGGGGGCATCTTGACGTCTTCAACGCAGCCGCGCAGCGACATCAGCCACGGGATGATGATGATGAGAGACAGGTGCAGCATGAAGCTGCTGTAGACGCTCCTGCGGAATACCGGTTCACGGCCATGGCTGCGCAGGTTCTCGACGATCTTGTCGCCCACTGCCGGCCCGGTCGGCGGCAGGATGGGATCGGGGCAACGGGTGGAAAATGATTCCAGCACGCTGCGGCGCAGCCACTGCACATGCAGCACGGCGAGGCCGCCGACCAGGGCGACCGCCCACCATGCCCATTCCAGGCGCACGTGGAAGACATCCATCGACGAGTTCCCGGGCAGCAGCTTGGCGTCCGCGAACATCCGCACCGCATCCCAGAGCACCGCCAGGTAGATCACCAGGCAGACATATGCCGCAGTGATCGACCAGCGGATCAGGCGCGGAGCGCGCGGCACGCGCAGGGCGCCAGCGAGCGACGCCACAACCATGAAGGTGCCCGCAAGGACGCAGGTGGCTGCCAACACCCAGGCTTCCGTCGCCAAGCCGCCTTCGCTGAAAACGCGATCCCAACCGCGACCGCGCGACGCGAGCAAACCCGCATCGCCGACCACCGTGATGCCGCGCGCAATGAGCCAGTCCCCGACCACCCCCAGGGGCAGACAGAGCAGCGCAGGCAGGTTGCGGCGGTCGAGAAGCTTCATGATCAGATTCAGGGCGACAGCTTGTCCATGTCCTTCAGCATGCGGTCGTCATTGGGCGCCTTGGGAATTTCCTCTGGCTTGGCCGTGTCGGTGATCTTCTTCATCTGCGGAGAGTTCTTGATCGCATCGGGCAGGTCTTCGCCCTTGCCGACCTCAGGCTTGTCGCCCGGTTTGGCCGTGGGATCAGCCGTTTTCCCGTCCGCCGGCTTGGTGGGCTTGGCGGGATCCGCCTTGGCCGGCGCCTTGTCGCCTGGCTTGGCGCCCTTGCCCTGGTCGAGCTTCTTGCGCTCGGCTTCCTCGCGCCGGCGGTCTTCGGCCTCGGCGGCGACCTTGGCTGCCTCGGCCCGCACCTTGGCGCCTTCCGGATCGATGTAGGTGTCGCGGATGAACCGGGTCGACGACCCGCCGATCAGGACGACGTGGAGGGCGAAGGCCACCACGAAGAACATGACGATGGGGAACTTCGAGAACGAGCGCAGAACGTGGTCCGGCCTGTACTCCTGAAGTTCACGGCTCTCTTCCGGGGTCAGGTAGGCACTAGTGCGGCCGGTTTCAGGGTCGGATGCGCTCATTTGCTGCTCCTTGGCGGGTTTCCGCCTGTACGTTCACCACTCATGACGATGGTCGCGCCGGTCTTGGCCAGGGTCTCGATCACCGGTTCGAACCGGCGCCGATCGAGCCCCCGATCGCATTTGAAATAGATCTTCTTCGCCTGGGGATTCTTGGCCTGGGCCAGCAACAGCTCCAGCTTGAGTTCGAGATCCTGGATCCCGACCAACTGGCCCTGCAGGCGGATGTCGGCCTGGTTGTCGAGGGTGACCACCACCGCAGGCGGCTTGCCCAGGTTAGCCAGCTCGGCCGCCTTGGGTAATTCGATCTTCACCCCCGATTCCTGGGCCACGGTCGAACAGACCAGGAAGAAGCTGATCAGGTTGAAGGCGACGTCGCCCATCGATGCGGTGGGGATGTCGACGAACGGGCGGGGCTTGCGGCGCTTGATCATTTGCCGCCCCCGTCGCCGTCTTCGGCCTCGGTGACCAGGCCGACCACGCCGCCGGCGGTGCTGATCGCGGACATCACGCCGAAGTATTCCTGGTACGACACTTGGCCGCTGGTCTCGAACATCACGATTTTTTCTTCACCGGCCTTGTCCTTCAGTTTCAGCGTCGCGAGCTGCTCCGGCAGCTTGTCCTGGGTGACCTCCTGGTCGTTGAAGAAGATCTGGCCGTTGTGGGCCCGCACGGTGGGCATCTTGGCTTCGGACTTGGCCTGGCCCTTTTCCGCTGCCGGCATCTCGGTCTGGAAGCCCTGGACTTTTTGCAGGCTGGTGGTGGCGAGGAAATAGAAGATGAGCAGGTTCGCCAGGTCGACGAACCAGGCGGTCGGGATCAGCTCGTTGATGTCCTTGCGGTGCTTCTTGCCCCGCGTCCCGTGCACGGCCATCGGGGGGTCAGGCCTCTTCTTCGAGCTGGGCCAGGGCTTCGTACAATTCGGTCTTGGCTTCTTCGATCTGCAGGCCGACCTCGTCGGCCTTGCCGCCAAAATAGTTATAGGGCAGCACGGCGCACAGCGCGACGATGAGGCCCGTCGCGGTGCAGATCAGGGCGATCGAAATACCGCCGGCGACCGCCTCGCTGTTGACCCCGGAACTGGCGGAGCCCATGCCCGAGAACGATTTGATCATGCCTAGCACCGTCCCGAGCATGCCCAGCAACGGTCCCGAATTGCCGACCGCGGTCAGGATGTTGAAGCGGCGTTCCAGGGCGCCCATCGCCTGGATCGAAATGTCGTCCATGGACTTCTGCACCATCGCCAGGTTGGGCCGACCGGTCTGGTGGTCGTGGTAGCGGTCGAAGGCCTGCAGGCCCGACAGCATCACCGCCGCGACGGGGCTCGGGGTCGAGGCGCAGACCTGGGCCGCATTGAGAATCCGACCCTGGGCCACGAGATCGACGACGTTGGCGCGCAGGGCGCGCAGGTCGATCCGGCTGTGGCGCCAGAACGACCAGCCGCGTTCAATCACCACGGCCCAAGCGACCAGGGACATGAGCATCAGCGGGAAAGTGACTTCCTCGCCTTTGATCAGGTATTCGAGCATAGGGACTCCATGTGGGCTGAGAGGATGGCGGTGAAACGGCGGGCTGGGAGCGCAGGAATAGACACCGACCAGGCGGGCTGGCGCGGATCGGGCTGGCCGAACGCCAGCATGCCGTCAGCGTAGTTGTAGGTCACGGCGGTCAGGTCGGTGAGCGGATGATCTTCACTGCGTAAAAGCAAGGCTTTGCCCCAGTCGAGCCAGGCGACGGTGAACAGCGACACCGGAGTCAGAAGCAGGTGCAGACGTGGGCGCCAGAACCAGGCCCCGACATCGGTGCGCGTCTGGGTCGCGACATGGGCGAAGACCTCGCGTCCGGCGAGCACGTCCTGCACCGCCAGCCAGGTGCGATGGCCGACTGGGCGACCGAGTCCGGCCGCGAGGGCGGCCGGCGCGAGCGGTCTGACCTCCGGCACCGGCAGATCCCGGTCGGCGAAGGCCGGCCGGCGACCGGACCTGGGTCCAGAGGCCGGCACCTCGGCAACTGGTATTCCGGCGTTTGGCATCACTTTTCCTTGTCCATGCCCCGCAGCGCGACATCGGAGGCCAACCGGCCACGGGCCGAGCGCGCCCATTCCGATTCAGGGAACTCCCAGGTCAGGCGCTTGAAGATCTGATAGGCGGACTTGGCCGGCATGAAGTTGGGGTCGCCGGAGGCGGTCTTTTCTGCACCCCGGTCGGCCATGGCCACGGCCCACCTGGTGTAAGCGTCGGCGGCCCAGTACATCGCCTCGGGCACCATGCTCTTGTCGGCGATGTCCTTTTTGTCGATGACCTTGCGCAGGGCCTGGGTGGCCTCTTCGTATTTCTGCGCCCGCAGGTAGCCGATGCCCGACAGCACGGTGGTCTTGTCGGCCAGATCGTGGTTGGGGAACTTGTCGGCCAGGCGGCCGTAGACCTCACCCGACACGGCATAGGCCCCGCGGGCCTCGATCAGGATCTTTTCCGCCTTGAGCCGGTCGCTTTCCATCAGCTTTTCGCCCTGCTTCTCGATGATCTTGCCCTTGGTGAGGAAGTGGCGGCCGAGCCGGGCGATGGTCTCGGCGACCAGTTCGTTGTCGGGATAGCGGTAGCTGAGCTTGACGTATTCCTCGCAGGCCTGCTCCATGTCGCCCAGTTTTTCGTAGACCATCGCCTTCTTGAAGAGCGCCTTGGGGGCGAATTCGCCGGTCGGGTAGTTGGACACGATGCCGCTGAACAACTTGAATGCGGCCTCAAGGTGCTGCTTGCGCAGCGGATCGATCGGCTCGCCCTCGGCCGGCGGCTTGCTGTCGACGCCGCCCACGCCCTCGGCGTATTCCATCTCCAGGTTGCCGCGCAGGTAGTCGGCCTGGGCCCGGATGTCGTTGTCGGGGAAGTCGCGCACGACCTCGTCGAGCAGCTTTTTGCCCTGGGCGATCTCCTTCTGGACCAGGTTGGCGAGCCGCTTGGCCTGATCGGGATCGGGTTTGGCCGCGCTCGCCGCCGCCGCTGCGGCCTCGCGATGCTTCTTCGCCATCTCGAAGTAGGCCTCGGCCACGCTGAACTGGGCCTTCACCGCGATTTCAGGATCGTTGAAGCGCTTGGTGAACGGCAGCACGCTGCCGTCCGAACCCTTGTTGACCTCGATCGGCCGGGCGATGCGGGTGCCGGCGCTGGTGGTGTAGGCCAGCTCCACCAGGTCGCCGTAACGCACCTGGATGTCCCCGGAGCCTGGACCCTGTTCGCCCTGGTAGACGACATGGGCGAGCCCCTTGAACACGCCGGTATGCAGCCCGGTTTCGGTCAGGGTGACCTTGCTGGTGCCGGTCGGCGTCTTCACGTCGACGCTGATCTGGTCTTTATCGCCGGTCACATCGCGCATCCAGTCGACCACGCGCAGGTAGACGGTCTCGCCCACGTACGCGGTCTCGACCGGCTTCTGGTAGCGCCGGTCGGTGACATCGAAGAAGCCTTCACCGTTCAGCTTCACCGACTGGACCAGCCAGCGGTCGCGGTTGTCCTTGCCGGGCAGCCGGACATCGGTGTAGCGGACGCCGATGAAGATCGTGTCGGTGGGATTAACCGCGAGGGTGCGTTCTTCCTCGCGCACGGTCTTGGCCGCGAACTGGCCCTGGATCGCCTCCGGGGTGGCGAACGACCCGGCCGGAAGGTCTGCCAGGACCACCGGGATGGCGACCGAGAAACGGCCGTCCTCGATCGGACTAAGCGCGAGCGGCACCGGTTCGGACAGCATGGGTCCGAAGCCCAGGGGCAGGGTGCCACCGCCGCCGCCGCCGAGACCGGCGACGAGGCGGATCGTGCCGGGCACCGAAACGTCGAAGTCGGTCGGCGCCGGCGCTGCCGGCTTTGCCGAGCCGCCAGCGCCACCACCTGCGGCCGCATCACCGACCGGGGCACCCGGCTTCTTGGCCCGACCGGACGAGGTCTGGGCGAAGAATTCCAGCGTGCTCTGGCTCGATTTGGCGATGAAGGGATGCACCACCGAAGCGAGGATCGGCGCGCCGATCACCACCGGCACCGCCGTGGCGGGGTCGGGGGTCTTCACCCATTTCGCCAGCAGCGGCAGCGGTCCGGGGGTTAGTTCCTCGCCCGGCTTGAAGACCTCGGCCGACTTCTTGTCTTTTCCGTCTTTTCCGTCTTTGCCGTCCTTGCCATCGTTGGCCTTGACCGGGGCAAGGACAACCGGCGTGAGGCGCAGGACCGGCTGTTCGAACGCGGTCTGCTCGACCGTGGCCACGCGATCCCAGGGGATGCCATGATCGGTGTTGTCGGCGTCGCGGTAGGTGATGGTGAGATCATCGCCCTTCTCGATCTGGATCTGGTCCGCGCGCTGCGACGGTCCTGCGATCGGGAAGATGGTGCCGATGAACACGCCGCTATGCGGTTTCGATTCGATCGCCTCGAGCTTGACCTCCTTGCCAGAACTCAGGCGCGCCGTGAACGCGACCTTGTCCTGGGTCGGGCTGACGTCCATGTCGGGGTCGTGGATGAACACCTTGATGGTGTCGCCGACGTCGAAGCGCTTCATCGGCACGTAGCTGGCCTCTTTGGCTGCCGAATCCTCGCTGTATTGCGCGAAGGCCGCGCTGATCGCGGCGTTCGAGAACGTCGCCGACATCTTGCCTTCGAGCGTCCGCGGCTTGCCGGACAGGTTGACCTCATCGCGGTAGGTGATCGCGATCTGGTCCCCGGGCAGGATCTCGAGCTGGGAATTGCGACGCAGGTTCTGGAAGTCCTCTTTCGTGGGCAGGACGCCCTTGCCGGCCGCATCGGCGAGGCGGAGCTTGGTGATCGCCGGGGCATCGCCGGTGTAATCGGGCATGACCAGGCGGAGGTGGCGGGCGGGGCGGCCGGCGAACGCGATGGTGAAGCCGTCGGCACTCTTGGCCTCCTCGATCGCCACCGGATCGCGCCAGACGGCCGGTTTGATCAAGGGGTTCTTGACCAGATCGAACATCGCGGCCGGAGCGACCGCGCGGTAAGGGGCTTCAGCGATGTCGGTTTCCAGGTCGAAGGCGAGCGGGAAGACCGCACCCTGGGCACCCGGGGACAGTCTGGCCACGATGTCGACGCGATGCACACCCTTGCCCAGGCGCTGGGTCGTTTCGGACGTGCCGGCCACGACGGATTCATCCGTGGGCGCGGGCGGTTTGACCGCGACCCCGTCAAGATACAGGGTCAGGCTGACCCCGGTCGGCAGGGCCTGGCGCGGCAGCAGCCGCAGCGACCGCGTCGTGCGCTCGGCCAGCACGAAGTTGCCGCGCACATGCACGACGGCGCCCGCACCCTGAGCGTTGCCCGCCGCCGCAGGCATGACCTGCTTGACGGTGGCTTCGAGATCCTCGGCCCAGGACACGGACATGGTGCCCGACTTGGGCTTGATCGCGGCGGTGCGGCTGCCGCTCAACTGGGCGCGGAAGGCGAACCAGTCCTCGACCTCGGCGATGTCGGAGCTGCCACCCAGGGCCCCAGCGCCGGCGACGCGAACCTCAAAGCCGCCGTCCCACGGCTTGACCTGCTGCGGCCAGCGGCCGGCGACGCTGAAATCCTTGCCGTTGAGCGAGGTCTGGACGATCACGTCCTTCAGCCGGCGACCGGGTTCGCGGGTCGCGAGCTCCAACTTGCCGAGACTGACGTTGTCATTGAGATCGACCGTGAAGGTCTTCACCCGGGTGCCGACCGCAGGATTGCCCTGCCAGGCCGGCTGATCCAGGGGCGAGATGGCGGAATTGGGATCGCTGCCGGCCAAGCTGTCGCTGGCCATCGCGACCGGGGGGCTGGCGGTGGTCGGGATCGAGCCTTCGAAGATGCCCGAGAACGGCGTCACCTCTTTGAGCGGGAAGCGTTCGATGGTGTCGCCGCTCGCGGCCCGGACGGTGACCAGGATGGTGTCCGGCGACGATTTGGTGCTGCGATCAGCATCGGTCACGCGGATGTTGATCGGGTTGCCGGGCTTGATCTCGGTGCCGACCCGGCGGGTCGACAGGGTCTGCTCGACCGTTTCCTTGCCCTCGACCTCGATGCCGAGCTTCGCCCGCATCTTGTTGTCGCGCGCCTCGGCCTCGATCTCGTCGCGTGAACGGATGGCCCCGGACGCGACCTGGAGTTCGCTGTCGCTGGCGACCTCGATGATGCTTTCCTGGCCCGGATCCTTGATCTGGTTCGCGATCAGGAATTGCGGCGAGTAGAAGATGTGGATGCGATCCCCGCCCACCACCTGCAGGGTCTTGTCGTTGGGCTTGGCCGCCCCCAGCACGGTGCTGATGCGCTGGGTGAAGTGATCCTTGCGATCGGCGAACGGGACCAGGGTGACGATTTCCTCATCGCCGGCGTCGGTCCACACCCGCATCTCGACCGACTGGCTGCGCCCGACCAGCGACAGGTTGCGGTCGCGCAGGCGCAGGCGCAGGGGTTGCCCGGGATCGATGACGATCTTGCGCTCGTCACCGGACATGTCGATGTCCTGGGCCGCTTCGATGTTCTTAAGCTTAAGATCGATCTCGCCCTGCAGGATGCGTCCACGGGGATGGCCGGGTTCACGCGAGAAGGTCTCGCCCAAAGCCTCGGCCGCAGCCGGAAAGTCACCCTGGTCGTAGCGCAGCTGGCTGAGGCGGAAGTAGGCCTCGGTCTGGGTATACTTGTCCGGGCGCCGGGTCAGGCGGTTGAGGAGCTGCACCGCGAGATCGAAGTTGCGCGTCAGTCGTTCGATGTCGGCGACCGCCAACTGGGCATCGATCTTGGCGCGGGTGCCCTCGAACTCCTTCGCTTCGCCCAGGGCCTGGAAGAGTGAACGGGACAAGGCGTAGTTCTTTTCGGCGAACGAGACCGACGCCCGGGCAAAGGCGAGCGAGGCGCGCAACCCGACATCGACGCCGGGATTGGCATGCATCCAGGTGTCGAGGGCGATCGCGAGTCTTTCCGCAGAGCGGTACTCTTCGACGGCGGTGTGCTTGCCGACCAGCCAGATGGTGAAGTTGGGGTCGAGTTCAGCGAGCGCCGAACTGATGAGCGCCTGCTTGGCGGAATAGGCCTGCCAGGCGGCCTCATGGCGGCCGGCCTGGAACTCGGCCTGGGCGGCGAAAATGTCATACCGTGGGTCGTTGCGCGCCACGGCGACGGTCGAACCGACCAGGGTCGCCGCGGTGCGGTTGATCAGGCCAGTCAGCGCCCGTTGCGAAGTCTCCTGGTTCATCCGGCGCACGCAGGCGAGACCGTTGCCGGCCCACACGGCGGCGAGTTCGATGTTGCCCGCCTTCTCGAAACCAATCGCCTTGTCGGTGAGGAGCTGGGCCAGGCGGGAGTCGCCGCTCTCGGCCGCCACGCGCCAGCACGGGGCGGACACCCGGAACAGGTCGTTGGTCATGCCTCGGGCGATGAGCCCGTTTATCAGCGGAATGACCAGCAAGCCGGGCGAACGCGCGCCATCCCAGCGCGCCGGGGCGAGGCGTTCCACCAGATCCGCCAGGCGCGTGAGTTCGGCCTCGGTCAGCGTCGCGCCGTCGAGATCCTTGAGGCCGTTCAGCGCCGGGACCGGCGCGCGCATCGGCTGCGCGGCGGCGCGCTCCATCCAGGTGGCGAGGCGGGCGAACCATTCCGCCTTGGCCTTGGCGGCCGGGGCGGCCGCCGCGAGCGAGGTCGCGCCCAAGGCCATTTCATCGCTGCGGCCGGGGTAGGCCTTTTCGGACGCGACGATCATCGCCTGGCGCAGCGCCGGTTCGGCCTCTTGCGCCTCCTTGAGCCAGCGCGTCAGGTCGCTGCGGGACATGCCGGCGTTCGCCGGGCGCCGGCTTTGGCGCCAGTGCAGCTCATCGCGCCGCGACGGTTCCCGGACCTGGTCGTGGCCGAGTGGCAGCTCGGTCCAGCCGGCGATCAGCTTGGCCGCCTGGCCGGCGACCTTGCGCTGGCTGTCACGCCCCAGCTGCCAATAGGCCGCATCAAGGAAGCCGCGCGCGGCCGCCTCGGCGACGAAACGGTCGTCGAAGGCGGTCTCGGCCGGCATCTGCTTGGCCAGGCGGGGGAACTCGCGGCCGACCAGCAGCTGGTACGACACGGCGGTGGAGGCGATGTTCTGATCGAGAGCGAAGTCCGCGCCCTTGAGCAGATCCTTGCTGATGATCTCGCTCATCAGGGCGTCGCTGGCCTCGTCGTTCCAACCCCGGCCCAGGCGGGTCAGGCGCCACCAGGCGAACAGGTCGGCATCGAAAGCGCCCGCGGCCAGCCGGGAGGACAGCGCCTGGGCGAAGACCTGGTTGAACACCAGGGCCGCTGCCTTCTGCGCCTCGGGGATGGAAGCGGGCCAGGAATTGCGGGTCGCGAAGATGGCCGCCACCGTCCGGCGCGTCGTCTCACCCACGGTTTTTCCATCAGCAGCGAGCAGTTGCTTCACCAGTCGGGCCTGGGCCGCGGTGGCATCAATGCCGTCGTGCTTGCCGCTGAGCCAGCCCAGCACTGCCCGGCTGAACGGAGCCTTCGCGGCCGGGCCGGCGACCTGATCCGCCAGGCTGCCAGCGGCGGCATCCCAGGCGGCCTGGTCGCCCGCCGCACGCGCGGTGGTGGCCTTCGCGAAATCGGCGCACAATCCGGCCGGGGCGCGGGACGGATCGCCGGCGGCCAGCAGGCGCGGCAGCGCCGCCTGGGCGGTCTCGGCCTGCTTGAGCAGCTCAGGGGTCTGCTTCGCCTGCTTGCGGGTCTGTTCGCACCAGCGCAGGGCCTCGCCGTTGAAGCGGCCGAAACGGGCCTGGCGCTCCGACACCGTCAACGGCGCCCAGGCCAGGGCGTCCGCGATGCGGCCGGCGGCGGCGCCCTTGTCGCTGGTGGTGTTCCACACCGCGCGCATCCATGCTTCCATCAGCTGCGGGCTGAGCAGCGCGGCCGGGGTCTGGGCGACCTCGGTACGGGCGAGCGCGGCTTCCCACCTCGGATCCGTCTTGGCGTCGACCGCGGTGAAGGCGGGGACCAGGAACTGTTCGACGAGGGCCACGGCGCTGGTGGGATCGAGATGCCAGGCCTCCTTGCCGTAGATCCAGGCGATCGCCTCGTCGAGGGTCGCGCTGCCGGCGAGGGCGCGGATGCCAGCGCCGAAGGGCGAGGCGACCTCGCCCACCAGCTTGGCGGCGTTGCCGGCGGCGGCGCGCAGGTCTTCGCCCTTCTTGGCCAGGGCGGGATCGCGCAGCGCATCAGTTCGGGAATAGAATGCCGGATCGGCGGCACCGGCGCGCAGCCAATCCGCCGGGTCACCGAGTTCGTCGATGATGCGGTTGGCCGGGATCCAGTTCTGGTGGTACCGGCTCCAGGACAGGAACAACGCCCGTTCCGGGGCCGGCAGCGCGGCCACCGACTGGGCGACGAAGCGGCGCTTGGCTTCGGCCCCATAGGCCCAGCGCCTGCCGTCAGTCGTACCGCCGAGCAGCGTGACGATGTCGCGCAGCGAGATCGCCTCCGGTGCCGCAGCGAAGTATCCCTTGGCGGCGATCAGGATGGGGGCGAGGCCGGCGGCTTCCTTGTTGGCCTCCGGGGTCGCGGTTGCGCCGGCGGTCTGGTCGCGTCCGGCCAGGGCGGCCAGGTAGAAGCGGTAGCGCGCCTGGCGGGCCGGGTTGCCGCGCAGGGCGTCGGCGATCTTGGGGGCGGCGGGCAGGACGCGGTCGAGTTCAGATTTGCCCTCGCGCACCAGGTCGAACAGGGCGTCGATCGCGTCCCATTGGTAGGCGCGCTCCTGGGCGAGCGGCCGCTGCTCGGCGAGCATGGTCGCGAGGATGGTGGCCAGGGCTTCGAAATCCTTGCGCTTGAAGGCCGATTCGAGGAACCACTGGTCGAAGCGGCGCGCGCCGCCGTCTTGGCGCAGGCGGGCGAAGTTGGTCTGGATGAGCCGATAGGCGTCGTCCTCGGCCCCGAGGAAGTCGATCAGGCTGGTCAGCGCACGCTGGCCGGCGCGGCTGAGCTGCTCGGGGGTGGCCGCCGGCGCGGCGATCACGCCACGGTAGCGGGCGACCGCATCCGCCCAGGCTCCGGCCAGGTAGTGCACCTCGGCCGCCTTGAGCTGAAGTTCGGGCGCAGCCTGGGTGTTGCGGCTGAACCAGCTCTTGATCGCCATGCTGGCGACCAGTGGCCGGCCGGAAGCCAGACCGAGATCGAGCAGGCGGTTGATCTCGGACTCGGTCACCGCGGCCGGATCGGAGGCGATCTTGCGGGCCAGGGTCTCGATCTCGGATCCCGCCTGGGCGGCGGGGGCGGCCTCGCCGGCGGTGACCTCCGCCGGGGTGAACGCCAGGCTGCACAGCGTGGCGGACAGGGCACAGAGCAGGGAACGGTTGAGCATTGCGTTTTCCAGGCGGAGGGGCGTTGAGTTGAGGTGTGCGGCGGGCGGAGCTTGGACTGGGATCGCATCCCGGATCAGGGATCGGCGACCTTCACTGGCTTACTTCTTATTTGGCTGGTCCGTCTTGGCGTCGGTCTTATCTGGGGTCGCCCCTGCCGCGGGGCCAGCGGTCGCCGCCTTGATCTTGGCCTCGATGCGGGCCAGGTTCTCGCGCGCCCACTTGGCGGTCGGACGCGAGGGATACTCCTCGATCAGCTGCTGGGATTTGGCCAGGGCGGCCTGGTAGTCGCCCATCGCCCACGCGACCATGACCCAGTCCTTCAGGCGCGCATCCAGCCAGGGTTTGTCGCGGTGGTCCTCGAAGATCTGCTTCAGCAGGTCGAGGGCCTGGGGGAAGTCACGGCTTTCGCGGTAGTAGATCACCAGCTTGCCCAGGGCCTCGCCGGCAAACTCGCTGTCGGGATAGCGTTCGGCGGTGAGACGGTAAAGCGGGATGGCCTTGTCCATCGCGAACTTGCGCGCCTGGTCGGTGGTGCCCTGTTCTTCGGCCATGACCGCCAGCAGATATTGCGCCTCCGCCTTGGAAAAACCGCGCGGCAGGGCGAGGATCTGGTTCAGCACCTCGGCCGCCTGCAGGTAGTCGTGCTTGGCCTTGAGGGCCTTGGCGATGCCAAGGAGCGCCTGGTCGGCGAAGCCGGAATTGGGGAAGGCGAGACTGTAGTCGCGGCAGGCGGCGATCGCCTTGCCAAGTTCGCCCTGGGCGAGGTAAAGGTCCCAGGTGACGCGGTAGGCCAGTTCCAGCGTTGAGTTGGGCAGCTTGCGCTCCTCGCGCAGGACCTCGCGGGTCTTGGTCAGACCTTCGGCCGCTTTTTCCGAGCATTGCCGCGACAGGCCCATGCTCTTGAAGATGCGCGCCATCTCGAGGTAGGCCTGGGATTCGACAAGGTTCTTGTTCGCGGCCAGGGCCGGATCGTCGGGCCGGGGGTTGGTCAGATCGGCCCCGACCTTCAGTTCGCCGGCGACCTTGACCGTGGCGACCACCTGGCGCTGCGACTTGCCGCCAGCGTGTTCTTCGTCGATGTAGGTGACCAGGATCTCGTCGCCGACCTCGCAGGTCAGGACGTTGCCCTTGCGCTCGGGGGTCTCCCCTTTGACCGCCTTGCGCAGCGTCAGCTGGCCGAGGAATCGGCCGGAGTGGACCACCGAGTCGGCGGCAGGCGCAGGCGTCGCGGAGGCAGCACCGGCAATCGGTTTGTATGGGGCTTCGCTGATTTCGACCTGGACCTCGTCGCGCACACGCCAGCGTTTCTCATCGGCAGATGCCGCCTTGTCGCCTTTGGCCGCAGCGGCGGTGAATGGGTCGACGGGGGCGGCCGGGGTGTCGTCGTCGTCATCCTGATAGCGCGACACGACCTTGATCCTGACCGTGTCGGCCTTGGGCGAGGCATCGAGATCGACGTCGTTGAGGACGAGAAAGACCGGCTGACCGATGAAAGCGACCTCGGCCCGGCGTTCCCAGTCGCCCAGGGTGATCGCCACCGCACCGGTCGAGACCACCTTCACCGTGCGCTCGCGCACCAGGTCCTTTTGGCCGTCCTTGGTGTTGGAATCGCTGTAGCGCACGGTGATGCGGTCGCTGCCGATGACCTGGAGCATCCCGTCGCCGCGCAGCGCCGGCGCGGGCTGGCGGACCTCGGTCGGGATCGAGGCGAGGTAGAGCCCCTCCTTTTCGGCGAGCGGGACCAGGGTTATTTCCTCGCGGTCGCCCGAGGCCGTCGCGATCACCGCCGTGGCCTTCTGACCCAGGCGGCGTTGGATGGGCAGGTCGGCATCCTGGACCTTGATGTAGAAGCGCCGACCGGCCTCGACGAATTCGGTCAGCGGGCTGGCGGGATCGACGAAAGTGCCGACCAACGACAGGTGTTCGATCGCTGCCGGCCAGTTGCCCTGCTGATAATGTGCCATGCCGATGAAGTAGTACGACTGGTTGGCCCAGACCGAATTGGGGAACGTCGAAGTGATCTTGCGCAGCGGCGGAAAGCAGGCCGAAAACTGGCGCTGGTCGAAGTAGACCGAGCCGGTCAGGTAGAGCGCCTCCAGGTAGGCCTCGCGCAGGTCCATGGGCACCGTCCCGTCGGGACGTTCGATCTCAAGCAGATGCCGGAAGGCGTCGATGGCCTTGGCCCCGTCTTTGGCCCCCTCCTTGGGTTTCAGATGCTGTTTGCCGATCTCAAGCCAGGCGAGGAAACGCACCGGGCTGGTGGGGAACTCGTCCACCAGCTTGGTCAGCATGGCCGTACCAGCCTGGGTCTCGCGGTCGGCGATCTTGGCCAGGGCGATGTTGAACAGCCGGCGCGCCTGCTGGTTGGTCTCCTCTGAGGCCTCCGACTTGGCACCGGCAGTTCCCGCACTGACCGGGCCGGCCGCCTTGGCTGGAGTCGCCTTGGCCGGTTTATCCGGTTTGGCCTCGCCTGCCGCCAGCGGACCAGCGCACGCCAAGAGGATGAGCGCCGCGCCCTGGAGGAGCGGGCGGGCCGGGATGGGTTGGTTCATGGGATGAGGCCAGGGTGACATAGGTTGGATGCGGTCGGATGAATGGGGTTGGTGATGGAAGCAAAGGAAGGCCCGGGAGGCGTTGGCGCAGAGGTCATTCGGCCTCGGATCCACCTTTGATCCGAACCCCGAATCCCTCGAGCCGTTCATGAGCCCAGCTCGATTCGGGTGTCTTGGGATAGGTGGCCATGATCCGGCGCAACTCAGCGATCGCGTTCTCGCGCTGTTTAGCGTTGATGTAGATGCTCGCCACCCCCTGCGCCGCCTTGGCCTTGCCAGTCGGGAAGAGCGCTTCCAGGTCGTGCAATTCTTGCACCGCCTGGGGAATCTTGCCGTCGGCGACCAGGCATTCGGAGATCTTGAAAATGCTGGTTGGGGGAAGATCGGCCTGACGGAATGCGACGATGGCCTCGGGGTACTTCTTGCTCTTGAACAGGCAGTTGCCCTTGGTCATCGCCGCCTTCTGGGCATAGGCCGGGTTCTTGTTCAGCGCATCGGCGGCAGCGATCACCAGGTCCAGGTACTTTGCCCCATCTTTTTTTCCAATGAGACCGGCGAAGTATTCCAGCCGCTGGAACGTCGCCTTGTCGCCATCGCTGATCATGGCATTGATGCGCAACCCGGCCGCTTCTTCGTTAACCCGCCAGTAGAAAGCGGTGAGGTCGGCACGCTGATCGTCATTGAGGGTCGCGGGATCGATCCTTTCGGAAACAGCCCGCCCGAGTTCGGGTTCTTTCACCTGTTGGTACAAGAGATCAAGCAGGCGGCGCACCTGGGCATAGGACATCTTGCCCTGGTCGAGCTTGCTGAAATAGAAGCGGGCCGATTCCTTATCGACCGCGACCAGCTGGAGCCAGCGCAGCGTCCGGTCGTAGTCGCCCGGTTTCTGTCCGCGCTGGTACTGGTCGACCAGCCGGGCCAGCCATTTCTTGCGATCGCCATCGGCGTTCAGGCGGAAATCCGCCAGGGCAAGCTGGTAGTCGTCCCAGTCGGCGAAACGGTTGTCCAGCAGCTCGACCCAGGTGGCGAAGTAGCGCTTGCACAATTCTGCCTGGTCGGCCGGGAAATTGCCCTGGGCACGCACCGAACCGACCACCGCCCACCAATAGGCGCGGTCGATCTTGGCGTCTGGTTCGACCGCCACCGGACGGTCGCCCCAGCCCTTGGTAAGAAGCCAGAACTCGCGCAGCTTGGGTTCCGCGATCGCGGTGCGGGTGTGGTGGGCGACCACCTTCTGAATTGCGCTGTGGGCCGCCCGAGGATTGGTGCCCCGGAAATCGATGGCGATCTGCCAGAGGTAGGGCACCGCCTGGGGCGCCTTGCCCTGGGAGACAAGATAATCCGCGAGGCGGACGAGCGCGAAGGCGGCAATCGGCTGGGTGCGGTAGCCCTCATCCCGGGCGAGCATCGACCAGACTTTCACCGCCTCGCCATCGTCACCGTTGAGGAAATGCGCCTGACCCTGAAAATAGACGGCGAAGGCCGCCATCTCGACCTGGTTCGGGAAGTAGTCGAGGATCTCCTGGAAGGTCACGATCGCCTGCTTGCGGTGCAGCTGCAGCATCATCGCGCGGCCCTTCTTCAGGATCGCGTAGGGGACGGCGACGCCCTTGGGGAATGACGCCAGGTAGACGTCATACAGGGGAACCGCCTCTTTGAACGCTTTCGCGGTGTACTTCTTGTCGGCCTTGGCCAGCTCGTTCCGTTCGCCCTCGTCCATCTTCTGCTGCATGGCGGCCGGCAGGTTGGGTTCCTCTTCGGGCAGGATCTGGCGCGTTTCCTGCCAGGCGCCCTTGCCCGGACCACCTTTATCGGCGGCAGAAAGCTCGACCAGGCCACTCATCAGAACAATTCCTAATATCCAGCCCATCCAGCCCAAGAACCGGAACCGGGAGCAGCACCTTGGGGGAACGGTTGGCATGGATCTGGGCATTCCTAGTGTGACATGGTACGCCATGAGTGCGATGGCGTTGAAGAGAAGATTCCCCGCCCTGGACGTCCACTGGGATGAGGCCGGCCTCAATCGAGGATCTGATGATTTCCCCAATCGGTCCCTCGCTGGGTCAGCCTGGGCGACCAAGCAGGGATAGGTTACTCGGCCTTGCTCGGATCGGCAAGCTGGCAAACGCAGCCACCACGAACTCAGGGTTCGCCGGCAGCGGTCACACGCCAAGCGATGCCCGACCCCGGTCCAGCCAGACCAGACTGGATTAGCATGAAGTCGGCTCTAACTTCCGATCACCACCGCTCGCTGAGGGGCGAAAATGCCCGTTGTCTTTTCATCCGCGCCGATTCCAGACCTGCCATCCAGTCCGTGCTGGACGGCGAACCATCAGGTTCCATCCCCCAGCGGATTGACCTACCTGGATGCCCTCGTCAGGATCGCACATCACCCCCATAGGAGACGGTGAACCCCGATGGCGCGCACGTCGGATTCAGATTTACGTCCGGGCGAAACGGTCGACAACTACGTGATCGATCGATCCCTTGGGGCCGGCGAATTCGGCGAAGTCTGGCTGGCGCGAGAAGCGATCACCAACCGCCGCATCGCCCTCAAGTTCATCACCGGCAGCAATATCGATCCTTCCGACGACCGGGTTCAGCGCCTGGAACGCGAGATCTCGCTCCTCGCCCGGCTCGACCATCCGACGATCATCGCCTACGCCGGCCATGGCTTCCGACGTGGTCTGCCCTACCTGGCGGTCGAATTCGTCGACGGCCCCACCTTGGGATCCCTGGTCAATCACGGCGGCCGCATGGGCGAACTCCATGCCATGCAGGTTACGGCGCAGGTCGCCGAGGGTTTGGGCTTCGCCTGGAAGAAGGCCGAGATCATCCACCGCGACCTGAAGCCCGAGAACATCCTCATCGACATGGCGAGCTTGAGCGATCCCGAAGGCGGGGTGCGGATCAAGATCATCGATCTCGGCTTGGCCCACGGTCGGCGCCTGGTGGCGCAGTACGACGACGACAGCGCCCGCGAGGAGACCCAAGTCCTCGAACGCAGCATGCGCGAGGTGGTCGGTTCGCCGGTGTACATGTCGCCGGATCAGATCCGCGGTGTCCGCCTCGACGCCCGTTCTGACATGTACTCGCTGGGCATCACCCTGTATCAGGTCCTGACCGGCCATCCGCCCTTCATTGGCGATTCGAAAGAGGTCATGCGCGCGCACCTGCGGCAACAGCCGCGCGACCTTGCCCAGGTGGTGCCTGGGCTGAACCGGCGCGCAATCGCCGTGGTCCAGCGCCTGCTGGCGAAAGCGCCGGAAAGCCGCTACCCCGACTGGGCCGCCTGCGCCGAGGCCGCGAACCAGGTCGTCGAGACGCTGCGGCCCCGCCGGTCGACGGCGAGAACCCAAGCGACGACGCGGCGCAGCGCGAACCCGGAATCATCTCCGACGGGCAAGGCCACCAGCGCTGCCCTGGAATACGAGAGCAAACGGCTTCAACCCGCGTTGACCCCGGTGTTCGGCGTCCCTGTGATCGGACCCGGCACCCCGGAGGTGACCGGTCCTGGCGAGCGCGGATTGACCGGAACAACCCGCGATGGTTCCTCGGTCGACAGCTCGTCGACGAAGCGCCGCGTCGGAATTCCCGCGTCGAACCCGGCGACGCCGTGGGCAGCCCCGCGCATCGACGATGGTCTCTCTGAAGACCAACGCGCGGCGGTGTGGGCGTACCTCTTCCGCCACCCGGCGGTGCTGGCCGAGGCGGTCCAACCGCAACCCACCCAGGAACCGTCCCCGAGCCGGAGTTCGAGCCGGACCCCGACCAAGCCCACCGCGCAGATTTCCGGGAAGCGCTTGGCGGTATCCCAAACCAGCAGCTCTGCTGCTCCGGCGGGGCGTAGCGGCACCAGGACGGATCATCCAGGCGGTTCGACCGCGCCCACGGGTCCAGCCTCGACTGCAGACGCGCAAAATACCCAAATCGTCAGTTTTCCTGAGGAATCATCGAGACACAGCGCGAATGTCTTCCCGGACACGCCTGAGATTCCCGGGTCGACCTCGGCCCTGCAGTCGCAGCGGATCTGGGAAGCGCCCGCGCCGGCCCCGGCACCGTCCGATCCACCGCAACTGGTGCCCGCCGCCACCCCGGGCCTGCCCCGCCAAACGGTGCTCGCCGTGCTCAATCTGGCCATCCTCGGCCGCGTCCGGGTTTCTCCCGCAAAGTCGCGCAGCATCACCCAGCGTTTCACTTCCAGCCTGCGGCGGATGGTGGGCGGTCGCGAAAGTACGCTGAACGACATCGATCTGGCCCTGGCCCAGGGCCGTTTCGCGGTCGCAACCACCCTGCTCGACTCGCTCGCCTCGTCCTCCGGCAACGATGCCGACTTGTGCCTGCGTCGGGCCCGGCTGGCGGGCTTGACCGGGGTCGACGTCGATGCCACCCGCTGGTCCCAGCTGGCCATCAACCAGAAGTGCGTGGATCCGACCGCGCTCGGCATCCTGGGACTGGTGTACCTGCGCCAGGGTCAGAACGAATTCGCTGGTTCCGTGTTCCAGAACCTGACCCACGAACATGCGACCTTGCCCTTGGGTCCGCTTGGCATGGCTGCGGTCGCCCTGATCGACGGGCACTTCCCTGCGGCCAGCGCAATGCTGAACGAGGCGTTGACCCGCGATCCGCGCTGCGCACCGGCGAGCCGCCTCGCCGCGTTGTTCTGCCAGGCAAACCAGGATGCAAAGGCCGAGGCGGACCACCTCCGCTACGCGCTCAACCTCGAACCGGAGGATGCCGATGCGCTCCAGCGTCTCGGGGAACTGGCCATGGCGGCGGGGCAGCGCGACGAAGCGCGCCGGTTGCTCACCGCCTCCTACAACCTCGACCGCCGCTCGGCCACCGCACGCTTGCTGGAATCGCTGGACAGCCCGCCAGCAGGCTGAACCAGCCACCGACAGGCCGAACTAGCCGCCGACAGGCCGAACTAGCCGCCGGCAGGCCGAAACAGTCAGCGCTCAGCCAGCCAGGCGAGCCCATCCATGGTCAACTGCTCGCGCACCCGGTCGCGGTGGGCGACCTGCGAATCCACCAGCAGGTCCACGTTTCCACCGGTAAACACCGTGGTCCGGATGCCGGTCTCGCGGCTGAGCTTGATCAGGCAGGCGGCGACCATCGGACCATAACCGATGCCCATGGCAGCACCGATCGCGGCCACCGTGCTGCGCTGGGCCGCGCTCGACCCCGGCCCGAGCGGCTCGACCAGCGGCAGGGCCGGGGCCATCGCTGCGAGTCCGGCCAGGCAGGTCCGCGCTGCCGGCAGGATGAGCCCACCCAGGAAGCGGCAGCCGGCCGGAGGTTCACTGCGACCATCGTGGTACCACGCGCCGATGGTCGTGGCCGTGCCGGCGTCGACCACCAGCACCGGCTGCCGTTCCAGGACGCAGGCGGCGATGCCGGCGACGATGCGGTCGACCCCCATGCCGGGATACTGACCGACCACGGGCAGCAGGATCTCGTCCCCGATGGTGCGCACCGGCAGGTCGCAGCAGACGCCGGCCCACCAGGTGCGCACGACATCGCTGTTGCGCCAATTGCCGGGCAGCAGGACCAGTTCCTCGATCGCACCGGCATGCTCATAGATCGCCGCCGACAATTGCGCCGGATCCGCCTTCAGACGGGCGAAGGCCTGCACCGTCCGGCCCTCGGCGAGGGCCAGTTTGACGCTGGTATTGCCGCAATCAGCCAGGAGTCGCATGCGACCGTTCAGCGGGTTCCGGTGGAGCCGAATCCGCCGGCTCCGCGCGCGGTCGCATCCACCGCAGCGACCGGCTGCCAGTCGACCCGCTCGACCCGGGCGAGCACCATCTGGGCGAGGCGCAGACCGCGCTCGATCACCACCGGTTGGTCGCCGAGGTTGGCGACGATGACTTTGACCTCGCCCCGGTAGTCGCTGTCGATCGTGCCCGGACTGTTGAGTACGGTCAGACCCTGCTTGAGCGCCAGACCGGAACGTGGCCGGACCTGGACCTCAAAGCCCTCGGGCACCGCGAACACCAGCCCGGTCGGCACCAGGGCGCGCGCCCCTGGCGCCAACGTCAACGACTGCTCGACGGCCGCCTGCAGGTCCATGCCCGCCGCTCCGGCGGTGGCGTAGGCCGGCAAAGCGAGTCCGGTGAAGTGGGGCAGGGTGGCGACCTGGATGCTGGGCATGTCACGATGCTGCGCTTTTCCCGGCAGCCTCAAGGGCTGCCGGTCACCTCGGGGCTCCGCCCCCGCCCCCGCCAGGGGCCTCACGGCCCCTGGACCCGCGCTTGCCCGCATGCGGCTTTTTAACGCGCACTTGAGGCATCCACTCAGTTGCCCGCATGGGCGGGGGGGCGCTGCGCTGCCCCGCTGATGGTCCTGACGCGGCGCTGCCGGCACTGCCTGATACCTGGATCCACATTCGCCCACGTGCGGCGTTTCACCGCGTGCTTGAGGCA
Organism: Candidatus Kuenenia stuttgartensis; assembly: GCA_945876185.1. Lineage (GTDB taxonomy): Bacteria > Planctomycetota > UBA11346 > UBA11346 > UBA11346 > BJHQ01. Next base: position 17,086 of record CAMCMZ010000023.1, on the reverse strand, counting down.
TCCACCCGGTTGCCCGCATGCGGCGAGGAGGGCGTTGCGCTGCCCATCCGATGGAATCCATTCGACAGGTCGACAAGCTGCCGCCATCGGGGTAACCTGGACGGGGGCAACGCATGTTTATCGGCATCGATTTCGGCACCACCAACACCGTTGTCGCGCGCATGCGCGGGGGCGACTCCCAGCCAACCCTGATCCGCTTCGGGAGCGATGAGATGGCTCCGTCGGCGGTCGCCTGGGATGGCAAACGCCTGCATTTCGGCAAGGAGGCGCTGGATCAAGAGGCGCCCCTCCTGGGGCTTAAGAGTCTGCTGCGCGATCATCGCGGGCGGTCCAAGCCGGTGGTGGCCTTCGACGACGGGAACAAATTGCCGTTGGGCGAGGTGCTCGATGGCTACTTCGCTTGGATCCGGGCGGCGATCGCGGCGGATCTGGGTGAACGCGGGATCCCCGTGCCGGATCCGATCCCGGTGGTCCTCACCGTGCCGCAGAACTGCCATGACGTGCAGCGGCGCACCACCCGCGCGGCGGCGCTCGACGCCGGCTTCCAGGTCATCGACATCCTCAACGAACCGACCGCCGCCGCGCTGGCAATCGCCCTCATGGGGGTGACCACCCAGGTGGCGACCGGCAGCCACCTCTGCCTCTACGACTTCGGCGGCGGCACCTTTGATGCCAGCCTGGTGCGGCGCGATGGCGAAGCGCGCTTCGTCGAGGTCGACAGCGAGGGCGTACAGAAGCTGGGCGGCGCCGATATCGATGCCGACCTGACCGAGGCGGTGGTCGAGCATCTCACCGGCGAGGCGCCGGTGGTGAAAGCCAAGTGGCAGCCCGAGGCGGTGCACCTGGGCCGCATTCGACGGTTGTGTGAAAAGGCCAAGATCGCCCTCGCCAATGATGCCGAACTGGAATTCTTCCCGATCAGCCTGGCGGGAGTGATCGGCACCCGTTCGCCGCTCGCATTTTTGCGCAAGGTCCAGGTCGAGGTCGGCCGCGATGAACTCGTCGCCGCCGCCGCGCCGCGCATCCGCAAGACCATCGCCGCGCTCAAGCAGATGCTCGATCGCAATCCCGCCGCGCTCGGATCGCTGGCGGCGGTGGTCCTCACTGGCGGCTCCTCGCGCCTGCCGGGCGTCCACGACGGCGTGCGCCAGTTGCTCGACCGGTTCGGCCTTGGTTCAGTGCGGATCATCGCCAGCGATCGCAGCATGCACGATGTCTCCCTTGGCGCCGCCGCCTATGGCGCCCTCGGCTCGGCCGGTGGGGCGCGGATCATCGACCGCCGCGCGGCGATGCACGTCGGCGTCTGGCGGGTGGCGCACGGCCGCGAATGGTTCCACGTCCTTCTCGCGCGCGGCACGCCGCTGCCGGAGGACGATTTCCTCAAGACCGAAATCACCTACCGCCCCGGCCACGACGTGGGCGAGTTCCGCTTCTGCCAGTGCAGCGATCTCAGCGACAGCGATGGTCAACAGACCGCAGTCGCCGACCTGGGTGACCTGCGGCGGCGGCGCGATCTGCGGCCGGCCGGTGACATCCTCGACTATCCGCGTCCTCTGCGCATCGCCTTCGCACCCGGACTGCGCCACCTTGACGGCGATGCCCTCGACCGCCTGCCGATCACGACCTGCGATCCCGGGGTCGAGGTCGAGGAAATCTGGCGCTTCCATCCCGATGGACTCGTCGACATCGCCATCGCGGTGGCCGGGCACGTGGTGCCCTTGACGCTCGATTTCGCGAGTTGCCACGGCGCCAGCGCTGCTGGATGACCCGGGGCGGGCAAACCCCGGATACGATCAATGCGGTGACGAGGCCGGTGCCTTTTCAGGCTGCTTCTCCGACGTCTGCGCCTTCGCCATCAGGTCGTCCAGTTCCGCCTTCAACGTGGCGCGTTTGCCGCTCAGGTCGGCCGTCTTCTTTTCATTGGCTTTCTCCTCCTGCTTCAGCGCTGCGAGCCGGGTGTTGAACCGGACCAGGGCGTCGTCGGAACCAGCTATTTCGTGCTTGAGTTTATTGCATTCCTTCTGCGTTTTCTCCGATTCGGTCTGCAACTTCTTCATCGTGGCCTCGTTGTAGGTCTTGTTGGCCGCGTTCTTGCCCTGCTCCGTCTGCAGCGCCGCATAGGCGTCATCAGCAGCCTTTTTCGCGGCTGCGAGTTTGTCCTTCAACCCGGCGAGGTCTTTGATGCCTACCTGGACCTTGTCGAGTTCCAGTTTGATCTCCGCCGGGCGGGCCTCCAGGCGGGCGAGCTCCTTGTCCATGACCGCGAGTTGGGTCTCCTTGGCCACGATCGCCACTTTGGCGGCGCGCGCTGCTTCTTGTCCCGCCTCTTTGGCCTTCAACGCCTCGACGTCGGCCTTGGTCATGATCTTGCCGTGGTAGCGCAACTTCCCTTGTTTCGCGAGCCATTCGTCCTCCTTCACCCAGGCGCCATTGGCGACCACCCAGCCGAGGGTGGTGAGGACCTTCGCCGCGTCGGCTTGGTCGGACTGGAGTTCGACCGCCCTGCGGGCGCTATCGAGCGCGTGATCGGTCATTCCCTTGGCCAGGCACCAGGCCGCGAGTCCGCCCCAGTCGGCCGCGCCTTTGGCCACCGCCTTGCGGGTCTTGTATTGGGTCTGCGGATCAGCGATCGGCGTCACTGATTTTAAGTCTGAACGGGAATAGGTCATCTCGGCCCAGGCGATCTTGCCGGATTTGCCCACGAATGCCTGCTTGAGCACGATCTGATTGCCATCGTCGCTGATCAGTTCGCCTTCGACTTTCTGTTCAGTCAGGAACGACACCTCGACCATCTGCGCCGCAGCGAGGCGCGGGACGCAAGCCAGCAGGGAAAGGATCGCCAGCGGGAGGTGACGCATGGAAGGCTCCGGATGGGCACAACGGCCCGACGATCGTCGGCAGAGGATCTTACTGATGTGCTCAAGGTCAAAGCAAAGGCGTGGCCTAGGTCTGATGGTATCCCAGCCAGCCCGTCGCAATCGGCTGGTGTGTGATCCGCCGGATGGTTCGTCGGCGGGCGGTCTAGGGAACCGGGGCGATCTCGCTTTGGGCGGCTGCTGGTTGGGCGACTGGCTTGGCGGCTACTGGTTTACCCATCCCCCACAGGCGAATGACGGCAACCTCGTCCACGTCATCAGCGCCAGCCGCGATGATCCGGATTGGATTGACCCCGGGCTTCAGGACGAGATCGACCTCATACTGGTACTCGGTCACCGTCACCCCGCCGCGCGTGACCGGCGCCCCGGGTGCGGTGGGAACGGGTTCCATCGACCGGGTCGGCCGGAGATCGATTTTCTCCTTGTCGAGGAAGCAGGCGACGAACTTGAGATTGTCGTCGCTGATGCGGGCGCTCAGCCTGACCTTGCCATCGACCTCCGGGCTGACGCGAACCTCGCCAAACAGCGGCTGCAGCACGATTTTTTCCTCCAGCGGACGATCGAGGTCGATCTTCAGGCTGCTGAAGATCTCGGCCGCCCCGCGCCAGCCGCCGTCCTCGCCCAGCCGTTCGCTGGCGCGGAACTGGAGTTTGACCTGGGTGGCCTTGAAATCCTCGCTCCGCCCCGGGCCGATCGGGCGGCTCTTGCGGATGCGGAACGGAACCACCAATTCACGCGACCGGCCGCTGACCTCGATCGGATCCACGGTGAAGCGCGTGGTGTCCTTCAATTCGACGAAGGGATCGTTGTCCTTGAACACCGCGACCTCGATCCTGCCGCCGGTCGTCACCTTGCCGTCGTTGAAGATCGACAGGCGCAGGCGGGCATCCTCGTCGACCTTGAGCATGCCGGTGCCCTTGTCGTCCTCGATCTTCCAACGGAATCCCAGGTGCGGACGCGGGCGCGGCTTGATGGTCAGTCGCACCGGCAGACTGGTCAGCGGTTTCTCGCGGCCGTCGGCATGGAGTTCGAGGGTGAATCGTTCTTCACCGGCCTCCAGGCGCGGAGGCAGGATCAGGTGCATTACCCCGGCGGCCTTCGCCCCGGGCTGCACAGATCCGAAGATGACCTCGCTTTGCCACAAAGGGCTGCTGCGGTCGGCCTTGGCGATGCCGTACAGCCTGCCGACGGCCGTTTCGCCGCGATTGGTCACAGTGAAACCGATCTCGGCCGACGGCGGGCCATCGCTGCTGTCCTTGACCTGGATCTCGGCCGGGCCGGTGAACGCCAGTTCCAGGTTGGAGGTCGCCGGCGCGGCGTGGTCGCCCCAGGTCAGCGGCGATTTACGGTCGGCCAGGGCCTTGGCCAGGGCTAGCGATTCGACCTCGGTGCGGGCGGTGACCGGCCGGCGCAAGCGTTCGATCAGGAACTGCCGTTGCTTCCCCTCGCGTTCGGCCGCAGCGGCGGCGGCATCCCAGGCCGGCGCCGCAGCGTCGCGGATCGCGGCCTGGACCAGTTCGATCGCCATCTGGGCCTCGGCATCGGGAGCAAATTTCCGCGCTGAGATGAAGTGGGTGCGCTGCTGATCCCGGCTCTCGTAGTGGCGCAACCAGGCCAGGGTCAGGCTGGATTCATGCTTATAGGCATGGTGGCTCGCGATGGCGAATTCATCGTCGGCCTCGCGCCGGCCGATGTAGGGCACCATGTCGATGGTGCCCTCCTTGGCCTGGTTGCGGGCGAAGAGCAGCAGATCCGGGTTGACCCCGACGCGCTGGATCGACACCCCGCCGGGCAGTTGATATTCCTGGATGGTGTACTTGAGCCGGCTGTCGTCGCGCAGCATCGCTATGGTCTGCACCGTGCCCTTGCCGAAGGTCGAGACTCCAGCGACCACGGCCCGGTCATGCCGCTGCAAGGCACCCGAAACGATCTCGGCTGCGCTCGCGGTGCCGCCAGAGACCAGCACCAGCATCGGCACGCGGCAATCGGGATTGCCGGAACACTTCAGACGCTGCATCCTGCCGGCGCTTGTCACCGTGCGCACGACCTCGTCCGCCTTGAGCAGAAAACAGTCGCTGACCAGCTTGGCCTGCTCCAGCAGGCCGCCGCCGTTGAAGCGCAGGTCGAGGACCAGGGCCTTGATCGGCCCGGCCGCATCGGCGTTGAGCTCCATCAGCTTGATGCGCAGTTTTTCATTGGTCTTGGCGTTGAATTCGTCGAGCTGGATGTAGCCCACGTCGGGGTTGGCCGGATCGCGCCAGGCCAGTTCGGTGATCGCCGACACCAGGTCGCGGCGGATCGCGATCTCGATCGGGGCCTTGGCCCCCTTGCGTTCAACCAGCAGCCGCACCGTGGTGCCCTTGGGGCCTTTGATGCGCTTCACCGTCTGGGGCAGCGACAGGCCGGCGGTCTTCTCGCCGTCGACGGCCAGGATCACATCGCCGTCCTCGATCCCGGCGCGGTCGGCGGGCAGGCCGGGCAGGACGCGTTCGATGAAGACAATGCCTTCGTCTTCGCGCAGCACCGCGCCGATGCCGAAGAACCCGCCCTGGATGTCCTCGCTGAAGTCCTGCGCGACCTCGGGCGGCAGGATGACCGTGTGGGGATCGAGGGAATTGAGGGCGCCATTGAGGAGGGCGTATTCGAGCTCGCGCCGGCGTTTCGGCGGGAAATCGGCGGCGGCGAGGACGCCGCGCACTTTTTCGATGAGCTCCATGGCGTCGCGCAGCGCCCGGTTCCGTGGCTCATCGCCATCGGCGGCGGCGTTCTGACCAGGAACGGCCTCGGGAATGAGCGCCTGCAATACCGTTTTCGTTCCGGCGATGTTCACCGTGATCGCCTCGCCCTTCCACTGGGTATCGATGGAGATCTCGGAATCCTCCAACGCACGCAGGGCGCGCTCGACCAGGATGCGGGCCCGGAAGACGCTCTTGTCATAGTATTCATGCTCCAGGATCTCCCCGACCCTGGGCGCCATGTTCGGGAATTCCTTGATCTCGCCGGCACCGAGGCCGACCGTCATGCAGATGAGCACGCAGGTGAATGCTGTGGTGAGCGCAGAAACGCACAAAGCGGCTGGAAAACCAGCGATCAGACTCGGCCAGCGGATGGATGCCACGATGGAAGACCTCCTGCCACGTTGCTGCGGCCAAAGGATGCTAACGGGGCCAGCCTTCATCCCAACCCTGCGCATGCTGAGACCTCAGCGGTGACCTCAGCGGTGACGGTTCGGCCGTGCGGTACGCAGGTGCTCCCGAGCGCTCCCCCGCTGATGTCAGGCCGTCACTTCGGATCGCCGGGTTCCTGCGGCAGCACCAGCACCACCGCCGTCAGATCATCGCTGTGGGCCTTGCCGGCCGACCAGGCGTCGACGGCCGCGTGCAGGCCGCTGATCACCTCGGCCGGACCTTTGCCTGCGCGCCAGAGTCCCAGCGTCGTTTCAGCAAGCCGAGTCTCGCCCCACAATTCGCTGCTGGGTGCCGCCGCTTCGGTGAAGCCGTCGGTGTACAACAGCAGCAGATCACCTGGTTCCAACAGGCCCGGCGAGACCGCCGGGAATTCGCCGTCGGTGGCGATGCCCACCGGCAAGCCGGTGCTTTCGAGCCAGCGGATCTCGCCCTGGTTGATCCAGAGCATGGGATTGTGCCCGCACGAAACGTAGCTGAACAGGTGCGAATGGGGATCAACCTCGACCACCGCCAGGGTCATGAAGCGACCGCTCTGGGCGTGGTAAAGACCGTCGTTGACGGCGAGCGCGACCGATTCGATCGAGGCACTCGCGCGCAGGCGCTGCTGCAGAATGGCGTGCGCCATGGTGGTGAAGAGCGCCGCGCCGAGTCCGTGGCCGCTGACGTCGCCGATCACCGCGACCAGGCTCGAACCGCGCTCAAGGAAGGAATAGTAGTCACCACCGGTCTCATCGCACGGCCGCGACGAGCCTTCGACCGTGAGATCGCGCACCGCCAGGCCAGCCGTGGGATACATGCTGTTCTGCACCTGGCGCGCGATGGCCAATTCCTGGAGCAGCCGTTCGCGGTCGACCGTGGCCTTGATCAAGAGGGCGTTTTCCAGCGCGATCGCGGCGAGGCTGGCCAGGGTTTCGGCGATGCTCTGCTGTTCCGAGCCGAAGACCTCGACCGGATTGGCGAGCACCACCACGCCCAGGGTGCGGTCGCGGGTGGTCAGCGGCAGGGCAAGCAGTCCATGGATGTGCGCCCCGGATTCGCTGGTGTCGAGCACGGTTTCGACCTCGTGCGGGCCGACCAGCACCGTGCCCACACCGGCGAAAACCGCCTCGGCCACCGGCCGGCCGTCGGCCGCCAGACGGATGCCATGCACGTGCCGGTCGTTCATGCCCCAGGTGACGCGACAGGCGAGCGTCCCGGTGCCGTCCGGCCCGCCGGTCGGACACAGCACCGCGCCGACGTCGGCGCGCGCGCCACCGAGCATGGTTTCGAGGATCTTGACCAGCAGCACCTCGACATCGAGATGCCGCAGCAGTTCGCCGGCGCTGGTGATCAGACGGATCTGCTCGTGCGCCTTGCGAAGCTGGTTGTCGATGGCTTCACGCCGGTGGGTGCGCAGGAGGATCGGCCCGAGCACTCCGGCGAGTTGGCGCAGACGGGTGCGGTCGACCTGCACCGCCCGGGATTCCAGCACCCCGACCGGCTGCCCCTGGCTGGTCAGCGCGAAGCGGCCCGGCCCGTTGACCTCGGCCGGGGGCAGGTCGGCGATCTCGGCCTCCTGGCCGAAGGCCGCAGCAGCGTAGTAAACTGCGGCGGACTCGTCCCACAGGTACAGCACCGCCGGCACCGCCGCGATCTGACCGAGCACCTCCTCCAACACCGCGACCAGACCATGGCTGCTTTCCGGCACCAGGAGGCGGTCGACCAGCTCCGCCGAGTTCGTCGGCGCGGGGAAGCGTTTCGTGGACATCGGGGGAAGGATACCGCCAGCTATCCCCCTCCTGCAAGCCTCCGTCGCCCCGCGGTCTGAAGATGCCCCGATGCACCCGTCACCCTGACGTTGGCGTGCGCAGATCCGGTTGCAGCATCCCAGGCCATGCCCGCCCTCACCCGCACGCCGCCCCCCTACCCCAGCCGCCGCCCAGAGGTCATCGAGGCCGCCATCCGCGTCCTGCGCGAGGGCGATTGGACGCGCCTCGAAGGAGCGCCGGAACTGGAAGCCGACCTCGCCGCCTGGCACGGCCCTGGGGTCGACGGTCGCGAGACCATCGCCTGGTACGTGGCCTCCGGCACGGCGGCGCTGGAGGCGATCATGCTCGGGCACGGCCTCGGCCCCGGCGACGAGGTCATCACCACGCCCTACACCTGGGGCGCGACGGTGTCGGCGATCCTGGCGATCGGCGCGATCCCGGTCTTCGCCGATGTCGACCCCCTGTCGGGACTCATCCGGCCCGACGCGGTTGAACCGCTGATCACTGCGAAAACGCGGGCGATCATGTGCGTGCACCTGTTCGGCCATCCCTGCGACGCCCAGGCGCTGCGCGCGATCGCGGATCGGCGCGGGCTGCTGCTCTTCGAAGATGGCAGCCAGGCGCACGGGGCGCGGTTGCACGGCACCCGCGTCGGCGCGTTTGGCCATGCGGCTGCCTTTTCGTGCATGGGGCTGAAGCTGCTCGCCGGCACCGAGGGCGGCTATGCTCTCTTTAGGGATCCCGTCGCCGCCGAGCACGCGTATCTGTACGGCCGCCACCCGCGCGGCCTCGCCCCCGACCGGGCGCAGGCGCTGGGCGCGGCGGGGCTGCTGGATTCACTGCAACTGGGCTGGCGTCCGTGCGCAATCGGGGCGGCGTTGGTGCGCGCCGCGCTGCCCTTTCTCGACGCAGAGAACGCCGCCCGCCAACGCAACGCGGCCGTGCTGCGCCGCCACCTCGCCGACGTACCCGGCGTCACTCTTGCCCCTGAACTGCCCGGGGCCGAGGGCTGCTACCACCTGCTGTCGCTCGTCCATCACTACGAAAAAACCGGCCTGACGCGGGATCAATTCAGCCAGCGCCTGGCGGCCGAAGGCGCCGGCAACTTCCATTACATCCCAGTGCCGATCCACCGCCTGACCCGCCTCAACCCGCACGACTATGCCCAAACCGGCCCGCGCGTGCTCTGGCACGAGCAACTTGTCCGCGCCGGGGTCGACTACCGCACGGTCTCATGCCCCGGCGCCGAATGGCGCGCCCCGCGCGAAGTCACCCTGGGCTTCAACTGGACCCAGGACGACCCCGAGGCGATGGCGCAACTGGCCGAGGCGATCCGGCGCGCCTGCGACGGTTGACAGCCACGCTGGATCAGGGCAGCCGCGCCGCGACGAGATGCACCGGGATGCCGGCCCATTGCAGGCGACGCTGGACCGCGAGGGCGGTGTCGTTGTGCAGGATGCGCCAGAGCAGTCCCTCGTACGACGACAGCACCTTGCCGGCCATGACCATGGTGGATGTGGAGGCGGATCACACGCCGCCGGAGGTGCTACGAAACCGGCGTCATCCCTGGTAGTGGAGCAATCCCACTGCATGCCAGTCCACGGTGATCACGGCTGCGTCGGCTTCGCCCAACAGGCGCGAGACCAATGGCCAGCACCGTTGCAGATGGGCAAACAACTGGCGGTTCGAGCAGTTGCCGAGGGCCAGATGGACAACCTGGGGCGGTGGACCGAGCACCAGGCCACGATCGACGAAGTCCTGGTCTTTGCTGATGATGACCCATCCCGCCTGCTTGGCCCGGGTCCAGATCGTGTCGTCTGCCGCCGCCAGATCCCAATGGCCGTGACCACATGCTGGGCTGGTATGCCGAGACTTGCAAACCAGATTGCCAGGGCTGGCGGCAATTGCGCGTCCACCAGCAGCATGCTTCGGCTCAGATCAAGCGACCTGTGGCACCGGATGCCAGGTCCCATTGGCTTGGGCCGCAGCGAAATCGAGACACGCCTTGATGTCCTCCGCCTGCAAGTAGGGGAAATCCTCGAGGATTTCCGCCTGGGTCATCCCACCTGCCAGCATTTCAAGGACATCGACCACCCGGATCCGCATCCCTCGGATGGTCGGCCGGCCGCCGCAGATCCCGGAGTTGATGGTGATGCGCTCGTGCATGGCTTGCAAGATGACCGGAAATCGCGTGGAGCAAGCACCGACGCGAACCTGCTCATTTGCAAGGCCCTGGGCCATGAATCCATAGGCAATGGTATCGTTCGACTCGCCTCAACCTGCGGCTGTTGGTCGCCTGGAGAAAAATTCGGCCACTCAGGCCCACTCCTGTCATGGCCGGCGCTTGCGGCATCCGCGACCGCCCGACCATCCCGCGCCATGTCCGCCACCGATTCCTCCACCGGGCCTCACGTCCCCGCCTGGCGCGCCGCGATCCGCAACGAAGGCGGCTGGATTCTGCTCGAACTGTGGCGACAGCTCCGCGCCACCGGGATGGAAGTCCGCCGTCGGCCGTGGCTGGCGACGACGTTGATCGCGGTGGCGATCGCCGCAGCGGCCTGGGCCGGGTTCGGCGATCGCGCCTGCGACACCTGGGCCCGGGCGCAGCCGCCCGACGATCCGCTGCTGGGATGGGCGCGGATGGTGCGGACCTTTGGCGCGTTCACCGATGTCCTGACCTGGAGCACCGTGCTTTACCTTGCCGGCCGCTTGAGCGGGCGCGAACGCTGGCGCCGCGCCGGCGTGGCGTGCCTGCTCGCGGCCTCGCTGGCGGGGATCCTTTCGAACCTGGTGCGGCCGACCCTGGGCCGGGCGCGGCCCGACGCCAACGCTGGGGTGTTCGTGGTGCGCGGCCCGACCATGACGCCGAGCTGGCAAAGCCTGCCCTCGGGTCACACCGCGACCAGCACCGGCGGCGCGGTCGCGCTGGTCGTCCTCGCGCCGCCGCTGGGTGCGCTGGCGCTGACCGAGGCGGTGCTCGTCGGCGCATCCAGCGTGCGGCTCAACCGCCATTGGCTCAGCGATGTGGTCGGCGGCTTCGGTCTTGGCATCACCGCCGGGGTGTTCGTGATCCTCGCCTGGCGGCGCAGCGGAAGCTGAAATCCCGCCGGGATTTTGCGCCCCCCAGCGGATCAGCAGCCCAGCGGGTCAGCCGCGACGCCGGGCGCGCACCAGCAGTCCAAACCAGAACAGTCCGACCAGGGCCAGCGCCAACGACGAACCGCTGCCGCATTTCTTGTCGCTGCTGCCGCTGTCGCTGGCTGGCACCACGACCGGGGTCGCGGGGTCGGCGGTGACGGTGACTTGGGTCAGGGCGGATTGGCTGCCGTTGTTCGCTTCGATGGTGATCACCGCGTCGCCGGCCCCGATGGTGGTGTAGGTGATGTCGGCGGTCGACATGGCGGCGCGCAGGGTGGCGGTCGAGGTCGGGGTGCCGATGCGGATGTCGGCATCGCGCACCACCGCCTGGTTCGAGGACGTGGCGGTGATGGTGATGGTGCCGCCGCCCGCGAGATCAGGCAGGGTCAGGCGGATGGTGCCCGCGCCACCGACGCCGACTTTGTGGGTGGAGCCATCAGCCCCGATCGTTCCGCCGTTGGTCGCGATGCCGGTGACCACGGCCGGTTTGAGCGGCAGCAGGGTGAAGGTGTTCACGATCGTCGGCGCCCGCGCCATGACCTCGGCGGTGTTCGCAGCCAGGTCAGCCTGGCTGTACCAGGGGATGGCGTGGTAGTTCACCGTCAGCTGCTCGGTCGTGGGATCGACGACCAGCTCGGTCCAGCCGTAGGCATGGAAGGAAACGTAGTCGCCCTTCACCAGCTTGGCCGGCAGCTTCGCGCCCGCGAGGCCAAGAGTGTCGTAGCCGAGCGGAGCCAGGGTTCCGTTGACCAACTGCTTGATGAAGTCGTCTTTATCGTTCACGGTGTCATCGGCGTCGTAGGCCACCGGCAGGCCGGCATAGGCCGCCGCTTGGTCAGCAGTGATCAGACCCAGCTGTTTCGCCGCAGCAGCGATGTAGGGGCCGAACGGCGGGTCGAAGGCGACCGCACCGCTGGTGATCTCGAAGGCGCGGCTGGCCCGCTGCGGCTGGCCGACCCCGGTCTGGTAGGTCAGGTTGTTGACCAGAAAGCCATGCACGTCGGTGTACAGAAATACCACGTTGCGGATGCGCTGATCATTGATGAAGGCCAACAGTTCGCTGCGCTCCGCCGCATAGCCCTCATAGCGGTCGGCGGATCCGAGCACGCCGAGGTTCTGGATCGGCTCCTGCAGGACCACGAACTTCCAGGTGATCCCGTCGGCCTGGCTGCGCAGCAGGTCGGCCTTGAGGTCGGCGAGCTGCTGCTTGCCGAGGATGGTGCGGCCAGCGGCGAAGCTCTGCGCCAGGTACGCTCCGACCGCCGCCGGGTCGTTGATGTTGGTTGGTTCAGCCAACGGCGCATCGCGGAACGAACGCTGATCGGTGACGATGACGGCAGCGCTGCTGCCATAGGTGCGATAGCGATACAGCTTGGGCTTGCCGGCGGTGCGCGCATCGCCGGTGGCGCCATAGCGCCGATCGGCGATCGGGTTGTACTCAGTGAAGGCGCGCAGGCCGTCGCGGTAGCGGCTGGTCTCGTTGATGAAGGCGCCGGGCAGGCCGGAAAAACGCGGATCGCTCGCCGGCGCCGCGCCCCCGCTGAAGTCGTTGATCACCTCATGGTCGTCGATGACGGCCAGCCAGGGCGTCACCGCCCGCGCCGCAGCGAAGGTGTTGCCGCCCAGGTTGGCGGCGTAGACCTCGGCATGCTTCGCCCGGTATTCAGCCAGGGTTTCGGCCGCCGGCTTGTTCACCGCCGAGGTGGGATAATCAGCATAGATCGTGTCGCCGTCGGCGATGAACACGTCGAGGTTCGCCGACGCGAGATCCGCGACGGCCGGGAAGGTGCCCAGCTCACCGCGCCAGTCGCCGGCGAAGCCGATACGCGCACCTTTGGTGCCGGCTGCGGCATTGGTGCGGAACCGGCCCTTGAGTTCGGCGCCAGCAGCATTGCGCACCCGCACCTGATAGGCCGTGCCGGGCACCAGATCGGTGATGGTCGCAGTGACCGGAATCGTCTGATCGCCGGCCGACACGGTCGCGGTCTGGACGATGTTGGCGAAGGCCGTGTCGGTGGCGACATCGAAGGTCACCTGGCCGAGCGCGGTGCTGAGCGTCCACAGGATCGCCGAGGTCTGGGTCACGTCGCCGATCGCGATGCCGTCCGGCAGGGTCTGGGCCACAGATGCTGGCAGCACCCGTGGGGTGATGAGGGGCAGGATGCTGCCTTCCACCGTGGCGGACGGCACCACGCCGAGGATCCGATCGATGGTCGGGGCCAGGTCGATGTTGTGGGTCAGGTTGAGCGTGCCCGGGCTGACATCGGGGCCGGCGGCGTAGCAGATCGCGCTCAGGTTGCTGAGGTTCGCGTCATAGCCGTGGGCGCCGTAGAAGTTCGGCAGCGACAGGACTTTTTCGCTCGCGCTGTCGCCCTTGCGGATGACCACCGGGCTCTGGGTGCCGTCAAAATTGTAGCCGGGCTTGAGGATGGCGACCACATCGCCGGAATCCTGGGCGAACATGGAGTCCTTCGTGCGGCCGAACGTGGGATCGGTGTCGCTGGCCGGCACCGGGCGCTTGGCGACCAGATCGAAGAACGGCACCGAGGCCGCACCCTGGGTGTAATTCGGGTTGGTGTCCGCCTGCGCCTTGAGCAGGTCGAAGACCTGGGTCTGGAGCGTGCGGTATTCCGCCGGCGTCACCGTTCCGCCCGGTTCCCGGCCCTGGAGGTTGAAATAGATGTTCACCGCCGGTCCCGAGGTCACCGCCTTGACCTTGCTGCTGTTGAAACCGTTGGCCGTAAGCAGCGCGTTCAGCGATACCGCCGTATGGAAGGTCTCAAAGCCATGATCGGAAACCAGCAGCACGGTGGCCAGCGGCCGGCCTTGGGCGTCATAGCCGATGGCGTCCAGGATGCGCTGCACCGCCTTGTCGGCCTGCTGGTAGGCGAAGCGGACATAGCCGTCATAGCGCTTGATCTTGGCCTGGTCCTGGCCTTCGTGGATCGAATTCGGATCCTTGATGTTGGTCGGCTGACGCGGATCACGGATGAGGAACTGGTGTTCAGATCCGTCTGGCTGCTCGATGTAGGTCATCACCAGGTCGGCGCCCGGATTCTGGGTGATCGCCCGCACCGCCATGCGGGCAGTGTGGTCGACCGTGGTCAGGACCTGGTCCTGGTACATGGCTTCCAGTTCGGCGTCGGTGAAGGCCGCGCCCTGGTTCGCTGGCACGGTGGGAAAGAGCCGTTCCGGGAAGCGGAAGTCAGGGCCGGCGAGCCAGAAGCCGACGTTGTTGTTCACGTCATCGACGTTGGCGATCACCGCCGCCGAGGGGGAATTGCGCGGGATGTTGTAGGCGGCGTAACGCACCAGGCGCACGGTCGACAAGTCGGCGGCGAGGGTGCTGACGAAGAAGCTGCAGCCGACTTTGTTGGGGGTGCCATCGAAGAAGAACGGCTTCGACCTGCCATCATTCTTGACGTAGGCCGGTCCGGTCGCGGGCAGCGTGAACGGCCCAGGCAGGATGCCGATCACCTGGTCGAAGAACACCAGGGTGTCGTAGTTGACCGCGCTGTCGTTCGTCGTGTCGAGAGCGGCGACCTGGATATCGAAGCTCTTGGTATTGCTGGTGAACGTTTCCAGGCTGGTGGTCTTGAGCTTCACCGGGCTGTACGAGGTCTTCCCCGCCGCCGTCAAGGCGGTGACGATGGGCGCCGGGGCATCGGAAAAATCCGCGCCGGTCAGCAGGAAACCCGTGCCAGTCGGGCCGGCGAAGGCCCCGAAGGGCACGGTGTAGTCCACCGTCCGTTCGCTCGCCGGCTGCACCACCGGCGTCGTGCCGGGCACCTTCACATCGATGCCGTCGGCCCCGGGGAAGGTCGCGCAGACCACCTTCTTGCCGGCCGCGCGCAGGCGCTTCCACACCGGCTCTGCGCCGACTTGGTCCATGTGGGCAGGCCCGTCGATGAAGTAGCCACCGATCGGAGCCGAGAATCCGCTGATGTTCCCCGAGGCGAACGGGCTGGCCACCAGATGGAAGCTGTTGGCGATCACATCGGTGCGGGCCGGATTGGACCCCGTCGCGATGGCGATGTGGGCGGCGGCGGTCAGCGACGGGGTGACCGTCACGTTCTGCTTCGCGGTCAGGCCTTTCGCCTTGAGCAGACCGATGCCCTTGTCCTTGGGCAAGGTGCCGTCAGCCAGGTACTGCTCGACCAGCCACGGCGTGGCGCCATCAAGCGAGATCAATACCACCTTGGGCGGTTCCGCCGCCGGCAGGGCCGCCGCTGCCGCAAACAGCAGGCCGATCCAGCCCGGACGGGCGCAGACCCCGGGAACGACTCGGGACGTGGTGGGAAAAGACTGCTGGCTGGGTGCTGGGGTGCTCATGCCGCCAATGGATAGGACGCCTCATGAACTTTCGGTGAATTTTGGGTCAGGCTTGGAGGTAGGTTCGGCCAAGATCCGATGACGATGGCATCGCGGTACGATGAAGATCCGGTTTCCCCGATCTTCATCCTTCAGATTCCCGTTTATTCTTCACTTCCTGATGTTCACCCCGCCTGGCGCACCCGCACGCCCGCCGCCGCCATCGCCTGCTTGATCGCCCCGACGGTGTGGTCGCCGTAATGGACCATGCTTGCGACCAGGGCGGCGTCGGCGCCACCTTTAGTTACCGCGTCGACCAGATGCTCCGGGGTGCCGCCGCCGCCCGAGGCGATGACCGGAATGCGTACGGCGTCGGCGACCAGGCGGGTGATGGTGAGTTCATAGCCGTTGCGCACACCATCAGTGTCGATCGCGTTCAGGCAGATCTCGCCCGCACCCAGGGTTTCAGCGGTCTTGGCCCAGGCGACGGCATCCTTGCCGGTCGGGGTGCGGCCGCCGTCGATGACGACCTCGTAGCCGCTCGGGATCGCGGTAGTCGCCGGAACCTTTTTTGCATCCATGCCGAGCACCACGCACTGCGCGCCGAATGCCCGCGCCCCGGCGGTGATCAGCGCCGGATCGCGCACCGCCGGCGAATTGAGCGAGACCTTTTCCGCGCCGGCCAACAGCACCGCGCGCATTGCCTCGACCGAACGAATGCCGCCGCCGACAGCAAACGGGATGAAGATCGCCTCAGCGACCCGGCGCACCACATCGACGAACAGGCCGCGGCCCTCAGCCGACGCCGTGATGTCATAGAACACCAGTTCGTCCGCGCCCTGGTCGTAGTAGCGGCGGGCGTAGTCGACCGGATCGCCCAGGTCGACGTTTCCCTGAAATTTCACGCCCTTCGTGACCAGTCCGTTGCGGACATCCAGGCAGACGATGACGCGTTTGGTGAGCGGCATGGCTGCGATCATCGCAGCGGCCCCGGACGCACCAAGGGGTCAGCCCTGCCAAATTCCCTGCCGCCAAGACGAGTGGGGAAGCCGAGTCCGTATGGGTCAATAAGGACTTGCGCCCGATACGAACCCGGTATAGAGTCCGTTACAACCCATCCGGCAGCCTTCACGGGCGCCACGCCGGCAACCCGCACCAGGAGCACCCCATGTCCCTCAACCTCAACCAGGTCAACCTCGCCGGGCATCTCACCCGCGATCCCGAGGTGAAACAGCTCGCCACCCAGAAGACCGTCGCCGTCTTCGCCGTCGCGGTCAACCGCCGCTGGAAGACCCCGGACGGTGAACAGAAGGAGGAGGTCACCTTCATCGATTGCGACGCCTGGGGCCGCACCGCCGAACTCGTCGGCCAGTACCTGGTCAAGGGCAGCCCGGTCTACGTCAGTGGCCGGCTGAAGTCCGATTCCTGGGAAGACAAGGAAGGCAAGAAACACTCCCGTCTGAAGGTCGTAGTCGACAGCGTGCAGTTCCTGGCGAGCGGCAACGGCAAGGGCCGCACCGGTGACACCGCCCAGGGCACCGAAACCGGCGAAGCCCAGTCCAACCCCAACCAACCCGTTCGTACGGTCACCGCCGTCCCCCGCACCAACCGCGCATCACCCCAAGCCGCGATCACCGCCGAAGACGAACCACCGTTCTGAGCACCTGAGCCTCCACCGTTCGAGGCCCAGATAACTCGAGCACTCGAGCATTCAAGCATTCAAGCATTCAAGCATTCAAGCATTCAAGCATTCAAGCATTCAAGCATTCAAGCATTCAAGCATTCAAGCATTCAAGCATTCAAGCATTCAAGCATTCAAGCATTC
>CAMCMZ010000022.1 GCA_945876185.1 Candidatus Kuenenia stuttgartensis | reverse complement strand
CGTCAACCACGACGACCTCATGAAGGCCATGGCAGATGACATCGAAGATCTAGCAAGATATGCAGAAAAAAGGCGTCCGGGACGCAGCGAACCGCGAGCGTGCAAACATCCCTATGGGCGACCTTTGGCTAAGTGAACGCCATTGGCTCCGGATCTGCTCCACGCCGAATCGGCCTCGCCGTTGACCATCACCTGCGCACCGGATCTGACCGAACCGGAGAAGAGCACCTGGATCCTCGGCCAAGATCAATTGCTGTGCCGCAGCACGACGGACCTACTGGTCACCGGCGATAAGATCAAGGTCGCCACGGTCCAGGTAGCCACCTGGACCGTGGTTGATAATGGTGACCTTCGGATCACCACCAGTGCAGGCGCAGCCCAGGGCGGCGAGGCCTTGCTGCGGAAGCTGCTCAATTCCATCGCCTACACCAATCCGGCGGGCCAGTTCGCGGTCTCGCCCGGGCTCACCCGCAAGGTCAAGACCACGATCGTCGCCTGTTCGGCCCGGGGAACGGTTGGCGCGACGAACATGACCAGCACCTGCACGCGCACGATATCGTTTACCGGTCAGCCGCCGACCTTCGCCACCGTCTCGGTCGAACCGGGCGGCAAGCAGGAACTGCGCCTCGCCACCTCAGCCACCACCTCGAACCTGACGTGCAGCATCGTTGCCCCCGGACCGACGGCCGGGCGTTTGGTCAATGGCGCAGGGACGACCATCTCATCGTTCGGCATCTCAGAGGTCAAGTTGGCCACCGACACCGGCGCGGCGAGCACCGTGTTCTACCTGAACACCGACGTCAACGCAGCGGCCGATCCGATCACCCTTGAGGTCACCGACAATTCGGCCGGCATCGTCCTGGGCCGGGTCGTCGTCCCGGTGGTCATGTCCCTGGGCAAGAGCCTGTCGATCATCGGCAACCCGTTGCTGTCAATCACCCCGAGCGACAAGGCAACCACCACCTATACCGCCGTCATCACCGGACCGGACAACATCAGTGCCATCGCCACGATCCTGCCCTGGTCAGGGAATCCCACTGATCCGTCCCGGGTACCCCCGGGAATATCCGTGGTGACCGGAAAGTTGATCAATGGACTCACCGATATTCCCATCAGTTTCGACTGGAATGCGCTGGGCACCAGCACCACGGTCGACGGCGTCACCACCACGACCTATCCCTCGTACCTGCGCTTCCGCCTGAGCATCACGACCGACAATTCCAATAACACGGTGCAACAACCGTTCTGCATCCGCGTCATGTCGGCTGGTACGCCGGCATTCGTGGCACCACCTTCGGCGAGGAACTGATCATGCGCCGTCTCTTCGCCGGAATCCTCCCCGGCCTCATCCCCGCGATCATCATCCTGGCCGGCGCAGGTTGCGGCGGTGGATCGGGGCAACTGGCCCAGGATGCCTCGACGTCCGTCGACACCTACGTCGCGCTGGATCTCGCCAGCGGCAAGGTGGTGCCGCTCGGATCCGATCGCACGGCCGCCGAGGCGGACCCCGCCAACCGCACCTCGCGCATCTTGTTCCGCCGCATCCCCGCCGGGCGCGGAACCATCGGCTGCCCGGGCAACCTGTCGCAACCTTCTGAGCGTGATCCACAGGAGATCGCCTACGACGAGTTCTTCTGTGCCGTCTACGAGACCACCCAGGCGCAGTGGGCGCTGCTCAGCGGCACGACTCCCTGGTCAAGCTCGCTGTTCGACGCCGCCTTCACCGACAAGAGCAAGGCGGTCGATCCCCTGATGCCCGCCTGGGGCATGACCTGCCAGCAGGCGATCGATGCTGCTGCGTCCTGGTCGCACTCAGGCTGGCGCGTCGACCTGCCCAGCAGCACCGAATGGGAGATCGCCTGCCGGGCGGGCATGGCGATCAACCTCTTCCCCTGGGGCAACCTGACCGACCCGGCCCTGGCCCGCAATCGCGCCGTGTTCTGGGAATTGACCACGCCCGACCCCTTGCCGCAGCAGGTGGGAAAGCACAGCGCCAACGCCTGGGGATTGCATGATTTCATCGGAAATGTTTGGGAATTCGCCATTCCAGGCGAGCAGACCGGATCCGCGGTCGAACTGCGCGGCGGGGCCTATGACCAGCCGCTGATCGTCTGCCGAGCCAGCAACAAGATGGTCCACCCGCGCGGCCTGGCCACGACCGTGGCAGGGGTCCGCCTGGTGCTGCGCCGTACCGGCAACTGAACGGCCTTGCCGGCCCGGCGCTTGGCCCCCGCATTGCCGGACGTAGACACCCCGGCACCCTTCCCAGCGCCCATGCAAACCCCACTGCTCATCGATGCTTTCCTGATCGCCGCCCAGCGCCAGCGCCTGATGGACGCGGCCTCGCGCAAGCATCTCGCCGACGCGCTGCGGGCGATCCCGCTGCCCACGCCCCAGACGCTGGACGAGTGGCTGCGCGAGAACCCCCTGCTGCCGGCCGAGACCCGCTTCAAGCTGCGCCAGTTGCTGCCGGGCGAAGCCCTGTGGGACGACTACCTGCCCTACCGGCCGTTGGCGCTGCTGACCCGCGGTGGGGCCGGGGTGATCTGGCTTTCGTCGACCAAGCATGACGAACTGATCGTCATCAAGACGTTGCGGGGCGAGATGGCCCCGATCGAAGGCCAGGTCGAGATCGACGCCGATGGCGATGTCTGGATCAATCAGGGATCCGGCAGCAGCACCGCGAATCAGGATGCCTCTCCGGGCACCGAACTGCACCGCCGCCTCGAACGCGAGGTGAAGATCATGCGGCAGCTCAGCCATCCCAGCCTGGTGCGCTGCCTGGATCACGGGATCACCAAGAGCGGCCACCTGTTCATGGTCCTCGAATACCTGGCCTGCGGCGACCTGGCGGAATACATCGCCCACCATGGGCAGCTTTCCGACGAACTGGTGCTGTCGCTCATGAACCAGATCGCGGCCGGGCTGGAGGTCAGCCATCAACTGCACCTCGTTCATCGCGACATCAAACCGGGCAACATCTTCCTGGAGTCCGATGGCCGGGCCAAGCTGGCCGACTTCGGATTCGCCCGCTCGACCCTGAGCGGACGCACCCAGTTGACGTCCACCGGCACGGTCGTCGGCAGTCCGTCGTACATGTCACCAGAGCAGGTCGATGGCCGGGATGACCTCGACATCCGCGCCGACATCTACGCCCTGGGCTGCGTCATGCACCACGCCCTGACCGGGGCACCGCCGTTCAGCGGGACGGCGCAGGAGGTCCTGCACCAGCACCGCACCGCCGCCCCACCGGCGCTGGAAACCCTGCGTTCCGGCACGCATCCCGCCATTTCCGCTATCGTAACCACCTGCCTGGCGAAGAATCGCAACCAACGCTTTGCCAACCCAACCGCGTTCCGCAACGCCGTGATCGAAGCCATCCGCGCCCTGGGACTTCTCCCCGGCCGGATCGTGCCGCTCGCGCCGACGAACGCCGACGAATCCAGCACCAAGTCGCCCAGTCCCGGGTCTGTGGAAACGGTAGCGGTGACCAACACCGCGCCGGCAGGCGTGACCTCTGCCCCGGTGACACCCGCTAGCCTGACACCGGCCGCTGGTTCGCCGGCTACGGTGTCGCCCGCACCGGCACGCAGCCGCGACACCGAGGTGACGGTGCCCGACGCCCAATCCCAACCCAAAACGGACAGCGGCACCCCCCGGCCATCCTCGGTCAACCTGATGCGCGGCCTCGACGCGGATTTCCTGGTGCTGCGTGAAACCGCCGGCGAGGGCCTGATCGCCCTGTTCGCCCGCAACCGCATCATCTTCGGCAAATTGCGCGACGAGAGCGTCGACCTCTGCCTGCGCAACTATCCTGACACCGATTTCCGCGACGAATGCCTGCGCGTCAGCCGCCAGCATGGCGCCTGCTTCCTCGACCAGGCCGGCAACGTCGTGCTGCAAGACCTGGGCAGCGCCAACGGCACCACCGTCGACGGCACGCCGCTGACGCCGGGCCGACCCTCGGCCCTGCATGCCGACCACGAGCACGTCGTCGAAGTCGCCAGCGTCATCACCCTGCGCGGCCGCCTGGTCGCGCGACGCCACGACCGGCTGCCACCCGGGCACAAGCCGCGCTCCGCCAAGTGGGACGCGTTCCTGCTCTTCCGCACCAAGAACCGGCCGAACCTGACCTACGCCCTGGTCTTCGGCGCCCTCGGCATCGGCGGCCGCGGCGCCGACATCGCCCTGCCCGGCGCCGGTTCAGTCCCGACCTCGTGGCTCGCCTACGGCGACTTCGGCTGGCGCTTCCGCCCGACCGACACGGGCGAATGGCTGCCGCTGCTGCCGGACACCAGCCTGAACATCGGCGGACGCAACTGGACGGCTGAGGTTGGACAGGCGAAGGCGTTTTGAATGACGTCGCGGGTCGTCTGGTCTTCAACAAGCCATTCCGATCGCAGACGGGAATGGCATTGCGGGTGGAACTGGCGCATCCATGAGAATCCGTCGCCGCGCCATCAACCACTTCCGGCAAAACAGGGGCTTGAATTGCTGCTTGCTGAAATCAGACGCGACCAACTCACCGCCATTACCACCATTTATGCGAAGATCAATTTTCATGGACCCCACTGGAATGCCGGAGAACTCGCCGCAATTTCCTGGCTGAGCACCGCACTCAGACAACACATCATCGTTGGATTCGAAGTCTTCCCCGCGATGAAGGGAGACGCACTGAACCAGTATGCGATTACGCATGGGATAAATCTGGGGACGGCATTGCCAGTGTCGGCGCTTGTCCCGGTGTCGCTGCCCAATCCCCCTGCCAACCTACCGATCGCTGTATTCAAAGGCGCGGACAGCGACCAAGCATTGGCAACTGAATTTAGTGATACGTGCCCAGCAATGAATTATCGATCAGAGTCCGTGAAGACGGCACATCCTGATGTTATAACGTGGCTGGGGAAAAACATTAACAAAGCATACCGATGGAAAAAACCTGGGAAAGATGCCTGGGAAGGCACTTTAGGGCACGAAGGCGGTGGTGGATTTCTTGCGGGAACTACTCGGGTAGTCAAGATTCCGGCCGGAACACCATTATTTCGATATGCCACTATCAATGGACACAAGGGTGGTTGGTGGTTTCCACAACCGATGGCCGGTGATCCACGTGTGTTTGCGGCTCTTCCTGATGATTCACCCGCACCCTATTTGTTTTCCGCCGTTACAACTAAAGAAATCGAAATATTAACCGGTCTTGGAGCACCTCGTTGTTCCAATAAACCTGGCGGTCCGATTCAATACTATGTCGCATATAGTGATCAAATGCATATCGACATGCTCATGACCAAACAATTAGCCTCTTAACCCTAACAAAAATTATTAAACATGAACGATTACGTGCCGCCTTTAATGCCGTTCTTTGTTAAGGATTTATACACAAAATCGGCACTGATGCTTATCGACACACTCAAACGCATCCAAGTATATGAGGCGACTTTACCCGGCGCCTG
The DNA here is from genome assembly GCA_945876185.1 of Candidatus Kuenenia stuttgartensis. Classification (GTDB taxonomy): domain Bacteria; phylum Planctomycetota; class UBA11346; order UBA11346; family UBA11346; genus BJHQ01. The sequence goes on along the minus strand of CAMCMZ010000022.1, from coordinate 43,867 downwards.
GCATTATGGATTGGGCAGCAACGATGACTATTCTTATTTTACTCGTGTTTTGTTCCAGATACGTGATTCCGCCTTATCGGGGAAGTGGATCTTCCCCCTTTCAAAAAGAATTGGTGGTTCAACTTTCAGATTTATCGATTATTTAAGTCCATACGACGATTATCTTACATGTATTAGTCATGTCATGGATTGTTATACCGAAGATAAACGAGATGCCTGTGTTGACCCCAGCGTCCTTGATACCCCCGAGATCCGCCAAATCGTTGCCGACTTAGAAAAATGGTTAGCAATGAACATAGAACGGGATCGCCGTGAAAAGGAACACCGCGAATTGCTGCGCCAGCGTGAAACCGCCGCCATCCCAAACCTCCGCCAAATGCCCCACGCCCCCGACCACGGTTCCCTGGTCGCCGCTGCCGCCGCGTTCGTCAATGATCCGCAGGCCGACGCGCAAAACCAGGCGGCCTACAGCCAACGCAAGGATGGCGCCTGGTTCGAGCAGAGCGCCAATCTGTGGCTGATCCGGGGATTGGTCGACTACTACCTCGGCAACGACCTGCGGCTGGTGCGCGGGAATCTGCATGAGGCGACCCAGCGTTTCGCCACTGCCGTCACCTTCGGCGTGCGTCCCCACGCCTGGGCGATGGAACAGTGGTTGATGACCGCGATCGCGGTCGGAAACCGCAATGCCGTCGACGCTCTTATCGCCCTGCGCCTCGACGACTGGGACACCTCGCGCATCCGCCCCGTCAACTGGCTGGTCACCCGCATCCGCCTCGCCATGGACCTGTGGCGCAAGGATGACAGCGAACTCAATCGCCTGCTCGAATTCAGCCGCCTCGGCATCTTCGTCGACAAACTGCCACCTGAACTCGATCCCGATCTGCCACTCATGCGCAACTGGCACCACGCCCTCGCAGCTGCCGTGGGTCGCAAGGGCGACGATCTCACCACCTGCCTGCGCCAACGCATGGAACTGCGCGCCGACCACTTCCGCCGGGGAGGGACCTCGGCGCCCATCGCCCTCATCGACCTCGACGCCCTCGCCCTGATCCGTCTTGCCCGCCAGCGTGGATTGGATCCGAAAATTGACCACGTCTACTTGCCATACGACTTGCTGGGGACTCCTAGCAACAACGACACAAACAACAATTATGGAGAAAATGGAGAAAGGTGATTATCTCTATCGGTACGCAGATGAGTCCAGTGCTGGTTCATGGCGGTTTCCCGCGCGAATGGCCGGTGATCCACGAATTTTCGCCGCACTTCGGCATAATTCAGCAGCACCATACTTATTTATTTGCAAATTTGCAAGGTTATTTATAGAGTCAGACGAAACGTGGCTTCCTTAGTTATACAACAGTGACAGATCATGTTGGTCAAAAGGCTGTTAATATTGTTCTGGGGGTCCGTGGCGCCGGCGGATTCGCACCAAGGTCCAGTTGGAACGCCGCTCGGTTTCCCAGGTCAGGCTAGCCTGCGCCGCGAGCGACGGCAGTTCTGCTTCCAGCCGCTGGCGCGGATCGGACAGCAGGGCGATGCCGTCCCGGGCCAAGGCACCCGCGATGGTGGCGATGAGCGCCGGATGGCAGGCCGGCCGATACAGGATGTCGCCGCCCAGGATGAGCTCGAACCCGGGCGCGAGCACCGCGCCCCAATGCGCGTTGAGGCACGCCGCCCGCGCGCGAACCCCCTGGTCGAAGCTCCGCTCCAGCTCTGCCTTCAGCTCTGCCTTCAGCTCTGCCTTCAGCTCTGCCTTCAGCTCTGCCAAGGCGGTCGGCGCCTCATCGAGGAACACCGCCAGCGCCGCGCCCTGATCCAAGGCCGCCCGGCCGCAACTGCCCCGGCCGCAACCCAGGTCGAGCACGCGGCGGCCCCGGCAGTCCGCCAGCCCAGGCAGCGCCTGCGCCAAACGCTCGCCCGACGGCCAGCGATACGTCCAAGTCTGATCGCCGCCTACATCCATCGTCGGTTTAATCGATTTTTTCCAACATCGGCACCAGCGCGCACAATCCCCGCGCCGCGACCCCGGGCAGCACGTGGCGGGCGAGCGAGCGCACCGCGTCCGACGCCTGGCCCATGGCGCAGCCGTGGCCGGCCCACTGGATCATCTCGCGGTCGTTGTCGTTGTCGCCGACCGCCCATACGCGTTCACGCGGCACGCCCAGGAATGCAGCGAGCCGCGCCAAGCCCCAGGCCTTGGTGATCGCCCCGGGCAGGATCTCGATCCGGTCACGTTGGCTGATCACGACCTGGAATTCCGCACCGAAGCGCGCTCGCAGCTCGTTCGCGGTGGCGGGGATGAGCGCCGGATCGGCGACGAACATGACTTTGCAACTTGGGCCGTTCCAGGCGTCGAAGCGCTCTTTTCCGATGTGGATCGGCACCCGGTAGAGGTCGGACCAGCCACGCGTGAGCGCGGTTTCTTCGTCCATGCACCAGGTGTCGGCATCGGGATAGCACGAGCGTGACCCCGCGCGTCCGGCCAGGGCGGCAAGGATCCGCCGCACGTCGGATTCGGGCAACGGCGCCCAGGCGAACGGAGCGGCACCGGGGTGGCCGACCCAGCCGCCATTGAAGCAACCCATCGGCGTGTCGAGCCGCAAATGCGCATGGATCCAACGCGAGCTCAGCAGCGGTCGCCCGGTGACGATCGCGACCGCGAAACCGGCCCGACGCATGCCAGCAACGGCGTGCTCATGCCCGACGGGAATACCACAGTCCTCGTCGAGCAGGGTTCCATCCAGGTCGAGTGCCACCAGGCCGCGCATGCGGGGGGAATGCTGATCCCACCCCAGATCCCAGCAAGCGCGAGGCTGCGGCCATGCTCTGCCCGTGGGGAAGGCACCACCGTTCAGCGCATCCGAGCACGGCCGCCCCAGGCCCAGGGGATTCGTAACGGGTTACCTCCATCCACGGCCAACCGCTGCTGCCCATGCGCCCAATTGCGCCCCGACAACCGGCCTGGCATGGTGGCGCGCGTGACCAACGGACCTGTCTCAGCACCGTGTGCTGCGCATCCGGGCAGAACCGGCTTCGCGGTGTGCATGTCGTGCCGGGCCGTGCTCTGCCAGGAATGCGCCACCACGTATGACGGCATCAACTTCTGCCGGACCTGCCTCGATCAGCGCAGCGGCGCAAAATCTCAAAGCACATCCTGGTTCCGGGTTGGCGGTCATCTCGTGGCCGGGCTGGTGGTGCTGGGAATGCTAACGATCTGCGCCTGGCTGATGGCCTGGGTCGCAACCGTGCTGGCGGGCTCCGCGTGAGCCGCCGGCAAACTGCGGCGGTCCCGGCCTCGGCAGGACGGCCAGCGTCGGGCCGAGTCGTTGGCAGCCAGGTCGCCAATCCTGCCCTGGGTGCCATCGACCGGGCGTGCTCGGTGGTGCGCCGTTGTCCCGAATGGGCCGGGGTCATGGCGCTGGCGGCCCTACCGGCGCGGTTGCTCCTGGTCCTGCTGTTGTGGGAGGCCTGGAAACTGCGGACCGACGCTGCGCAGCACGGCCATGCCCTGCTAACCCTCGCCTGGCTCGCCCTGGTGGCCTGGCTGGTGTCGCTGGCTGGACGGGCGGTATTTGTCCACGCCTGCCGCATCGCCACCGAGACCGAACGGCCGCATGCGGCCAAGGTCCTGCGCGTACCCTGGTCCTGGTGGTGGGCCCATCTGCGCTCGGCGATGGTGCTCGAAGTCCTCTTCTGGGCCACCGCACCTGCGCTCGTGCTCATGCCGCTCTGGATCGCCCTCGCCGGCATGGCGGCGGTGCAGGCTCCGGCGGCACGCGCTGGTGCCGTGACCCCGTTGCGCGACCTGGTGACCATGACCCCGGTCTGGCCGCTTTTCCGCCTCACCTGTTGCTTCATTCCTGCCCTTGCCGTCGCCATCTTCGCGGTGGTGCAGGCGGTCGAGATCGTTGCCTGGGCGAGCGCCGCCCTGCCAATGGGACGCGCCTGGACGGCGATGATCGGCTGGAACCAGCCGCTGTTCGTCATGCTCGCCTGCGCCGGAGGAACCTTGCTGATCGAACCGTTCTGGATCGCCGCCCTGGTCGCCCTCGACCGCCAGGATCGCGCCTGTGGCACCGGCGACGATCTGCGCGCCTGGCACGCCGCGCTGCAGCTGAAGCATGGCCGCAAGGATCCCGGATCCGAGAACCCTGCGAAGCCGTCATCCCAGGCAGCACCATTGACCCCAGCAACACCAATGACGCCATGATCCGGATCCTTCTTCTCTCGGCATTTTTTCTGGCGTGCCCGCTTCTCGCCGCCGAGACGCTGACGCCGGCAGCCTGGCAGGAACGATTAAACCGCCTCGATCGCGCCCTGGCATCCGGAGACACGGCTGACAGCACCGCGCAAGCGGGCCAGTTGCGTAAGCAGCAGGTCGCCTGGCCTGCGGGCGCGGGGAGCGCCGATCCCGGGTTGCAGGACGCCATCGCCCGGGGTGACACGGCAGGGGCCCGTCGCCGCATCGCCGCCCTCCGCTCTGCCGCGCCGACCCCCATGGCCCCAACTGCCGTCGATCGGGAACGCCTGGCCAGATTGGATCGCGACCGCCGCAGCCGGACCCTCGCCGCCGGCGGCAGCGTCGGATCCATGCCTGATCTCGACGTTCCCGAACTGGATTTCCTCGCCCGGGTTCGGGCCAGGATCGGGGCCTGGCTGGAGTCCCTGGGCGATTGGCTGCGCGGGCTGTTCCGCAGATCCGCCAGCACCGACGAAGGACTGGGCGGAGCGGTATGGGGTTGGATCGCTGCCGGACTGGCCGTCGCGTTGCTTAGCGCGATCGTGGTCGCCGCCCTGCGCCGGCGCACGCCGGTGCAGGCCACCGCCCCGATCCTGCGCACGAGCGGGGCTGATGCGGCCCTGGACCAACCCGCTGACGACTGGCTGGATGAAGGTTCCCGCTTGCTCGCCGCCGGGGATCACCGGGCAGCCGTACGCGCCTGGTACTTGGGATTGCTGGCCGCCACCTGGGAACGCGGCCTGATCCACCACCGCACCGGCTGGACCAACTGGGACTACCTGCGCGCCCTGCCCCGGACCTGGGCCGGGGTCGGCGATTTCCGGGATCTCACCGGCCGCTTCGACCTGGCCTGGTACGGCGGTCGCAGCGATCCTGCCAGTGCCGATTCCTTCGGGACGGCGGTGCGCGATCTGGTGAAGATCCTGCGCGCAGGTGCGCGGCCATGAAGTGGCCCCCGCTGCTCGCCGCTGCCGGTTTCATCGCCATCGCCATCGCCTGGCTGAGCTACGAATCCGCCACGGCGGAGGGCATCGCCGGTTCGTCACTCCAGGAAGGCGAGGCCGGGACCTCTTTGGCCCGTGCCTTCCTGGCCAGCGAGCGCCAAGTGGCAACCCTCGGCCGGGCCCTCAGCCCCGCCGCGATCCCAGCCACCGCCACCGTCTTCCGCCTGCGGCCGCAGACGCCAGCGGCCGGATGCGACCTGGACGACGATAGCCCGGAGGGCGACCACGAGCCGGAAAAAACTGATAAAAAAACGGACAAAAAAGCTGACAAAAACCAGGACGGCAAAACCAAGCCAGAGCAGGCGAAATCGGATCCTCCTATTTCCCCACCGCCAAAACGGAACAACCCGAAGAACTGGGGCCGGACCAAAGACGCCAAGGCGAAACCGAAAAAGGACGAGCGGCCCGTGCCGACCCTCGACGCCGAAGAACGGGCCTGGGTCGCAGGCGGCGGCCGCTTGGTGCTCGCCCTGGCGGATCCTTGGCGCGGCCTGCGGACCAGTCCTGCCGGGCGGGCCGAACCGGCGCTGCCGCTCCTGCCCGGGGTACGCGCTCTGGTCGGCGAATGCCGCAGCCTGGAAGGCGACTTGATCGATGACGCGGTACCCGCCTTCGTGGCCTCCGGCCGGCCGGTGCTGGTCCGGTTGAGCGTAGGCCGCGGCGAGGTGTGGATCCTGGGCTGCCCGCAGGTGCTGGAAAACGCCGGGCTGGCGCAGGGTGACCATCTTGCGCTCCTTTCCGCCCTGGCCGGCGAGGGCCGGCCGGTGTGGTTCGATGAACGCAGCAACGGCGCCGCCGGACCGTCCGGACCGCTCGCCATCCTCATTGGCTGGGGACTCGGGGGGGCGCTCCTGGTTTTCGCCGCTGCGCTGGCCTGCGCGGCGTGGCGCCGGTCGGCCGTGCCGGGTCCGGATTCGCCGCCGGCCGATGCCCCGGTGCGCGGCGCGGTCGATGGGGTGCCCGCCGTCGCGGCGCTGTATGCCCGCGCCATGACGCCGCAGGCCTGCCTGGAACTGCACCACGCCCGCCTTGAACGCCTCGCCGCGATCCAGCACGGTGGCAAAGCAGCAGGCAAGCTCGCCATGCAGCGCCTGCTGCCCAACTGGCGTCCGCCCACCCGTCCTGATCCTGCCGCCTTCGCCGCCGCGCTGACGCGGCTGAACCAGACCTTCCGGAGCCTGCGCCATGAGCACCCCCGCCGCCGTCCATGAACTCGCCCGCGATCTCCTCGCCGGCCTTGATCGGGTGGTCATCGGCCACGGCGAGGCGAAAGAATCGCTGGTCGCCTGCCTGCTCGCCGGCGGCCATGCCCTGATCGAAGGCGTGCCCGGCACCGGCAAGACCCTGCTCGCCCTGGGCCTGTCACGGCTGGCCGGGTGCAGTTTCCGCCGTATCCAGTTCACCCCCGACCTGATGCCCATCGACCTGATCGGCACCAACATCCTCGATCAGCGTCGCAACGAGTTCACCTTCATGCCTGGGCCGGTGTTCGCCGAGGTCTTGCTGGCGGACGAGATCAACCGCACGCCGCCGCGCACCCAGTCGGCCCTGTTGGAAGCCATGCAGGAACGCGCGGTCACCATCGATGGCGTGCGCCGCGCCCTGCCGCGGCCGTTCTTCGTCATCGCGACCCAGAATCCGATCGAGTTCGAAGGCACCTATCCGCTGCCCGAGGCGCAGCGCGACCGCTTCCTGATGCGGATCAGCGTCGGCTATCCTGACGCCGACGACGAGGTCGGCATCCTGCGCTCCTACGCCGCAGGCCGCTCGCTGCATGAACAGGTCCTGGGCTCGCTCACGCCACTGGCGGACCCTGGCCGCATCAGCGAAGCCCAGGACGTGATCGCAGCCCAGATCCGGGTCGAAGACCGCCTGCTGCGCTACGTCCGCGACCTTGTGGCGGCGACCCGCAGCGACAGCGCGGTGCAGTTGGGCGCCGGACCGCGCGCCGGGATCGCCATCCTCGCCGCGAGCCGCGCCCTGGCTGCGATCCGGGGACGCGACTTCATCATCCCCGACGACATCAAGGGCACCATCCCGCTGGTGCTGTCGCACCGCATCGTCCTTGCCGCCGAGTCGGAAATGGAAGGCGGGACCGTCGCCGAGACGATCAGCCGGATCACCACTGCGGTCGAGATCCCGCGCTGACCATGGCCCGCTGGCGCCCCGGTCCCCGCCTCGTCCCTGCCCTTGCCGGCGGCACCGCGCTCGCGGCCCTGGGCGTGGTCTGGCTTCCGTTCGCGGCGATCGGCTGCGGCGTGGCGCTGGCGATCCTCGTCCTGGCGACGGCCGAGGCCTGGTGGCTGGCGCGGGTGCGGGTCAGGGTCGAACGACCCGGCCTGCTCGCCGCCGGGCTGAATCGCGCGGCGGTGCTGCGGGCCGAAGTCTGGCACGACGCCGCCGTGCCGTTGCGCATCGCCGTGCGGCAGACCTGGCCCGCCCTGCTGGGTGGTCTGGACTGGCGCGGCGAGACGACCTGCCCGCCTGGCCGGCGCATCGTTCTCGACGCGCCGGTGCATGGCCGGATGCGCGGGCGCGCCCTGGCCGCCGCACCCTGGACCGCGACCACGCGCTTCGGCCTGGTCGAACGGCTGGCCGGTTCCGGCGAGCCGATGCGGGTCGAGATCGGCCCCGACCTGGAGGCCGTCCGCCGCCTGCGCCGCCGCTACGATGCGCTCTTCCTGCGCGGCTTCGGCCAGCGCATCGCACCCCGGCGCGGTCATGGCCGTGAACCCGACCACCTGCGGACCTACGTCCAGGGCGATGATTGGCGGCACCTCGCCTGGAAGGCCAGCGCCCGGCGCGGTGAATTGACGGTGCGCACCTTCCGCCTCGAACGTTCGCAGGATGTCGTGCTGTGCCTCGACGCCGGCCACCGCATGGCGGCCCCGGTCGCGGGGGCGGCCGGGGCGGCAGCGCGCCTCGACCACGCCATCGATGCCGCGGTGCTGGCGGCCTGGATGTGCGACCGCTGCGAGGACCGCGTCGGCCTGATCCCCTTCGCCGCCGCCCCAGCCAGCGGCATCGCGCAAGGGCGCGGGCCAAACCACCTCGCGCGCCTGACCCGCTGCGCCGGTGGATTGAACGCCGACTGGGTCCACACGGATTACCTCGCGTTGGCAGCGCAGTTGCGCCGCCGGCTGCGTTCACGCAGCCTGATCCTGATATTCACCGTGCTGCCCGAACGCGGCGACCATGGCGAACTGCTCGCCGCCGCCCGCATGCTGCTGCCCAGGCATCTGCCGTTGTTCCTGGCCATCCGCGATCCCGCCCTGGAGGCCGAGGCCGACGCCGAACCCACCGATCAGGCCGGCCTGTGCCGGACGCTGGCGGCCGCCGACCTGGTGGATGAACGCCGGCAGTTGATCTCTGAACTGCGTCATCTCGGCTGCCTGGTGGCCGAAACCGCGCCGGGCGATGCCGGGACGACCGCGGTCGACGCCTACCTCGAAACCAAACGCAGGCAGCTGCTATGAACGTCGGCTCCGGCGACATCGAGAAATTCGCCAGCCGCCGCAACGGCCGCTGGGGCCGCCTGGCGGAACTGCTCGACCAATACGATGAACACGGCGCGCCCAGCCTGGGGCGCGCCGGCGTGCAAGAACTGGTGCGCCTGTACCGGCTCGCCTGCACCGATCTCAACCAGGCGCGGTCGATGACCGCCAATCCGGAACTGCTGGGCCGGCTGAATGATCTGGTCGGGCGGGCGTACCGGGCGGTGCATCGGCATGGCGGATCCGCTGGCCCGCGCCCCAGCATTGCCGCGATTCTCCTTCGGGTCGTGCCCGACACCTTCGCCACCGAACGGACCTGGGTACAGATCGCCTTCCTCGCCCTGGTCCTGGGGGCCGCCTTCGGCTTCGCCGCGACCTGGCTCGATCCCACCCTGGCGCATGACCTGATCCCGGCGCAGTTCTTCACCCAGAGCCCGGCCGAGCGCGTGGCCCACATCGAGTCGTCGCCCGAGCGCATCGGTTCGGCCGGCACGGCGGCGGGGTTCGCCGCGTTCCTGTTCACCCACAACATCCAGGTGTCGTTTCTCGCCTTCGCCCTCGGCGCCCTGACCATCGTCCTGGGATGGACGATCCTGGCCTACAACGGGGTCATCCTCGGCGCGGTCGCAGCGAGCTATGTCAGCGGCGGCGTCGGCACCTTCTTCATCGCCTGGGTCGGACCGCACGGGGCGCTGGAACTGCCAGCGATCGCCATCGCCGGAGCCGCCGGCATGCGCCTGGGCGATGCGCTGTGGTTCCCGCGTGGCCTTGGCCGGGCCAGCGCCCTGCGCCAGGGTGCCCCGCCGGCACTGCGTCTGCTAGGCACCGCCGCCGGATTGCTGGTCGTCGCTGGCCTGATCGAAGGCTCGTTCTCGCAGTTCTCGGCCAAGACCATCCCGTACTGGTTCAAGATCACGGTCGCCGTCAGCCTGGCCGGGGGACTGGTCCTGTGGCTGCGGCCCTGGAAGCGGCCGTTGTCCGCGCCCGATCCGGCGGCCACGCCATGACCAGCCCGCTCACCGTCCACAGCCCCGAACACGTGGCGATCGAACTGCGCGGGGCTGGCCTGGGCCGGCGCTTCGCCGCTGCGCTCCTTGACCTTCTGTTGGCCGGCAGCGTCTCTGCCGGGCTGGCCGGACTGGCCAGTCTCTTGCCCGGAGCCCTGGGCAGCCTGCTCGCGCCCACCGTGGGATTCGCCGTGTTCTGGGGCTACCATGTGCTCTTCGAGCTTTGCGGCGACGGCCGCACCCTGGGCAAGCGCGTGCTGCGCCTACGCGTGGTCGATGCCCGTGGCCTGCCGGTCGGCCCGATGCAGTCGATGGTGCGCAATGTGGTCCGCATCGTCGACCTCATCCCGGCCGGCGGCCTGGGCATGCTCTGCGCCCTCCTCGACCCGGCCCATCGCCGGCTGGGCGATCTCGCCGCCGGGACGGTGGTGGTCGAGGATACACCACCCCCTGCGTTCGCCCTCGCCGCCGGCCACGCCCGACGGGTCAACAGCCTGGACCAGCCGCGCTATCGCGCCGCCATCCGCCATCGCATCGGCCTGGAGGAGCGCGAGTTCCTCGCCGCCCTCTGCCTGCGCGCCGAGTCGCTGGAGCCGGGCGCACGCTACGACCTGTTCGAGTCCGTCGGCCGCGATCTGCGCGAGCGCTTGGCCATCGACCTGGACCTCAGCGGCGAGAATCTCGTGCGCGCGATCGTGGCCTTGCTGCTGGTGCGCTCCTGATGCGGTCGCCGCGATGTCGACCGTCCGCTTCGTCGTCCGCTTCGTCGTTCAGCATTCCTGCACCTTGCCAGGCGGGAATCCCTGACTAACCCTGCTGTCCCATAGACTGAATCCCAATCCACGGAGTCCCCATGGCCTGCACCAACCATCCTGATGTCCTCGTCGGCCTCGACCGCTGCTCGCGCTGCGGCAAGGAGTTCTGCGAAAGCTGCGTCATCACCCTGCAAGGCGCCCTCGTCTGCGCCGGATGCAAGACCGAGCAGGTCAAAGACATCCAATCCGGAACCAGGCATGATCTGGAACTGACGGGGCCCGGATCACGTTTCGGGGCGCAGATGCTGGATATGCTGGTCATCTTCGTCGTGGTGGTCGCCCTCTTCGTCGCTATTCACTCACTTCCGGGAGACAATTCGCGTGAGTTCCTGGCCTTTTTCCTGGTTGTCGCGATGTGCGTTCCTGCTCTCTATGAAGCCATCATGCTGCTGATGCTTGGTCAGACCCTGGGAAAGATGGCGATCCAGGCCAAGGTCGTGGATGCCGACGGCAGTCCCTTGAAGACCTGGCAACCCTGGGTTCGCGGCCTTTCCCGCTCCCTCATGGGGATCGTCCACATCCTGGGCCTGATCGATGCGCTGCTGATCTTCGGCAAGGATCGCGCCACCCTGCATGACCGCATCGCCCGCACCCGGGTGGTCCGGATTGGCTGGAAACGGGCGATTCCCCTGCGGTCACGGCGGCGGTTCCGGCCATGAAACCTGACCGCACCCGAGCGTTAGAAGCCGGCTGCCCCCGCTGCAACCGCTCCATGGCTCTTCATCCCGGGGTGGGGGATGGCTGGTGCCGGTCTTGCGGGACCGGCTTCGCCTACCTGCGCCTTTCCCCGCGTCGCGAACGTGGGGCGGTGCCTCTGCCAGCGGCTGCCGATGGCGCGTCCTGCGCTAAGCACGCCCGCAATGCGGCGGTGGCCTCGTGTGAACGCTGCGGGGCTTTTGCCTGTGAACTCTGCCGGGTCCAGACCGATGGCCGAACCTTGTGCCCGCCCTGCTTCGATCGCCTGGCTGCGGCGGGCGAACTCGCCAGCTCCCGCACCTCGATCCGCAACTATGGCGGCCAGGCTTTCGGGTATGGCGCGCTCTCCTTGTTGTTCCCGTTTTTCGGCCTGCTGCTGGCTCCGCTCGCCATCGTCACCGGGATCAAGGGACGGAAACTCGAGCGTGAACTCGATGAACGCTTGTTCGGCTGGCGGTCGTGGGTCGGCATCATCGGCGGCTCGATCTCCATCCTGCTCTACGGCATCCTGCTGACGGCGATGCTGATCAAGGCGGTGCGCTGATGGCCGCCCCACGCCGTTGCCTCGGCAACTCGAACACAATTGGCAGCCGCGCCCGGGTGTTCCTGACCGCCACCGCGATCGAGGTCGACGAATACGATGGTTGGCACATCGGCCGGCGCCGCGTCTTCCTGGATGATGTCGTGCAGGTGTCCCGTCACCGGCAACGCAACTGGATCGGCTTCTGGATCCTGCTCGTCATTTCCGGGCTCTTCTTCCTGGGGGGCGTGCTCGGATCTCTGTCCTCGCGCCAGGAAGCGGACCCCTGGATACCCCTGGTGGTGTGCATGATCATCGCCTCCCCACTCATCATCAGTGCATTGTGCTGCATCCGTTCTGCTGTGGTCGTGACCGTGGTTGGTCGACGGACCCGGACGCACTTCTCGTTCTGGTGGAAGCGCAGCCGGGCCGAGGCCGTCTTCCAGGAGCTCTGCGATCGCATTCGCGAGGCGCAGGCTGGGTCAGTCGCTGAATCCCCCGTCGAGGTGGCGTCGGTCATCCCCGCCAGTGAGCCCCTGACGACACCGGCCGATGCCCCGGTTCCACCTGCGGGTTGATTCCGGCGGACTGATTCCCAGCGAAAACTCAGCCGACGGCGCGAACCGCCCCGGCGACATCCAGGTTGAGATCAAACAGGCGTTCCAGCTTCAGGATGCGGAAGATCGCCTTGATCGGCTCCTGCAGGCCCGCGAGCATGAGCCGGCCGCCGGAGGGCTGGAGCTTGTTGCGCACCCCGATCATCGCCGCGATGTTCATCGAATTCAGGAAACCGACGCCGCTGAGGTCGAGGACGAAACGCTTGCGTCCGCGCTGGACGTGGGGCTCAATCTCCTTCCACAACTGGCCGCATTCCTCGCCCAGGAGGGAGATCACGATCACTTCGCCGCGTTCGTCCAAGCGCATGTCCAGGACTCTGTGCCCGCTATCAGCTTAGGCAACCCCAGGGCTTGACGATAAGTAATCATACGTTATTTAACCGCCGCGACCCAGGGTTTGGAACCCGCCTTCACGAAGGATCCGCCATGCCTGCGACCCCCTCGCCCATCCAACCAGGGACCATCCCGATGTCCCCGCCCGACCGCCTCGGCGGCCACCTGGTTGCGGCCTATGCAGGTGCGTTCACCGACAACCTGTTTCGCGGCGTGGTCGCGGCGACCCTGATGCTGCTCGCCGAACACCACGTCGGGGCGAAAAATTACGAAGCGCTGGTGCTCGGCACCGCCTACGGCATCTACGCCGGTATGGCTTTCCTGATTCCCATGGTGCTGCTCGCGCCGCTGGCCGGCGCCCTCGGCGACCGGCTGCCGAAGCACCGGCCGCTGCGCGCGATCCGCTTGCTCGACCTCGTCGTGTGCCTGCTCGGCAGCATCGGCGTCTTCCTGAAGGTGGGCGGTCACGAGGACGCCAGTCTGATCGTGCTCCTGGCGACCCTGGCCGTGCTCGGCGGCGCGGCGACGGTGTTCGGCTCGGTGAAGTTCTCGGCCCTGCCGGAACTCGTGCGGCCAGAACGTCTCGCCAGCGCCAACGCCTGGATGCAGGGCGTGAGCATGGCTGCGATCCTGATGGGGCTGGCGGCGACGGCGCTAGCCGAGGAAGGCATGGTGCGTTGGCTCGGCTGCGGCGCGTACGGGCCGGCGGTGGCGGTGCTGGGGATCAGCGCCGTGGTGTCCGTGCTCGGCATCATCGCAGCGTGGCGGATCCCCAAGCTCCAGGCCCAAGCCCCGCAGACCCCGCTGCGTCCGTTCGCGTGGGCCTCGACGCTGGGAGCCCTCCGGGCCGGTCCCGGCATCCTGGCGCCGACCATGGCGCTGGCGGGCTTCTGGGCGATCGGTTCGGCGGCGCAGGTGATGATCGCGCCCATCGCGTTCTTCGCATTTGGGTTCGAGGCCGGCGGCCAGGCGCTGCTCGCGCTCGTGATGGGCATCGGCATCATCGCCGGTTCAGCCCTCGCGCCGGTGCTGATGCGCCGGGCCTGGCCAGCGGGCCTGCCGATGCTGGGCGCGCTCATCGCCGGAGCAGCCATGCTGCTCGCCGGCGGGGTGGCCGGTCACGCGCTGCAGCACCAGGACCTGGCCGGACGCGACGCGTACTGGTTCGGCGGCCTGCTGTTCCTCGCCGGCATCGGCGGTGGCTTCTGGGAAGTCCCCCTGCAAATCCTCATCCAGGAGCGCTCGCCAGCGGCGGTGCGCAACCGGGTGATGGCGGCGACCCAGGTGATGACCTGTATCGGCATGGTGGTGGCGATGTTCGCCTGCCTGGCATTGCTGAAAGTCAGCGGGCTCGATGCCGCCGGCATCCTGCGCATTCTCGCTGGCGTCTCGCTCGCCTTCACCGCCGGCGCGTTGTGGATCTACCGCAACCAGGTCGCGGGCTGGGCCTTGTCCACCGTGGCGCAATGCATCTGGCGCATCCGCCTGCGCGGCACCGAGCACCTGCCGGCCAGCGGCGGCTGCTTGGTGGTGTGCAACCACCTCAGCTACGCCGATGGCCTGATCGTCGGCCTGTGCCTGCCGCGTCCCGGCCGCTTCCTGGTCTTCCGCCGCTTCGTCGACATGCCGGTGGTCGGATGGTTCCTGCACTGGGCCGGGGTCATCCCGGTCAGCGACACCGATGCGCGCCGGAGCAAACTCGCCGCGATCGACGCCGCCATCGCCGCCGCCAAGGCCGGCGAGATGGTGGTCATCTTCCCCGAGGGAAAACTCACCCGCAGCGGCCAGATGGACGTCTTTTTCAGCGGCATGGAGCGCATCGCTGGCCGCGCCGGGGTGCCCGTCGTGCCAGCGTACCTGCACGGCCTGTTCGGCACCTGGATGTCGCGCGCGCCGCGCCGGGGTTGGAGCTGGTGGCCGCGCATCCTGCGCCGGGTCAACCTGCGCTTCGGCCCGGTCATGCCCTCGACCACCAGTGCGGCCCAGGCCCGCGATGCGGTGGTGCGCCTCAGTTGGGAATTCGCAGACGAACGGGCGCGCGCGGATCGGCGCACCCTCGGCGCTGAGGTTCTGCGCAATGCCCGCCGCCGGCCAACGCAGACGGCGGTCATCGACGCCGGGGGGGAACTCACGGCGTGGAAATTGGCGGCAATCGCGCAGGCGGTGATTCCGCTGCTCGGACTCGCTCAGGCAGAACGCCGGGTCGGCGTCCTGCTGCCGCCGGGGCGCGGCGGCAGCATCGTCAACCTGGCGATCGCCCTCAGCGGCCGCACGGCGGTGAACCTCAACCACACCGTCGGCGACGCGATGCTGGCGCGCTGCTGCGAACTGGCCGAGGTCAAAACCGTCATCACCGCCGGCTTGTATGTGCGCAAGATCGGCAATCCCACCGTGCCCGGCCGCACCGTGCTGGTCGAGGAACTGCTGCCGAAGCTCGGCTCGCTGACCGTGCTGGGCCACGCCGCCCTGAACCTCCTGCTGCCGGCGTCCTGGCGCGACGCGTCGCGCGCCGACGATGTGGCGGCGATCATCTTCAGCTCGGGTTCGACCGGCGATCCCAAGGGCGTTCAGCTCACCCATCGCCAGATCCTGGCCAACATTCTCGCCACCGCCGAGGGACTCGACCTGCATGGCGGTGAAGACCGCCTGCTCTCGCCGCTGCCGCTCTTCCATAGCTTCGGCCTGGTGCCCGGTTTCTGGCTCGCGACCACCCTCGGCATTCCGGTGATGGTCAACCCGGATCCCAACGACGGCAAGGGCATCGGCGAACTCGCAGGCAAACACAAGCCGACGTTCATGATGTCGACGCCGACCTTCGTGCGCGGCTACCTGCGCCGGATCACCAAGGAACAACTCGCCAGCTTGCGTTTCTGCGTCGTCGGGGCTGAACGCTGCCCGGCCGAGCTGCGGACACAGTTCAAGGAGATGTACGGCGGCGATCTGCTCGAAGGCTACGGCTGCACCGAACTCGCTCCGGTGGTGTCCGTGAATCTGCCGTGGGTCTCCCGCGACGGCCTGGTCGAACAACGCAGCCGCGATGGCGCCGTCGGCCGCGCCCTGCCCGGTATCCATGTCTTCACCGTCGACCCCGAGACCGGGGCTGAACTGCCCCTGGGCAGTGACGGCCTGCTGGTGGTGCGCAGCCCGGCGCGCATGCAGGGCTATCTGCGCCGCGATGACCTCACCACCAAGGCGTTCCTGCACGGCGGCTACAACACCGGCGATGTCGGCCATGTCGACAAGGACGGATTCATCTTCATCACCGGGCGGCTCGCGCGCTTCGCCAAGATCGGCGGCGAGATGGTGCCGCTCGACAACGTCGAGGCGGCGCTGGCCACCACTTTCGCCGAGATCGCCGGCCACGAATCCGGGATCGAGATCGCCGTTTCGGCAACGCCCGATCCAGCGCGGGGCGAACGACTGGTCGTCCTGCACACGGGGTGGACCGGCGACTGGGCCGCGCTGATCGAGAAGCTCAACCACCTGCCGCCGCTCTGGCGGCCGAAAACGAAGGACGTGGTCAAGGTCGAGAGCATCCCCAAACTCGGCACCGGGAAACGCGATCTCGCCGCGCTCAAGCGGCTGGCGGCGGGCTCGGCGACCTGAACATCATTCTTTGCGCAGCTTCACCCAATGGTCCTGCGTCTCGCCGAGCAGGATCTCGGTCAGTTCCATCCCGCGCGCGGCAAGCGGCGCCTCGATGCGGGCCCAGAACTTCGACGCGAGGTTCTCCATCGTCGTGATGCCGTCGCGCAGGAAGGACACGTCGTTGAGGAACTGGTGCTCGCACGGGTCGATGACCAGTTCCTGCACCAGCGCCCGCAGGTCGAGCACGTTGCAGAAGAACCCGGTCTTAGGATCGACCGCGCCACGCACGGTGACCTCGACATGGTAATTGTGGCCGTGGATGTTCTCGCACAGGCCGTAGGCGCAGGTGTTGGCCTTGGCATCAAGGTGGTCGCTGTGCAGACGGTGGCTGGCCGAAAATCCGAAGCGGCGGGTCAGGTAGTGCATGCGCGCAGGGTGGCGGATCCCTGGGCGGCGAAAGCGGCAAGTCGGGGCGTCCTGCGCAGCAGCACCTGCCCGGTTCAGACCGTCGTCTGCGGTGCGAAAGTCAGGGCGTCGGCCGAGGTTTCCAGGTTCTTGACCACGGCATCCTTGATGGTGCGCGAGATCATGCCGCACAGCGCCTTGCCGGGGCCGAGTTCCCAATAGGTGGTGATGCCGGAGGCCTGCATATTCACCACCGAATCGGCCCAGCGCACGGGCTTGGTGAGCTGCGCTTCGAGCAGCGCGGCGATCTCACCGGCCTTGGTGACCGGCTGGGCGGTGACGTTGGTGTAGACCGGCACGACGGGATCCTTGAAAGCGGTCGCAGCGAGGGCGCTGCGCAGGCGATCAGCGGCCGGGGCCATCAGCGCGCTGTGGAAGGCGCCGGCCACCGGCAGCGCGCTGGCGCGGCGGATGCCGGCATCCTTGGCGCGCGCGATGGCGCGATCGCAGGCGGTCTTGGCGCCGCTGATCACCACCTGGCCGGGCGCGTTGAGGTTCGCGACCTGGAGGACTTCGCCTTCGGCAGCAAGTTGGCAGAGCTTGTTCGCCTGGGCCTCGTCTGCCCCGACCAGCACAACCATGCCGCTCGGCACCGCGTCGGCGGCGGCCTGCATCGCCTGGCCGCGCAGGCGGACGAGGCGTATGGCGTCCTCGTAGGACACCGCGCCAGCGGCGGCGAGGGCGGTGTATTCACCCAGTGACAGACCGGCGGCAGCGCGGAATGGCAAGGGTTTCACCACGGTCTTCAGCACCTCGAAGGCCATCAGGCTGACCACCAGGATGGCCGGCTGACTGATGTCGGTGCGGGTGAGGTCGGCCTCGGGGCCGTTGGCGATGATGTCCGACAGACCGAAACCGAGCGCGCGGTCGGCGCGGTCGAGAAGTTCCCGGGCAATTGGGTGCTTCTGGGCGAGTTCCATGCCCATGCCGACGACTTGGGCGCCTTGACCGGGGAAGACGAGGGCGAGGGACATGCGGGCTCCTTGCTGAGGCGAGAACGCTAGTGGACCCACCGCACGTCGTCCACCGGGTACCGGTTCGGCGTCCGCAATCCCGTCTTTTCGCATGGATCCGATGCCAATCCGGATCATTCCTGCAGGATCGGCGGTGGAATAATAATGCACAGCCGGAGTTACCGGAACGCCTTCGCCCGCCTTATGGCTGCTCCCGTCAAGGCCTGACCAGGTTCGGCAGGCTCCAACTTCCGGGCCCCGGCTGTGCGGCGGAGAGCTTGGTGGACAACCGGAGGTGTCAATCGGTCCGCCGCCAACGGCACCCAACGGCACCGGGGCACCTCAAAAGTCGGCCTTCCTGGGAGCGCCGGCGTTTCGCCGGCCGGAAAAGCAGCATCCGAAGGATGCCACCAACCGACTTTTGAGGTGGCCTGCGACGGCAGGTGACGGTGCAACATCACCTGCGCTGGCTTCCGCTGGCCTACTTGCCTGGCTTCGCGGGCTTCTCGCTGGTGAAGGCGACCGACTGCTTGGTGCCCTTCTTGGGATCCTTGGGCTCGAAGGACACCGTCCCGGTCGCGACCTTGACTGGTTGTTTATCCTTCTCCGTGATCGAGATCTGGACCGAGAACGAAGTCACCCCGGCGCCGTTGTCGATCTTGCCGGTGGCGGCGTAGCCGGTGGCCTCCTTCTTGTCGTTCACCGACTTGGTGCCGGTGTAGGGAACGATGACGGTGTCCCAGGCGACGCCGGTGATCGTTGCCTCGGTCGAACTGAAGGTCAGCTTCCCTTTGAGGACTTCGCCGCGCACCGTCGCGTAGATAGTGAAGTAATTCTTCTGCAGGCTCTCGCCAGCAGAAGCGGATGCCAGGAAGGCGCCCAGCGCAAGCATGAGGGCGGCACCGATGATGCGGGATGGGGACATGGCTGGCTCCTGCCCCGAGAATACTTCCGAATCTGGGCTGCGACAAGCCGACTGGGCAGGGTTTCCGCACCGGTGTGGCGAACAGAGGCGGGTACCAGTGCGCTGTACGAGGTCGCCAAGAACGATGCCAACGCGAGGCACCCGGTCGCGGTATAGACTGCCTTGGCGCGCGCGTCCTGACGACGACGCTGCCAGGCCTTCAGCACACGGCCGGTTCGAATCCGGACGAAATCATCGGAAAGGACTCACATGCCCCAAGACCGACTCGACCTTGTGGTGATCGCCGGCGACGCCCCCATGGAGGTTCTCGGTCAGCATGCCCGCGATGGCATGCGCCTGCACATCGCCGGGTTGCCGGCCTCGTTGCACGTGCTCCAGGCGTATTTCGAAGAGGGCCGCGACCCCGCCGCGACGGCGCGGCGGGTGACCACCGGCTGGCCCGAGTTCGTCTCGCTCAACGGCGCCTGGCTGCAGCAGTACCTTGAACGCCATCACCTTGCCGTGGAAGTGGTGCAGTCCTTCACCGCTGACCGCGAACGGCTCGACCGCCTGCTCGCCACCGGGCCGCGTGCGGTGGCAATCTCGACCACCTTCATGCCGTTCGCCGAGCGCATCGACGAGGTTGCGGCCGAGGTACGCCGGCTGTCGCCCGATTCCCTGATCATCCTCGGCGGCATCCAGGTCTGGAAGTCGTACCAGCACCGCCGCCTGGTTGAAAAGGGCCGCATGGATCCGGCCATCATCCCGGCGGTGTCCGAGCACAACTACCTCATGGATGAGAGCCGCCCTTCGCCCGCCGACGCTTTGGTGGTCAGCGAAGCCGGCGAGCAGACCCTGGCCGCGATCGTGAAATGCCTGCGCGACGGCAGGGACTGGCGCGGCCTCGACAACGTGGCGCACTTCGCTCCGTCGACCGGTGAGGCCGATGGCGGCGGGGGGAAATGGAAACTGAACCCGGTGGTCACTGAACCCTGGGTCGAGGTCGAGGTCGACTGGAGCCGCTGCCGCCATCGCCCCGACGGCGCGTGGATCCCGATCCAGGCCGGCGTCGGCTGCGGCTTCGACTGCGCCTTCTGCGATTTCCGAGGCCTGCGCAAAGGCCGCAAGCGCGGCATCGACGGCGTCGTCGACGAGATCCGCAGCTTGCCGCCCGATCGCGATGGCCTGCGCCGGATCTATTTCACCGACGACAACCTGTTCGGCACCCGCGAACGCGCGATCGAACTCTGCACGAAACTGATCGCGGCGGATCTGCATGCCCGCTGGCGCGGCCTGATCCGGGTCGACCTCATTGACGAGGAACTGGCGCACCTGCTCAAGGCCTCGGGCTGCCACGAGGCGCTGTTCGGCATCGAATCCGGCGATCCCGGCATTCTCAATGCGATGCACAAGCACATCACCCCGGAGCGCATCCTCGTCGGCATCCGCGCCATGGCGATCGCGGGGATCAACACCAAAAGCACCTTCATCATCGGCTTCCCTGGCGAAACCGCGCAGTCGATCTCCAACACCGTCGCCATGCTCAACGCCTATCCGACCGAATTCAACGCCGTCCACCGCTACCTGTTCTTCACCTACGCCGTGCTGCCGCTGTCGATCGTGGCCAAGCCCGAGGCGCGCCAGCAGTACGGCCTGAAGGGCTACGGCTTCCACTGGAAACACCACACCATGACCTCGGCCGAGGCCGAGGCCCACGTCGCCACGCTGCACCCACGCATCCGACCAGAACTCAGCCCGAACTACGTCCTCGAATCGCCGGACCTTCCCGACATCGCCCGCTTGAAGCGCGCCTACACCCTGCGCAATCGCCTCGTCCTGGCCGAACGCGACCCCAACCTGGCGCACGAGATCCCCGGATTGTGGGATTCACTTGAGGAATGCTTCGTTGCTGATGCCGTAGGCGCGGGGCGCTGACGGCATCAGCTCGCGATCGGCAGCCCTGATACCGGGTCCTGGGTGTTTGCAGTGGGATCATCCACGTGGATGACCTGGGCCGGGCACCCGGCCGCGACGAAATGGAGGAACCGCACTTCGGCCGCGTCGATCGCGTTTTCGCGTAGCGGCGAGCGGTGCTCCCAATTGTCGTCGCTGCTGCCATCGCAGCGCACGGCGGCACTGATCTCGCTACCGTGCTGGCCGACCTGGAAGACGGCGGGCGCAAGCTGGCCGCACCAGCCGCACGAGGTGCAGCCGGGATCGACCCAGACCCGGATCGCAAGCGATTCGCTCATGCGCCGCACGCTAGCACAGCGAGAGACGACTTACCATTTTCGGCTTTCAGGATATGTTGGTCCATCTATGCGGAGGTGCCCCTGCCCGGGCCGCCACCGCCATGCGAGCCGCCTATGCTGTCCCAGACCGCCGAATATGCGCTTCGCGCCATCGTCTTTCTCGCCGAGAATTCCGACGCGGCGCACACCGCCGACCAGATCAGCCATGGCACCCGGGTGTCGGTGGGCTACCTCGCCAAGATCATGCAGATCCTCGCTAAAGCCGGGCTGGTGAACTCTCAGCGCGGCCTGCACGGCGGCTTCGTCCTCGCCCGCGATCCCAAGGTGCTCAGCGTCTACGACGTGGTCCAGGCCATCGATCCGATCCAGCGCATCACCGCCTGTCCGTTGCAGCTTGAAGACCACGGCGCCGACCTGTGCCCGCTCCATCGTGGACTCGACAATGCCATGGCGGCGGTCGAGACCACGTTCAAGCGCATGACCGTGCACCAGATGCTGACCCAGCCAGGCGCCAACCGCCCGTTGTGCAGCTTTCCGCGCAACGCGCCGCAGAAGGAGCGCGGCGGCTGAACCGGCGGACCAGATTGTTCATGGCCAAGGGGGCACCATTGGGCCATCCCACCCGGCGGTCGTCACTTCATCGGTACGCGAATCGCCCCGGTGTGGGCGTTGTAGCTGCCGGCCCGGACCACTTGTTTGAATAGTTGATCCAAGTCGGTGATCTTGGACAGGAACCAACTGCCGTGGCGAGCGTTCTCGCGGTCTCGTGGGGCGCGGTACACCTCATCCACCGAATTGCTCTCGAAGATGATGATCGTGGCTCCCAGGCGCAAGTCGGCTGCCACCGCTGGACGGCTGCGCCAAGCGTGTCTAGTCCACAGTTCCTTGCCATCACCCACCTTGAGGTATTGGCCTTCATTGCGGGTGCCCTCGGCCGGGGCCTGGAGTTGCTTGCTCAGGTAGACATAGATCCAGCCCTCGTTCGCGTAAGCCAACTCGGAGGTGAACCAATCGTCTGCATAAAGGAAGTGCGCGTCCTCTTTGCCAGGAGCGACTGCGGCCGCAGCGGGCGCAGCAGGTGGGACGGGCGCGGCGGCAGGTGGCGCGGGTGTGGTTGCCGGGGCGGCCGGGGTCGCCGCCGGGACGGGATCATCATTGCCGTTGCGGATGAGACCGTCGTCCTCGGCGGCATGCGCCACCAGGATGGCGGCACCGAGGGTCAGGATGATGAGCGGACGCAGGTGCATGATGATCTCCAGGCTGCTCATGCTTGCCTGCGGCCGAGCGGCGGTCAATCCCCAGGACGAATCCGCGCATGGCCGCAGGGACAGGGCGACGCGGGGATCATCAGCGCTTCTCACCCATCGGCACCACGACATAGCGCAGGCCGTTGCGGCCCCAGACGCGCAGGACGAGGTCCTCCTTGGCGGCGTTGATCGCGGCGGCGAGATCTTCGGGTGAACGCACCGGCTTGCGGCCGGCCTCGACCAGGACCTCGTCGGAGGCGATGCCGGCCTCGGCCGCGCGCGAACCGGGCACCACGCTCAGCACCACCAGACCGTCGATGGTGGTGGGCACGTTCAGACGGGCGCGCCGGGCGTCATCGAGCGGCACCGCCGCCAGGCCCAATCGGGCGTGCTGGTCGGGGGTTTCCACCTCACCGCCGCCCATCTTGGCGAAAGTCGCAGGCAGTTCCTTCAGGGTGACGTCGACGGTCACGTCTTTGCCGTCGCGATTAATGCGCAGCTTCACCTGCGTGCCCGGCGCGGTGCCGGCGGCGAGCAGGCGCAGCTGGCGCGCGTCCTCGATCTTCTTGCCGCCGAACTCGACCACCACGTCGCCCGCCTTCACACCGGCCTTTTCGGCTGGCGAACTGCCGAGGACATCGCCGACCAGAGCGCCGGTGTTGTCAGGCAGTTTGAAAGCGCGGGCGACCTCGGGGGTGACCGGCTGGATCTGCAGGCCAAGAAATCCGCGCACGACCTTCCCCTTGTCGACCAGCGAACCCATGATGGTGCGCGCCAGGTTGGCGGGCACCGCGAAGCCGATGCCGAGGCTGCCGCCGTTGGGGCTGAGGATGGCGGTGTTGATGCCGATCAGCCGGCCTTCGGCGTCGACCAAGGCGCCACCGGAATTGCCCTGATTGATCGCAGCATCGGTCTGAAGGTAGTCCTCATAGTCGGTCAGGCCGACGGCGCGGCCGCGCGCGCTGATGATCCCGGCGGTGACGGTCTGGCCGAGGCCGAACGGGTTGCCGATCGCCAGCACCTGATCACCGATCTCGAGCTTGTCGGAATCGCCCCAGGCGATCGCCAGCAGGTCCTTGGCGCCCTCGACCCGGAGCACGGCGAGGTCGGTCTTGGGATCGGCCCCGACGAGTTTCGCTGGGTATTCGCGCTGACCGCGTTGGAGGGCAACGCGGATGTCGTCAGCGCCGGCGATGACGTGGTTGTTGGTGAGGATCAGACCGTCGGCGCCGACCACCACGCCCGACCCGAGCCCGCGCTGGCGCATGGTACCGGGGTCGCCGTCATGCCCGGGATGGTTCCGCCGGGGTCCGCCGCGCGGGCCGAACGGCTGCCCCTCATCGTCCCCGAACGGAAATGGAATCATCGGAAACATCGGATGCATCCGCTCGCGCTTGATCTCCTTGGTGGTGAACACCGTGACCACACTCGGCGCCGCCTTTTTCACGGTCGGCGACCACGAGGTTGCCTCTCCGGCGGCCAAGCCGGGAACGATCACTGCCCCGCCGCAGAAAATGGCGGCAACGGCCAGAACAAAGACGAGACGCAGCAGAATGGGACGGGGCATGGGTGTTTCCTTGCCCGAAAAGACGCCTGGTCGTGGGGCGGCTTACCGACCTGTCGCGCCAACCCCGAAACCGGGCAGAGGTGGATGGTCGACGCTGGCAGGCCCCCTGGATCAGGGCAGCCTGCGCCGGCATGAACCGCGTCGTCCTCATCACCGGTGCCTCGTCGGGCATCGGCGCCGCCACCGCCAAGGCCCTGGCCGGACGGCACCGGCTGGTCCTCGTCGCGCGCCGAGGCGGCCGGCTGGACGATCTCTGCACCCAGATCAACGCAGAGGGCGGCGAGGCGCTGCCGATCGCACTCGACCTGACCGCAGCCAACGCCCCCGCCGAGGTGGTGGCGCGCAGCATCGAGCGCTTCGGCGGGCTCGACGCGGTGATCAACAACGCCGGGGTCTACGAACAGGCCGCGATCGGCGCGGTGACGCCGGAGCACCTCGAACGCCACCTGCGCCTCAACCTGATCGTGCCGATGCTGCTTGCCCAGGCCGCTCTGCCGCACCTGCGCGGTCGACGCGGCGGCTGGATCATCAACGTCTCCAGCGTTGCGGCCGAGGCCGCCTTCACCGCTACCGGGGCCTACACCGCCTCGAAGGCCGGCCTGGAAGCCTGGAGCCGCGTCCTGCGCGAGGAACTGCGCGGCACCAACGTCCGGGTCGGGGTCATTGCCCCCGGCGCGACCGATTCCGAGATCTGGCCCGCGACCCAGCGCCCGGACCCGGAGCGGATGTGCCGGGCCGAGGACATCGCTGGCGCGATCCGCTTCATGCTGGAGTTGCCCCGCACGGCCAACGTCGATCGTCTGGTAGTCGCTCCACCAGGCGGCGCGATCTGACCGGCAAAATCGCAATTGCACCCCAGCTGCGGCGTTGGTCGTCGGTCATTTGGCGCTGCCAAACTCCCTTCTCCCGCCTTGCATCTGGGGCGCACTTGCGATTTTGCCCTTGTCTGCGTCGGGATGCACCTGGACTGGATAAATCACGTCAGCAGGGATGGCCCAGGAGCACAAGAATCACATAGGTTGTGATTTGTGGCCTTTGTGCTCTTTGTGGCTACCGCCTTGCCGCACCAGGTGCGGCAAGGCCTATTGAGGCAGCGAGTATCAGATCAATCCTTCTTCGCGAGAATACCGGCTTCGGGGCCTTCCGGCTCGGGCTTCGGCGCGATCACCCTGCCCTTGAAGGCGAGGATGAGCGGCGAGGCGACGAACACCGACGAGTAGGTGCCCGAGATGATGCCGATGACCAGGACGAGGTTGAACGAATACAGGGCCTCGCCGGAGAAGATCAGCAGGATTATGGCGGTGATCAGCACCGTGCCGGTGGTCAGGACGGTACGCGGGAAGGTCTGGGCGACCGCGAGGTCGATGATTTTTTCCATCGGCTCGCCCGGCATCTTCTTCATGTTCTCGCGGATACGATCGAAGGTCACGATCGTATCGTTGATCGAGAAGCCGATGATGGTCAGCAGGGCGGCGATCACGTTGAGGTCGATCTTCACCCCCAGCGCCACCGCGATGCCGAGTGCCAGCAGCACGTCGTGGAAAAGCGCGACCACCGCGCCGATGCCAAAGCGGAACTCGAACCGCGCCGCGATGTAGGCGAGGATGCCGACCAGGGCGAGCAGCACAGCGACGAGGGCGAGCACCTTCATGCGCGCGGCGACCTGGCCACTGAAGTGCTCGGTGGACGGGAACGGCTTCGCCACCGTCACCTTGAGTGCAGCACCGGTCTCTGCGACCCGGTTGAAAAGATCAACCGCCACCGGCAGGAGCGCCTGCATGTTAGCGGCGTCGTCCGGCTTGGCGTCCTTGGGGATGAGCAGGGTGGCGAAGCGCTTCGACACCGGATCATCGGCGCTGGTCTTGCCGGCAGGCCGGTCGGCGTAGGCCGCAGTCACCTGGAGTCCGTGCGGGATCTCGGGCGGAGGTGCCGTCACCGTGATCTGGCCGTACTTCGCAAGGCGGGCCTGGATCTCGGCGAGCTGGGTCTGGTTCGGGGTTTCGAGGGTGCGCAGAACCACGCTCAGGCGGTTGTCCTTCCAGGTCGCGGCGGCGATCTCGTCGCCTTCGCGATCGAGCCAGTCGCCGAAGGCCTGCGACAGCGACGCTTTGAACGCCTCGGTGCGGCTGGCGATCTCGTCGGTCAGCCTGTTGCGCTGCTCGTCGAGCGGCTTGAGCTCGGCTTCCAGCTTATTGACCTGGGCCTGGTCAACCTTCTCGTTCTTGCCGACATCGCGCAGCACCTTGATCTTGCGCACGAGGACGGTCCGTTTTTCTTCGATCGCTGCGCGTTCGGTTTCCAGCTTCGAGCCTTCCTCATCGCGACCGCGGAACATCCATTGGCGCGAGGACGAGCCGCCGCCGAACTCGGGATGGTAGGGCTGCTTGCGCAGTTCAGCCGGATCGAGGACCGAGTCCTTGCGCTGCTCGGGCGAAAGATTGTTCCACGCCGCCTGCACCGCCTGCTCGACCTCGCTCGACGCCACGGGGCGCTTGAAGATCACCTGCGCCATGTTGCCGCCGGTGAACTCGATGTCGAAGTGGCGATCGAAGGTCCCGCCGGTGAAGAGGTGGCCCAGGCTGAACCAGCCCAGGGCCAGCACTGCCGTGACGATCGAGAAGACGTAGCCGAATACGCGCCATTCGACATACGGCAGGTGCAGTTCCGGAATCCAGCTCGCCATCGCGGCGGTTTCCTTGCCGCGATACAGCCAGTCGGTGATCATCCGGCCAACGAAGATCCCGGAGAACATGGAGATGGAGACGCCGATCATCAGGGTCAGACCGAAGCCCTGGACCGGGCCGGTTCCGATCACGTACAGGATGAATGCCGTGAGGATCGTGGTGAGGTTGGAATCCAAGATGGTGACGAAGGCGCGATCGTAACCTGCGGCGATCGCCGCCTTCATGCCCTTGTCACCGCGCAGTTCCTCGCGGATGCGTTCGAAGATCAGGATGTTGGTATCCACGGCCATGCCGATGGTCAGCACCAGTCCAGCGAGGCCTGGCAGGGTGAGGGTGGCATCGAAAACCGACAGGGTGGCCGTGATCAGGATGGCCGACACCAGAAGGCAGAGGTTGGCCACCAGGCCCAGCCCGCGATAATACATGAACATGAACAGGATCACCAGCAGCGCCGAGGCGACCATGGCGTAGATGGCCTTGCTGACGGTCTGTTCGCCCAGGGTGGCGCCGACGACGCGCTCGGAGAGCACCTCCGGGGTGACGGATAGCGCACCGCCCCTCAAGGTGGTCTTGAGCGAATCGACCTCCTCCTTGGTGAAGCGACCAGAGATCTGGCATTCCTTGATCGAGGGATTTTCGACGTAGGGCGCGCTCTTCACCACGCCGTCATACAGGATGGCCAGGACGCCGGTGCCCTGACTGTTGCCGTGCTGGGGTCCGGTCTTGTGCAACCGCTGGGTGAACTGCTCGTTCTTGCCTGCGCCGATGGTGGTGAAAGTGATCGACACCGCGAGGCTGCCGTTGTGCAGGGTTTCGGCGGCATCCGCGACATCGGATCCGGTCAGTTCGGGCTTGCCGAGGCGGAAGAACTGGTTCGGTGCCTTGCCGATCTCGGTCTCGTGCGGGGCGATGATCTCGCCGCGGCCAAGGTAGATGTCGGTCACTCCGGGGGCGAGGACGTAGCGCCCGTTGCCCTTGTCGACGATCGGCGAGCCTTCCTTGCCGAGTTCAGCGTTAATCATGTAGCTGCGCTTGTCGGCATACGGGTAGAGCACCTCGCGGAACTCGAGCTGGCCGGCGGTTTCCAGCACCTTGCGGGTGCGGGCGGCGTCGGCCTTGGTGCCGCCGGGGATGACCACCTGCACGTCGCCGTTGGACAGCTTGGCCACCACCGGTTCGGTAAGTCCGCGCTGGTCGAGGCGGCTGCGCAGGATGTGGATCACCTCTTCCGTGGCGGGGACGTTGTCGCCCTCCTGGTTGTGCAGGCGGCAGATGAATTCCACGCCACCGCTGATGTCGATGCCCTGAGTCAGGTGGAAGAGCGAGCGCGGCGGATTGTCGCGCTTGACCGGGCGTCCCTGGATGCGCGACTTGAGATCGTCAGACTTGGCCGCCGTCTCAGCCGATACCGTGATCTGTACCCGATGGTCGGCGCTGACCGCGACCTTCTCGAACGGAATCGCTGCCTGGCGGTCGTCGCCCTTCAGGCGGCGGTCGATCTCGGCGGCCAGCCGGTCAGCGTCGTCCTTGTCGCGGGCCGCCTGGGGCACGCCGGCAACGTCCTTGAGGACGACCTCGAACACAGTGGCCGTGGTCTGCGACTGGCGCAGTTCGGCCTGGAGTTCCTGCTGGCCGACCCAGACCTTGTTTTTGATGGTGAGCAACAGCAACGCGGCGCCGAAGACGGCGCCGAGGATGATCAGTCTGCGGAGCATGGGGCCCGCCTCACTTCTTCGCCGCGTCGACGGTCGACGCGTTGGCGGTGGTGTTGGTGAGGATGGCGGTCTTGTTGAAGGTCATCAGGACGCTGTTCTTGTCCTCGCCGACCCGGATGTCGATGGTCTGCTCGCCCACGGCCTCAACGGTACCGTGCAGGCCGCCGATGGTGACAACCTTGTCGCCGCGCTTGGTGGCGCCGATGAGTTCCTGACGGCGCTTCTCTTCCTTCTTCTGCGGGCGGATGAGGAGGAACCACATCACGGCGAAGACGCCAACCATGAGGATGATCATGGTCCAGGGGCTGCCCTGCTGCTGCGCAGGATTGGCCGGATGGTCGGGTGACGGCGAGGTGCTGCTGGGGGCGGTGGCGGGCGGGGCGCCGTCGCCGGCGCTGAGGGCGATGGTGGTGGAGGCGATGAGGAGGGAAACGCGGGTGAACATGGGATGCCTTTGCTGGTGCCGGATCCGGCACCTGGGGGAAGGGGAGGTTGGGCGGAGGATGATAAAGCGGAAATTACGGCGCGCGCGGACCGTTGGCGGAACCCAGGCGCGGGCCTGGGACCGCCAATGCCGGTGCGGGAACGACGGGCGCGGCTGAGGCAACCGACACGCCCAGGTTCCAGGGGAAGACCACTGATGAGACGAAGGTTGTGTTAGAGACCGAAACCGCCGTCGCGACCGCAACGGCGCTCGACGTGGCCGGCCGGATGCAGGCCTGGTCGGCATCGTCCGGGACGGGTTCGTCGGTCGGAGCACGCCCGGCAAACGCCGACGCCATCAGCGCCAGCATCGTGACGAGGCTGCGCCAGAACGAGATCGGCCGGGTCAGACGGTCGCCGCAGGGCATGGGGCGCGGAGGTTAGGCCACCGGCGGAAGGCGCAAGCCCACGCGAGCGCCAGTCAGCCGCGAGCGTTCACCGACCCGTCATCAGCGGACCATCATGAGGGGATCAGCGACACCCGCCTCAGCGAATCCCTTCGCCCGCAGACGGCAGGCCGGACAGGTGCCGCAAGCGGGCCGGCTGCCGTTGTAGCAGGTGTGGCTGTGCGCGAGCCACGGCAGGCAGCCGAGTTCCTGCGCCAAATGCACGGATTCCGCCTTGGTCAGATGCATGAGCGGCGCGTGGATCTCGAACGGGAAATCCATCCCGGCACAGAGCGCCGCTTGCAGAGCGTCCAACGTCGTCTGACGGCAGTCCGGATAGCCGCTGAAGTCGGTCTGGCAAACCCCGGCAACCAGGTGCGGGATCGACCGCTGCCAGGCGAAGGCGGCGGCGAGGGTCAGGAAGACCAGGTTCCGCCCCGGCACGAAGGAGTTGGGCAACCCGGTCGCCGCCACGACACCGTCGACCACGGCTTCATTCCCGGTCAGCGAATTGCCGCCCAGCGCGCGGAAAGAATCACACGGAATCACGCTTTGCGGCACGCCTGCCAAACGCGCAACCGCGACCGCCGCCTCCAACTCGATGCGATGCCGTTGGCCGTAATCGATGGTCACCGCCTCGACCCGGCGAAACCGTTTCAGCGTCCAGGCAAGGCAGGTCGTCGAATCCTGCCCCCCAGAAAGCAGGACCACCGCAGCCGCAGGATCAGGCGTCATGCCCCTAACGCTGGCGCCTGGCTTCCCGACGCAACTCAGATTTCAGGGAAAGTCAGGCATTCAAGCATTCAAGCATTCAAGCATTCAAGCATTCAAGCATTCACCCCATCACGGTTTGACTTCCACTCCCGCCGCCGCCTCATCCCGCTTCACCACCCCGACCTCGGGCACGACCTGGTAGCCGCCGCTCTGCTCCTGCAACTTGCGGTTCACCCGCTCGGCCAACTCCAGGGCCTCCTGCGACAGGTCGGCGGATAGTTCGGGATTCACCGAGGTGATGGCGCGGTAATCGATCCGGGACATGATCAGCTCCGGTTGGGTGCGGCGGAAATATACCATGGATTCCTCGCGATGACAGGACTGATTGACCGGGTTCGCGACCCATCGTGTATCACCCGTCCATGAAGGCGTGATGAAGACGCTGCTGGCGGCGGCGCTGATCCCGCCAGCTTCGTCACCTCCTTGCCGGTCGGTGCCCGACGCCTACCAACCGTGCCGGAGGCCATGATGGCGTTTTCCGCCGACTTTCCCACGGTTCCCCCGGTTTCAGTTCCCCCGGTTTCAGCTCCGCTGGTCGGCTGATGCTGCAGCGCCTGCGCACCGGCAACCTGCCGCTGACGGCGATCAGCCTGGCTGGTGTCCTCACCCTCTTCGGGATCATCTTCGTCACCAGCGCGACCTATGACCCTGACCAGGCCCTGGGCATGGGTCGCGAGGCGCGGGCGCAGTTGCAATGGTGGCTGATCGCGCTGGTGGCCGCGGTCGGCGTGGGCCACGTTCGGCTGTCGTTCTGGAAGGAGCTCGCCTGGCCGCTGTACGTTCTCGCCCTGCTGGTGATCGGTTTCATGATCGCCGCCGCCGATACGCCGCTGGTTCCGCGCATCAAGGGCCAGGCCAATTGGATCGTGCTGGGCAGCCTGCGGGTGCAGCCGGTCGAGATGATCAAGCTCGCGACCCTGATTGCCCTGGCGCGGCTGCTGTCCTACCCCTGGTTCAATGTCCGCGAGTGGCAGCACCTCGGCCTGGCGCTGGTCATCGCCGGGCTGCCCTCAGCGCTGATCGCCAAGTCGGCGGACATGGGCAGCGCGCTCACCTTCGTGCCGATGGCCGCCGGCGTGCTGGTGGTGTCGGGCATGCGGTTCAGGCATTTCGCCATGCTTGCCCTGGCCGTAGTCGGCCTGGCGGCGCTCGTCATCGCCTTCCTTCCGCGTGACGGTTACCAATGGAAACGCATCCAGGCGTGGCAGAACCCCGACGCCTACGCCCTGGCGGAAGCCTACCAGACGGCGCGCTCGGTGCGGTCGATCGGTTCGGGCCAGGGCACCGGCAAGGGCTGGGCCGCTGGGGACCAGAATCGCCTGGGTTGGGTGCCGGAAAAGCACACCGACCTCATCCTGGCGGTGGTGGGCGAGGAGACCGGCTTTGCCGGCACCTTGCCGTTGGTGCTGCTCATCGCCGGATTCGGCGCGGCCTGCCTGATTGCGGCCGGACGCTGCCGCGATCCGGCCGGCACGCTGCTGTGTGCCGGCTTCGCCAGCCTCATCGTGGGCCAGGCGTCGATCAATCTCGCGGTGGCTACCAACCTGATGCCGGTCACCGGAGTGACCCTGCCGTTTATCAGTTACGGCGGCTCCAGCCTGCTCGCCTGCTGGATCGGAGTCGGGCTGGTCACCGGCGCCTGCGCCGACCGCAAGAGCAAGGGGTCTCTGGGTGGCCTGACGCGCTAGAACCAGCCACGCTTAACCGGTGGCCGATAGCCAGTACCCGGTGCCAGGTGGCCGATGGCCGCGAAGCCCGACGACGCTGGCCGGGCCCTCGGCCACAGCGTCACTCGTCGGCTTCTTCCTTCTCGTCGCTATCGTCGAGGTTCTCCTCCATGTCCTCGTTCTCCTCCTCGACAGTCGAGAGGAAATCGTCAAGGGCATCGCGGATGGCCTCGTTGATGCGATAGCCTTCGCTCTTGAGCAGCTTGATGACGTCTTCTTCCAGGGCCATGGTTGTCCTTTCGGTTTCCGCGCGCGGTTTTGTTGCGCTGGCTTGACGTTGCGGGTGCTAACGGCGTCTCGGACCAGTGTCAATGGAGTCGAAGGCGACGCTCTTCCGGCCGTGGCCGCACACCGCTTGTGCCGCTGCGGAACGTCGGGATGGAGGCTTGTTCAGCGCTTGACCGCACCGCCGCCAACTGCGGGCATGAGCTGGGTCGAACTGCCGCGCTGGATGCCACGAAAGAGCATCTCCATCTCTTCCGGGTTGTCCGAGGTCGCGAGCGCGTCCTCACGCGAGATCAGGTTCTTCTCGCACAGACGGAACAGGCTCTGGTTGAAGGTCATGCAGCCGAAATGCTCGCTGTCGCGGATGGCGCCGTAGAGCTCTAGGGTGCGGCCTTCTTCGATCATCTGCTTGATGGTCGGGGTCGCGATCATCATCTCGATGCCGGGCACCCGACCCGGGCCATCGCGGCGCGGAATCAGGCGCTGGCTGACCACCGCCTGGAAGACCAGCGACAACTGCATGCGGATGAGCGCGTGCTGGTACGGCGGAAAGAAGTTGATGATGCGCTCCATCGTCTGCTGCGCGTTGATGGTGTGCAGCGTCGACAGCACCAAGTGGCCGGTCTCGGCGGCGTCGATCGCGGCCTGCACCGTCTCGACGTCGCGCATCTCGCCGATCAGGATGACGTCGGGGGCCTCACGCATGGCGTTACGGAGGGCGGATTTGAAGTCGCGGGTGTCGATGCCGACCTCGCGCTGATTTATGATGCAGCGGTCGTCGACGTAGCTGTATTCGATCGGATCCTCGACCGAGATGATGTGCCGGTTCGTCGTCTTGTTCATGTACTGGATCATCGACGCCAAGGTCGTGCTCTTGCCCGACCCGGTGATGCCGGTGACCAGGACCAAGCCGCGCCGCAGCATCGCCAGGCGCTCGAAGGTCTCGACCGGCAGACCGAGTCCCTTGTAGTCGGGGATCTCGCTTTTCACGTGGCGCAGCACCATGCCGATCTGGCCGCGCTGCATGAAGGCATTGACGCGAAAGCGGCCGATCTCGGCGTCTTCGAAGGCGGTGTCGACCTCGTGCGTCTTCTTGAACGTCTCGCGCGCGTGCTCTTCGATGATGAGGAGGAACGCATCGCGCATGTCGTCCTTGGTCAACGCGGTGTTGCCGAGCTGGCGCACGCTGCCGTCGACGCGGACGCGGGGCGGCCCACCGACCTTGAGAAAAAGATCGGAGGAACGCAGCTGCACCATCGCCTTGAGGATTTCACGAGGATTCATCGCGGGCGTCTCCGTTGCCGCGACTATGACGGCGGGATCCGCGCCTGCCAGCTTCCAGCCCGCCGGCCTGCTGGCGGGGGAATTACTCGGTCGAGGAAGGGATGAATGATGGCCACAAAGAACACATAGGCCACATAGAGGCAGCGCTAGAAAAAGTCAGCGTGTGTTCTCTGAAGGCCGCCGCCAGCGCAGGTTGACGACCGTCGCGCTACACCACCGGATGGACGAGGGCGAACAGCCGATTGCCGAGTTCCTGCATGCCGATGCCGCTGACGCCCGAGATCACCGGCACTTGCTCAAGGCCCAAAATCGTCGCCAGTTCAGCCGCAAGGCCGTCGAGATCGCGGGTGTCGCCCTTGTTGAGCACCACCACCTGCGGTTTCTTGGCGAGCGTGGCGCTGAAGCGTTCGAGCTCGCGGTTGAGCACACGCACGCGATCGGCTAGATCCTCGGCGGTGCCCTCGGAGCCATCGACCAGGTGGAGCAGCCAGGCGCAGCGCTCGACGTGGCGCAGGAAGCGGTGCCCGAGACCCTTGCCATCGGCGGCGCCTTCGATGAGGCCGGGGATGTCGGCGAGCACCAGGGTGCGGTCGGCACGTTCGATCACGCCCAGGTTGGGATTCAGCGTGGTGAACGGATAGGCGGCGATCTTCGGTGTCGCGGCCGACAAGCGCGCGAGCAGGGTGCTCTTGCCGGCGTTGGGGAAGCCGACGATGCCGACATCGGCGATCAGTTTCAGCTCCAGCTTGATCTTGAGTTCGATGCCGGGCGTGCCGGGGCCGAACTGCCTCGGCGTCTGGTTCGTTGCCGTCTTGAACTTGTCATTACCCTTGCCGCCCTTGCCGCCGGCGGCGACCACCACGCGGTCGCCGGGCTTCGCCAGGTCGGCGAGGATTTCACCGGTTTCATCGAGCCGGACGACGGTTCCGGGGGGAACCGGGATGTGCAGGTCTTCCCCGGCCTTGCCGAAGCAGCGCTTGCCCATGCCGTTCGCGCCGTCCTCGGCGCGCCACTTCCGCCGCCGCATGAAGGCACGCAAAGTGTTGGAATGCGAGATCGCGGTGATGATCACGTCGCCGCCATCGCCACCATCACCGCCGTCGGGGCCGCCTTCGGGGATGAACTTCTCGCGGTAGAACGTCGCCGCCCCCCTGCCGCCATTGCCGGACCGGACCGTGATATGCGCTTCGTCGACGAACATGGGCGGCATATCATCGCCGGAACGGGGCGAAGCAAGGACACTGATCAGGAATATCGGTTTTTCCCGTCGTCTCCGTGCGATGAATCCACCAGACCCCGCCACGCCGGAGGTCGGCAAGTTCCCGGTTGCTTCATCCATCATCGTATCACGATGGAGCGATATAGGAGCCACCCATGGCCAAGACCGCGACCAAAACCCTCCAGGCCACCGACTGCGTGGTTGCCGATCCCTCCCTCGCCGCCTGGGGCCGCAAGGAGATCGCCATCGCCGAGCACGAGATGCCCGGCCTGATGGCCATCCGCGCCAAGCACGCCAAGACGAAGCCGCTGAAAGGCGCGCGCATCGCCGGCTCGCTGCACATGACGCTCCAGACCGCCGTGCTGATCGAGACGCTGCAGGCGCTCGGCGCCGAGGTGCGCTGGGCCTCGTGCAACATCTATTCGACCCAGGACCACGCCGCCGCCGCGATCGCCG
The DNA here is from genome assembly GCA_945876185.1 of Candidatus Kuenenia stuttgartensis. GTDB lineage: Bacteria > Planctomycetota > UBA11346 > UBA11346 > UBA11346 > BJHQ01. Next base: position 9,209 of record CAMCMZ010000022.1, on the reverse strand, counting down.
CAGTGGGCACCGAGGTCTTCGCCAAGAAGGGCGAAACGCTGGAAGAATACTGGGACTACACCCACCGCATTCTCGACTGGTCGGCGCATGGCACGACCCCGAACCTGATTCTCGATGACGGCGGCGACGCGACGTTGCTCGTCCATCTCGGCTGCGACGCGGAAAAGGACGCCAAGGTCCTCAAGCGCAAGCCGGGCAGCGAAGAGGAGGCGATCCTGCTCGCGTCCATCGCGGCGAAGCTTGCTCAGGATCCGACGTTCTACTCGCGCATCGCCAAGACGCTGATCGGCGTCAGCGAAGAAACCACCACCGGCGTGCATCGCCTCTATGAACGCCAGAAGGCCGGCACGTTGATGTTCCCGGCCATCAACGTCAACGATTCGGTGACGAAATCCAAGTTCGACAACCTCTACGGCTGCCGCGAGTCGCTCGTCGACGGCATCAAGCGCGCCACTGGCGTGATGGTGTCGGGCAAGAAGGCCGTAGTCGCCGGCTACGGCGACGTCGGCAAGGGCTGCGCCCAGACTCTGCGCGGCCACGGCGCGACGGTGTTCATCACCGAGATCGATCCGATCTGCGCCCTGCAAGCCTGCATGGAAGGTTTCCAGGTCGTCACCATGGACGACGCCGCCGCCTTCGGCGACATCTTCGTCACCGCCACCGGCTGCAGCGACGTGATCACGCGCAAGCACATGGACGCGATGAAGCACAACGCGATCGTCTGCAACATCGGCCACTTCGATTCGGAAATCGACGTCGCTGGCCTGAAGAACCTGGGCTGGGACGAGATCAAGCCACAGGTCGATCACGTGATCTGGCCCGCCGCCGGCAACAAGCCGGGCAAGCGCCTGATTCTGCTCGCCAAGGGCCGCCTGGTGAACCTGGGTTGCGCCCAGGGCCATCCGTCCTTCGTGATGTCGAACAGCTTCAGCAACCAGACCCTGGCCCAGATCGAGCTGTTCACCAACGGCACAAACCTGGACAAGAAGGTCTACACCCTGCCCAAGCACCTCGACGAGGAAGTCGCCCGTCTGCATCTGGGCCGGCTCGGCGCGACGCTGACCAAACTCACCAAGAAGCAGGCCGGGTATCTTGGGTTGCCGGTGGATGGGCCGTTCAAGCCCGACATGTACCGGTACTGAAATCCCCGGGCGGCGGCCACCCTTTGCGGCCCTCATCACGCCGGTAGGGTGCCTCCGCCATGACGCCTGACCTTTCTGCCTGCCGCGCGCTTGCTGCGCAGGGTTTCAACCTGATCCCGGTGGTGCGCCGGCTGGTCGCGGATGAGCTGACCCCGGTCGCGGCGTTGGCGCGGTTGCGTGATGAACCGTGGGCGTTCCTGTTCGAGAGCGTGGTCGGTGGCGAACGCTTGGCGCGCTATTCGATGCTCGGGTTCGCGCCGCGCGCGCGGTTGACTTGGGAAGATGGCGGCCTGGTAGTGCGCGGCCCTGATGGCGCGACCGAACACCTCGCCGGCGACTGCTTCCAGGCGGTGCGGGCGTATGCGGCCCGCTTCAAGAGTTCGCGGCCCGACCACTTGCCGCGTTTCCTCGGCGGGCTGGTCGGCTGGTTCGCCTACGACGTGGTGCGCCAGGCGGAACCGCTGCCGAAGTGCCCGCCGGATGTCTGGCGCCTGCCCGACGTGTGCCTGGCGCGCTACGATACCGTGCTGGTCTTCGACCACAGCTTCAACCATCTGCTGCTGGTGACGCATCTTGATCTCACCGGCGGGCAGTCGGTCGAAGCCGCCTACGCCAAGGCGCAGGACGAACTCGACCGGCTCCAGCGCCGGCTGGAAGCGCCCTTGCTGGCGCGGCTGGTCGCGCCGGTGAAGCCGCTGCCGGTGCAGTACCGCCAGCACACGCCGCAACCGCAGTTCGAAGAGTCGGTGCGCAAGATCCAGGAATTCATCAAGGCCGGCGATGCCTTCCAGGTCGTGCTGTCGCAGCGCCTGAGCGCCGATCTGACCGTGACGCCGTTCCAGGTCTACCGCAGCCTGCGCAGCCTGAACCCCAGTCCGTATTTGTTCTATTTGCGCTGCGGCGAGGCGAGCCTGGTCGGGGCCTCGCCGGAACTGCTGGTCCGGGTCGAGGACGGCACCGTGTCGGTGCGTCCGATCGCCGGCACCACCTTGCGCGGCGAAACCCAGGCCGAGGACGATCGCCTGGGCGCGGAACTTCTGTGTGACCCCAAGGAGCGCGCCGAGCACACCATGCTCATCGACCTCGGCCGCAACGATGTCGGCCGCGTCTGCGTGCCCGGCACGGTCAAGCTGACCGAGTGCATGGTGCTGGAAAAATACAGCCATGTGCAGCACATCGTCAGCCATGTCGAGGGCCGCCTGCGCCCTGATCTTGATGCGCTCGACGCGCTGCGCTGCTGCCATCCCGCCGGGACAGTCAGCGGCGCGCCCAAAGTGCGCGCGATGCAGATCATCGACGACCTCGAACCGATGAAACGCGGGCCGTACGCCGGGGCGGTCGGCTACCTCGATTTCCGGGGCAATCTCGACACCTGCATCGCGCTACGCACCGCCGTGATCACCCCGGGCGAGGTCCACGTCCAGGCCGGCGCCGGCGTAGTCGCCGACAGCGAACCGGCGAAGGAATACGAGGAGACCATGCGCAAGGCGCGGGCGACCCTCGAAGCCATCGCCCGCGCCGGGCAGTTCTGATCCGGGATTGTTGGAGATGGCCACAAAGAGCACAAAGTTCACAAAAGGTGAGCAGAATTTGCGGGGTCACCATGTACCCTTGCCCTCGTAGCTTTGTGCCCTTTGTGCTCTTTGTGGCCATTCCCCCGCTTTTGATATGACCGATCCCGCACTGGTGCTCCAGGCCGATGTCGCGCTCGACCTGCCTGGCCGGGGCATCTACACGTATCGGGTCACGCCGGAACTCGCCGGCAGTCTGGCGGTGGGCGACTGCGTCGAGGTTCCGCTGAAAGGCCAGAAGCGGCGCGGCTTCGTCGTCGCGATCGAACTGCGGCCTGAGCCAGTGCAATTTCCCCTGAAGGATGTGCCACCACGCCAGGACGGGATCAGCGTGCCGGCGCACCTGATGGCGCTCATGCACTGGGGTGCGCGGTATTACCGCTGTGGCCTCGGCGCTTTTCTTGCCGGCACGGTGCCGAAGCCGGTGCGCGAGACGGCGCTGACCGGCGAGATCGAGGTCGTGCAACTCGTGGCCGAAAGGCCGGAAAAACTCAGCAAGCGGCAGCAGGCGATCCTGAGCCACGTCCCGGCCGAGGGCATAGAGCTCGGTGAGTTGTGCGACCTCGCAAAAACGCAGCAGTCCACCGTGCGCAAGTTGGCACAGCTCAAGGCCGTTCGATTGGAAACCGTGGCGGTCGAACTGCGGCGCGACATCCGCGAGGTCGGCATGGAGGCGCGCGGCGAACACCATGCGCCCACCGACGAACAGCGCGCCGCGATCGACGCGGTGGCGGCGGAACTCGCCGCCAGCAAGCACGCGGCGTTCCTGCTCTATGGCGTGACCGGGTCGGGAAAAACCCTGGTGTATCTCGAACTCGCCGAGCGCGTGATCGCCCAGGGTCGGCAGGTGCTGTATTTGCTGCCCGAGATCGGCCTGACCCCGCAGTTGGCGGCGCGGGTGCGCAGCCGCATCCCGCGCACCGTCGTCTGGCATTCGGCCTTCAGCGCCGGTGAACGCGCCGAGGCCTGGCGCCGGGTCGCGGCGGGCGAGGTCGACGTGGTGCTGGGCACGCGCTCGGCGCTCTTCGCGCCGCTGCCGAAACCGGGGCTGATCATCGTCGATGAAGAGCACGACCAGTCCTACAAGCAGGAATCGGTGCCCCGGTACCACGCGCGCGATCTGGCCGTGGTCTATGGCGGGCAGCTTTCCGTGCCGGTGATCCTGGGCTCGGCCACGCCGGCACTCGAAAGCGTCGCCAATGTGCGCGCGGGCCGCTACCGCGTGCTGCGCCTCGCCAACCGGCCCGGCGGTGGAAAACTGCCGGCACCGGTGCTGGTCGACATGCGCCTGGAATGCAAGGCTCAGAAGAAAGCCGCGGTGCTGTCGCGCGAACTCGTCGACCGCCTGGCCGCCGCCAAGGCCGCCGGCAACCAGGGCATCATCCTGCTCAACCGCCGTGGTTGGAGCCCCATCGTCGCCTGCGCCATGTGCGGCGCGGCGGTGGAGTGCAAATCGTGCGCCATCGCGATGACCTGGCATCGCGGCGCGGCGGCTCTGCGCTGCCATTACTGCGATGCCACGTCGGGTTTTCCCGAACGTTGCCCGGCCTGTAACGAGCCGGCGATGAGCACGCGCGGCGTCGGTACCGAACAACTCGCGGCGCTGGTCGCTGAAGCGGTGCCGGGTCTCAGGATCCTGCGCGTCGATGCCGACACGGTGTCGACACGCCAGGGCCACGCCAAGCTGTTCACCGCGTTTTCGCGCGGCGAGGCCGATTGCCTGGTCGGCACCCAGATGGTGGCGAAGGGCCTCGACTTCCCGCGCGTCACCGTGGTTGGGGTGATCGGGGCGGATCGATCCTTGGCGCAGCCGGATTTCAGATCGGCCGAGCGCACCTACCAGCTCATCGCCCAGGTCGCCGGCCGAGCCGGGCGCGGCGAGCACCCCGGCGCGGTGGTGGTGCAGGCCTACGACATCAACGCCCTCGCCCTGCGCGCGGCGGTCGAGCACCGGCCGAAAACCTTCTACGACGAAGCCCTGGCCCAGCGCCAGGAATACGGCTATCCACCCTATGCCGGACTGGTGCGCGTGATGTGGTCCGGCCCCGAACTGGTCCAGGTCGAGCAGACCGCCACGACCCAGGGAACCCTGATCCACACCGTCGCCGCGCCGAACTGTCAGGTGCTCGGGCCGAACCCGGCCGGGCTGGCGTTCCTGCATGACCAGCATCGCTGGCACGCGCTCATCAAGGCTCCAACGCGTGGTGACGCGCAACGGTTTCTCGATCGGCTCGAGGCTGCCGGTGGACTTCCCGCGACGGCGGCAGTACGGGTGACGGTGGATGTCGACCCGTACCACACGACCTGAACCACTGCGTGGACGGGCCACCATGCGCCCAGGCTGCGGTCGTCTGCTTCGCCTGTCGCTGCCGCTATTCTGCGTCGGCGCGGCCGGCGCGGCGGTAGCGGGCATCCCGGCGCCGCCGGCACCGGGGCCGGAACCCAAAGCCTGGCTGGAATGGGTCAATGACGCCTTCGCCGGTTCGACCATCCACAATGCCGATGATTTCCGCACCAATGGCAACACCCTGGCGGTTCACCTCGCGCCGCGCTGGCTGCTCGCGGCGGATTTCGGCATGCTCACCATGAAAAATTTACAGAGCAGCAACACCTCCCGCACCGATGAAGTGACGGCTTCAATCGGTTACCTGCCCGTGGTCGGCGGTGGCGAGGGATCGTGGTGGCGGATCGGCGTCGGCGCCGGCGTGCGCAGCGAAGGCAACTATGGCGGCCAGAAGGTCCAGAACGCCTGGCACCGGGCGGTCGGCTTCGGCTTGGTGAAACTGCCGTATGCCGATGCGGGGCAGCGCCATTACGAAGGCCTGGGCTGGATCCACGCCTCGCGCCTCGACACCTTCCGCCTGGCCGGCGTCGGCCGCTTCGGCGGTCAGGTCGAGGCCGGTGGCCTGGCCACCACCGGGGGCGAGACCGCCGGCGACGTGCGCGCCCTCGGTGTCGTCCTCGGCCGCCATGGCTCGCTGTGGGCCGGCGGCGAATGGCAGGCGCGTGCCGGCACGCGGATGAGCGCGGTCGCTGCCGCCACCGCCCGCGACGAGGACGGCCCGTGGCTGGTGCTCGGCTTCGCCGCCGGCGGGCTGTACGGGGAATTCGCCAGCGCTGGCGGTTCGCGCAGCACCGGCCGCATCGGGGCCCAGTGGCAACCCGATGCCGCGCACGCCGATCCCGATCCGATCCCGGTCAGCGGCGAGATCGGCGGCACCCTGAACGCCTACGGGGTCGAGGCGCAATTGCGCTGGGCGCCGGATTGGCTGCGCCGCTTGGCCACCATCGGCGAGCAGACCTCGTTTTTCGCCGACTACCGCTTCGGCCGGGTGCCCGGCATCCAACTCACCGGCGGGTCGCTGCGCTACAACCAGGGCACGGTCGGGATCGATCTCGGCGCCTGGCCGCAACCTCGGGATTTCACCCGGCATGGCGGCTTCCAGCCGTTTGTGCAGGGCGGCGTCGGCTGGCGCTTGGAAGGCGTCCAGACCGAGAGCTTCCGACCGCAATTCACTCCCAGCACGCAGTCGTCCACCGTGCTCACCGGCAGCGTCGGCGTGCGCCAGGTCGTCATCCCCGGCCGCTCGATGGCCACCGGGCTGGCGCTCGCGCTCGACAGCTGGTGGCCGCTCAACCCGACCCAGACGCCGAACGCCAACGGCGAGATCCTCAACCACCAGCAGCCGGGCTGGTCGGTCTCGGCGCGGGTGACTATGCTCGTCGCCTGGTGATGGCTCGTCGCCTGGTGATGGCTCGTCGCCTGGTGATGGCAGCTACGCCCGCGGCCGTACGGCCTCGGTGCGGAAGATTGTCGGCGTCATCCCGGTCAGACGAGTGAACGCCGTGGCGAAATACTGGCTGGTCGGGAATCCCAGCCGCGTCGCTATCGCGGTCACCGGCAGGTCGGTGGTCATTAGCAGTCGCTTGGCGCGGGCGATGCGCCGGCGGCGAATCCAGTCGGCGGGGGTGTCGCCGACCTCGCGCGCGAAGCATTCCTTGAAGCGGCTCGGGCCAAGACCGGATTCCTGGGCCAGGCGACCGACCGGGATGGGCAGGTCGGGGTTCGCCTCGGCGAAGGCGATGGCGCGCGCGATGGCGGGACTGAGCACCGGACCCTGATCGGGTACCATGCCGGAGCGCAGCGCCTCGACCAGATGCAGTTGCATGGTCGCGATCGCGCCGATGCGGCGGACGGTGTCCTCGGTGCTGGTCATTTCCGCGATCAATCGCCACCACATCGCGGTCGCATCGTGCAGCAGCGGAAAGGTGCGGCGCTGGAGTTCTTCCAGCCCCAGCACCAGTTTGGTGAGTTCGAGCGGCGTGTTCTTCACGATGCGCAGCTGCGCCCAGAACAATTCGCCAGGTTCGATATGGGCCGAACAGGCGCCGTGTTCTTCGCCCGGACGGGTGAGGTAGAACCAGCCGCCGCGCACCTCGTGCACCTCGCCCTCGACCCACCAGTCGACGCAGCCGCGCCGGATCCACCAGAATTCCCAGGCATGTGGCGGGCATTTCGGCACCAAGTCGAGATCGGTCGCCTGGCGCAGCCGGCACCAGCCGACCGAGGGCAGTTCGGGCAAGTCAGCCCCGCCGGTCAGGATCTGGTGGCGCGCCGTCATGTTCGAAATCGTCCGATCGGCCCAGCGAACGCAATCGCCCACCGGCTGATACGATGTCGCGGACACACCCAGCCCAGGAGACCCCCATGGCTACCGATTACACCGCCCTGCAGGAAGCCGTCATCGACGGCAATGCCAAGCTCACCCGCACCCTCGTCGACCAGGCCCTCGCCGCCGGCGCCGATCCGCAGAAGCTGCTCCAGGAAGTCCTCGTCCCCGCCATGGGCGTCGTCGGCAGCCGCTTCGAATGCGGCGAATACTTTGTGCCTGAACTGCTGATTTCCGCCCGCGCCATGCGCGCCGCGCTCGAACCACTGCGCCCGCTGCTGGCCAAGACCGGCGCCAAGCCGATCGGCCGCGTCGCGATCGGCACCGTCAAGGGCGACCTGCACGACATCGGCAAGAACCTCGTCTCCGCCATGCTCGAAGGCGGCGGCTTCGAAATCGTCGACCTCGGCGTCGACGTCCCACCCGAAAAATTCGTCAAAGCGATCCGCGAAGAGAACGTCCAGTTGCTCGCCCTGTCTGCCCTGCTCACCACCACCATGAACGCCATGAAGGACACCATCAAGGCGATCGAGGAGGCCGGCCTGCGCAGCAAGGTCAAGATCATGATCGGCGGCGCCCCGATCACCGAGGCGTTCTGCAAGGAGATCGGCGCTGACGGTTTCAGCGACAACGCATCCGGCGCGGTTGGACTGGCGCGGTCGCTGATCGCGAAGTGATCCGCCTCCGATGCGCCTGAGGTCCATCTAGCGCAACCCGAACGCCGCAGGTGCTTGACGCGCCTGCGGCGTTTGCGTTGCTGACGCGCCGACGCTGGCCAACCCAGGAATCCCATGCCTGCTTTATCCATCCCGACTCTCCTCGCTTCCGGCCCGATCGTCACTGATGGCGCCTGGGGCACCCAGCTCCAGGCGCGCGGGTTGAAGCCAGGCGAATGCCCGGACGCCTGGAACCTGTCCCATCCTGAATTGGTCGAATCCGTCGCCGCCGGCTACGTCGCGGCAGGCAGCCGGGTGATCTTGAGCAACACCTTCGGCGCGAACCGGATCGTCCTCGCCGGACACGGCCTGGCAGCCCAGGCGGCTGCGATCAACCGCGCCGGGGCGGCGATCTCGCGTAAGGCGGCCGGCACGTCCGCTCTGGTCTTCGCTTCGATCGGACCATCTGGAAAATTGCTCGCTGCAGATGAAGTCACTGCGGAAGAACTGACCTTGGCCTTCACCGAACAGGCCCGCGCCCTGAAAGACGGCGGCGCTGACGCCGTGGTGATCGAGACCATGACCGATCCGGGCGAAGCCGAGATCGCCTGCGCCGCCGCGCGCGCGGCGGGATTGCCCGTCGTGCTGTCGTTCACCTTCGATTCCGGCAAGAACCTCGACCGCACCATGAACGGGTTGACCCCCGAAGCCGCAGCCAAGATCGCCAACGAGTGCGGGGCGGACGCGGTCGGTGCCAACTGCGGTCTGGGCATCACCCAACTGACCCCGATCCTGCGCCGCATGCGCGCCGCCACCACGCTGCCGCTGTGGGCCAAACCCAATGCCGGTCGCCCGACCCAGATCGACGGCAAGGATGTTTACGGTTCCGACGCCGCCGCCTTCGCGGCGGCAGTGCCCGATCTAGTCTCCGCCGGCGCTGCGTTCGTCGGCGGCTGCTGCGGTTCCTCGCCCGAGGTCATCGCCGCGATCAAATCACGCCTGGAACGCACCTGAGAAAGGCGATGGCCACAAAGAGCAGTAGAGTAGGGATGGCGCCGTCCTGACGGTCGCCATCCCCCTCTTCAAACCGGACTTGCAGATTTCCCGCATCCGGCTTTCCCGTTGGCTTCATGGGTCGGCTTTCGTGGTCGCGCCAGCGTGGATCGGCAC
>CAMCMZ010000021.1 GCA_945876185.1 Candidatus Kuenenia stuttgartensis | reverse complement strand
GTAAAAATCGCAAGTGCGCCCCAGATGCAAGGCGGGAGGAGGGAGTTTGGCAGCGCCAAATGACCGACGACCAACGCCGCAGATGGGGTGCAATTGCGATTTTTAGGGTTACTGCTGCGCATCGAGGGTCAGGCAATCCGCGAAGACATCCTCGCCTGCGGCCCAGCGCGCCGCGGCGTCGGCGGTCGCAAGCGCGCGGCCGACGGCGGCGTGTAGTTCATAGACCGTCGCATCGCGGCCGCGCTCGCGACAGGTGGAGCGCAAGGCCTCCTGCACCGCATTCGTTGTGACGAAGACGAGTTGGTCCAGGCGCGGCTGCGGTTTTTCAGGATCGACGTAGTGCGTCTGGCAGCCGGGCAGATCGACGCTGGCGACGCCTCGGCAGGCCAGTGGGCGCACGGGGTGGATGCCGCAGGCGCCAGTGCCGTCGAGAAACGGGCAGGGGATGCGGGCCTTGCGGTAGTCCGCCACGCCGAGACCGGCCAGACCCCGGGTGCGCTGCTCGAGGACGGTCTGCAAGCGGGCCAGCCATTCGGCGGGCAGGTTGGCACGCAGCACCGCCGCGATGGTGATCGCCTCGGCCGGGGTCAGGCGCACCGGCTGGTAGCAGCAGAACGAGCACCCCTTTTTGCACGCATGTTGCGCGCGGACCGGGCTGGCGGCGGTGTAGGCGTCGGCCACCGTCGCCGCCGCCTGCGCCAGACGCGGGGCGAGCCGGGCCGGATCGCGCTCGGCTGTGCATTCTGCGGCGAGCGCGAGGGCTGCTTCTTGTTGCACCCGCACATGCAGGGCCTGGGCATCGCGCCGGGCGCGGTCGAGACCGGGATCGTCGGGCATGCCGGCACGCTAGGCCCACGCCAAGGCGGCTCCACTGGCTGCGTTGGACCGGCCGCCGGGCACGAATCAGCGCTGCGCGACACCATGGCAAACGCAGGGCGCGGCCGGTTCCGCGCCCGCTCGACAGCGTCGGTGCCTCCCCGACCATGCGGCTCACGCACGAAAGGCCGCCATGCCCACCTGCTCTCCTCGCGGTGCTCCGTCTTCCGACCGCCGGTTGCGCCACCGGGCGCTGTTTACCGTCGCCCTTGTCGGCGGATTGCTTCTCGCTGGCTGTGAACGTGACGATCCGTTGTCCAACAACCGGACGCTCAGCGAAACCAGCAAGGTCGAAAAGGGCATCGTCGAGGCCAAGAAGGACATCGCCGAACTCGCCAAGGGGAAGGATCCAAACGATCTCCAGGGGAGCGTCGAGTTCGACCAGGCGCGCGACCGCCTGATCGCGCGCGGGGCGTCGATCCAGTCGACGCTATGGGAGGCGCTCAAGACCTCGACCGACTGGTCGATCCGCCTGGGCATCGTCGAGGTGCTCCAGGCCATCCGCACCCGGCCCAGCACCGAACCGTTGATCGCCGTGCTCAACGATCCCCAGCCGCTCGTTGCTATGCGCGCCGACCACGCCCTGCAATTCATGTACGACCACCGCGAGATCCCCAAGACCGGCGAACCGACTGGCGCCAATGGCTTGCCCCCAGTGCCGGTGCGCGCTGAGGACGACTTCGACCGCGATGCTGACTTGCGCATCTGGTCGGAATGGCATCGCGCCAACGGCAAGCAGCTCAAGGTGGCCTGGGAGGCTTGGTGGAAGGCGAACCGCGAGACCGCCGTGGTGGTCGAACCCAACCTGAAGCTGGTCGATCCCGACAAGTCGCCCGGCAAGTCGCCGGCGAAGGAGAGCAAGTACGGGCCGATCCCGTCGTTTGACCCGGCCCGGAACCGGTGATGTGACCCGGCCCAGAGCCGTTGCGGTGACCCGACCCAGGGTCGGCAGTCCGGCTCAGCGTTCGCGCAGTTTTCTGAAGAAACCCTTGAGCAGCGCGGCGGAGGCCTCGGCGTCCACGCCACCGGTCACTTCCAACGCATGGTTGAAGCCCAGTGGTGCCCGCAGGTCGATGACGCTGCCGCAGGCGCCCGCTTTGGGTTCGCGCGCGGCGTAGACGACGCGCTTCACCCGCGCGTTCAGGCATGCGCCAAGGCACATCGGGCAGGGTTCGAGCGACACGTAGAGCGTGCAATCTTCGAGCCGCCACGAACCCAGGGCGGAGCTGGCGGCGGTGATCGCGACCATCTCAGCATGCGCGGTCGCATCCTGCAGGCGTTCGCACGCATTGCGTCCGCGTCCGATGACCCGGCCCGCATGCACGACCACCGCGCCGACCGGGACTTCACCTTCCTCGGCGGCACACCGCGCCTCGGCCAGGGCTTGGCGCATGAAGAAGGCATCGGCCGACGACGGAGGCTCGGACGGACCGCCTGCTGGGTCGCAGATCATGCGCAGATCATCGCGGAATCAGCAGGTTCAGGCCCGCTTGAGCAGCGACAGCAGGTTGCCGCGTGACGGCAGCGGCAGGTGCTTGACCTCGTCGAGCACTGATTCCAGCGCCTTGAGCGCCGGATCGTCCTTCTTCACCGCCAGGGCATTGCCATGGCTGACGATGCCGACCTGGAGCTTTTCCTGGTTACCAACCAGGAAGAACGTTACCGTTTGGCCGACCGTGACCGCATTGCGCTTGATGATCGCAGCGACCTCGTCGAGGGCGCGTTGGATCGCGGCTGCGACCTGCGGCTTGAGCTGGCAGCGTTGGCCTAGCGCGGTGGCGAGCGCACCCACCGCAGGCGCGAATTCGAGATCGGCGGGCAGTTTGACCTCGATCAGGCGGACCTTGCTGATCTCGTAGAATTCCACGGTTCCATCATTGCCGACGTTGAAATAGTCGCCCGAACGCGGGTCCTTGAAGCGGCCGGCCTGGCTGACGTTCAGGCCCATGCCCGTGACCGGATGCTTGAACTGGAGGGGGAACTTGACCTCGTTGGCTGGTTTGGTCTCGGCGGCCTTGGCCTTACCGAAGCTGGCGACGGCGGCTTCGATGGTGTCGTGGGTCTCAAAGAGGTTGAGCAGGCCGAGCATCTCGAAGAGGGCGATGACCTTGGCCGGGACGCCGACCAGCTTGATGTCGCCGCCCTTGTCGCGGAAGGTGTCGACGCATTTGACGATCGTGCCGAGACCGGTCGAGTTGATGTATTTGACGTTGGTCAGCACCAGCATCGCGTTGCGCGTGCCCGACGAGAGGATGTCGGTCAGGCGCCCCTCAAAGGTCTGGTTCGTGCTGGCGTCGATCGAGCCGGTGAGGAACACCGCCTTGGCGTCCTCGCCCGAGGGCAGGGTCACCGTCTTGATGTCGAAGTTCAGGACCGCCATGGAAACCTCGCTGGAGTCGGTTTGCCCGGTCGCGTCGCCAGGCTTGGGCATTGGGCCTGGGCATCAGGAATGGTCGGCAGCATTCCGCCAGCCCCGGCGAACTCAATCCCGGACGGGGCTGCGCTCATCCGAGTGTGATACGGAAATGCGGTGCCGGGCAGGGAATGGCGGTTTCCCCCCAGCCTGGCGGCAGGTCGAGGGCAGACTCGGTGGCAGGACAGCGCTTCAGCGCTAGCCTGACCTGCACCGGTACGGAGACGCCATGGGCTTCCTGGACTTCCTCTTCAAGAAGAAACCGAAGGCCGACGAGGCCGCCAAGGTCTCGTCCGACAGCGCCCCCCAGCGCAAGCACAGCCGCAAGGTCATCGTCGCCGGCAAGGCCAGCCGCGACAGCGACCGACTGCCGTCGCCGAAGCCGGCCGCCCCGCCACCGGTGCCCGCCGCCGCCGCAACGGTTGCGACCATGCCGCCCCCGGCCAAGCCGGACACCGGGTTCAGTCTCTCATCGAAGCAGCGTCCGCCCAGCGAGCGTCCCAAGAGCCGCGAACCGATCACCGCCAGCGCGCCGCCCGAATTCATCGGCGACCTATCGGCCGTGTCCAAGCCCAGGCAGTCCAGCGGTGGGACGCGCACCGGCGACGCTGCGCTGCTTGAATTCCTCCGTCTGTCAGTCGACGGCAAACCCAGTCTGATCACCTACGAGCAAGAGATCGAGATCAAGGCAATCGTCGCGCGCGACGATCTTCCGCTCGATGCCGCGGCCGTCCGCATCGGCGCCCTCACCGAGGATCAACTCGTCAATGCCCTGACCCAGAAGTGCTGGGTGCCGCATCTGAAGGTCGACAAGTACGAGATCCGCAAGAAGGCTCTCGACACCATCTCACGCGAGGACGCCAACTTCTATGGCGTGTTTCCTGTCGATAAATTGGGCAGCCTGCTGACCTTGGCGATGGTCAACCCGCTCGACACCGAGGCCATCCGCATCCTGCAAGGCAAGACCGGCCTCGACATCAAGACCGTGGTCGCCACCCGCAGCGAGATCCTGCAAGGCATCGACAAGTACTACGGCGGCAAGGTCCAGGCGAAGGAAAACAGCCTGTCCTTCGCCCAGGATGTCGAACCCACCAGCGTCACCTCGATGATGGCGAAGGTGACCCGCAGTTCCGGCCCGCATCAGATCCGCACCCCGCTGCCGGTGCCCGCCGCGCAACGCGGCCAGACCGACATCGCACCCGAGTTCACCCCCGAAGTTCAGGATATCGACGACATCCTGGCCGGCGACGAAGTGATCGCCCCGGCGATCATCGAACCGATCGCCCTGACCATCGACGCTGAACCGGAACTAGTCGAGTCTGCGGCTGAGCCGACCGGGCTGGAAAGCGCCCAGGTGCCCAAGGCCCCCGCCACGTCCGTCCCTGTCCCGAAGGCGGTGGAACTCCCGGCCGCACCCATCGAGATCGAAGTCCCCGAGCCAGCCATTGCCCCGGCGCGTCCGGCCTTCCGCGTTCCGCCCACTCCCGTTCCGGCGCAGGTCGAGCAGATCTCGCTTGATGAGACTGCGGCGATCATCCCGCCACCGGTACCTAAGCCGAGCAAGACCGGCGAGTTCGAATTCGGGCTGGAGGACGCCACTCCGAACGCCGGCAGCGGTGCCTTGGAACGTACTCCGGCGCACTCGTCGATTGCCCCCGAATTCGACGGTCCCTCGATCCAGGCCAAAGCTCCGGCCAAACCGGCCCCGGTGGAGGCCAAACCCGCGCCAGTCCAGGCGGAGGTCAAACCTGGGTCCGCCCCGGTCCAACCTGTGGCGCCGGTTCAGCCGAAGGCAGCGGTTTCTCCTCCGGTACGGCGTCCGATGACGGGTACGTCGTCCTCGGCCGCCCGTCCGGCCACCGCCTCGTTCTCCAGCCAGTCGACCCCGGCCACGGCCCAGCCCGCCGGCATCAATCTGGTGCCGGTGACCGAGGACGAGTTTCAGCACGCGATCAGCCACGGCAAATCCCACATGTTCGACAAGTGGGTCGGCCTGCAGACGCGCAACCGCATCATCAACGCGGTCGTCCTCGATCCCGAGATCGACAAGCTGCTCGCGCCCGCGTTCAGCGAGCCGCGCAAGGTCGCCTGAACCCGATCGTCCCGGACCAGGCCGGACCAGCGCGACGGCTTCCGTCGCCAGCCGTCGGCCTAGCATGCCGTGACTATGCCCGGCGGATCACCACTCGGATTCCAACTTCTCGCCCAGAGCGGCAACGCTCCGGGTGCCACCGCCCGGCGCGGCCGCTTCACCACGGCGCACGGCACGGTGGAAACTCCAGCGTTCATGCCGGTCGGCACCCAGGCAGCGGTGAAGTGCGTCATGCCGGGGCAGGTCGCGGAAACCGGGGCCGAGGTCGTGCTCGCCAACACCTATCACCTCGGTACCGACGAACGGGTGCAACTCGTCGAGCGTCACGGCGGCCTGCACCAGCTCATGCGCTGGGAGCGCACGATCCTGACGGATTCAGGCGGCTTCCAGGTCTTCAGTTTGCCCGACCGCCAGATCAGCGAAGAAGGCGTGCGTTTCCGCTTCACTGACGCCGAGGGCGGCGAACCGGTGATGCTCTCGCCGGAATCGTCGATGGACATCCAGCGGCGTCTCGGCGCCGACATCGTCATGGCCTTCGATGAGTGCGTCGATCATCGTGCCGAGCCCGCCTACGTCGCCGCCTCGGTCGAACGCACCCATCGCTGGCTCGCGCGTTGCATCGCGGTGCCGCTGCAGCCACACCAGCGCCTTTTCGGCATCATCCAGGGCGGCATGGATCTGAACCTGCGCTCACGCGCCGTGCGGCAGCTCGCGGATCTCGACCTGCCCGGCTACGCCATCGGCGGCGTGTCGGTCGGCGAGGGCCACGCCGCGATGATCCGCATCGTCCGCCACACCGCGCCGCTGATGCCCGCCGACCGGCCGCGCTACCTGATGGGCGTCGGCCTGCCCGAGGACTTGGTCGCCTCGGTCGGCGCCGGCATGGACATCCACGACTGCGTCATCCCGACCCGCTACGCCCGCGAAGGCACCGCCTTCACCTGGACCGGCAAGATGCGGATCAAGGACAAGAAATTCCGCAAGGATCGCTACGCCATCGACACCAACTGCCGCTGCGCCGCCTGCGCCGGCGGCTTCAGCCGCGCCTACCTGCGCCACCTCTTCTTCGCCGGCGAGACATTGGCTGAGACCCTGGTCAGCATCCATAACCTGCATTTCTATCAGGATCTCATGCGCGCCATGCGCGTAGCGATCGAGGCCGACCGCTTTGCGGCGTGGACGGCCGAGTTTACCGTCCGATACGGTGGGAAGGATGAGGGCGGGGTGTGAGCGTGCGGTGGATTGGGTTGGCGGTCCTTTGCCTAGTCGCAGTCGCAGTTGGAATTTGGCAGTTCGATCGACCGCGAATTCCAGTGGAGTGGTTTCATTTGGTTGGGAAAACAATGCCTGAGGTTTGCTCCCAACCATATCTCGAAGACGATTCCATAGATGAGCAACATGCATCTGCCGTGATACCATTTGCTGGGCTACTCAGACACGGAAGATTGTACGCCATAGTCAATTTTTCGAATGGAAAGGTTTCTGAAGTTTTTATTTTTTATTCTGACAGGTGGCATTGGTTATCCTTCAAGGCCCATCGAGGGCCAACATGAAACTCTCCGTCATCCAAACCGGCCGCCTGCGCGATCGCCAGATCCTCGTCCTGCGCGATGAATACGTGAAGCGCTTCGCTCGTTTCGGGAAGCTGACCATCACCGACCGCGAACCCAAAGGCGACACCGTCCTGTGGCCAACCTCGGCGCGCTGGAAGATCGCGCTCGATGAACGCGGCGATACCTACCGCAGCGAAGAGTTCGCCCAGCGGCTGCAAAAATGGACCATGGTCCACGGCGAAGTCGCCTTCCTCGTCGGCGACGCCCACGGCCACCACGCGCCGAGTCTCGCTGCCTCCGACGCACGCCTCAGCCTGTCACCGCTGACCTTCCCGCACCAGCTCGCACACCTGCTGCTGATCGAACAACTCTACCGCGCCGCGACGATCCTCGCCGGCACCGGCTACCACCACGACTGATGCGCTAACGACTATTCGAGCATTCAAGCATTCAAGCATTCAAGCATTAAGACCTCACCCAAACAACTTCGCCACCGTCCGCAGCCCCGTCGTCAACCGATCGATGTCCTCGCGCGTCGTGTAGACGCCTAGGCTGGCGCGCGCGGTCGCGGGGATGCCGAAGCGGGTCATCACCGGTTGGGCGCAATGGTGGCCGGCGCGGATGGCGACGTTTTCCATGTCGAGCACGGCGGCGATGTCGGCGGGATGCGCGCCCGGCATGGTGAAGGACAGCACGGTGCAGCGATCCGGCGCGGTACCGATGCGCTTGAGACCCGGAATCGTGGCGAGCTGGGTTTCCGCGTAGGCGTACAGTTCGCGCTCTGCGGCTTCGACCGCATCCCAGCCGAGTGCGCTCAGCCAGTCGCAGGCGGCGGCGAGGCCGATCGCCTCAGCGATGGGCGGAGTGCCGGCTTCGAAGCGCGCCGGTGGACGCGCGAAGGTGCTGCCGGTGAACGCGACCTTTTCGATCATCTCGCCGCCGCCGCGCCAGGGGGGCATCGACTCCAGTACCTCGGTTTTCCCATACAGAACGCCGATGCCGGTTGGGCCATAGACCTTGTGGCCGGCAAAGACCAGGAAATCGCAGTCGAGCTGGCGCACGTCGAGCTTACGGTGCGGCGCCGACTGCGCCGCGTCGATCAGCACCTTGGCGCCCACAGTGTGGGCCTTGCGGGTGAGTTCTGCGACCGGATTCACGGTGCCGAGTGAATTCGCGACGTGGGTGATGCCGACCAGCTTGACCCGGCCGTCGAGCAGGCGGTCGAAGGCTTCCAGGTCCAGGCTGCCGTCATCCAGGATCGGGCAGTGGATGAGTTCGGCCCCGGTGATCGCACTGGTGATCTGCCAGGGCACGATCATCGCATGGTGCTCCATGCCGGTGACCAGGACGCGGTCGCCCGGTTTCAGGTGGCTCCGGCCCCACGCCCACGCGACCAGATTCACCGCGTCAGTGCAGCCGCCGGTGAAGACGATCTGCTCGCGATTGGCGTTCAGAAAGCGCGCCACCGCCGTGCGGGCGTCTTCATAGCGCTTAGTCGAGATCACCGAGCGGCGGTAGAGGCCGCGATGCACGGTGCCGTACTCGACGCGCAGGAAATGGTCGAGCGCGTCGAGCACCGCGCGCGGCTTCTGCGCCGTCGCGGCGGAATCGAGGTACGCGAACGGCTTGCCCTTCACCGGGTCATCAAGGCCGGGGAACTGGGCGCGAATGGCGGCGAGGTCGAAGGTCATGGCGTGGATCCCGCCGGCGGTTTGCCGACCCGGTCGAGGATTTCAGCGACGAAGGCGCCGACCAGCAGACCACGCGCAGCGCCAGCGTCGAGACCGCGGCAACGCAGGTAGCCGAGTTCCTCGGCATCCAGCTGACCGATGGTTGCGCCGTGCGCCGCTTTCACGTCGTCAGCGCGGATGTCGAGCTGCGGCCGGGTGTCGGCCCGTGCCTCATGCGACAGGAGCAGGTTGCGGTTCTGCAGGTCGGCGTCGGTGCCGTCCGCGCCGGGCAGCACCTGGATCAGCGCATCGCACGAGGCCAGGGCGCGATCGTTCAGCACCGCACGGATCGCCTGCCGGCTGCGGGTGCTGGGGGCGCGATGGATAATCCGGGTCACCCGGTGGGCCTGGCGTTTCCCGGCCACCACGTCGATCGCTGCAAGATCGGCTTCGGCCCCGGGGCCGGCGAGGTCGATTTCGATGCGGCTGCGCAGCAGCGCGCCGCCGCTTGAAGAACAGACGATTTCCAGGCGGGCGTCCTGTTCCACCCGGGCGGTGAGGGTGGCAAGCCTGACCTGGGCATGGCCGGTCCCGGGTTCGCGTACGCGCACCGATGCGCCGCGACCGAGTTCCAGCGCAAGCCACGAGGAAGATCGCGCTGGCCGGTCGCCGTGGTGTTCGATGTCGAGTTCGAGCGTGGTTCCGGGCGCGACGACCAGGCGCAGGTACCAGCCGCTGGCCCCGCCGGTGCAGTGGCTGTGCAGCGTTAGGGTGCGCCCGAGGCCCGACATCGCCAGGTCGGCAGCGTGCCCGAGATCCGACAAGGCCCAGATCTGGCCCGCGTCCACGATCGCATCGATGGCGATGGGCTGCGGACCGAGGATTTTTTCCTTCGGGAGCGAGCGGAAAAACCCATCGACCACGAGGATGTCGGCGGTCGATCCGCCAACTTTGCCGTCACCGATCGGATGCACCGCCGCCAGCGCAGCGCAATCGACATAGCGCCAGTCCTCCAGCGTTCGCGTCGGCAGGCCGAGTTCGCGCGCCCGCGCCGTGGCGAGGATCTTCAGGTCGGCGTAGGTGCCCGGATCGATCGCAGAATTCATCCCGCTGCGCCTGCGGCGGAACCGCCTTCGTAGCCGCTACGTTCAAGCTCCGCCGCCAGTTCCGGCCCGCCGCTCTTCACGATGCGGCCGGCTTGCAGCACGTGCACCCGATCCGGACGGACGAGGTCGAGCAGGCGTTGGAAATGGGTGATCAGCACGATGGCGCGGTCGGCGCGGCGAAAGGCGTTGATACCGCGCGCCACCGCCTTGATCGCGTCGATGTCGAGACCCGAGTCGGTCTCATCCAGCACCGCCAGGCGCGGTTCGAGCACGAACATCTGCAGGATCTCATTGCGCTTGCGCTGGCCGCCGGACATGCCGGCGTTGAGCTGCCTACCGGGGAAGTCCTCGGGTGCCTCGGCCAAGCGCACGCGTTCGGCCAGGATGGGCGCGAAATCCTTGGCGTTGAGTTCCGGCTCATTGCGCACCTTGCGCTGAGCGTTGAAGGCGAGGCGGAGGAACTCGGCATTGTTCACGCCGGGGACTTCGACCGGGTACTGGAAGCCGACAAACACGCCGCGTTGGACGCGCACCTCGGGTTCGACGCCGGTCAGATCGGCGCCATCAAGCTGGATGCTGCCGCCGGTGATGGTGTAGGCGGGATGCCCGGCCAGGGTCTTGGCGAGGGTGCTCTTGCCGGAGCCGTTGGGGCCCATGATCGCGTGGACCTGACCAGCGGCGACCGACAGCGACAGGCCCTTGAGCACGTCGAGCGGGCCGGCCTTGTCCGTCTGGCCGGCGACGGTGACGTGGAGATCGGTGATGGTAAGCATGGTTTTTCGCGTCTTTTCCACGGCGGCGGCTCAGCCCACCGAGTTCTCCAGCTTGAGGGTCAAAAGTTTCCGCGCCTCGGCGGCGAACTCCAGGGGCAGCACATCGAGCACGTCCTTGCAGAAGCCGGTGACGATGGCGGCGACGGCATCCTCGTGGCTCAGGCCGCGGGCGCGCAGGTAGAAGAGCTGGTCCTCGCTCAGGCGCGAGGTGCTCGCCTCGTGTTCGACCTGGGCGCCCTGATTCTGCACGTCGACGTAGGGATAGGTGCGCGCCTGTGCGTCCTTGCCGACCAGCATCGAATCGCAGCAGGTGTAGTTGCGCGCGCCCTCGGCCTTGCGGTGCACCTGCACGAGACCGCGATACACGTTCGAAGAATGGTCGGCGCTGATGCCCTTGCTGATGATGGTCGAGCGGGTGTCGCGCCCGAGGTGGATCATCTTGGTGCCGGTGTCCGCCTGCATGCGGCCGTTGGTCAGCGCGACCGAGTAGAATTCGCCCACGCTGCCGTCGCCTTGCAGGATGCAGGACGGGTATTTCCAGGTGATCGCGCTGCCGGCCTCGACCTGGGTCCAGCTGATCTTGGAGCGCCGACCACGGCAGGCACCGCGCTTGGTGACGAAGTTAAAGATGCCGCCCTTGCCGGTCTCTGGATCGCCGGCGTACCAGTTCTGCACCGTGCTGTATTTGATCTCGGCGTCGTCGAGCGCGACGAGTTCGACCACCGCCGCGTGGAGCTGGTTCTTCGAGGTCTTCGGCGCGGTGCAGCCTTCGAGGTAGCTGACATGGCTGCCCACGTCGGCGATGATGAGCGTGCGTTCGAACTGGCCGGATTCCGTGTTGTTGATGCGGAAATAGGTCGACAGCTCGAGCGGGCAGCGCACATGCGGCGGGATGTAGACGAAGCTGCCGTCGGAAAACACCGCGCTGTTGAGCGCCGCGAAGTAGTTGTCGGCGGTCGGCACCACGCTGCCCAGCCAGCGTTCGATGAGCGCCGGGAACTGGTGCAGCGCCTCGCCGAACGAGCAGAACACGACCCCAGCGTCGAACAGCTTTTGCTGGTGCGTGGTGGCGATCGACACCGAGTCGAACACCGCATCGACGGCGACGCCGGACAGGCGCTTCTGCTCATCGAGCGGAATGCCGAGCTTGGCGAAGGTGGCCAGGATCTCGGCCGGCACCTGGTCGATGGATTCGTAGGTCGGCTTGCCGTCGGCCTTTTTTGGCACGGAATAATACTGAATAGTCTGATAGTTGATGCGCTCGTAGTCGACTGCCGCCCAGGCGGGCTCCTCCATCTTCAGCCAAGTCTCATAGCCCTTGAGCCGGAATTGCAGCATGAAGTCGGGCTCGCCCCGGCCCCGGCTGATTTGGCGGATGACGTTTTCGTCGAGTCCCGGCGGCAGCGACTCGGTCGCCACGTCGGTGGTGAAACCGTACTTGTATTCGCCGGCGCTGAATTCGCTCATGGGGCACTCCTGGCGGAGTCGTCTGCTCCGACCGCTTCGACCACCTCGACGATCAAGAGCGGGTGGAGTTGGGACCTCAGCGCGTCCTGCACCGCCTGGGCGATGGTTGCGGCCTGGTCGGCGGCGAGTCCCTCGAAGCGGACCGCGATGCGCAGGTCGTCGTGCAGACCCTCGATGACGTGGCTGGCGCCGGGCAGGCGTTCGCCCAGGACGCGCGCGAACACCGCGTCGACCTTGGCCACCTTGTTCAGGTATTTGACCGGCAGCCAGGCCCGGTCAGCGGCGTCCCAGTCGCTCTCCTTCTTGCGCTGGTAGACCGGTTTTTCGTCTGGCTTGGGCAGCACGCGCACGGCGGGCAGCGCGGCCAGGGCACGCGTCTGCAGATCGGTGATGAAGGCGGTCAACGCCGCAGGATCAGGACCGATGGCGGGCTGGGTGGGTTCATCGCGCAGCGCCGCTTCGATCTCGGCCGGGGCGAGGCGGCAAGCTTCGGCGACGGTGCGGCTGCGGGCGGCCTCGGAAAAAGCATCGGCCAGGGGATGGCTGGCGAGACTGCCGAAGGCGAGGAAGCGCGCGTCCTCGATGCGCTGGGTCGCAAGGTCGACGAGCCAGGTGATCTGCGCCTGGCCGTCGCCGTCGGCGACCGCGAGCAGACCGAGGCCGCGCCGGGCCGCGTCGATCGGGCGGAACATCCCGCGCAGGCGCGGCTGGCGCAGGCGAGTTTCAGCGCGGCGTGACAGGGTGATCGGGGCAGCCATCGCAGCGGACCTTAGGCCACGCCGAGGGGGTGCAATCGCACCAGGCGCGGAACCTCGTCAGCGAACGTCGTTCAGCGATTGGCCGGATCGGCGTCATAGGCCTTGAAGAAGTCAGCAACCGAGTGGTAGTGCTGACCGGGTGGCTTGCGCGAGTCAAAGATCTCGTCGAGCGGTTTGGTGCGCAGGACGTTGAAGCCGGGCATCTTGGGACGTGAGGTAAAATGCAGCTTTTTCAGCGGCAGGTTTTTCAGCGGTTCCAGCGTCGTGACGGTCAATCCACCCAGGCGGAGATCGCGGAGCGGCATACCGATCAACGGAGCCAGATCCTCGACCAGGGTCTGGTCGATCTTGAGCATCATGAGCGGCATGCCCTTGAGCGGTGCAAGGTCGCGCACCGGGGCGGAGGTGAGGTCGAGCGAGGACAACGGCATGCCGGCGAGGGGCGTCAGGTCGCTGATCCGGGTTCGGGCGAGGTTCAGGGACGCCAGCTTCAGCCGGCGCAACTGCGCCAGGCTGGTGATCTGGGTGTCGCTGAGATTCAGGAAGGCGAGCGGACGCGAACCGTTCTTTTCATTGTCCCTGGGAGCAAGTGGCGACAGATCGTTGACCGGCAGTCCGGCCAGATCGAGATTCGAGATGGCCATCCCGGCAAGCGGCGCAAGGTCAGCCACCTGGGTTCCCCTGATCGCAATTTCGCGCAGCGGCATGCCCTTGATCGCCGTCAGGTCAGCGACGCGGGTGTTCTCAAGGTACAAGCGGGTGAGCTTCAGGCAATCCAGGCTGTCGATGTTCGAAATCTGGGTGCCATTGAGGTTCAACGTCAGCAGGCGGGTGCAGTCGCGCAGCGCGGCAACGTCCTCGATCGGGGTGCCTTCCAGGCTGAGCGTCTCCAGATCCAGGCCGGTCAACGGGGACAGATCGGTCACCTTGGTCCGACCCAGGTTGAGGGTGCGCAGGCTCTTCATGCCCTGCAACGGGCTGAGGTTCTCGATCGCGGTGTCGCTGAGGTCGAGTTCGACCAGGGGGCAGCCCTTGAGCGGCGTCAAATCGACCACTTTGGTTTTGCTCAGGCGCAGGAATCTCAGCGGCATCCCACTCAGCGGACCGAGGTCCGGCAGCGGGGTGTTGTGGAGGTCGAGGTAGGTCAGGGGCATGCCCTGCAAGGGCGACAGGTCGGTGACCTGGGTGCCCTCAAGCAGCAGGCGTGTCAGCGGGATGCCTTGGAGCAAGGTGAGGTCGGTCACCTCGCTGCGCCCGCGCAGACCGTCGAGTTCGAGCCGGGCCTGGCCCGCGCTGCGGAAGCGATCGCCGTTGCCCGCGTCCGGCCACTTCGCGTTGACGATCTTGCGGTAGACCTTGACCTTATCGGCCGAGGATTTTGCCAGGTCGTCGGCGATCGTGTTCATGCCCTGCTTGACCAGGATGTCCGCCAGCGCGGAGGCCAGGGCCGAGGACATGCCTTCCATGCAGCCGCGTTCGCACAGGGCGAGGAGCTGGCCGGCCAGGGCCTTGTCATCGGCGGGGTCTTCGGTGTTGCGCAGGTAGAGATCGATCTCCGCCTTAACCGCCTCGAAATGCTTCGGGTTCTGGTCGCTGTCGCGCAGCATGAGCTGGGCGCGCAGCAACCGGGCGGTGGCCAGGCGCGGATTGTATTCCAAAGCAAGATCGAGGTCAGCATTCGCGTCGCTGAAATCCCGGCGCTCAATTTCGCGCCGGGCCTTCTCGACCAGGGCGGGAGCGGCCTTGGCCTGGCTGTCGAGTTTCGCTGCGATTTCCCCGGTGAGTTTCCTGGTGGCGTTCTCGGCGATCTTCTGCTGCTCGGTCGCCTTGTTGGTTTCGATCTCGGCGATGCGGGTCTGATAGCGCGCATCCTTTAGCGCATTTTCCGCCTTGGCTCGTTCCTCTTCGGCCTTGTGCCGGGCCTTCAGGTTCACCGCGAAGGCGCTTCCCAGCACCCCAAGCAGGATCACCAGCGCCACCGCTGTGGCCCAGGTCGCCCCTTGGTTGCGCTGCATGAATTTGAACAGGGATTCCAGCGGGGTGTCGATTTTGGCGCTGACCGCGCGGTGTTCCAGGAAGCGTTCCAGGTCGCGGCGCAGCTCGATCACGCTTTGGTAGCGCTCGGTCGGATTGCTCGCCAGCGCCTTCATCGCGACTGCCGACAGTTCCGGTGGCATGACGCGGTCGGGCGCCCGACGTTCGGGGGGCGGGATGCGGCCGGCGATGACGTGGTCGAGCACTTCCTGCAGGTCGCGTCCGCCGACCGGGGGGCGGAAACAGAGCATTTCGTAGAGGATCGCGCCCAGGCTGTACACGTCGCTGCGCTCGTCGATCGCCTTGAGGTCGCCGCGCGCCTGCTCGGGCGGCATGTAGGCGGGGGTGCCCTCGACGGTGCCGTCTTCGTTCAATTCATCGCTGCTGATGCGGGTGCCGGCCTGGGTGCGAAATCCTGCGACGATGGTGGCCAGCTTCTCATCCGCGAGATCAAGCACCGGCTGGGCCCGGGTGTCGACCTTCGGCGTGCCGCCCGGAGTCGCCCCCGGGGCAGTCGGGGTTGGATTCGCACGCGTCTGGCCGACCCGGGCCAGGCCCCAGTCCATCACCAGGACCTCGCCGTATTCGCCGATCATGATGTTGGCGGGCTTGAGGTCGCGATGGATGACCGAGCGCGAATGGGCGAAGGCGACCGCGTTGCAGACCCCAACCAGCACCCCGAGCAGGCGGCCCAGAGTGCCATCCGACGTTGCCTTGGGGTTGCCCCGACGCAGGTCGATCAGGGCGTGGGCCAGGCTGCGGCCGCGCACCATCTTCATGGTGAAGAACAGGCGGCCGTCGGTGCCGACCCCGATGTCGTGGATGGGCACGATGTTCGGGTGTTCGAGCTGACCGGTGACCTGGGCCTCTTCGACGAAGCGCAACCGGCGGCGACGGGTTTCGCTCGCGGAGCCCTCGTCGGTCTCGTCGAGCAGCACCTTCATCGCTACTTCGCGGCGGATATCGCGGTCGACCGCACGCAGGATCAGGCCCATGCCGCCGCGCGCGATCTCGCCCGCGACCACGTACTTGCGCGTCCCGTCACCCTGGGCGAGCAGTTCCGCCACGCCCAGGCCGGCATCGGCCCGCACCGGCGGGCCTTCGGTGCGTTCGGTCGGCGGGGTCAGTTGCCCGTCGGCATCCGCCCGACGCGCCAGGGTGACGCCACCGCTGATCCCAGCCCGGGCCAGGTTGGCAGTGATGCCCAGCGCCCCAACCGATTCGACGTTGACGTCACCGCCGGATCCGACCGCCTGGGTCGCGTCGGATCCGACGACCAGGGTGATCGGTCGCAGTTCAGGTGAGGCGCTGGAGCAAGTCGCGCAGGTCGAACCTGACACCGCCATGTCCACCGGTTTTCCACAGATGGAACAGGCGGTCATGGGGTACCGCCGGGGCGCCTAAAAAGTCGGCCTTCCTGGGAGCGCCGGCGTCTCGCCGGCCTGAGTAGCAGCATCCGCAGGATGCCACCAACCGACTTTTGAGGCAGCCTGGGTGGGCCGCCGGTCCAGTCGCCCAGGCACGCTGAAATATTCTTGCCGTGGTTGTGCATGGGCTCAGTGGTTGCGGAGCGTGGGACGATGGTCGCGGTGTCCACCGCAAGGCGTGTACGGCCTGCGGGGGCGTGTGTTGATCAGTTTCGACGCTCGCTTCGGCGCCACCACTGCGCGCACGATGGATCCAGGACATGGTCCCTGAATGGACCCGCTGAGGGGGTGAAGCCCGCCGTCTTTGCCGGCTGAAGCCGGCGCTACGCTCGGCTCAACGCGCCCAGTCCGGGCGCGGTTTGCTGGCGCGCTGCTTGATCAGCCAGTCAGGGATGGGGCCGAAGGGATAGCCGGCGTCGGGGACGAACAGGCCGATGTCGCCCTGGGAGCGGTCGAGGGACATGTCGTCATACATCAGGGCTTCGGACTTGCCTTCGCCGTTCACCCGGACGGCGGCAATGGGTTTGTTCTGCTCGACGACCAGATCCGGGAAGACCCCGGCCACGGTCACCATGGTCTTCCCCACCTGCACCCCGCCAGGTATGGCCTTCACCTCGGTCTTGGCGTCGCCCGGCAGCAGCACGGTGAGGAACTCGCCCTCGGCGGTGGTCGTGGACCAGCGCAAGCCCTGGGTGGATTCGCCGCCGCCGATATTGTGCTTCCATGGCAGCGAAGCGAAGGTCGCGGCGGTAGGGACGATGCGATGCGCGGTCAGGACCTCATCGAATCGCGCCAGCGTGCCCTGGTCGGCGAGGGCATTGGCACGCACGTGCAGGTTGAAGGTGGTGGTCAGCGCGTCGGCGCCGGCCCACTGGTCGCGCAGCACCACGGCGTCTTTGCCATCCGCAGCGCCCTTGAGCAAAATCACGGTGCGGCGGTAGATCAGCGGTTTGGCGCGCTTTTGCAGCGGCCATTCCTGGTGCCATTCCTCGGGCGGCAGGGCGGGGAGCGCGCGCAACCGGCTGGATTCGACCTGCGCTACCGCGATATCGGCGATCGGACCGGATTTCCAACCCAGCATGCGTTCGAAGCCGTCCATGTTGGCCGAGGGCAGATCCTTGCTGGCGAACGACAGCCGGTTGTGCATGTGCTCCTGGCCGGGTCGAACCCAGTAGCTGCAATGATGGTCAACCGCGACCGCCTTGGCGCCGAAGCAGAGGTGGAACGCCAACTGGTCGCCGTGGTAGTGCCCGCGATTCGGCCCGCCTTTGAAGGCGAGGAACGTTTCTTCCGGGGTGCCGGGTCGGTGGTGCAGGATCGCGCCGAAACCAGGGAACTCCTCGCTGGCCCAGGTTGCAGCTTCCGTTGCGGCGACCTCGACCAGAGCCGGCCCGTCCTTGCCGGGATGCGTGTCGCCCATCGGCAGGGCCCGGCGGATAGCGCCGTCGGGCTGGCTGATCTTCTTGAGAAACGATTTGGCAGCCAGGTAGCGTTCATCGGTGGTGGGATCGAATCCGAGGGCGGCGAGGCAGGTCGGAGCCATCCCCTTCCACACATTCAGGCTGTGTCCCAGGTAACCGGGGCATTCCTGTCCGGCCCCGCCAGGTAGGGCGATCGTGTGGTAGAGGTCTTCGCGCAGCTTCGACACCGCGATCGCGGCAAGTTCCTTATAGCGCGGATGGGTCTGCAAGCCCGCCATCTGCAGCACCGGGACGCGCATGAAATCGGTGTAGAAGTTTGGGTTCTCGGGGGACCAGAAATTCCAATAGCTGCCATAGGTGTCGGGATGGAACAGCACCTGGGTGTTGGTCAGCAGGCCGATATCGCCGCCGGTCAACGGTTTCGCCAGCATTGGCTTAGCGCGCTGGCGCATCTCGCCGGTCGGGTTCATCGAGGAACCGAAGATCCACTCGCCCCGGAAGGCCGTGCTTGTAGTCGGGCCATCCTTGCCGGGCCAGTCGAGGATGAAATCGCGGTTGAGTTTATCGAGCGGTTCGACCGCGTAGCGCAAGGAATAGTCCTTTGCCTTGTCCGCCAAGGCGCGATCACCCACGACCAGGAACCAGCGTCGCTGGCCATGCCAGGTCGGCAGGTCGAGGCGCGCCTGGTCGCCGGATTCCGCCACCTGCACCGCGATCGCGTTGTCGTGCGGCCATTCCCACGAACCGGCGCGCGCGACCAGGCAACCGACCGCCTGGGCGTCATCCACGGCGGCGAAGAACCAGCCGTCCTTGCAGTGCTGATTCCAGCGCGGGACCAGATTGATGAACAGATGGGGATCCTGAAGCCATTGTCCCGAGGGAAAGGTCAGCGGTCGGTCTGATGGCGGTACGGTTATTTTCGCTCCGGGCCCGGCGCTGAACGGTTTGCTGAGGCCCAGGTTGGGCTTCCAGCCAGAGGCGATGTCGAGGTGCCAGCCATCGTCGCGGCCGAGCGCCGAACGCTCGACCACCTCGACGTGGTTCCAGCCCGGCGCGAGGGTGATCTTGGCCTCGTACCAGGATTTTTCGCTGGGAATGCGCGGCTCGAAATCGTAACGCACGACGACACCTCTGAACACCGCGCCGGTCTGGCCGATCGCGGCGGCCGAGAACTGGGTCGGTTGCGGCAGCTCCTTCCACCAACTCTTGCCCAGCCACGGGCCATCGGCGCAGCGGAAGCCGACGATCGGCGCCGGGCGCGGCCTGTCCCGATTCAGGGTGGCCGGGATTCGCACCGCGACCTTGCCGTTGTCGAGAATCCAGTCCGCGCCGTCACGGTTCAGTTTCACCTGCGCCGGTGCGGCAACCGGCGTGCCCGGGGCGGTGGCATAGGCACGGCGCTGGCCGGGGGCGAAGGTGGTCGAGATCCACACCTCTTTGCCGACGCGTTCGAACGGAATCGGTTTGCCGTCTTCGGTCACGATCCACGTGCCCGGATTATCCGGGGCAGCAAATGGCAAGCGGATCAGTTCCTGCTCGTAGGTTCGCTTGGTGGGATTGACCAGCGTACCTTCGGCCGCGGTCAGGTTGAAGGTGAACCAAGTCAGCGCGACGCTGAGGCCGAGCGATGCGACGAGCCAGGACGGCGTAAACAGACGCGGGGTGTTCATGCCGCGCATGCTCGCACCCCGGGCCGATGGGCCAAGTCGGGAATGTCCTTGGCATGGAAGACGACTCGGTCACCTGGCCGGTGATCCTAAAAATCGCAATTGCACCCCATCTGCTGCGTTGGTCGTCGGTCATGTGGCGCTGCCACACTCCCTCCTCCCGCCTTGCATCTGGGGCGCACTTGCGATTTTTACAGGGGATTGTGGGTGGGCTGTTTTAGAGAGGGAGCCAGCCATCGAAGCAAGTTTGGGCATATCGACCCCTTCACCCATTCGGTGACCGCGCAAGCTTCTTCAAGACCTCATTCCCAGGCCACTTGAGAAAAAACTCAAGGATCTTTCGCGATGTTTAGGGTGATTGGGGGACGGTGACCAGTTGCCACGACCGTCGTCTCCTCCGTTTCTTCCTTTCCCCCCGTTTCCTTCGGATGAAATAAGATGTTGAGGATCATTCCAAGGTGAACCACTGCACCTCGACCCGGCGGTTGGTCTCGGCCACGCTGCCAAGCGGTTCCTCCCAGCCGCGGCCGACGGTTTCGATGCGGTTCGCGTCGAGGCGAAGCTGTTCGATCAGGTGGCGGCGGACCTCGGCGGCGCGGCGCTTGGACAGGTCCATCGCCGACAGCGCCATCTTGCGCACCAGGGCCTCGCCGCCTTGTTTGCGGAAGAATTCGATCTGACCGTTATCGACGTGGCCGCGCAGCAGCACCTGCGAACCGGGACTGACCTGCAGAAAGCGGCGGATGACCTCGAAGTAGTCGCGGTTCTCGGCTTGGTTCAGGTCGAGTGCCGCATCATTGGCCTGGAACAGGAATCGGATGTCCTTCGACAGCAGGGCGGTGCCTTCCAGGGCCTGGGTGCTGCCGCTGCGGATCGGTGCGATGGCGATCTTCTGGTCTTTGAACTCGCCGGTGTCGGCGATGGCTTTCAACCAGCGACCGTCATGAAAGCGGTCGGGATCGGCGGGATCCGGGATCAGGCCGCGGCCATAGGCGAGCACGGCCGACTG
The DNA here is from genome assembly GCA_945876185.1 of Candidatus Kuenenia stuttgartensis. Classification (GTDB taxonomy): domain Bacteria; phylum Planctomycetota; class UBA11346; order UBA11346; family UBA11346; genus BJHQ01. The sequence continues at coordinate 30,195 of CAMCMZ010000021.1, read as the reverse complement.
GTAGATGCCGCCGAAGCTGCCGGCGGAATCGATGGTGCCGGCGAAGAAGGCCTGGTTCTCGGGCAGGTTGCTCAGGTGCACCCGGGCGAGTTCCGCCCTGGTTTTCGCCCCGTCCCATTTGAACGCCTTGCTGATGAGCGCGAGCTGCGCCTCCGGCTGGTCGCGCACCAGGCGGTTGCCGAGCAGCAGGCCGTGCACCAGGCCCTGGGCCTGGGCCGGGTTGGCGCTGGCCCAGCCCTGGTTGAGCACCAGCACGTCGGCCACCACCAGCAGGTTGCGATTGGTGACCAGGAAGCGCGCCTTGCCACCGCTGCCGGCCACCGTGGTGTCGGTGAAGGGGGTCCAGCCCACCGCCCCGGCCAGGCGAGGTTGCGGGCGCTGGAGTTCACTGGCGAAGATCTGGCAGGATTTCTCGCCGTCTTCGGCGAACACCAGGCCGATGCGATCGGCTTGCGGTTTCGTGTCGATTCCGGGCAGGATCTCCACCGCGATGCCGGCCTCTTGCGCGAGGTAGCGGATGAAGAAATCGGCTTCGTTCCATTGCGAGGTGACGACGGCCTGGCCTTTGAGCGCGTTGATCGAACCGATGCCCTGACGCACCAGGATGCCGTCGGCCCCGCGCGAGAAGCCGATCTGCGCTGGCACGGTCACCTTCCACTGCCGCCCAAGCACCGCGAGCACGTCGGCGGTGGTGGCCGAGGCGGCGAACTCGCCGGCGTTGAGCTTGCCCCATTGTTCTCCCTCGCCGATGACCAGTTTGACCTGCAAACCGAAGCGTTTGGTGAACAGCGATTCCGGATTGGGTTCCAGGCCCTGGTTGGCGGCGATCAGTCCGGCGTAGCCGGCGTATTCGCTGATGTCGACCAGGATCACGCCGTCCTTGGCCTGGAAGGGGCCAGGCGGCGGCAGCACCGGCACCGTCAGCGCCGGTTCGATCGGTTTGGGCGCATTGGGATCCGGCGGCGGATTCGCGAGCGGTTTCACCGGTCCGGTCGGCCCTGTCCCATTGGTGGTTGGAGCAGCGTTTCCTGGCTGGGCCGGAACCACGGCGGGCGCCGGTTTTTCGCGTAGCAGCAACCACGCCCCCACCCCGACCAGGCCAAGGGCGAGCAGCAGGGTGATGATGAGGCCGGCGGCGGAGCCGAGCCTGGGCGAGGGACGATGGAAAGTGGGCATGGGCGACCTCGGGTGATTCAGGCGCGGACGCGGCCGGGCTGGGATTGGCGCAGCAGGCTGCCGGGCGGGGTGGCGAAGAGATCCTCGGCCTCGCCCAGCAACTGTCGCTGGTCTTCCATCCAGCGGCTGGTGCTGCCCAGGCTGGAACCCAGATCGGCGATGGCGCGGGCGGCGCCTTCGCCGCCCTGGGCGGACAGCGCCTGGTCGCGCAGCAGCTCGACCTGCTGCTGCAGGCGTTCGAGTTCCGACTCGACGTAGGTCAGTTTCTGCGCCGCGTCCTGCTGGCGCTGCCGGCGCTCGCGCAGGATGGTGAGCTGGCCTTGCAGGCTTTCCTTCAGCGGATCCGTGGGTTTCAGCGGATCCTGGTCTGCGGTTGCGACGCTGGCCAGCCGGGCGGTGATCTCGCGTTCACGTTCGTCGATCTCCCAGCCGTCGTTCTTGGCTTCGCCCACCAGGCGCTTGAGGCCCTGGCGCGCGCCGAGCAGGCGCAGGTGGACCCAGGCCAGGCGGGAAAGGCCGGTCTCCTGGTCGCGGGCGCCGCCGGCGTCGCCGCTGGCGGCCAGGTGATCGACGGTCTCACGCGCCCGCGCCTCCAACTCGGCCTGGATGCGGCGATCGCTGGCATCCAGCCGCGCCAGGGCGGTGTCGCGGCGCCTCTGCCAATCCTGCTCGTCCTGCTGCCCGGCCTGGGCGTCGACCACCCGGCGGAACCGCGGGTTCAGCGCGAAACCGGCGAGGTAGGCGAGTTCCAGCCCGGCCCCCAGCAGCCACAGCGGAGGCAGGGCAAACCCTGCCAGGGCGAAGCCCGCGACCGCGAACCAGTTCGGCGGCACCGGCATCCCGAGTGGGCGCAGGTTGAACGCGGCCTTCACATAGTCCCAGGTGCCAGCCATGGCGACTGATGTTCGACCCTCACCCGCGCAGAGCAACCCCAGGCAGCACAGTCGGCGGGCCAGTTCCGCTCAACTTTTCAACCGAGGATCTTCGCGGCGTCGATCGCGCCGTAGGTCCAGATCAGATCCGCGCCGGCGCGGCGCAGGCAGAGCAGGCTTTCGAGCAGGCAGCGTTCGTAGTCGATCCAACCATTGCCGGCGGCCGCCTTCAGGCAGGCGAACTCGCCCGAGACCTGATAGGCGGCGATCGGCAGCGGGGTCGCTTCGCGTAGGGCGCGCACGATGTCGAGGTACGGCAGGCCGGGTTTGACCAACAACCAGTCGGCGCCTTCGGCCTCATCGAGGCGGGCCTCGCGCAGGGCCTCGCGCGCGTTGGCCGGATCCATCTGGTAGGTGGCCTTGTCGGCCAGCGCACCGGAGGTGTGGCGTGGGGCAGAGTCGAGCGCGGCGCGGAACGGGCCGTAGAACGCCGAGGCGTACTTCGCGCAATACGAACAAATCAGCACGTCAGTGTGCCCGGCAGCATCCAGTGCTTGGCGGATCACCGCGACCCGGCCGTCCATCATGTCGGACGGCGCGACCACATCGGCGCCGGCCCTGGCCTGGGCCACCGCCATGGCGGCCAGCACCGGCAGGGTCGGATCATTGACCACCCGGTCGCCCTCGACGATGCCGTCGTGCCCATCGCTGGAATACGGATCTAGCGCGACATCAGTGATCACCACCAGATCCGGCAGCGCATCCTTGAGCGCCTTCACCGTGCGCTGGACCAGACCGTCGGGATTGAGCGATTCGCGGCCCAGGCGGTCCTTGGCGGCGTCAGCCACGCGTGGGAACAGCGCCACCGCGGGGATGCCCAGGCCGTGCGCCTCACGCGCCAGGGCGACTGTGCGGTCGAGGGTCAGCCGCTGGCAGCCCGGCATCGCCGGGATCGGTTCGGCGCTGTCGCGACCTTCGATGACGAAGAGCGGCAGGACCAGGTGACCCGGGGTGAGCGCGGTCTCGCGCACCAGGGAGCGGACACCGGGTGAGACCCGGTTGCGGCGAGGGCGGCTGAGCATGGCGCGAGCCTAACGGGACCGGCGATGGACCCAACCCGGGACGCGCTCCGCCGAATCAAACGTGTTCTGATCCGAAAAATCGCAATTGCACCCCAGCTGCGGCGTTGGTCGTCAGTCATGTGGCGCTGCCACACTCCTTCCTCCCGCCTTGCATCTGGGGCGCACTTGCGATTTTTGCTGGATGATTCTGGTGGGGACGTTTCGAAAAAGGTCGTCATAAGCCAGCGTTCGAACCTGGGAAGGCAGATTCGATTACATCACCCATTTGGTGCCGGCGGGAAAATCATCAGCTCTTTTACCAGTACCTGCTTGCGGAAAGCTCGAGGATCATTTGCGGTTTTTAGACTGATACAGGTGGTGAAACCGGCTGCGCGTGTCGCTTCCTCGCGAAAGCCGGTTCGCACCGTCGCCACCGACAAGGGGAACACCATGATCGCAGTCCGATCCGTTTTCATCGTCCTACTGTTGGCGAGTTGCATGACCCAGGGATATGCGGTCCAGTCGGTCGGCAATGGCGGCACAGCGCCTCCCAGGCCCCCGGGATCGACCACCAATGAATCGGTGGTGGGCAAGCACTTCATCATCTATTCGACCGGCGATAACCAGCAGATCCTCAAGGGAAATCTGGGCTTGAGCGACAAGGAGATGACCTTCGTCGGCCTGTCCTGCGGCACTCTGGTTGTGCCCTACACCGTGGTCAAACCAGATCCCAAGGCCCAACCGAAGGGGACCGTGGTCCAGGGAGTTCTGCCGATCAAGGATGGCCAGATCACCGTGAAGGCGGAAATCTCCTTCACCACAACCGCGGCAGGAGTCTGGACCAAGAACGCCATCGGGACCATCACCTGGGGCCCGAGGGAGATCAAACCCGATCCCAAGGCGCCCAAGTCGACAACTGGTGCGAAAGAAGGCGCGAAAGATGGCACGAAAGACGGTGCGAAGCCCGACCAGAAACCTGACGCCAAGGAGGCGGTTCAGGGCGGAAAGGACAAGGCTCCGACCAAAGTGATCAGCTTCACCACCGCCAAACCGGGCAACAAGTAGTCAGTCTGCACCTAAGCGGTCGGGACCGGCCCAACGCGGCATCAGCACTGCCAGCGCAGTGTTGAGTTCGAGGTAACGCTCTGGATCACACCGTCTCTGCGACCAGATCGTACCCCGTGCGGCCGGTGACGCGGACGCGGACGCGGCTGCCGATGGTCAGCGCCTGGGCTGAAACCAGCGTCGCGCCATCGACCTCGTGCGCCTGGCCGTAGTGGCGGGTGGTGAAGGTCTCGAAGTCGCGCTGACTGTCGACCAGGACTTCGAGTTCGCGCCCGACCCAGCGTTTGGCGCGGTCGCGGTGGATGCGCTGCTGCTTGGTCATGAAGCGGCGCTGGCGTTCGAGGGCGACCTCGGCCGGGATCTTGTCCGGCATCTTGAAGGCGGTGGTGCCGTCTTCGTCCGAATAGGTGAAGCAGCCGGCGGCGTCGAGCTTCTGCTTGCCGATGAAATCCAGCAGTTCCGCGAAGTCGTCGTCGCGTTCGCCGGGGAAGCCGACGATGAAGGTCGAACGCAGCACGACATCCGGCATCGCCGTGCGGATGGCAGCGAGGCGTTCTTCGATGCGCGCGCGGGTGGTGCGCCGGCCCATCACCGCCAGGGTGCGGTCGCTGGCGTGCTGGATCGGCATGTCGACGTAGCGCACCACGTTCGGCGTCTCGGCCATCGCGGTGATCAGTTCGTCGCTGAAATCGTTGGGATAGCAGTAATGCAGACGGATCCACGCATCAGGTGCGGCGGCGGCGACCGCGCGCACCAGTTCCGGCAGGCGGCGTTCGCCGTACAGATCCTGACCCCAATAATCCAGATGCTGCGAGATCAAATTGATCTCGCGCACGCCGCGTTCGGCGTAGACCTTTGCCTGGGCCACCAGCTGTTCCTGTGGTCGCGACTTGTGCTTGCCGCGAAAGAGCGGAATCGCGCAGAAATTGCAGGTGTTGTCGCAGCCCTCGGCGATCTTGAGATACGCGAAATGGGGCGGGGTGAGCTGGCTGCGCTGGTCGTGGCGCAGGCGGTGCTGCGGCAGGTCACGGAAATGCTTGCGCAGGACGGCCGGGAAGCGGTCGTAGTCCTTGAACACCACCCACTGGTCGACCTCGGGGAACTCCTTGGCCAGGTCGCCCAGATACCGCTCGGTCAGGCAGCCGGCGACGAACAGCTTGGCGCCGTCCTTGCGGCCCTCGGCGGCGGACAGGATGTGGTCGATGGATTCCTGCTTTGCGCCTTCGATGAACGAACAGGTGTTCACCAGCACCAGATCGGCTGCGCCGAGTTCCTTGGTGAGGGCGAACCCGGTCGAGCGCAGCGCGGTGACGAGATCCTCGCTGTCGGCGAGGTTCTTCGAGCATCCGAGGCTGATCAGGGCGGCGAGGCGGTCGGTCACGGCGCGGCAGCGCATCGTCCGCCTGGCGTTTGTCCATCGGGAAGGCGGTTTGTCAGAACGAGGATGGAAGGTGGAGTGAGCGTGGTGTGAACGAGGCGGATCCTCCGGCGGGGGGTCATCGTGTCTGGATCACCCGGTCTGGATCCGCCGGCGTGTTCCTGGCACGCGCCGGCCGTCGCCCGAGCCTGCGCGCATGCTCCTGCCCCTATCAGGCGTCCACCGCGCCACGGCCGCCGTCCTGTCCGTTCTCGCTTTCGCCGCGATGTCCATCAGCACCGGCTGCACCAAGGCCAGGGTCGCGAACGCCGAGGGCCAGGGCATGCGCTCACCGTCGATGACCGAACAACTCCGGGACCGGCCATTCCAGCCCGAGCATTCCGCGGCGGTGACTTCCAGCCCGATGTTCAATCCGCGTTGAAGTCAGGGATCAGGGACGGCCAGCAGGCTTTGCGCCTGCACCGCCTCGGGAGTGCCCGGCAGATCCTTGACCATGGCCGCCAAGACGCGCCGCAGCGGCCGAAGCTTGCGCCGGAGGAGTTCCATGCGCTCGCAAGCAAGCGGGATCTCGGAAAAGGCCGGATCCAGGCGCAGGTCGAGGGGTGGCACCGCCAGGCGTGGCGGCACCTGGATCGACCTCAGCGCCTCGACCGGACGGTCGCTGAAGGCGATGTCGGCCCGCAGTTGCCAGCCTTTGCTGCCGGGTTTGAGTTCCACGGCCAGGACGTGCTTGCCGGCCTGCACCGGCGCGGCGAAAGGATGCAGGGCCAAGTCCTCCGTGCTGCCGCCATTGCCCGCGGCCAGGGTCTGATAGATGAGCCTGCCGTCGAGGAACCAGCGCATGTGCCAGTCGACGCTGGCGGTCAGATACAGGGTGCCATCGGCCGGGGCGGTGATCTCGGTGAAGGCGTAGGCGCTGACCGGATGTCCGATGATGACTTCGGCCGGCTGGTTCTGGGGGTTGAACGATGCCCCCGGTGGTAGATCCACCATCCGGGTCAGACGCAGGCGGTGGTCGGGATCGGGCACCGGATGCACCCGGACCACGGCCTGGCCGATGGACAATTCCCCCGCCGGCATCTTCGCCATTTGGATGCCATCCAGGGGAGGTACATCGGCGCTGATCGGACCCGCCACTTTCCAGGTGCCGGGCCAGAGGGATGTCAGGGAACCATCGGCCAGCCCCTTGGCCACCTCCACCGGTGGCACCGGCACCACTGCCGTCTGGGCGAACCAGGGGGGATCCACGCGGATCAGCACCTGATGCAGGCCAGGGGACAGGCGTAGCGCCTCGCCCGGGACGGTCCGGTGGCCGGACACCCACAAGGTCAGGCCGGGGCCGTGCAAGCGCGGGACCACCACCCGATCCCAGGCATTGTCGAGCAGCGCGTAGAACAGGCCGCTGCCGCCCGGCCCGGCGCAGGCGGCCGGATCCAGATGCGCCGAGTAATGCGGGATGATGTCGCCGGTGCCCTGAAGCTCGGTCTGACGCCGGTAGGTTGCCGGATCGCGCCAGGCCTCGTGCCGCGCCAGGGGTCGCCAGGGCTGGCCGCTTCCGGGCAGGAGCGGCGTGGGATCCTCGGGGATGCTGGCCAGAGGGCCCAGACCCAGCCAGCGGATCGGTGCCAGGCCGGACACCAGTTCGGTCACCGGCAGATCGGTGCCCGCAGGGATTTTCGCCAAAGCCTTCAAGGCGGTCAGCCGGCTGGGCGGGACGGGCTGGCCGAGGCGGTCCAGCACCAGGCGTGCGGCGGCGTGACGCTGACCGGGGTGCTTGCCGATGGCGTACAGACCCTTGGGCGAACGGACGATGAGGCGATCGCCCACCGCCAGCGGTTCCATCGAGCGCGGGGCAAGCTCGCCACCTCCGATCAGGCCCAGGCCGGCATCGGCGGCCAGGATGGAAACATGTCCCGACGCGACGTTGACGAAGGCCTCGGCCCCGGGTTCGGCAATATGCAGGCGGCCGGCCTGCACCCACGAGTTGCCGCCTCGGGCCAGGCCGGGATGCAGGCGGTTTTGCCGGGCCAGGATGCGGCCGTTGGTCCGGTCATAGGCGGTGCATTCCACGAAGGTGTCGGGGCAGTGCGGGCCGTGGCTGGAAAGAACCTGCCAGGCATAGACCCGTTCGGCATCCAGGGCTGCCTCGGCCGGAAAGCCGCCATGGCCGGAGGTTAGGCCGTTGGCAGTCCAGCGTTGGGAATAGGCCAGACGTCCGTCCGGCCCGATCCAGAAGCCGATGGCCGAGATCCCGGCCTGCGCGGCCAGGATCAGGTCAGACCCTTCGACGGCCGCGGTGGCCCGGGCGAAGACACCGCCATCGGCACGCGAGGGGCCATCGTCCCACTGGCCCGGCCAGTCGACCTCCAGGGTGCGCGTGCCGCCGCCATCGAGCACGTCGATCAGCACCCCGGCGGAACTCAGGTAGGTGGCGTGCAGGCGCGTGCGGCCAGGGATGGCGATGACCGCGGTCAGGCGATCATCGAAACCGGTCGCTGCCAGGATGCCGGCACCTTGGGCACCGGCACCAGGGCCGCCGCGTACCGTCCAACGGCCCGTCACCGTGCCGGTGGCCGGATCCAGGGCGGCCACGCCGATCAGGCGGTTGTCGTTGGCCTTGCCGCCGGGCAGCGGCCAAGCCGCCAGGGGCCGACCTTCCGCGATGAGACGGTCGCCGACGCGATGCAGCACACCGACCGCGAGATGGATCGAAGCGGACCAGCGCTTGCTGCCGTCCGCGGCCAGTCGCGCCACCGTCCCGTCCCGGTGGTTGCCGGCGATCAGCTCGGTGTCCCAGGCGATGGGCCGCGGCAGTTCGCTGCCACCTTTTGCGGGAGGCGTACCGATATCAGCCTGCCAGCGCTGCGTGCCGTCCTTGGGATCCACCGCGTGCAGGCGGCCTGGCGTGGCGACGTAGAGCAGTCCAGCGACGGCCAGGGGCCGGGTGGAACCGGCCAGGTCCGCCACCCGCCAGGCGGTATCGCGGGCGAGATCCCAGGCCAACGGAGGATCGCCGGCCGGGTCGACCACCTGGGTCGTGTTCCCGACCGGCAGGCCCGGCTGGGCGGCCTCGCGTGACAACGCGAGCTGGAACCAGGGCGCCAGGCGTCCGTGCGTTCCCCGCACCAGCACCTGATGCTCACCAGCCGTCAGATCCAGGGTCAACACCTGCCGTCCGCTCGGCCGGACGCGCCAGCCGCGTTCGGGCATGGCCCAGATCCGCCGGCCATCGAGAAAAAGCACGGCCTGGTCGCTGGCATCGACACTCAGCCGCACCATCCCGGCCTGGTCCAAGCGAAAGGTGCTGGCGGCATAATACAGGGCGTCGTTGTACCGGGGATGAAGGGGCTGTTCCTTGTCAGGCAGCATCAGGGTCAGGCTGGGGGCCTGATGTTCGCGCCAGGCGATGGCCAAGGGCGTGCTCCGCCGGCAGCCGAGCCGGTCGATGGCCTGCACCAGGGGCCGGCCGGCCGGCACCACCTCGGGGAACGTGCTGGCATCCTGTTCCTGGCCGCTGCGGGCCGGGATGAGCGCGGTGGTCTTCCAGGTGGCGAGGTGGTGCCAACCGGTGGCGGGAAGAACGCCCGGACACGCGAGCGTGCCCAGCGAAGGACTGTCGCCCGCCGGTTCGGCGACCGGCGTCGGCAGAGCGGTCGACGTCTGGCCATACCAGCGCACGGCCTGTTCCAGCCAGGTTGCGATCGCTTCGGCGTCGGCTCCGGTCCAGTCGTGTTGCGCCAGGTCAGTCTGGACTCGGGCCCGGTCCAGGGCCAGGCCGGGATGGATCGAGGCCAGGGCGATGGCCCTGAGATCGGCCAGCAGGGATTCCCCGGCAGCGGCAGTTGTCTGGACATCGGTGGGGGGCACCGGCACGGCCGGCAGATCCCCGGCGATGGAAATGGCACCCAGGACCGCGCCGGCACGCTCGCCCAGATCGCCGGTGGTGGCATGCCGGCCGACCACCAGGTGACCGGCCCGGCCCAGGATGCGGCCCTTCCAGGTGCCCAGCGGATTGGTGTAGGTCTCGACGCCGAAGGATTGGCTGGATCCGGTGGAACTGCCTGGGATGCCGGCCGCATCGTAGGTGCCTGCGATGATGCCGGCCTTCAGGTTGGCCTGGATGCGGTAGGTGACGCCGCTCGGGGCCACCTGCCAGGTCTTGCCGCCGCCCCAGGGCATCCAGCCGTCCTGGTGCAGATAAACGATGAGGGTGCCGCTGATGTCGTCATTGGCGATGTTCAGCCCGGAGGCATCGGCCTCGTGCCAGCCGCCGTTGAAACCCTTCACCACCACCGGCGTGGTCGGCGAAGAGGGCAGACGCAGGCGCACCACGATCGGCGAACGCGACGGTTCGGCTGGTTTCTCAGGTCCTGGCGGTGTCGCATCCTTGCTGGCGCCGTCCTTGCTGTCACCGGGCTTTTTCGTGGCCTGACGCGGTTTGGCCGGCCAGGTCACGCCGTCTTCCAGCACCAGTTCCACCCACCAGGCGTCGGGTACGATCTCGGCCTCGATCCGGTGCATCACCCGGCGCGGCTGGGTGTGGCCGCTGGCCACGAATCGGTCCCAGAAATTCAAGACCTCTCCGGCCGGTTCGCGTTCGGCCCGGGTGGTGTCGTAGCGGTAGGTGACCACCGCCTCGCCGTGCAGGCCCGAGGCATCCCAGCGCAGATCTTTCGCTTCGACGGCATGCTCGATACCCTTGCGGGCATCGCTGTTGCCATGGTAAAAGGAGCGCCAGTCGTTCATGGTCGCAGCCGACCATCCCGGCACCACGGCCTGGCCAGGCTGCCAGACGCCAGCCACCTGCCGCAGCACCAGATCGGAGTCGTCCCGGTCGGCGGCATGCGCCAGGGTCAGGCGCAGTTCGCGCCGGTCTGCCGGCAGAGCGGCCAGGCGCTGGGCCCGCAGTTCCGCCAAGCGGGCCACGGCGGCTTGGGCCCGGGCCAGGGCATCGCCGGCCAGGACGGGGCTGACGGTGAGGATCAGGGCCAGAAACGGGAAGAGCCGCATCAGGGCATCCTTGCAATTATCGATCATCTACGGGGCATCGCGTTCAGACGTCAAGTTTCACCGGTCTGAGCCAGCCCACGCATTCACGGCGCGCCAAGGACCACGCGTCCGCCGTCGCAGGCCACCGTGCGACCGCCGATCCGGACCTGGGCCTTGAGTCCCTCGCCGGTCACCGTGGCCGTCGTGGCCGGGCCGTTCTGGATCCAGAAGACGACCAGCAGGCGGCCATCGGTCACGGTCGCAGTCAGGTCCGGCGCCAGGTTGCCGCCCAGCATCAGGCCGGAAATCACTGCGGTGCCACGCGTGATGGTGAAGCGTTGACCGTCGACCTGCACCTGGGACCCCGTCTTCACGAAGGGCAGGCGCCAGGTGAAGGCGGCCGGCTTGGCCGTGGGATCGCCGTCGGTGCGCCGATCTACTTCTTCGATCAAGGCCACCAGCAGCGGGGCGCCGCAGGCCCCGCTGGCGTCGACCGCGACTGACCGTCGTCCGCTGATCCCCAGGTCGGCTCGTGGCCCGGCCACATCCGGGGCGAAGACTGCCTTCAATCCGCCCGCCTGGCGGGCGATCTCATCCCAGGAGGCCTTGGAGTCGCGTGGCTTGGTGATGGGTTTCAGCCAGGCTGGGGAAAGATCGAACTCGGTCTGGGCGATGCGGCCTTTCTCGCGCCAGTTCAGGCAGCGGATGCCGGTGTGGGGATGTTCGGATACGGTCTCGTACCCGGTGACCGTTGGCAGCACGCGACCTTCCAGCCACTGCTGGCCGAGGCCCCACAGACGCCATTCCTGCGACGGCCCCACTCTTTCGTTGTGGCTGGATCCCCGCACATGCGACAGCAGGTTCCAGGTCAGCAGCACATCCCGGTCGTCCTTCCAGATCGGCCGGAACACCCAATGGCCGTTCACGGGATCCGGGCTGAGCCAGGGCAGGATTGCAGCCGGTTCCTGCTCCTTCAGGTCGAAGGGATACGCGGCCATGAAATACGGCGCATAGCAGGCGCGATCGAGGCGGAAGGTCTTGTCGCCAGCCAGGCCGACCGAACGGGTGTGCAGCCATTTCATCGCCGGTTGCAGATCTGGCGGCACCGCCGACCAGCCCATGGTCCAGATGAGTTCCAGCAGGTTGTCGCCATCAATGTCATAGTTGTCGCTGCAACCGTCGAAACTCCGCACCGCCACAAAGGGGCGGCCCGGTTCGGCTTCCAGGACATGACCGGCGATCAGGAAGCGGCCCAGACGGTCGTCGGCGATGCGTTCGCCGAGGACCAGCGGATAGGCATGCAGCAGGTGCAACAGACCCCGGTACATGGTCATGCCTTTGTAGTGCATGCCTTCGCAGAACCAGGCGCCGCCACCGCAGCCTGCGCGCAGCCAGCCGGCCGAGTCAAAAGCCGCCTCGCGGGCCACCTCCAGGGCGTCGTCTTCCAGGATGCGGCCGTCTTCCAGGCGTTCGCGCAGCACGGCCAGGGCCCCCAGGCCCATGGCGGATGAACGCACGCCGTTGTGGTTCGACCAATAGGCCATGTTGAGGCCGCCCATCTTGGTGCCGTTCGAGGCACCGATGCGGCATTCCTGGACCCGCAGCCAGATCGCGTCGATGCACTGCTGCCGGAAGGCCGGATCCCAGGCGTCGTAGCAGAGGTCGAAGATCAGGGCCAGGCCCTGAAGTCGCGGGCCGAAATGGATGTCCTGGCCACCGCTTAGGGCGTTCGCAGAAAAGAAGCAGCGCTGAACTAGGTCGCGGGCCTGATCGGCAAAGGCACGATCGCCAGTCATCTGCCAGGCGAAACCCAGGCCGATGCCCCGCCAAGAGATGGTATTGCCGCGGTCGTGCTGGGTGTAGCCGAGCGTCGAACGGAAACGATCCAGGAAGGCTTTGCCCTCTGGCGTCTCGGCGCGTTTTTTCAGCAGGGGCAGATCCGCCTTGCGGAAGCACAGCCGCGGATGCTCGCCGGCGGCCACCGGAATATGGCCCGGCACCAGGACGGGCCAGGCATCCGTGAGGCGGCCCGTCACGGTGCCTTGCACCGGCTTGCTGGGCATCGACTTCGCCAGGCCGATCGTCTTGGTGGTGGACGGGCCCGGAATCGCCTTGGTGGCGAATCCCACCAGACTGGTCAGCGACCAGCCCAGCGACCCGCTGACGACCTGCACGGCCAGCACATGCGATCCGCGGGTGATCGGCAGGGCGAAGGCATGGGTGTCCACCGCGGTGGCTGGTCCCTGATTGCCGCTGCTCAGGGTGTCGTAAACGACCCGGCCATCCACATGCCAACGCGTGGACCAGTCGGCACCGAAGGACAGGTACAGCACGCCGTCTTCCGGTGTTTCGATGGTCGTATACGCGATCACTGACTGAGGTTTGGCGATCTTCACCGTGGCCGGCTGGTGCGCCGGGTCGAGGGCCTGATCCGGTTTCAGGGCGGCCAATCCGGTGAAGAGGACGGTGCGTTCGACCATCGGGATGGTGAAGACGCGGCCGGTGGTAGCACCGATGGCCAGGGGGCCCTGCGGCAATCGGGCCAGGACCCCCTCGGGGATCGGGCCAGGATCGGCGGGGAATGGACCGACGACCAGCCAGGTCGGAATCGCCAAGGGTTTGAGCTGTCCGGCCGCCAGGTTCGCGACCACATCAATGGCCGGCTGATACGTCAGGCCATCCGGAAGTCGAACCCGGCCGCGCCGGGGAGCAAACGCGAGAGGGCTGGCGTCCTCGGCGTATTGGCCGGTGAAGCTGCCGGTGCAGGTTGCGCTCTCAGCGGGAATGATCAGTTCCAGATCGTAACTGCCCTGGCCGCCACGGATCCACAGGTCGGGTCGCACCTGCAGATCGAGATGACATTTCAGGCGTTCTCCGTCCTGGACGACCCCACTGATGGTTCCGATGTGCCGACCCTGGCCATGGCCACGGCCCATCACCGTTCCCGGCGCGAGCGATCCCTGGCGCACCTTCAGTTCGACGGTCAAAGCGTCGCCGGCGATGGCTTGGTCCAGGACCAGTTCGAGGTTGCGATCCTGGCCGCGCAACTGCGTGGTTAGAACGAGGAGGCCAACGGCGATCGCGGTTCGGAGCATGGGAGAGATACCGGTGACAAAGTCCGGCGTTGCCAGGACAACCTGACACCGAGGCCCGACGTGATCGTCCTCCAGCGATCTTCCTTCACCTGCGCCAGCGACGGTGCACCTTTAGCCAAGGCGCCTCGGGTCTATTGGGATAATTAATGGCGTTTCTGGGTCTTTATGACATGAATATGCGGGGTGATCCAAGATCCGCGACCTGTGCCGGAAGTCGATCAACATAATTATCTGTGGCTCAATCGGCTAATAAATGCGCCGCGATGACCCGATATTGGCACGGATCCTGCCTATTGGTCAACCGTCGCCACCAGTGCGATACCAGCCAGCCAGCCGCTCTCAGCCACCCTCAGCCACCCTGACCCCGGAGGACCATCCATGTACCGCTTCACCTCACCCTTTTCCCCGACCTGTGCCACATCGTGGGATTCCCTCACGGCCTTCGACGAAGCCATCGCCGACTTCCACCGCCTGGTCGATGGCGTCGTCGGTCGCGGAAACGGACCCGCGATCAACGTCCATGCGGACGAGCAGCACCTGGTCATCACCGCCCCGGTGTCCGGGGTCGATCCCAAGTCGATCACCATCACCACGGTCGGCGACACCCTGACCTTGGCGGCCGCGCGCACCGTTGACGAACCCGCCAACGTCACCTGGCTCGCGCGTGAACGCTCGGCCTGGACGCTCAACCGCAGTCTGCAACTGCCGTTCCGCATCGATCCGGCCGACGCGACCGCGACGGTGAAGGACGGTGTCCTGACGGTGACGCTCAAGCGCCACGCCGAAGACAATCCCAAGGCCATCACGGTGGCCGTGAATTAACGGCCCGCACGAGCACCCCCGAATCCACCAACCTCTCCACCAACCGCAAAGGATCCATCCCATGCTCAGCGCACTTTTTTCCACCAAATCCAACCCGCGCGAGGTCGCCGATGCGGCCGCCCCGCAGGCAACCGAAACCCCGCGCCGCACCGCCGTGCCGGTCTGCGACATCTATGAGGACGACGCCAAGGTCGTGGTCGTCGCCGACCTGCCGGGCGTCGATCGCGATGGGCTGAATATCAGCCTGCATCGCGGGTTGCTCACCATCGAAGGCACGCCCAAGGCGCTGGAAAGCGGGCGTCCGCTCTGGCGCGAGAGCGGCCCGGTGCGTTGGCGCCGCGCTTTCACCCTCGCCGACAGTCTGGACGGCGAGCGGATCAGCGCGGCGATCAAGGACGGCGTCCTGCGCCTGGAACTGCCCAAGGTTCCGGCGGCGCAGCCGCGCCGGATCGAAATCAGCGCCGCGTGACGCCAGGAATACCTGGCGCCTGGGGATTTGCCATTCGACCCCAATGTCACGGAAAGGATGATAAAACGCTTGCGCCTGGGACCGCCGGTTTGCAACCGGCCGCAGGCCATGTGGCGATCCGACCAAGGCCGGAATGACCATGGGATTGCAGCAAAATCGTGGTCGGCCTTGGCTGGATCGCCGGTCCACCCTGTACAAATGGCCAATCCCCAGACGACCGCTGTGGCGGCAATGCGCCTGCAGCCACCTCCGCTCCCCGAACTGCGGCTTTATCGAAAAGCGAAGTGAGGACGCCGCAAACGAGGGCAGTCCATCGCCGTACAAGGTATTAGGGTTTAAACGACCGGGAAACTCACTCCATGACCTTGTTCCAGGTAACATTGCTCCTCCTCGCCGGTCTGACCGGAATGCTGCAGGGCGCCAGCGACCCCGCACCATTGCCGTCCACCGTTCGTCTCGACGTCACCTTGGAGGGTGCGGTGTGGCCAGGCGGCGATCCGGCCCTGGGCAGTGGCTTGCGCCTGCGGCTGGTGCGCAACCACGGCCGTTGGGAACGGGTGGTGGCCGCCGATGCCCGTGGGGTCAACAAGACCGACCACCACGGCCGGGCCACCAGTCTGGCCATCGACGACCGTCATGCCGCGGTCGAGGTGACCCTGCAGGAAGAACCCTGTCCCTGGGATCCGCCGCGCGACTGGAACCGATACCAGGTGCAGTTGCAGCGCCAGGGCGATGGTGGATTCCGCGGCGTCTGGACCGGCGCCTACCACGGTCAAGAGGGGAAGGGCGCGGCCAGTGGCGTCCTCACCCCGCTGATCGAGACCGCCGAGGCGCCGAAGCCGGGCGAGCATCCGCGTCTCCTGTTCCGCAAGGCTGATCTGCCGGCCCTCAAGGCCAAGGCCGCGACTCCCTGGGGTCAAGCCGAGATCGCACGCTTGCGGAAATTGTTGGCCGGAAAAGGCGGGCCGGACACCGAAGGCCCCACCGCCCGGGCCGTGGCCCTGGGCCTGCTCTACCACCTCACGGCCGAGACCGCTCTGGCCGAGGAGGGTCGCAAGGTCCTGCGCGATGACATCCCGAACTGGTACAACGTGATGTATGTCCACGGCGCCGCCGCCTGCGTCGCTCAGGCGGCGCTGGCCTACGACCTGCTCTACGACACCGCCGATCAGAAGTGGCGCGAGGCCCTGCAGAGCGCCCTGATGGTCAAGATGCAGTACCTCTACTACCCGCCGGTCGGCGGCTTCAACGATATCGATGGCTCGAATTGGAGCGCCATGTACCGCGCCGCCATGGGCCTAGCCTCGTTGGCCATGCTGGGCGATCCCGCTCCGGCGACCCAGGATCCGGAGGCCCCGGCCATTTCCGACCTGCCGGCCAGTCCCGATCTGCCCCGGGACGGCGTGGTGCCGACGCCGCTGACCGCCGGCAAGACCATCGGCACCTGGCTGCATGCCGGCCCTTTCGACGTGGATCGCGATGTCCGCCTGCTGGATCCCCGTTCCCGACCAGTCGCCGGCACCGCCGTGGAATGCACCACCCGCGGCGGATCCAAGGCCACCTGCGTCTTCGCGCCGCTGCCGGCCACCTGCCTGATCAGCGCCGACCTGGCGGGGAAGTATCGCAAACCAGAATTGGCGGGCGGGGTGGACTTCGCTGCGGCCAGCGGCCGAAAATACCTGACCACGCATCTGCTGGCCACCGTGCTGGAGGTGGCCGAGGCCGGCCATTTCCGCCTGGACCATTCCACCATGAAGCTCGAACGCATCGCGGTGTTCCTCGACGGCCGTGCCCTGGTCAACGGCCAGGTGGTGAAACTGGCGGCTGGCCGGCATTCGCTGATGGCTGAGGTGGCCATCGGCGCCTGCGGCGCCCATGAGATCATCGAGAGCCATCCGCGCTTCCTGGCCATGAAACCCGAGGAAGCCGCCATCTGGCTGGCCACGGCCCAACGCGGACACGCCTTCCGCCTGGCAGCGACGAGCATCGATCGCGACGACCAGGCCAACACCGAAGCCCGGCGTTGGCTGGCCGTGGCCGAAATCCGTCTGGGCAATTGGGACGAGGTCGCCTTCGGCGAAGCGGGCTGGAACACCGAAGGCGAAGCCTACACCCAACATGCGCTGCGCATGGGCCTGCTGTTTGAACATGCCTTCCGCAACGCCATGGGCCGCAGCGCCCAGCCGGGCAGCCGGCTGGTCTCAACCTTCCCGCTGTATGTGGCCAAGACCGTGTTCAGCGACCAGGGGGCAGAGACGCCCTCCTATGCGCCGGGCGGCGGGCCTTTGGGCGTGGACAACTGGGCCCGCGGTTTCGGCCTGATCGAAGCAAAGTATCGCGACGTCTGCCAGGCGGCGTGGGACCGGACCCAGGCCCTGGCCGAGGCCGGCCGGCTCAAGGGCCCGATGATGCCCATGGCCGACCTGGACTGCACTTCGGCCGCCTTCCGCTTCATCAATCATCCCGGCACGCTGCCCCCGGCCACCGCGGTGGAAACCGTGCTGCCGCGCGCCCTGATCGACCGCTACAAGGGTGGCTTCGTCTGGCGCAACGCCTGGAAGGACGCCGACGA
Organism: Candidatus Kuenenia stuttgartensis; assembly: GCA_945876185.1. Taxonomy (GTDB): domain Bacteria; phylum Planctomycetota; class UBA11346; order UBA11346; family UBA11346; genus BJHQ01. Next base: position 12,696 of record CAMCMZ010000021.1, on the reverse strand, counting down.
CAGCGTGGCCACCCTCCTGAGCATGCGGACGCCATCCCAGGGATGGAGCGGTCCGGACTGGGGCGACCTGCGATGGGTGGCCCTGGGCTCGGTGTGGGCCGATCGCGGCATCCCGGCCGGCAACGGCATCGATCTGCGCAAAGCTGGAAAGGGTGGCCTCTACCCCGACCGGCGCCAATTCGGCAGCGTGGTGGTGGTGCCTGGCGTGGCCATGACCGATGGCGGGCGTCGCTTCGATTCCACCCGCTATCCTGTCAAAGCCATCATTCCCCCAGAAAAGTCCGTGGAGGCCACCCACAGCCGGCTGATCTCAGCGGCCCTGGCCGAGAATGGCTCTGGTCTGGTTACCATGGATGTGTCCAACGGTTTCCTGGGCGAGGAGCAGGTCGAGATTCCGGCCGCCGATGGGAAGGCGACGCGCAAGCACAGGAACCTCGTGGACCTTGGTATCCGCGCGATGCGCACGGTCTCTGTGGACCATTCGGGTGCCAGCGGCGCTCCGGTCTTGATGGTGGTGGCCGACCGGATGACCGGCACCAAGGGCGACGAGGTCTGGCAGTTCTGCACCGCAGCCGGGCACACGGTCGCCACCGACGCGACCGGTTTCACCATCACCGCCGCGGATGGCGCGGTGCTGCGCGGCACCGTGATCCTGCCACAACATCCGGTCCTTACCGTGGCGAAGGTCCGCTTCACCCACGAGATCAACTATCATGCACGTCACCATCAGACGCCGCTCGACCGTCAGGTGATCCGCCTGACCGGTAGCGGCAGCCAGTTCGTGGTGGTGATGACGGTCAGCCGCGGTGCAACGCCGACGGTGCAGGTCAATGGCCCCACGGCCATCATTGGTGGCCAGACCGTCACTTGGGACGGGACAGCTCTGACGCTCGGCACGCTGGCGACCAAACCCTGTTGGCCCTGAACCATGCAGGCTCCGGCCACGACGGTCGAGAAATCGCGGACCTCGGGCCCAATGCGTTACGAAGGGGGGGGCAGGGTGGCCAAGCGTGGTCCCGCCCGGTAACCACCCCTGTCCCTATCCGGGAGACGGCCCGCAGCCCGTACGGGTTCGGTGCTTTGCGCTTCTGGGGTCGGCACTAGCCTCCCCCGCTCTGCCCGCTGGCCGGGCCCGGAGCACCCATGCGCAATCCCGTCCTTTACGCCACCTCGATCATCTGCGGCTTCTGCATGATGGCGTTGGAGATCGTCGGCGCGCGCGCGCTGTTCCCGCCATTTGGGTCCTCGGTCGACACCTGGGCCGCAATCATCTCGGTGTTCATCCTCAGCCTGTCGATCGGCTACGTCATCGGCGGACGCATCGCCGACAAGATGAAGACCTCGCAACCGCTGGGCTGGATCATCCTGCTCGCGGGCGTGTTCTACTGCCTGTTGCCGATTTACTGCCTGGCCTTCACCGAATCGCTGAGTCCCGATCTCAAAGCCGCGCGCGGCGGCGTGCTGCTGGGCGCCCTGGTGCTCTTCCTGCCGCCGTCGCTGCTGTTGGGCTGCGTCTCCCCCATTCTGGTTCGCCTCGCCTTCACCGGGGCTGACCGGGTCGGCCGCACCACCGGCACGCTCTACGCCGTCGGTTCGATTGGCAACGTGGTTGGCATCCTGGTCGCCAACTACATCCTGCTCGCCTACGTGACGCTGAACGACAATTTGTGGGCGATGGGCGTGGTGCTCTGCCTGCTCGGACTCGCCCACCTGTTCTTCAAGCTGGAGGCCGAATCACCCAGTGCGGCCGATCCGCTGGCGAAGACCATCGTGACCGGAGTCCAGCCGTGACCGGCAGGTTCCTCGCCATCGCGCTCGCACTCGCTGCCATCGTCGCCGGCTGGATCTTCGCGGACAACCATTACCGCCTGTCCAGCCGCGGCACCGCCAGCGACCAGTACGCCCTTGCCCATAGCGAGAGCGCCTACACCAGCATGACCTTCGTCGCGAGCCCGTCCGAGAACTACCTGCAACTGCGCTTCTTCGCCAACGTCGAGGGCGGCGTCTGCCTGCGTCCCACCTGGGCGGACCTCTGTGCCCTCAAGAAACCAGATGGCAGCCCCGCCCTGCCGCACCTCATACCCGCGGGCGGCCATCCCGCCGCCCGCGCCAAACCCGAAAGCAGTTGGCCCGCCAGCGTGCCGCCGCCGGATCCCGGCACCCTCAATCATTCGGCCTATATCAGCCTCTTCCCGTTCGGCCTGCTGCTGAATCAGCGTCTGATGGCCGAGGCTGGTCCCGATCCGCGCGCGGCCAAGGCGCGCATCCTGGTGGTCGGCCTGGGCAGTGGCGTGGGCATGGCTCAGCTCGCCCACCATTTCCCCGACGCGGCGATCGCGGTGGTCGACATCGACCAGCGCGTCATCGACATCGTGCGCGCTCATTATCCGCTCATCGACTGGCTGGGAACGCAGAAGACCAGCCGGGGCGAACCACGCCTGGAATTCATCGCCCGCGACGCGCGCCAGTTCATCCGCTATGACGCGCTCGAGCGCAAGCAGGCCGGCAAGGGTTTCGATCTCATCATCCTCGACGCCTACACCGCTGGCTCGACCATTCCGCCGCACCTGATGACGCGGGAATTTTTTAAATACTGCGGCGACGCCCTGTCAGACGGCGGCCTGGTGCTGGCCAATGTGATCGGCAGCTATGGCAAAGAGGCGAAGGATGGTTCCATCGTCGGCACCCAGCATCGCACCCTGGGCGGAGCGATCCGCAGCATGCGGGCCGCCGGGCTGATCCAGACCTGGAATTTCCCCGTCGTTTACCGCAACCATCAGGGACTGTCGAACTTCACCGAATTCATGGACGAGAGCCGGAACAACATCGTGATCGCAGCCCGCACTCCGGTCGACCCGAAGGACAATTCCGCCGGCTGGGCCCGGTTGCGGGCGTGGGTGCCGTTCCCCGAATTGAAGCCCGACGTCTACACCGGCTCGCACCTCACCCTGGTGCGGGAGGGCGACGGCAACCGCTCTGATCTCTATTCCTCGAACCTGCCCACCCAACTGTTGGAGACCGCCGTTCCCGAGCTGGTGAAATCAGCGCCGGCGACCAGCCGCAAAGAGGAACTCTCGCAACATATTCGGTTCGGTTTCGAGAAGAACTCCACCGTCGCTGAACGTGTCCGGCAAGCTGGCGCAGCCTTGTCCAAAGACCCGCTGTTCGCCGACCGACTGGTGGGCTGGTCGTCTGATGAGGCGTACGCAGGCATTTCCCGGACCGAGACCGACTTTGTCCGCCTGCCGCGCGAAGTCGTTCGCATCAGCCTGATCCTGGCCAAGGACGGCCAGATCCATGCCGGTGAATCCCTGGTCGGCCCGGTCGACCCACCGGGCGACGAACGCCCCTACGACCGCGACGCCAACTTCACCATCCGCGACGCGCCGTTGTTCACCGACCAGAAGCCCAACGCCGACATCTGGAACCGCTGATTCCGGTTCGCCATGGCCCGGATCGTCACCATCACCGCGAATCCGCTGCTCGACCAGCTCGCGCACGTCGCGATCGAACCGGGGAAAAGCGTGCGGGTGCCGGCGATCGGCTTTGTCGCCGGGGGCAAGGGCATCAACGTCGCCCGCGTGCTCGCCCGGCACGGACATGAGGTCAGCGCGCTCGGCTTCGCTGGTGGCGTCACCGGCACGCTTTACACCGAACTGGTTGAGGCCGACGGTATCGAAGCGGATTTCACCGCGACCAGGGCCCGCCTGCGCATCGGCTGGATCGCGGTCGATCCGGATCGTGGCGGCAGCACCGCCGTGCTCGAAGGCGGCTTCGCCGTGCGCGCTGGCGAATCGGCGGAACTCCTGCGCCGGTTGCGCCACCGCCTGAGTGACGCCGATCTGGTGCTTGCGAGCGGTTCGGTGCCGGATCCGTCGTGCAACGAACTCTACCGCCTGATCGCCACCGCCTGTCACCGGGCCGGAGTGCCGTTCTGGCTCGATGCCTATGGCGAGGCGATGGAGCGCGCGCTCGACGGGCCGCATCCACCATCGCTGGTGAAACCAAATCGCCAGGAATACGGCCGGGGCGGACGCAGCTGGGCCCAGCCGGCCGAACTGCACCTGAGCGACGGCGCCGCCGAGGTGAGGGTGCGCACGCCGGGCGGACGTTTCCGAGTCGTACCACCGCCGGTGCGCGAGGTGAACCCGGTCGGCAGCGGCGACTGTTACCTGGCGGCGCTCGCCCACGCCCGCCTGGGCGGGGCTGACCTGCCGGCGCAACTGCGCTACGCCGCCGCCGCCGGAGCCGCTAACGCCGCCCGCGCCGACATCGCCCGCATCGGCCCCGAGGACATCACCGCGCTCGAATCCGCCGTGCAGGTCGTCCCGGCTGGCTGATGCAGGCCGTTGCCGACTCCGCACTGGCCCCGACGCTGCCAGCATGCCGCTCAAGCCCTGCGTGCTGTCCCAGATCCTGATCGACGAGACGGCGGAACAGCAGATCGTTTTCATTGCTGAACGCCACGGCGGCCGGCGCATCCCGATCGTCATCGGCCAGCACGAGGCCCTCGCCATCGACCGCGCCGTCAAAGGTCAGGCGTTCAGCCGGCCGCTGACCCACGACCTCATCGCCAACCTGATGGACCGCTTCGGCCTGAAGATCGACGAGATCCGCATCAACAACTTCAAGGACGGCGTGTTCTTCGCCGAACTCGCCCTGCACGGTCCCGATGGCACCGCCACCGTGATCGACTGCCGGCCGTCCGATGCGCTCGCGGTGCTGGTGCGCCGGCCCGGCACGCCGCTCATGGTCGCGGACACGGTGCTGGACGAGGCGGGGAATCCCTAGCGAGGCTTGCGCCCCAACCTGACTGCGCAGCCTTATGGTTCGTCGATGTCCACATCGACGAACCTCTCGGATACCGACGGCGATGTGGACATCGCCGCTCCTTGGACATCGCCGCTCCGTACGCCATCGCGATGGAGCGTCGATGTCCACATCGACGGGTTCCCAAGCATTTAGCCTAGCGCACGGGCCAACTCCACGCATCGACCCAATGCCGCATCGTCAGCCAAGGGTGGTACCACAGCATCCACGGTCCGGCTTGGCGCATGACCGCGCGCACCTGTGCGCGACGGTCAACCAGATAGCAGTGGATCGGGCACTTGGCGCAGGTCGGCTTGACCGCGAACGGGCAGCGGTCGAGCCGAACGTTGGCATAGGCGAGCAGGTCCGCGCAGGTCGGACAGAGCGCTGCCGTGCGATGGGCGCGGCGGCAATGCAGCGCAACCATCGCTGCCATGGTCTGGCGTTCACGCTGTAGGCGGGCGGTGTCCACGCGCTGGATGCTGGGCTCAGGCCCTCGCCCGCCATGACCGGGATCAACAATCCCGGTCAGTAGCGCACCGGCACCGCGTCGCCGCGCCCAGCGGCGGTGCGGCCGTCGCCGCCGTGCGGATCGACCACCGTCGAACCCTGGTCGTCGACGATGAGGTACAGCGGCCGGGCGGGATCGCCGCCGCGCACGCGGTAGACGCGCGGCGGGTCGACGACCGGAACGGCGACGATCGCTGCCGGTGCCGGCATCCCGGCGGGCGGATTCTTCGTTGCCGGTTGCGACGCGATCGGTTCCGCCCGGTTTTCTGCGGCCTGACGGCTGACCACCAACCACGCCGCGCCCAGCACTATCGCGATGCCGGCGGCGGCGAGCAGACGGACGGGAAAACGCAGCGGCTGCTTTTCCGGCACGGTTTCCGGTCGCCGCACAAGCGCGAGCGAAACCAGGTCGTGGCGGGACAGACTGTCCTGGCAGCGGGTGCAGTGGGCGAGGTGGGCGAACAACGCCGGATCGCCGTCGGGGTCGACCGCGTCATCGGCGACCAGGGGCAGCAGGCCTTCGACCTCCTCGCAGGTCAGGGCGGTGGGCGGATGGGGTTGATCGGGGGACCGTGACAAACTCACAGGTCACCTCCCAGGATTGCCTCAAGCCGGTCCTTCAGCGCAGCGCGGCCACGGCAAAGGCGGACCTCGACCGCGCCCCGGCTGATGCCCAGGCGTTGCGCGATGGCGGCGTGGTCCAGGCCCTGTTCGATGCGCAGCAGGATGGCCTCGCGCTGGCTTTCCGGCAGTTCGTCAAGGGCACGGCGCACGGCGGTGATCCGCTCCCGGGAAAGGAATTGTTCGCACGGGGAGCGGGCATCGTCGCCGACCGCGGCCCGGGTATCCGGCAGGGCATCCGACCGGTCGGGGCGGCGGTCTTGCCGGCGCAGCCAGTCCAGACTGGCGTTGCGCGCGGTCTGGAAGAGCCAACCCCGGATCGCCAAGGGGTCGCGGACGGAATCGATGCGGCGCAGGACCTTGAGCGAGACCTCCTGGAAGACGTCGTCGACGGTGGAGGCGTCGTGGACGTAGCGCGCGATGACCCGGCGCAGGCCGCCTTCCTCGCGCCGGATCAGTTCGGCGGCGGCTTCGCGCGGATCGGCCGGCAGGGTCTGCGGGGTGGCGAGGATCGCTTCCATCGCCCCTGGGGACGCCGGCGGGGGCGGATTCCTTACCGGGTCGTGGGGTTCAGCCATGACGGCTCAGGCCTCGACGTTGGCGTGTCGCTTCAAGGCCAGTTGCGTATCCTGACCGAGTTCGCGATGGCGGCGCATGACCATGGTTTCGAGCAGGAAGAAACAGCCCTGTTCAAACAGGCTGCCGGCGGTCTGCTGGCTCGCGACGGCACCGGTTGCAGCGGCGCCACGTTTGTGCGGTGCTGGCAGTTCGACCACCGCCCCGGCGATCTGCGCCAGCGGCGAAATCCGGCTGCCGACCAGGGCCACCACCGACGCGCCATGGCGCACCGATTCCATCGCCGCACCCAGCGTCGTCGCGGTGGTGCCCGAACCCGACATCACCACCAGCAGGTCACCGGTCCGCAGCGGCGGGGTCGAAGCTTCCCCGACGAAGAACGCCGGCAGCCCGAGGTGGTTGAGGCGCATGATGAAGCCGCACAGTACGAAGCCGGAGCGTCCGGTGGCGTAGGCGAACACCCGAGGCGCGGAGGTGATGCGGCGGTAGGCTTCTTCCACCTCGGCCGGGCGGACCCGGTCGAGCAGGCCCTGGACCTCGGCGAGTATTTCGCGGCTGAGTACAAGCATGGGCGGGATGCTGGCCGCCGGCCGGGCGAAGAAAGCAGGGAAATCCGCAGACGCCACGCTGCCGCTTGGCACAGCCGGTCGCCACGCATCCTGGCGTCATGACCGCTGCACGTGAACCTGACCTGCCCACCTTCGACCTGGTCCACGGCGCGTGGACCGCGCGGGTCTTCGATCCGCGCCCGGATCCCCACGCGCTTGGCGCCAGGTATGTACACGGCGGCTACGTGTCCGAACTGCGCCACCGCGACCGCGTCCTCAGCGCCCGGCCGCAAGCGACCTGGGATCCCTACGTCGGCGAAGGCTTGCCCGAGGTCTTCGAAGGGCCACTGGGCTTCCACGCCTGCGCTGAGGGTGAACCGTTCCTGCGTATCGGCGCCGGCCGCCTGGCTCGCCACGGCGACGGCTGGCCCCAGGCGCGCGGGCCGTTGGTGGGCACGGTGGACTGGCTGTTCGAGGTTGGAACCAACCACCTGCGGGCGAGTTGCTCCGATCGGCTGGTCATCGCCGGCAAACCGTACGGCTATGCGCTGGTGCGCGAACTGCACCTGAACGACCAGGGTCTGACCAGCCGGACCGAATTGCGGTTGGAGGTCCCTTGGAGCCACCCAGTGATCTGGTTCGCGCATCCATTCTTCGCCCAGGCCGACGGGACCGGCATCAGCCAGGAATTCCCTGCCACGGCGCCATTGCCCAAGGGTTTTTCGCGTGACGACGAGGGCCGACTTCATGCCGGGTCGACCGGCGGGTTCTCGGCCGTGACCGGAGTGTGGGGGACGACCGATCCGGTGCGCCTGCACCTGGATCCGCGCCAGGGCGGCGGCCGCCTGGATCTGCACCTCGACCGGCCGCTCGACAAGCTGGTCATCTATGCCACCCAGCGCGCCTACAGCGTCGAACCGTACCTGGCCCGCGCCTGGCAGGATGGCGAGACGGCCGCATGGACGCTGGATTATCGTTTCACGCCGGCCTGAACCAATCGGAACAAGCATAGACAAATCATTGGAAATCCCAACGGCTTCAACTTCCTGAAGATCCTCTTCTGTCTATTCCGAACCAATCAAATCTTTGGACCATACTCCTATGCCATCCATCCTTGCCGTTCTTGGTTCCGTCAATGCCGATCTTTATGTTGAGGTTGATCGTCTGCCCCTGCCCGGTGAAACCATTCCCGGTTCTGGTGCAGCGATTCGTCCTGGCGGCAAGGGAGCGAATCAGGCGGTCGCGGCCGCCCGGTTAGGGCAGGCGACTCACTTTCTGGGGCAATGGGGTGATGACACCCACGCAGGAATGTTGAAGGATGCCCTGGCATCGTCCAAGGTTGATCTGAGCGCTGCGCAGGGTGTCCCCGGTCCCAGTGGCCAGGCCTTTATCGTTTTGCAAAAAGGTGGGGAAAACTCCATCATCATCGTCGGTGGTGCCAATCAGGCATGGAGTGGAATCAGCGAAGGAATGCAGGCGGCCATCAAGAGTGTAGGCACTTTATTGTTACAACGCGAAGTTCCCGAGTCGGTCAATTTGGCCGCCGCAAAAATCGCCAGCGCTGCGCGGGTCCCGGTCATTCTGGATGCTGGCGGCGCCATGGGGCCACTGCCAAAGGAACTGCTTTCCCAACTTGCGGTTCTGAGTCCCAATGAAACTGAACTCGCCCGCCTGACAAATTTGCCAACTGAAACCGAGGCCCAAGTCTACACGGCGGCCCTCGCGCTGCAGAAACAGGGTGTGAAAGAAGTCCTGGTAAAACTCGGCAAACGCGGCGCTCTGCTCATCCGCGAAAATGGTCAAACGCTGACCCAGGGCATCTTCCCCATTCAGGTTGTTGATACCACGGGCGCTGGGGACTGTTTCACCGCTGCCTTTGTCGTCGCCCGTATGGAAGGGCGCCGCGCTGAGGAATGCCTGCGTTTTGCCGCCGCAGCCGCATCCGTCTGCGTCAGTCGCCTGGGCGCCATGCCCAGTATGCCTCAGCGGGCAGAGGTAGAACGAATCCTGGTTTCGTGATTTTTCCAGCTTGTCTGTTTCTCCTGCGTGCCGAGAATCCCAGCGTATGCAGCATACCGACGCCACTACTCATCCTTGCCTGTGCCGCCTGGTCTGTGTTGAACGGGCAAATCGTTGGAATGGGCTGAGCACCAACTGGCGCACTATGCCGTTGACGGTGGTAGAGGTTGCCGAAGGCGGTACTTGGCTGGTCGATCAGGAAAACGGGCCCACCCTGGAAGCGTCCTCTGGGACGGTTCTTGTCGTCCCCGCCCAGGTTCAACACCGCCTACGGGTTCAGTGCAAAAAGACGATGAAAACCCTGTGGCTTTACCTGGAACTACGCGGCACAGACGGTACCGAGTTGTTACCGCAGCGGCCATTTTTGTTGCCCCGATCTGCATCTGTCGCTGTACTTGCCAACATGGAACAGGCCTTGATGTCATCAAGTGATCCCCTGGTCCGCAGTCTCAGATTTCAAACGGCTGGCGCTGAGATTGCCCTGCAACTGTTGGAAAAAGCCGAGCGTCCTCCGGTTGATCCGCTGCGCGTCAGATTGCAGCCGGCCCTGCAACGCATCGAGGAACGTCCAGATCTGCCAGTCTCCTGCCAGGGTCTCGCCAAACTGTGCAACTTGTCCTCCAGCCGCTTTCACGCGCTCTTTCTTGCCTGCCTGGGCAGACCGCCAGTCACCTTTGCCCGTGAGGTGCGACTTCGGCGGGTCTGTTCCCTTCTGGCCACTACCGCTACGCCAGTCGAAACCATCGCCCTGTCCTGCGGTTTCGCCGGCGCCCCACATTTATGTAGGCATTTTCTGACAAAATACGGCATTTCCCCGGCTGCGTGGCGCCGAAGCCTGCAAGAGGAACGTGCAATTGGATTGGAGGATCGTACTGCGACAGACTGACTCGTATGGTGATACTGGCCGGATCATCTGAATCTAACCAGGAGGGTCACCATGAATCCGCTTTCAAACTACGAAGAACGTGTTTATGCCGGGGTTCTGGGCAAGGTTTGCGGCGTCTATGCTGGGCGCCCCATTGAGGGTGCGACCTGCGCTAATCTGTTGGCGAATTTGGGCGAAGTTGGGCATTATGTCCATGAGACCGTGGGCAAACCGCTGGTGGTGTCCGATGATGATATTAGTGGAACGCTGACCTTTGTTCGCGCCCTGGAAGACAGCGGACTCTACGCGCAGACACCCGCAGATTTCTACGGAAAAACCTGGCTCAACTACCTGATTCCAGGTCGAAGCGTCATTTGGTGGGGAAACCTGGGAAATTCCACCGAACACACGGCCTTTCTTCGACTGCAAGCAGGCCATCCCTCGCCGGTTTCAGGATCCATCGCCCTCAACGGCCAAGTGGTAGCCGAGCAAATCGGCGGCCAGATTTTTATCGACGGTTTTGGTCTGGTGGCCCCTGGCGATCCGGCCCTGGCGGCCCGTTTTGCCCGACATGCTGCTGGAGTTTCACATGGTGGCGAGTCTGTCCATGCGGCTGTGGTTGTGGCCAGCATGGTTGCTGCGGCCTTTGTCGAATCGGATATGGAACGCCTACTTGATATTGGCGTTGGCCAGATTCCTGCCGATTGCCTGATCGCTGCCGTCCATCGTGATGTCCGGGCCTGGTGTCGGGAGGAAAAAGACTGGAAAAAAGTGTTCGCCCAGATCAAGGAGCAGTACGGCTACCGCGACTATACCGGCGGTTGCCACATCATTCCCAATCATGCCCTGATGGTGATGGCCTGGAGTCTCGCCGGGTCAGATGTCTTCCAGGCCCAGCGTATTATCAATACGGCTGGTTGGGACACCGACTGTAACGCCGGCAACGTCGGTGCAGTCATGGGTGTACAACTTGGTCTGGAAGGCATCAATGCCCGCTACGATTATCAGAGTCCCTTCGCCGATCGCATTCTGTGTCCCAGCGCTGAGGGGACTGCCTGCACCACCGACTGCCTGCGTGAGGCCCAACGCATCGCCCGCATTGGTCGGAAGGTCATGGGATGGCCAGAACAAGCAGAACCCAAGAATGGAGCACTGTTTCACTTTAGTCACAAGGGCGCCCGGCACGGATTCATGGCCGAGGAAACGGATTTCGCCCAGCGTGGCAATATCGATCTTGAACAGGTCACGGATTTGGGCGGCGCTCTTCGCTGCCGATTCAAGGTCGGAGTTGAACGCCCAGGTCGCCTGTCCACTCCCCTCTTGGGACGAATTGCTGGGAGAAATGCAAACTATGAGTTACATGGCACCCCGCTGCTCTATCCAGGGCAAAAGCTTCGCCTGAGCGGAATCTGCTCTCAAACGACTGGCCCTGTCCGTCTAACCTGTTTTGTCAGAGGCTATCAAACAAAGGACTCCCAGACCAAGGATGGACTCTTCCAGTTGCAGGAACTGCATCCGACGCAGGTACATCGCAGTCCACCAAAAGACCTGATTTCTGGACAGGCTTTTACGCTGGAGTTTGTTCTGCCAGACAACCAGGGTCTGCCCCTTTTCGACCTAGGCCTGGAAATAACCTCTGAGACTAATACCAGAGGTGAAATTCTGATCGACAGCGTGGCGGTCAGTGGTGAACCCAATACCAGCGTGCTTCCCAAAGCAGTGATGGGCGATCACCCGGGATGGATCAGTACGTGTGATAGTCATCCCGGAACCTATCTGGATGACCCGCTGGTCCGTTTTGGTCTTTTGAAAAATCAGGGTTCTGGTTTCGCCGTCACTGGCAATCGCCTGTGGAAAAATTACCAGATCCAGGCCACTGTCTGTCCCCACCTCGCCCAGGCCTGGGGTCTGATCGTGCGCTACCAGGGCATAGAACGATACCTAGCAGTCCTTGCCGATGGGCATGAGGTCCGCCTGATCCGCCGCTGGTACCAAACGGAAACCGTCCTGGCCAGCATCCCCTGGCAATCACAACAGGCCGTAGCAATGCGCATCGCCTGTGATGGCCCAAACATCAGCGTCACCCTTGACGGTAAAACAGTTTTGCAGGCGCAGGAAGACAGTCTTTTGGAAGGCGGCGCCGGTCTCATGACAGTCACTGGCCATATCCGGTTTTCGGATGTCGAGATCCGACCCCTGTGACACAATTTTCCTGGTGCGGGCCGGACCGCAATAATCCCCTTGGGGTGCGGACTGGTCCGCGCTAGGGATGATCACCAAGCAACACCAAAAACATCAGGGAAAGCCAACGTCCAACATGGAGAAGCGCTATTCCGTTCACAAAATCAGTCGTACCATCGAAAGGAGAGTAAACATGCTCAAGAATATACCGATCACTCTGCTGATCGCGTTCCTACACCACCAAACCGGACACCATCCCGAAAGGAATCCATCATGAAGATCAGTCTCCTCCTCAGCCTCCTGGCAGTGCTCGCGCTCGGCCAGGCCACACTCTCGGCCTTTGACCAGCCGGCCATCCAGCAACTCCAGGCCAAGGATCACATCGTCATCTTTGGCGATTCGACCACCGCAGAAGGCAGCGCTAGTGTCCTGTAACTTAAAAGTCTTAAACAATATCGGCTGGCGACCGTATATGCTGCATGCCAACCGTGGGACGCCCTGTCAGACCGATCAACCTAACGGACGATGAACGCCGGATCCTCCAGGGGTACGCGCGGCGCTTCACCT
>CAMCMZ010000020.1 GCA_945876185.1 Candidatus Kuenenia stuttgartensis | reverse complement strand
GCCCGGCTCGGGTGAACTTCGAGCCGGGCTGGTGCCCGGCGCTCCCAGGGCGGGCTTCGTTGGCCTGATCAACAGCAACAACTTCACCAAGCGCGAGTTCGGCAAGGAGTTGATTCAGAAGGTACTGCCCAGCCTGGATCTGACCCACGTCATCGACACCAGCGGTTGCTACATCCCCGGCCACGGCACGCCGACGGTGATCCTGTTCGGGCGCAACCAGCGCCCGTCGGCCCAACGCCCGGTGCGGGCGGTGCAGGGGATTCGCGGTGAGCCGGGGCGGCCTGACGACGCGGCCCACGGCAAGGTGTGGACGGCGATGGTCGAGAACATCTGCAGGCCAGGGGCGGAGACGACGTGGTTGTCGGTGGCGGATGTGGAGCGAGCCGTGTTTGGACGGCATCCGTGGTCGTTAGGTGGCGGTGGTGCCAGTGAAGTGCGTACCGTAGTCGAAGGTGGCAACGCACCATTCAAGACCGTTTCGACGCAGATTGAGAGCGCCGGATTTGCCTCATTTACTGGAACAGACGATCTATTTCTGAATCCTCGTCATCTAGCGAATACCTGGCATCAGACAAAAGCTCTCTTTAGGCCGATGGTCAACGGTGACGATGTGCGTGAATGGAAAATAGAATCCCAGGAGATTGCGTTCGCACCTTACGATGACAAAGGTGACCTCATCCCGCTCACTGGCAACGAACCCGGGCTGCGTCCACTCTGGCTGTGTCGAACCACAGTGTGGGGAACGGTTTCTTTCGGTGATGTCACCAGAAAGCAGGAAGGAGCGAAATGGTGGGAATGGTATCGTTGGGTTAAATCAAAGTATCAGAAACCGCTATCCATCACCTTCGGCGAAGTCGCCACCCACAACCACTTCGTCCTCTGCCGGGGCGGGGTGGTCTTCAAGCAGACGGCCCCGGTCATCAAGCTGCCCGCCGAGGCGACCGAGGATGATCACCTCGCATTGCTGGCATGCTTGAACAGCAGCACGGCGGCGTTTTGGTTTCGACAGGTGTGCTTTCCTAAGGGTGGCGACAAGACGAGTGACGGTGCACGAGTCTCCGAAGAGCAGTGGAATCGCCACCTTGCCCACAATTCGACCAACATCGAGAAGACGCCTATCCCTGCTGCCCTGCGCCCTGAACGCATCGCCCTCACCCGCCGCCTCGATGCCCTCGGCCAAGAACTCGCCGCTCTCCAGCCAAGCCGCCTCTTCACCTCCAACGCCCCGACACGCCAGCTGCTCGCTCAGACTGCCACCCGCGTTACTACCATTCATGCAGAGATGATCTTCCTACAGGAAGAACTCGACTGGCTGATGTACCGTGCCTATGGCATCCTCACCGAGACCGAGTGCCCGCTCCACACTGCCGGAACCGTAGCCCTGGCCCTGGGCGAGCGCGCCTTTGAAATCGACCTCGCCCGCAAGGTTGCCGCTGAGGAGGAAGAGACGAGCTGGTTCGAGCGTCACCGTTCGACGCCCATCGCCGAGATCCCCTCCCACTGGCCCGCCGCCTACCAGCAGGTCGTCCAACGCCGCCTCGACCTCATCGCCAGCCACCCGCACATCGGTCTGCTGGAAAAGCCCGAGCACAAGCGCCGCTGGCAGTCCGACCCGTGGGCTGACGTGGTGCAACGCGGCCTGCGCGACTGGCTCTGCGATCAGCTCGAAGACCGCCGCCTGTGGCCAACTGAGCCTGCTCTGACCAGCACCACGACCCTGGCCGACCGGGCCTTCCGCGATGCCACCTTCGCCCAGGTCGCAGCGCTCTACCGGGGCAACGACCACTTCGACCAGCACGAGCTGATCCGCGAGCTGGTAGCCGAGGAATCCGTCCCGGCGCTGCCCATCCAGCGCTACACCGACGAAGGCCTGATCAAACGCGCCGACTGGGAAAAGACCTGGGACCTGCAACGCCGCGAAGACGCCGGTGAGACCGTGGATATTCCCGTGCCGCCGCGCTACACCGCCAAGGACTTCCTGAAGACCAGCTTTTGGAGTCACCGCGGCAAGCTGGACGTACCCAAGGAACGCTTCATCAGCTATCCCGGCGCTGCGCCTGACGGTGACGCTGGCCTGCTGGTGCTGTGGGCCGGCTACAACCACCTCGAACACACCCAGGCCCTCATCGCCTATTACCAATGGGCCAAGGACCAGCCCACCTGGACCACCGAGCAGGCCATCCCGCTGCTGGCCAGCCTCGACCAGCTCATCCCCTGGCTGAAGCAGTGGCACAACGACCTCGACCCCACCCACGGCGTCCGCCTGGGCGATAGCTACGCCGAGTTCCTGGCCACCGAATGCCACGAACTGAACGTGACGGTGAAGGATCTGCGGGCGTGGAGGCCGACGGCAGTGAGCCGGGCGGCCAGCCCAAGCCGGGTTGCCACCAGTGATGGCGGTGATGCGCCGAAGAAGCGTGGGCGGCCGCGGAAGGCGCAGGCGTAAACCATGGAGAATACAGCGTGCGAGGCGTGGGTTGACGGTCGTTGGAAAGTCGTACCGGTTCGAGATCTGATAAACCATCGACTTGGACTCATCATTCGCTGTCAAGAGTGCCACGGTGCTGTCCGACTACATCGGCTCGGCAAGCGAGGAACCCATCGGGCACATGCTGAGCATCTGGAAGGGAATCCAGGATGTTCGCTGGGTCATTACTTCGATGGCACGCGTCGCCTTGCGCAGAAAATCGTCGGCGACCCCGTTGATCATACTGGGCTATCTGCGGCCTCCTTGCCCGAGGAAATCCCAACGGACGAGCACTTCGTCGAGGGGGCTGCAAAATCAATTACGATCAATGCCTATGAACGTGATCCCAAGGCGCGGATGGCATGTCTTCAGCATCATGGAGCCTCGTGTTTAATCTGCTGCCTACGGGTTCGCGATCGCTACCAAGGACTTGATCGAGATGTGATCCATGTTCATCATCTGCGACCGCTCAGCGATATTCGAGGTGACTACCGCGTCAATCCACGCACTGACTTAATTCCGATTTGCCCGCTGTGTCATGCCGTCGTCCATAGTCGTATCCCTGCCTATACACCCGATGAGGTCAGGGCGATGCTCCCAAAGGAGAGTCCGTGACAATACTCCACTCGGTGCCCAATCAATATTTCAGCGCTAATAACATTGACATCAGTGATGGCGATGAGGGGCCGAAGCATCGTTGGCGACCAAGGAAGGTGCCGGGATGAGTGCCGCACCACGTCCACAAACCTCACCCGAAGAGATGGAGCGCATTCGGGCGATCTTTCAGGCGCTGATGGATCGGCGCCCAGCACAGCCGTTGGATCGCCCCGCGGTGGTGACAGCGTACGAGCAGGCTTTGGATATGCTCGGGGCGGCCTATGGAGACCACTTTCGCAGGAACCTGCGCAGCGATCCACCCGCTGCGTGGACCGAGGCGGTCGCCTGGCAGTGCTTTCGGCAACTCGGGTGGACATGCGCCCGGTATGAGGATCCCAGTGCCGGTGGCCCCGATTTCGTCTTTCAGCGCGACGGCCAGCAGATCTTGGTTGAATGCACCTGCTTGACCGAGCAGGCACTGAACGAAGCGAGCGGACTCGTTCCCGCTCAGTTCACGCAGATGCAATACCGGGATCCCATTGCGCCGCGAGTACGGACCACCGTTTCCAACAAGACCAGTCAGATTGGCCAGACCAAGTTCCCTGGGCCACGTCTGGTGGTGATCGCCACCCATGACACGACTTTTCCATACATGAACGCTTCGTTGGCAGAAGATCTGGTCGCCGAAACCGAATCGGTATCCGTGCGTTTCAGTGGCGGTGTCGATACCTCGACGCCAGTTACCACCCTGGCAGGCTCGGCTCTTTTTCGTCCGGGGGGCGATGGCATTGCGGAAGCCCGCCACTCCATCTCGGGCATCGTCTTGATGAATGCCGGTGGGACTGCCGTCCATATCTGCGGAATCATCAATCCACATGCACACTATCCGCTTCAACCTGAAGCGCTGCCCCAGGTGCCGTGGTTGACGGTGACCAATCATCCGACCACGGACCAGGCCGTTGCCATGTCGTGGGTCTGGCTGGACCAGTCGCAGGCGCGGATCTTGCCCAATGTCCGCGAGCTGATGCTGTCGTTTGACGGCAGCGCTGCCCACCCGGCCATGACGGTGTACCCCAGGGCGGATCTGCGTCGAGGTGTCCGATGACCGCCATGGATGCACCCTCGCTGCTGGCCGTGATCGCCCAGGGCGAAGCCCTCGACCGCGAGTTCAAGTCGGATCGGCAGCGCATCAGCGATGCTGTGATCTATGAAGAAGTCGTCGCCATGGCCAATGCTGACGGCGGCATGCTGCTGCTCGGGGTCGAGGACAATGGTCAGATCACCGGATGCGGTCCGCGCCATGGCACCAGCACCGATCCAGAGAAGTTGACCGCCGCCATCGCCAACAACACCCGGCCATCGCAGGCAGTTTCGGTGCAGGTGATCCCCACCGCCGGGCTGTCGGTGGTGGCGATCAGCGTCACGCCCAGTCACGAGCCGTGCGCCACGGCCTCGGGCAAGGCCCTGCGCCGGGTCATCCAGGCCGACGGGAAGCCAGCCTCAGTGCCCTTCCTGCCTTCGGAGCAGCGCTCGCGCCGCACCGATCTGGGGCTGTTGGATTTCTCGGCTCAGGTCATGCCTGAAGCCAGATGGGAAGACCTCGATCCCTTGGCGTTTGAGGTCGCTCGACGGCTGATGAACCGCCCGGGCGCCGACAAGGTGCTGCTGGAGTTGTCAGATCGCGAGATGGCCAAGGCCATGCGCGTGGTCGAGAGCCGGGGCGAGGCCTTGGTGCCGACCATCGCCGGGCTGTTGTTGTTTGGTCGGCAGGAAGCCATTGAACGCTGGGTGCCGACCCATGCCTGCCATGTCCAGGCGCTGGGGGCTGGTGGCGCGGTGTCGATGAACGATGGCTTCCGCTTGCCGCTGGTGCGACTGATCGGCGAGATCGAGGGGCGACTAAAGGCGCGCAATGATGAGCAGGAGGTCGCCTATGGGTTTCTGCGCCTGGCCATCCCCCGCTATGACGCCGATGGGGTGCGCGAAGCCGTCCTGAATGCGCTGCTGCATCGGGACTACTCCCGACTGAACGCGGTCTACATCCAGTTCCATCCGGATCACCTGCTGATCACCAGCCCTGGTGGCTTTCCGGATGGCGTTACCCTGGCCAACCTGTTGGTCCACGAACCGACGCCTCGCAACCCACGGCTGGTAGAGGCGTGCAAGCGACTGGGTCTGGTCGAACAGACCGGGCGCGGCATCGACCGCATCTATCTGGGTTTGCTGCGGTATGGCCGCGGTCTGCCCGACTACAGCCGCAGCGACGATACGGGGGTGCGCGTGGTCATCCCAGCCAACCAAGCGTCTCCGGGATTCGCCGCCTTCGTGCATGAACGGGCTCAGGCTGGGAAGGAACTGGGGCTCGACGAACTGCTGGTCTTGAATGCGCTGATGAGCGATCGTCGGCTTGAGGCCACTGAAGCGGCCGCCCTGATGCAGCAAGGCCCGGTGCCCGCTAAGGCCTTGCTGGAACGCATGGTCGAGCAGGGTCTGGCTGAAGCGACGGGCGAACGCCCGCGTGTCTACCACCTGAGCGCGTCGATCTACCGTCGTCTTTCCAGCCCAGAGGGCTATGTGCGCACCCACGGCATCGACCGCTTGCGCTGGGAAGGGCTGGTCATGGAGTCCGTGGTCGCACATGGAAAAGTGACCAGAGGAGACGTGATGCGACTCCTGCAGGTTACTGGCGATCAAGCCGGGTACCTGCTGACCAGCATGACCGAGAAAGGTAAGCTGATCCGAGCCGGGAAAAACCGGGGGGCAATCTATACCGCTGGACCAGGGGTGGGGCTATGAGGACTTCAGGGATTATCGGGGTCCCGAACGGGGAAACTTTCGGCTACGACTTCATAAGTATTTGTCAAAAAGCATCTTGCGAGATATCTGGAAAATCGGGACTTATCCGCCATTCCCGATTCATTCCCGATTCAACACGAATCATCCGCGCTATCGAGATGGTGTCTGCCTGGAGGCACCACGATGCGCGCGACAACGACATGCGGGTCGATCCCGCGAACCTGGGAACGTTCTCATGCCCCTGATCAAAGATCTCATCAGCATCCCCGAGCAGGTAAACAAGGGCGACTTCGTCCTCAACCTGGTGGATGGTGTCCTGCATCCGGAGCAGACCGCGCAAAACTACGTGGTGACGCCGCAGTTGGCCGACGCCTTCGGCAATGCGCTGACGTTCCTGAAATCGGTGTTCGCGTCGCCGGGTGGCAAGAGCAAGGCTGCCTACCTGCACGGATCGTTCGGCACCGGTAAATCGCATTTCATGGCGATCCTCAATCTGCTGCTGGAGCACCATGCAGCAGTGAAGTACCTGCCGCGCCTGCAGCCGGTGGTGCAAAGCCACGCCTGGGCGACGGACAAGAAGTTCCTGTTGGTGCCGTTGCACATGCTTAATCGCGAGTCGATGGAGGAGGGCATCCTGGGCGGCTACGCCGAGTTCATCCGGCGCAAGCATCCCGAAGCACCGTTGCCAGCGTTCTACCGGTCGCAAGAGATCCTGAACAACGCCAAAGACCTGCGCACAACGATGGGGGACGAGGCGTTCTTCACCAAGCTCAACAGCGGTACCAAGGGGGGTGACGGCGCTGGTGGATGGGGGGCGTGGGGGTCGCAGTGGTCGGCCGAGACGTTCGCGCATGCGCTGGGTCAACCGCCGTTGGACGACGACCGCCGCCGTCTGGTCAGCGACATCATCCAGCACCACCTGCCGTCGCTGCGCAGCCAGGGCGAGTTTGTCCCGCTCGATGAGGGTTTGGTGGCGCTCAGCCTGCACGCCAAGGAACTGGGCTATGATGGTGTCATCCTCTTCCTGGATGAGCTGGTCCTGTGGTTGATGAGCCGCGCGGCGGATCAGGCCTTCGTCAGCCGCGAAAGCCCCAAGCTCGCGGCGCTGGTCGAAGGCAAGATCGCCCATGCCAAGATCCCTATCGTCAGCTTCATCGCACGGCAGCGCGACCTGCGCGAGGCCTTGGGAGAGAACCTGACCGGGGCCAACCACCAGAACGCCACGACCGTGATCAACTGGTGGGAAGACCGGTTCCACCTGATCGTCCTGGAAGACCGCAATCTGCCGGTGATCGCGCAAGAGCGCCTGCTGAAGCCCCTATCGCCCGAGGCCAAGCAGCTGATAGACGCCGCGTTCGACAAGACCGCCGTCAATCGCAAGGAAGTAATGGAGGCCCTGCTGACCACGGGCGGCACCCGCGAGCAGTTCCGCGATCTCTACCCGTTCAGTCCGGCGCTGATCCAGGTGCTGGTGGCGGTATCGAGTGCGTTGCAGCGTGAACGCACGGCCCTGCGCATCCTGTTGCAGATTCTGTGCACCTACCGTGATCGGCTTGAGCTTGGCCAGGTGGTCCCGGTCGGTGACCTGTGGGACATCATTGCCGCCGGCGAAGAGGTGTTTTCGCCATCGATGCGCAAGTCCATGGATGACGCGAAGCGCCTGTGGCGCGACAATCTCACCCCGCTCATCCTGGACGAGCTCAAGCTGCCGCAGGACTTCGACCCCGCTTCGGCAGCGGGCAAGGCCCATCCGATGTGGAATGCGTTCAACCAGCGGGCGCGGGTTGCGAAGACCCTGTTGCTGGGTTCCATCGTTCCGGGCGTAGAAAGCCTGCGCAATCTCAACGTCCGTCGCTTGGCGGCGCTCAACCACGGCGCCATCTCGACCCCGATCCCCAATGGCGAGGCACGCACCGTGCTTGGCTGGCTGCGGGCGTGGCAGCCGCACTGCGGGCAGATCAAGCTGAACGGCGAACCCAATGATCCGATCATCTCGCTGGAGATGTCGGACGTCGACACCGATGCCATCATCCGCCAGGTGCTGAGTGAGGATAACGACGGCAACCGCAAGCGGCTGATCATGCAGTTGCTGTTCGGTGAGATGAAGATCCCCCTGGAAGCACAGGGCAAAATTAACCTGATCCATACCATCGAGTGGCGTGGGACGCAGCGCGAAGTCGAGATCCGTTACCAGAACGTGCGCGAGTCGAACTGGGAGAACCTCAAGGCTCCGTCGGACAAGTGGGTGGTGATCCTGGATTATCCCTTCGATGAGCCGGGCAAGACGCCGCGCGACGACATTGCGACCTTGCAAGACATGCTGCGCCGCCAGCCCAAGGGTACGAAGACGCTGGCCTGGCTGCCCAACCACCTGTCGCCGCAGGCCCTGAAAGACCTCGGCAACCTGGTGATCATCAACTACCTGTTGACCGGCAAGGAAACGCCGCGTCTGGACAGCTACACCGGCCACCTGAACGCCAACAAGAAGGCCGATGCCAAGAGCCAGCTCACCACGCGCAAGAGCGCGCTGGAAGGAAAGCTGCGCATCGCCTTGGAAGTGGCCTATGGCGTCAGCACGGCCATGCCGTCGGCCATCGTGAAGACCCTGGACGGGCCGGTGGATCAGATCGTCAGCTTGGATCAGGGGTTCAGCCCACAGAATACCGACAAGAGCACCCTGGCTGAGGCCCTGGTGGCATTGGTCCACCAGGCCCTGGAATACCAGTTCCCGATGCACCCGCTGTTCACCTTGCCGGTCAGACGGCCGCTGCTGAAGCGCATCGCCGATTACGTGACCGACGCCATGAACGACCCCCGGCAACGCACCGAGCGGGTCGAGTCGGCGCATCGCGAGATCATGTCGGGCATTGCCGAGCCGCTCGAACTGGGTACCGCCAACGGCAACGTCTTCCATTTCAAGCGCACCTGGGTTGAGCACTTCCAGCGCTGCATGGCGCACGAGCAGAACCAGAAGCCCACCGTCAACGATCTACGCGACTGGTGTGATCGTCCGCAGCCGCGAGGTCTGTCGCGCGAGGTTGCCGATCTGGTGATCTGGACCTTTGCCCGGCTGACCGACCGACGCTTCTTCCAGCACAACGCTCCCGTAGACCCGGCCTGGGATCAGCTCGACAGCGCCATGGATCTGCGTGAGCAGGCGTTGCCCGATGAGAATCTGTGGCTGATCGCCCAGGATCGGGCGGCGAAGGTCTTCGGCTATCCGCCGGATCGTCAGCGGAACTCGGCCACGGTGGCAAAGCTGACCGCGGCCATCCGCACCTGGGAGCGCGAGCGCTGCTCGATTGCCGCTGATCTGGCAACGGTTTTGACCAGTGTGGCGACGACCATCGGTCAGATTGATGCTCAAGCACCTCGCCTGAGGACCGCCCAGGTTGCCTGCGACCTGCTCAACGCGGTTCACCGAGCCCCCGATGAGCAGGTCGTCGAGACCTTTGCTCAGACACCCGTGACGGTGGATCTGGCGGTGGTCGCCAAATCGATCGAATCGGCAAAGGTGGTGTCGGATGCGGCTCGACTGACTGGTTGGCATGAGCTGCTCGACCTGGCTGGCAAGGGCAGCTCAGTAGCGGAACGGGCCGCGGCCGGCCTGGCGCAGATCCGGGATGCCGTGGTGCATGATCAACGCGACCTGGCGCTAGAGGCGGTGATTGGCGATCAGTCTGCCGCCGCCCGCATGCTGCGGTTGGAATATGAACTGGGTCTCAAAAAGGTCGATCCAGAGGCGGTCAAACGGCAGCAGGAGGATGAACGACTGCGCCAGAAGGAAGCCGAACGGCTGCGCCAGGAAGCCGAGCGTCAACGTCTCGAAGCGGAGCGCCAGCGTCAAGCTCAAGAACAGATCGAGGCCACCAAGCGCGAGCAACGCGAAGAAGCCGCCCGGATCCGACGTGAAAAGGAAGCCATTGCCCAGGCAACCGAAACCGCCGAACGCCGTCGGAAAGAAGCCGGTGAGCCAGTGACGATCAAGGCCAGTGACGGTCAGCGGGGCATCGCTGCGGCCACTGCCCAGGTGTCAACCCGCCTGGAAGACCTGCAAAAGACACATCCTGGCAAGCATCTGCGCATCACCATTGAAGTCGTGGATCCCTGATGAGTTCCGTCACCCTCGATCATCTGCAACAGCATGTGCGGATGGAGGTGCAGCGGCACCTCGAAGGCCCGCGCCATAACCTGCCGTGGGTGGCCCTCGTTTTCCGTGGGCGGCCTGCCTGGGAGGGCGTGAAGGTCTTTACGGAGACGGTGAAGTTCCAGCGCAGGAAGGATCATCACCGGGCTGAGACGATCTTGGAGTTCACTGCCGTCGGTGCGCGAACGGTCTTGGAATTGCGCCAACATCTTTCAGAAGCCGATCGCACACCAGATCGACGCTTGGTTGTCCTGGTTGAAGCGGCTGACGCCCATCTGCCAGATGACGTGAAGTCTCGAATCATGCACGGGAGCGTGCGAGAGATCGCCCCATGGCGGGTGCTTCTGGCCGAGTTCGGCGCACGCACCGCCGATGCCCGCATCCGGGTCAATCCCGAGCTGGCCATCGCGCTCTTGCAGCATCGACCCGCAGGTGGCTTTCCCGCAGTCACCACCGGAGTCTTGGATCGGACAACCTTCTGGTCGTCCGTCTGCACGCAGGTGCTCGGTCTGCCCAGTGGCGAACCAACCCCACAAGAGGTGTTGGCGTGGTCGATTGACGACGATGCCACCAAACGCCTGCGGTCGGCATCATCCGACGTGCGCGACGCGGCCAACGCGTGGCTGTCCGAGCGCTCGACCTTGGTCGCTATGCTGATCCAGGTGGTGGCCGCAGTCCCAGCCAGCGACCTCATCCCGATCGGTCTGGTGTGCGGTATTGTCTGCCATGAAGCATCGGCTGCGCACGCTGAATTGTTGCAGGCCCAGGTCCGTCTTGAGCAGATCACCGGACATCGCCTGGTGCAGCTCAAGGAAGCTCGGGAATGGAGCCAGGAAGCGCTCCAGGTGCTGCAAGGACTGGAAGACACCGTTCAACGTCGACTGCGCAAGCGGGCTGACGGGTTGTTGCACCAGGTGCAGGCCCAGGCCTTCGCCTACCTCAGCGATGCTGTACCCCTGGGCTATGAGCAGCGCCTTGTGGCCTTTGCGAAGACCCTGGCACGTCACCTGGAGCGCAGCGCCCAGGATCAGGATCTGCTTGCCGCAGCTGCGGCGGTTCGCGCCCACTGGGACGGCTGTTTCGGCAAGCAGGGCGACAGCCATCGGCAGACCAAGGTGGACATGGCGACCCGTCTGGCGCGGTGGCTGCGCAGCACCCCTGAGTCGGTTGATCACCTGCCCGATGCCATGCGCGCCTACTTGGCGAAGGTGGCCTTCGTCGACTGGGCTCGGCATGGCGTAGTGGGTGGCGATCAGGTCACGGAACTCCAGGCCGCCTATAAGCGACTCAATGATCTGGTCTTGGTGCGCCGTGAGCGGTTCAATCGCCAGTTCGCTGAACTGGCCGTCGACTGGAACCGCACGCCGGATCAGTTCCCCGAGATCCTGCGTATTGAGGACATTCAACGTCGTATCACCGCCGAGGTCGCAACCGACCATAAGGTGCTGGTCCTGGTCATGGACGGCATGTCCTGGGCCGTCTTACAGGAACTGCTGGAGCATCTGGAGCGCGGCTTCTGGACGATGCGCAGCCGGACGGTGGATGGCATCACGATGCCAGGTCCGGTGATGAGCACCGTGCCGACCGTCACCGAGTATGCCCGCACCAGCTTGCTGTGCGGGACATTGGTACGTGGCGACGCCGGAGATGAGCGACATGGTTTTGCGGACCACCATGAGCTACGCTCAGTGAGTGGCAGCAGCAACCCACCGGTGTTGTTCCACCGGAAGGATTTGGAAGAACACGGGCGGCAAGGTCTGAGCAGTCAGATCCAGGCCGCGCTGGGGAACCAGAAGCAGCGCGTTGTCGGCGTGGTCGTCAACGCCGTGGACGACTATCTGATGAAGGATGACGGCGGACAGCGCTCATGGAATCTGGAGTCGATTCGGGTGCTCAACGATCTGCTGGCAGCGGCCGGCGCATCCAAACGCGTCATCGTGCTGTGCAGCGATCATGGCCATGTGCTGGACCACTGGGTTGCCGGCGCGACCGGAACAGCCGACGGGGGTGAACGTTGGCACACGACCGTGCCACGCGACGGCGAGCTCGCCGTGACCGGTCCCCGGCTCATCCGCTATGGCTCGGCCGTGACCGCTCCGTGGAGCGAAAAACTCCGCTATGGCGGAAAGAAGAACGGGTACCACGGCGGGATAACACCTCAGGAGCTAATCCCGCCCTGTGTCGTGCTGGCCAAGCTGGATCATAGCCTGGAGGGCTGGGCTGAAGTCCACATTCCGCAACCGGCATGGTGGCGCCTGGACGTGTCGGCCGTGGCTGTTGCAGCAGTGCCTGCTGCGGCACCTGCGATCAAAGCCAAGTCCAAGGTGGTGCCAGCCAACCCGAACCAGTTGTCGCTGTTCGATGATCCCGTCACGAAACCAGCTCGCTGGACCCAGCGTCTGCTGGTCAGTGCCGCTTATCAGCAGTCCTCGGCACAGGCAGGTCGTCGTCGGCCCGAGGATGCGCTGGTGTTGACCTTGCTCGACACACTCGATGCCGCTCCCGGCGGGCAGGTCTCTGAGCGCGACCTCGCCCAGACCCTGAACGTGCCGGCCGTGCGCATGAAGGGCATCATCGCCACCGTCGCTCGGATGCTGAACCTCGAAGGCTACCGCATTCTCACCTACACGGATGACCAGGGTCACATCCGCCTCGATCGGCACTTGGCGCTTACCCAGTTCGAGTTGGGCGAGGCCTGAAGCGAATCATGGCTGCAGAACGGCTCCCATCGGCGAAGGAAGACCTGCATCCTCGGCTCTGTCCGTTTGAGGTCGGGAAGTCGTATACCAAAGAAGACATTTACCGGATCTTCGAGGTCTCGGCAGCGCGTCGCGGGGGCAACTGGAACACCGGGTACACCAAATACGAAGGATATTGGTTCATCTTCAGCAACATCGGCACGCCTGGTCGCACCGGCCATGACTACGGAGATCGCCTAGAGAACGGACGGCTGTCGTGGTTCGGGAAAACCAAATCCCACATCGGCCAGGAATCCATCGCCGACATGGTGTCCAAGACCAGCGTCGTGCTCATCTTTTACCGTCGCGAGTCGCGCAGTCCCTACACGTTTGCAGGAGTCGGCAAGGCAAGCGAGGTCAGAGATAGCAGACCGGTCGAGGTGGATTGGGAGATTGTCGCCGTCCCCTACCGGCCGTTGCCGTTGCTCTTGGCGCCACCCCCAGCAACTAATCCCACGCCACCTCGGGAAGTGGTGAAAGCGGTAACAGATGACTCTGGCAACTCGGACAGGCAGCACAGCCGAGCTATCCCTGCGTGGATCCAGCAACTGGTGTCGCAGCCGGTGTTTCAGCGAGCGACGCAGCATGCTGGCAGGCACCCTCCATCCGATGCCGTACTCGCCCTACTCCTCGCAGAGCTCGATGCAGCGCAGGGTCGGCAGATGCCACTAACGTTGGTGGCGAAGGCGCTGGGATATCCGGAGGTACGCATCGGCGGACTCATCGCTCAGGCGTCCCGCATCCTCAATCTCGACGGTTACCAGGTGCTCGCGCTCACGGTTGATCGGGGATACGTCCGACTCGACCGCGATCTCGCGATGCGGCAGTTCCTTACAGGATACGACTCATGACCATCGACCGCATCAGTCCACAGCGCCGCCAGGACATCATCGACGCGTTACGTCGTGGCACCGTTCCGAGCCGCAGCCTCGACGTGTTCGCCGTCGGTCTTGAACGTTTCGCGCCCACCATCCTCGAAGAGCTTGACCGGGTCGCTGGCGGATCGGGCGTGTTCAAATGCGTTCGCGGTGAGTACGGCACCGGAAAGACCTTCTTCGCCCGCTGGATGCAGGAACAGGCCAAGCTGAAAGGCTTTGCGACGGCAGAGGTGCAGATCAGCGAAACCGAGACCCCGCTGCACCGGTTGGAAACTGTCTATCGTCGGATGATGGAGCGCTTGTCGACATCGGATTGCGAATCCGGTGCACTGCGCTCGATCGTCGATGGGTGGTTCTATTGCCTGGAAGAGGATGTCCTGGCGGCTGGGGAGGTGGAAGCTAACGACAGCACAGCGTTGGTAGCGGCCACCGATGAACTGATTACCAAACGATTGGCGGGCATTTCAAAGGAGAACCCAGCGTTTGCCGCCGCCCTGCGTGGCTACCGCCGATCGGTAGCCGACGGAGATCCTTCCGTGGCCGAGGGTCTGATTGGCTGGCTCTCCGGCTTGCCGAACATCGGCATGGCAACCAAGCGAGTGGCCGCCATTAAAGGGGACATCGACCACAACGGAGCACTGTCCTGCCTGCGCGGTCTGCTCGCTTTGCTTAAGGACATGGGCAAGCCCGGCCTGGTACTGGTGCTCGACGAGGTCGAGACGCTGCAGCGGGTCAGAGGTGACGTGCGCGAGAAGAGCCTCAACGCCCTGCGCCAGTTCATCGACGAGGTCTATCAGGGCCGTTTCCCAGGCCTCTACCTGGTCATCACGGGGACTCCGGCCTTCTTCGATGGCACGCAAGGGGTTCAGCGGCTACCGCCGCTCGCTCAACGTCTGCACACCGATTTCGGCACTGACGCCCGCTTTGATAACCCACGAGCGGTCCAGATCCGCCTGGCTCCGTTTGATCGTGACCGCCTGACCACGGTCGGCATCAAGATCCGCGACCTGTTTGCCCAAGGTTCACAGGTGGAAGAGCGAGTCCGCCGCCTGGTCGATGATCGGTACGTTGCTGATCTGGGTGGTGCGGTGACCGGAGGCCTTGGTGGCAAGGTGGGTGTCGCGCCACGGCTGTACCTCAAGAAGTTGGTCGGCGATGTCCTGGATCGGGTCGATCAGTTCCCTGACTTCGACCCACGTCAGCATTATCAGCTCACCATGAACGTGGGTGAGTTGTCAGCTCAGGAACAGGCGGCCATCAAGGGCGTCGATGACATCCAGCTCGACGCAGAGGCGCCGTGAGCTTCGACCAACTGCACTCAGCATTGCAGTACCACATCGTCAACAGCATTGGTTGGCCGGGGCTGCGAGAGGTTCAAGAAGCCTGCATCGCACCAGTCCTAGCCGGTCAGAACATCATCGTTCAGGCACAGACAGCCGGAGGGAAAACCGAAGCGGCCTTCTTCCCGCTGATCAGCCGCATGCTGACCGAGCGCTGGGAGCCCTTGTCGATCCTGTACATCAGCCCGCTACGTGCGCTGATCAATAATCAGGAAAGCAGGCTCAGAGGGTACTTTCAACTCGTCGGTCATGAAGCCGCGCCGTGGCACGGGGACGTCCCCGACGGCGACAAGAAGCGTCTTCGCCTCAGCCCGCCTAGCTGTTTGCTGACGACACCCGAGAGCCTGGAGGCCATGCTCATCGGCGTCAGTACTGACAAGGTACGGATGTTCTCAAACCTGCAGGCGGTGGTCATCGACGAGGTGCATGCCTTTGCGGGTGATGATCGCGGATGGCATCTCATGTCGGTACTGTCCCGGTTGAGCGTCCTCGCTGGCCGTCCGTTGCAGCGCATCGGTTTGTCGGCCACGGTCGGGAATCCGCAGGACTTGGCCGATTGGTTGAACGTCGGCGTGAGTGCGCCCCATCCCGTGATCCGGCCAGCCTCTGCCCATCCCGTCGTTCCCGAGGTGCAGCTCGATTACGTCGGAAGCGCAGCCAATGCAGCTAAGGTCATCAGCCTGCTGCATCGTGGCGAGAAGCGCTTGGTCTTCACCGACAGTCGGGCGAGAGCTGAGGAGATCGGCGGGCTGTTGCGTGGCTTGGAGGTGCGCGCCTTCGTTACCCATAGCTCGCTCAGCAAGGATGTCCGAGGCCAGACAGAGCGTGCCTTCGCGGAAGAGAAGGACTGCGTCATCGTCGCGACCAGTGCGCTGGAACTCGGCATCGACATCGGCGATCTTGATCGGGTTATTCAGATCGACGCGCCGACGCGGGTTGCCAGCTTCCTACAACGCATGGGCAGGACGGGGCGTCGTCGTGGCACCGTGCCGAACTGCCTGTTTCTGGCCACGGAAGACACCGGCCTTGAACGAGCTGCTGGACTCATGCAGCTGTGGGAATCGGGATACGTGGAGCCCGTCGTTCCGCCGCCACGACCCTACCATCTGCTGGCTCAGCAGGTCATGGCCTTAGCGCTTCAGACCGGAGGGCTCCATCGCGATGACTGGAAGCGTTGGCTGGCGCATGTGCCAGGCATGCTCAGCCTGCCCGCTGAAGACGTCGACGCGATTTTCCACCATCTGATCGAAGCCAAGATCTTCCGGGATGACCACGGCTTGCTGTGGTTTGATGAAACCGGTGAGAAAACATTCGGTCGTCGGCACTTCATGGAACTGGTCAGCGTCTTCACCAGTTTGCCCGTGCTCGAAGTACTGCACGGCCGCAGCTCGATTGCCACGCTGGATCAGCTAAGCTTTGCGGTCGACAACGGCGCAGCCATTCAGCGTGGGCGACCCACGATCCTTACCCTGGCCGCACGGCACTGGGTCGTCACCGAAGTCGATTGGAAACGCCGACAGGTGTTTGTCGTACCGGCCAAAGACGACGGCAGGTCGCGTTGGGCAGGTGGAAGTCAGGACATCAGCCGCCCGTTTGCAGAAGCCGAGCGAGCGGTGCTGACCGGAGACGCCGTCAACACCCGCTGGTCGAAGCGTGCGGTCGAAAAGCTCACCTCGCTCCGCGAGACCTACGCCTGGATTGGAGCCGATGGCGTCAGAGGAGAGATCAGGAGCCATCAGGTTGAGATCTGGACCTTTGCTGGAACCCGGATGAATCGCCTGCTTGCTGCCCAGATGGATCCAACGGCAGAGCAGTCCTCATTCTCGCACAGGTCCGTCCTACTCAAGGGCAGCTTCACAGCGGACGCGGTCATGGATCTGTGGTCACATGCGTGCGATGCCATCGAATCGGGCGTTCGCATCGTGGCCACCGAACAGCAAGCAGACGCCATCAAGTTCTCGGATGCGGTGCCGGTTGCTCTACGCAGGCAGTCGATTGAACATCGACTTGATCCACAGCCGAGAGCCATTGAACGACAGCTCAAACTCATCGTAGCCTAGGCCGAACTTACCCCGTATGGTCCCTCCCCAACCCTACGCCCCCGAGCCAGTCAAGCCTGAACCCAAGCCGGAACCCTGGCCAGCGAGACGGCTGAACTCGTCAATGAGGCCAAGACCGAGGGCAAAGCTGGAAGGCAAGGCTCAAGGAGAAGCCCAGGGCAAGATCGCCGAGCTTCGCAGCCTCGTCGCCAAGGTCGTCTGACCGTCGACGCCGCCCGGGCCGAAATCGAAGACCTCATCGCGATCGCGACATAGGCGATCCCCAAGGCTCTTGGCCGCGAGTCGCTGGGGTTGCTCGATGCTCGGGTAGAGGAGGAACGGCAAACCATTTGCCCAGATCGTGTCCACGATCGTCCACCTCTGTCCACGATTGACCACTTTTGTCCAGGCTGTGCACATGGGGAAAGCCGACATAACGACATAATCTGCAATGACTTATGAGAAACCGGCGTGCAGAATTGAGGTGCTAGCGAGGTAACACTCGTAGGGGTTCGAGTCCCCTCCTGCGCATACGACGAAACCCTTGGGTAAAACCAAGGGTTTCTTCGTTTTTGGAGAGTCGGAAAAAGGCGCCGCGCTAGTCTTTCCTGGCTTATCCTGGCCAATCTCGGCTTAATGTAGGTGTCCATCGAGATACCCCGGAAAACCCTGGCCAGTATGGTAAATCCGGCGTCATCCATGCGAAGCAGGCGAGATTTACCCAGGGAGGCCTGGCTGGCTGCCGGTTCAACCGGCTACTGTGGCAGCAATGCCGTGGGAGGGCCACCCGGAGTGCACGTTACGCCGGTGGACTCGGCGCGCCGGTGGCGTAGTGAACAGCGTGTTCCGGGCGAGCCTGACTATGGATGACGACGCGCGGATGCTGCAACAGCTCATGGAGGAGTCCCTCTCCTTCGAATACCAGGCCGGCGCAGTTACCACCGTCGACGACCCTCATGTCATTCCCTGGCGCAGCGTGCCGTGCCTGATCACGGCCCAGATCACCTATCTTCTCACGTACGAGATCGCTGGTCAGGGGCGCCAGATCGAGGTCCATCCGGGCGAGCTCCTGGTCGTACCGCCGGGAATCAGCCACAAACTGACCAAGATCAGCCCTGGCCCTGGGGTCAGCCGCTGGAGTCATGTGAACTTCAGGGTCTTTACCTCGGTCGATGTCTTCACCCTCATCGAGCCGCCGCCGTGCATCCGGGATCGTGAACGGGCAGCCGCCATCGGTGATCTCAACACGCGCCTCGCCCAGATATCCCGAAATGATGCGGCGGCCTCGACCACGGCGATCGAGGCCCTGGCGCGGGCCGTGACCTGCAAAGCGATTGGGCTTGAGCTGCTCCGCCTGGTCCTGGAGGTCTCCTCGCCGAGACCAAGGGCTTTCGAGGTCCTGCGCGCGGCCCAGCGCCTTTCACCGGTCCTGGTCGCGATCGATCGTGATCTGGCGCGACCGCCGCGATCGGTCGAAGCGCTGGCGTCCCTGGTGGAACTGTCGCGCTCGCGGATGCAGACGCTGTTCCAGGACGCGTTCGGCATGTCGCCCATGCGCTACCTGCGCCAGCGTCGGCTTGAACGCAGCCGTCAGCTGCTGTTGACCACGGATCTGGCAATCGGCGCGGTCGCGGCCCAGACCGGTTTCAGCGACCAGTTTCATTTCAGCCGCGCCTTCAAGGCTGCTTTCGGAAGCAGTCCGCTGTCCTTCCGCCAGCGCGTGCAGCAGGCGGCCTTCTGAAGCAGACGCTTTGGAATTCGTGGCAAAGCTCCTCCGGGCTGCGCTCGGTTCTCGCGGGATGCGACTGCGTCAGACCACGTTTTGGTGCTCCACATGGCCTCCGGCCATGCCCTGGGGATTGGCCATTCGTACGGGCTGATCAGGCGAGCCGGCCAAGGCTGACTATAATTATCCAGCAATTCATCATCTTTCCGGCCTTGGCCGGCTCGCCTCGCGGTCAGCGGCCGGTTGCAAACCGGCGGTCCCAGACGCAAGCGTTTTTGCAAGTTTTTGTAGTCTGACGACGCAAATGGCCAATCCCCAGAACATGGCCTCCGGCCATGCCTTCGCTCCCAATCGTCCGGCTTCCTTACCGGGCATCGCGCCAGCGCGGGCATGCTGCGGGCTGAGTTCGGCGACGACTTCCTCCCTGTGATGGCCGGTCGCTGGCTTCCGCCCCGGCGCTCGCTCCGGGATCGCACCCGTCACCTGCGCGGAACGGGATTTCAGCCCTGGTCCGCATCTTCCGGCACCGCATTGGCCGGAATATCATGGCCGCAGGCGTTGCCGCCATGGACGGCCGCTGGTGCGGGTCAGTAGAATGGCGGGCATGAACACCCCTGCCGCCCTGCCTGCCGACCGCGCCATGATGGAAACCCAACGCCAATTCTTCACCACCTTCGGCTATCTGCATCTGCCGGGACTGTTCAACGACGTGATCGGTGAGATCATCGACGGCTTCGAGCGGGTTTGGGCCAACAGAGGCGGAGGTCATGAAGGCAAACCGCATGACGGCACCGCCCGCTCCTGCTTGGTGCCCTTCATCGACCAGGACGAACGGCTCAGCCTGCTGCTTGATGATCCCCGCATCCATGGCCTGCTGACTTCACTGCTCGGCGATGACTTCAACTACATGGGCAGCGATGGGAATTACTACGTCGGCAACACCTCCTGGCACCAGGATGGCAGCAATCTCGGCATCCAATTCCTCAAGATCGCGTTCTACCTGGATCCGCTAGACGGCAGCAGTGGGGCGCTGCGGGTGATTCCGGGCAGCCACCATCCCAGCGGCGGCTTCGCCGAGGCGCTCAAAGGGAAGCTCGGCGATCCCAACGCCCACTTCGGCGTTTCCGGCAGCGGGGTTCCGGCCACGGTGCTGGCGACCAGACCGGGCGATCTCGCGGTGTTCGACCACCGCATCTTCCATTCCTCGTGGAATGGCGGCCAACGCCGACGCATGTTCACCATCAATTGCAGCCAACGCTGGCCGGAATCGCGGCTGCCGGAATTGCAGGAATACATCGGCAGCCATGCGCGGTTCCTGATCGAACGCAACGTCGGACCGGCGATGTCGCGGATCGCGACGCCACGCATGCGCCGTCATCTGGAACAGGTCGAAGCCAACGATTTCCTGCTCAAGCCGAAGGTGGCGGCGCTCCTCTCCCAGGGCAGAACGGCGTCGCGCGGCTGATGGCAGTGGTCCGTGATGTGGCGTGATGTGGGAATGGAGGCCATACCCCATCTCCCTGAGCATCATATGCGTCCGGGTGACCGTTGATAAAGGTCGCTCGAAATTCGGGCCGTGGGGGCCATTCATGCAGAGGAGTGCTGATTCCGGGCGGCTCTGGGCGGCTCTGGCCCAGGCTGCTTGCACCCCTGGGCGAGGGCGCAGCATGCGACGCCGCAACCACGCTGACCACCCCTGACCACCGCACGCCGAGGAATCCCATGGGAGCCGAATCCGCACCCGCCGCCGCCATCGATCCGAGCCAGCGCCACCGCGCCGGGCTGAGCTACCCGAACCCGCTCGCCGGGAATCCGCTGCACAAGCCGGCGTTCGCCGCGACGGTGCGCCGGGCTGACGGCAGCCCGCTTGAGGTCGCCTGTCCGGTTGCGACCCGCACCATGCTCGCGCTGATGAACATGAACGCGGTCGTCGGCGGCGCGGCCTGCCATTGGGGCGGGCCGGCGGCGCTGGCGGAACTGATGTCCGCCATTCACGCCCTGATGTTCGCCAAGGATCCCTGGCACCAGCACTACAACTTCGCCAACGACGCCGGGCACACCGAAAACGGCGTCTATGCGCTGAAGGCGAACTACGGCTTTGCCGGGGTGTCGGTCGACGGCCTCAAGGGCTTCCGCTCGATCAGTTCGAAGCTCACCGGCCACGGCGAGTCGCACCTGTTCGCCGAAGGCGTGATGATCTCGAACGGGCCGCTGGGTTCGTCGCTGCCCTTCGCCCAGGGTCTGGCCATGGCCGATCGCCTGGCCGACAAGGCGCGCACCACGATCTGCGTGATCAGCGACGGCGCGATGATGGAGGGCGAGGCGAAAGAGGCGATCTCCGCGATTCCGGGCTTCGCCGCCAAGGGTCAGCTCGCCCCGTTCGTGCTCGTCCTCAGCGACAACAACACCAAGCTGTCGGGCCGCATCGATGCGGATTCGTTCAGCATGCAGGCGTACTTCGATTCGCTCGCGGTGCAGGGCTGGAAGGTCGTCACCGTCGGCAACGGCAATGACCTCCAGGCAGCCTTCACCGGCGTCGAATCCGCCATCGCCGCCGCAGAAGCGGATCCGACCAAGCCGGTCGTGGTGTGGGCCAAGACGGTGAAGGGCTTCGGCGTCGCAGCCACCGAGAAATCCGCCTCTGGCGGCCACGGCTATCCGCTCGCCGGCAAGGACGTGGTCGATGGAAAGCTGCGCGCTTTCGTGGCCGAGATCAACCTTGGCAAACCGACCGCACCGGTGTTCGAATCCTGGCTGACCGAGATCGAAACCGCCGAAAAAGCCAAAGCGGAAAAAGCTGCTGCCAAGGCAGCAGCCGCCGCAGCAGCACCGTCGGCCGCACCGCTCCCCGTGCCGGCAGTGAAGAAGGACAAGATCCAGGGAGGCTTCCCCAAGGCGATGATTGCGGCGGCCGAAGCGGGCCTGCCCGTCGTCAGCATCAGCGCAGACCTGGCGGGTTCGACCGGCGTCGCGCCGTTCCGCCAGAAGTTCCCGCAACTGTCCTTCGATATCGGCATCGCCGAATCGAACATGGTGTCGGTGGCCTCGGGCTTCTCGAAGCAGGGCTACGTCCCGGTGGTCGACACCTTCGCCCAGTTCGGCGTCACCAAGGGCCTGCTGCCCCTGGTCATGGGCCAGCTCAGCCAGTCGGGCTGCATCGGCGTGTTCACCCACACCGGCTTCCAGGACGCCGCTGACGGCGCGTCGCACCAGGCGCTTGGCTATCTGGCGATGACCTCATCGATCCCGCATCTGGTCCAGTACTGCCCCGCCAGCGCCGAAGAGGCCGACTGGGCGATGGGCGAGGCGATCCGCCGCTTCGTCGCCGCGCGCAAGGCCGGGCACCATCCGGAATCGGTACTGTTCTTCTGCGGCCGCGAAAACTTCGCGGTGTCGCTGAAACCCGCCGGGACGAACTACGAATGGGGCAAGGCGATGGTGGTCGGCGGCGGGGTGGAAAAGAAGACTTTCGGCGGCCAGGTCGGCCCGTTCTCGCTGTCCTTCGGCGTGACCAAGCCGGCGGTGGTGATCAGCGCCAACGGCAGCCTGGTCGCGCAGGCGATCGTCGCCGCCAACCGCCTGGTCGCGGAAGGCGCCTCAGTGGTGGTGCTCAACAACGCCACCCCGAACCAGCCCGACGTCGCCACCCACAAGGAACTCCTGGAAAAGACCGGTGGCCGCCTGGTCACGGTCGAGGACCACCAGCTCGTCGGCGGCGCCGGTTCGTTGCTGGTGTCCGCCCTCGCCGCCGCCGGCTGCCACCCCAAGGTGCGCATGTTGGGCGTGAAGGGTGAATTCGGTCAGAGCGCCTACACCGCCGACGAACTTTACAAGAAACACGGCATCGACGCCGACGGCATCGTTGCGGCTGCACGCGCCCTCGCGTGATGCGCGCGCGCTCTGGCGTGATGGCGGAATGACCGCGCTGCGCTGGCTCATGTGGACCGGCATCGCCCTGGCTTGCGCCGGGGTGGTGCTCGGGATCATGAAATTGATCCTTGGCGACGACCCCGACACTGACACATCGCTTGCGAAAAGTCTTCCGACCCTGGCAAAATCGATGGCGTATGTCCTCGCCGGCTTCGGCTTGGCGAAACTCGCCATGGCCGCCGAAGGCTGGGCGACGCGCGGCCGCAAGGCCGGCTTCGACGCCGCTGCGGCCGAAGGCACCATCGCCCAGGCGCTGGGCGGTACCGGATTCCTGGTGGTCTGGGTCGGATGGCGCCTCGCGGCGGGCGTGTTGGCGATCCTCGCTGCCGTGTGGCTGATGCGCCATCCGGCGGCGCTCGATCACCTGGCCGCGCCGATCCCTGCCCCGGCCGTCAGTCGCTGACCACCCTGGCGATTGGTCAGGCGCAGCCAATTCCACGGAATCGCCAGTAAAACGCTTGCGCCTGGGACCGCCGGTTTCCAACCGGCCGCACGTCACGAGGCGAACCGGCCATGGCCGAGTAGGCGCGTAGATTCACTGAGAAATTGAGCTCGGCCATGGCTGGATCGCCTGACTATCCTGAGCAGATGGCCAATTCCAGCGCCGGATTACCCTGTGATCCGACAGCGCTCAATTCTCTGCGCTGCCAGGCCAGCGTTCCCGGCCGCGCCGCGCAAACCATCGATCCGCAGCCCGTCGACGTCAGCGGCAACGAGCGCGTGCGTCCGCCAGGGTTTCGCTTCTCCCTGGAAGCGCACCTCGATCTCGCGCAGCACCACGTCTTTTGCATGGCGGACGAGCACGCCGGGGTTGCCACCGGGGTTCAAACCTCCGTGCTCGGCACCGTTCATCGGCCGCAGATCGAGGCGCCCGCCCGGCCATTTACTGAGCGTCGCGATGTCGAGGCGGATGCCGTCCAGGCGCAGGTCCTCGATCGGCGCGTCGGGCGAACCGTGGATGACGATGCCGTTTTCGGCCCGGCACAGCAGATTGCTGAGCGTCACGCGGCGGATGGTGCCGACCTTGGTGTCAGCCCGGCGCGGGATGGCGGTGACGTAGATCGGTTCGGCGTTGCCCCACCAGGCGTCGTGGAAATGCCGCGACTCGATGACGCAGTCGCTGATCAGCACGTCCTCGACCGTGCCGGTGTCGCGCAACTGGATCGCGATGCCACGGTGGCTGCCACGGATGACGCAGCCGGTCATCACGATGCGGCGGAAGTCGCCGAAACTTTCAGTGCCGATCTTCAGCGCCGCCGAGGTGCTGACCAAAGTGCAGCCCTGGATCGTGACATCGGTGCAGTCGCCCTTGCCAGCGTGCTGCGCCGTGTTTTTGAGCACGATGCAGTCGTCTCCGGCCTCGATGTGGCAGCCGACAATGCGCACGTTGCGGCAGCGGTCCGGATCGATGCCGTCGCAGTTGGGCACGTCGAGGCGGTTGCGAATGGTGACGCCCTGGATGAGCACGTTCTCGCAGCAGGTCAGATGCACCGTCCACTGCGCCATGTCACGGATGGTGACGCCGGTGATCTGCACGTCGGTACAGCCGATGAAGCCGATCCCGCGCGGGCGCCAATCCAGCGGCTTGCGGATGTAACGGCCGGCCGGCTCCCACCACCCATCCATCCACTCCAGCGAGCGTCCGTCGATGGTGCCCAGGCCGGTGATCGCCACGTTGGTCGCGCTGTCAGCAAAGATCAGGAAACCGCCGGCATCCCCGGCATAGGCGCCACCCAGGACGCGCTCTTCATAATCGGCCTTGCGGGAACTGCCGGCCAGCACCGCTCCGGCCTCGAGGTGCAGCTCGACGTGCGATTTCAGGCGGAGCGTGCCGCAGACCCAGGTGCGTCCACCGCCCACAACGACCCGCCCGCCGCCCGCCGCATGGCAGCGATCGATCGCCTCCTGGATGGCGAGGGTGTCGTTGGCGGCGGGTTCGACGGTGATGGTGGGCATGAGGTGTCCTGGATCGGCAAGCATCTGGGGACTTTCGGGCAAGCAATCCGAGTCGGCCGTAGAACCGTCGAAACGGCCCTGTACCACAGCGAGCGAGGCAGAATCAAGGTTTCGTGATTGAATGCACCCAATCGGTGGCATCGTGTCCACCCAAGGGAGGCATTCATGCGCATGCTTTGGATCCTCGCATTCGTGGCCGCCACAACCGCTGGAGAGACCGCCACGCCGCCGTCATGGGCCGACGAGATCTCTCTCCGTCCTGAATGGCGGCAGGCATTACTGGGCACCGTACTTGATGAGATCGAAAAGAAGGCTGGATGCCCGGTGATCCGCTCCAAAGGGGTGGAATCCTTGGCCAACTCGCGTGTCGTGATCCTGATCGAACGCGAACGGCAGTCGCTACGCACCGTCCTTGCCGCCTTGGGGAAATGGCAGGGGTTGCATTGCACGATCGACCCGATGCGGCTGCTGGTCGAGACCCAGGAGGAGGCTGACCTCGGTCGCCGCAGGCCGGTGGGCATCAGTCTGCGTGACTACGGCTGGTTTGCCGAACCCAAGAGTCTGCCCGGCCACCGAGACGCCCCAACGGATCCAAATCTTAGTAGCGACGGGGATCTCGGTCATGGGGTTTTACTGGGGGGTTTCCCGGGCCTCGAAGCAGAGTCGCGCAAAGACCTGGACGAGGCCATGCGCGGTACCGGCCACCTGCGTCTGCTCGCCACTCCGGAAACCGAAGCCCGTCTGCGCAACACCCTGGCCGCGCGCTTCGCCCGCATGACCCTGCCCCAGTCCTGGATGATCACCACCGGCACCCTGGTCGCGGATCAGCCATGCCCATCCGGCCTCGTCACCGTCGCCCAGGCGGAATTCGCGACAAAGAATCTGGGCGATCGGGTGGTGCTGACCTGCGTCGGGATGAACGGCCAGCGCATCAGTTCGGAGCAGACGCGGCCAAGAAACCAATTGACTACCTTCGATGTGGTGGGCGGCGAAATGGATCCCAAAGTCGAAGGGTCGAATCCCGGACGTCAGGTCGACCTGATCGCCACCGCAGCCGCGGGTGTGGTCTGGACCGATTCCACGCCGGCCCACATTGATGCTAGCAGTTCCCTGGTGCGGATCGCATTCGCCTTGGCCTGGGAGGATTCGCTCAATCCCCCGGTCGAACGGCAGTATCGCAAACCTGCGGAGCACCACCCGCTTTCGTTCAGCGGAGACGTGGGTAAGTCGTCCGATGGCAGCAATCAATCCATCAGGCTGGACGCGAAACCAGCGGTTCTGAAGGAACCCGTCGTCATGGCGGTCGAACTGCCGCAACGCTGGTCCTGGCGACCACGGGGCGTGGTCACTCTGGTTCGCGGTCAGGCCCTCATCCTCATCGCTGACCATCCCACCGGCAGGGCGGTCGCCGTGATCCAGGAGGCGCCATGATCAGCCCATCTTTGCTATCTGCGAGCCTGATGATTCTGGCCTGGTCCCTCGGCAGCATCAGCGCCGCGACCGCGCCGGCGACGGTGGATCTCAGCGCCGCTGACAAGCCGTTGTTGACGGTGATTGAACGTCTGGCCCGCGCGTGTTCCGCCAGTCTGGTGGTGGACCACTCGGTTACCGTCCGGATGGGCACGACGGTGCGTAATGAAATCGAAAATGTGCCCTGGAACCAGGCCAAAGAATGGTTTGCCACGCAGCACCGCCTCTCTATCGCATTGGAAGGTGAATGGTTGGTGGTTACCGATGTCGATTCGGCATTCCAGGCTTCATTGGTGTCAGCGGCGTATGACGTCCGTCAGTTGATGGGGTCGGACGCGAACCGCCCAGCCCCAGACATCGATCTTCCTGAACCAGGTGCACCTCGTGCCAGATCGTTGCCGACGCTCGAGGCCACGCCGGCAACCATCGTGTCGACCCTTCCAGAATTGATCAAAACCGAGATCGAACCGGCAAGTTGGAACTGGTCGGGAACGACAGTCGTCGTGCAAAACGGCTTGCTCCTCGTCACGCATCAGCAACAGGTCCACACGGCAGTTCGCAGTCTGCTGGCGCGTCTGGAAGCAACATCCGCGCGTCAGATCGTCGTGCGCTGCTGGTCATTCCCGGTGACGAATCAGGGCAAGTCGGGAATTGTCGACGCCGTCACCTGGCAGGGCCAGGCCAAGACCTTGGGTGCCCCCCGCGCAGCGTTCATCCTCGCGGATGGACAGCGAAACCATTCGTACAGCGGGACCGAGCGCACCGCAGTCGTAGATCTCGACGTCGTCCAGGGCATCTACCAACCGGTGAATCAGGCGACGCTCGACGGGATGGCACTCGATGTGCAGGCGCATGCCACCATCGGCGGGGTGCTGGCCACCATCCGCCTCGCCGAAGTCAGCGGGGTTGTCCTGACGCCCAAAACCGTGCGAGACGGCCAGGATCGGGTCATTTCCACTCTGGATACGATCGCGATCGAACAGAGCGGGCAGCGCACCACCCGGCTCATTCCGTCAGGCGGTGCTGCGTTCATCCGCATTGGCGAACGCTTTTGGGCGGTGCAGTGCGAGGTGGTTGGTCAACCACCGCGCTGAACAGATCGTTCAGAAATCAGGTGTTGAGGTTCGCTCCTGCGATTGGGGAAATTGGGGTATTGCCAAAAAAGGAAGTCGTGCATAGTGCCCCGCCCACCCAAGAACGGAGGCCCTGAGGCCGCCGATCCTCTGGGGGCCGCGACACCGGGACAAGCCCACTGGTGCCGCAGGAACGCAGGAAGAACCCATCTTTCTGCGCTCCAGGTCGAAGGGCCCACCGCAGCCGCAAGGCTGGCTCGGCGATAAACGCCGGGGGAGAAGACGTGAAAGAGAAAATCAAAATCCGTCTTGAGGCATACGATCATCGTATCCTCGACAAGGCCGCCCTCGACATCGTCGAGACCGCCAAGCGCACCGGCGCCAAAGTTGCCGGCCCCGTACCCATTCCGACCCGGATCGAGCGCTTCACCGTCCAGCGTTCTCCGCACATCGACAAGAAGTCCCGCGAGCAGTTCGAGTTGCGCACCCATGCGCGCATCATCGAAATCATCGAGCCGACCGCGAAGACCAATGAGGTTTTCAGCAAGGTCGATGTCCCTGCGGGCGTCGACATCACCATCAAACAGACCGTGAGGTGAGCCAATGCCGGTCGCACTCTACGGAACCAAAATCGGCATGACCCGGGTGTTCGATGGCGACATCGCCGTCCCGGTCACTGTCATCCAGTGTTCCCCCAATGAAGTCGTCGAAATCAAGACCGAGGACAAGCACGGCCATTCCGCGCTGAAGGTCGGCGTCGGCCCGAAGCGCCGCAAGCCGAGCAAGGCCGTCGCCGGTGAGTTCAAGAAGGCGGACGTCGCCCCTCGTCGCTTCATGCGCGAGGTGCCGGTGCCCACCGACTCGAAGGGCCAGCCCAAGGTCGAGATCAAGGCCGGAACCAAGATCACCGTCACGGTGCTCGACCAGGCCAAGCTCTGCGACGTGGTTGGTACTAACAAAGGTCGCGGTTTTGCCGGCGTCGTTAAGCGCCACAACTTCGGTGGTGCTAACGCCAGCCACGGCCACATGGGTCAGCGCCGGCCCGGTTCGATCGGCTGCCGTATGGATCCCGCCCGCGTGTTCCCGGGCATGCGCATGGCCGGTCACTGGGGTAACGAACAGGTGACCATCAAGAACCTCAAGATCGTGTCCATCGACGCCGAGCAGAATCTGGTGGTGGTCAAGGGTGCGATCCCCGGTCCCAACGGTGGTCTCGTGACCATCAAGCAGAATTGAGGCGACCACCATGGCACAGATCACCATCTATAATGTCGACGGGGTCAAGACGGGCGAAGTCGACCTGGATCCCAACGCCCTCGACATCACCGTGCGCAAGGCCCTGTTGAAGGAAGCGCTGCTCAGCCACCTCGACAGCCTGCGTCAGGGCACCCATAAGACCAAGAAGCGTTCGGAAGTCGCTGGCGGCGGCAAGAAGCCGTGGCGCCAGAAGGGCACCGGCCGCGCCCGCCAGGGTTCGACCCGCAGTCCGCAGTGGGTCGGTGGCGGTCATGCCAAGACGGTCGAGCCGCGCGACTACGCCTGGCGCATGCCGCTCAACCAGCGCCGCATCGCGACCCTGAGTTCGCTCCGGCGCCAGCTCGAAGCCGGCAAGATCAGCGCGGTGGACGGCCTTGAAGTCGCGACCGACGGCAAGCCCAAGACCAGCGCCATCGCCAAGTTCCTCAAGAAGATCGGCCTCGAAGGCCGGCGCTCGCTCCTGGTCAGCGAAGGGCTGAAGGACAACCTCGTCCTGAGCGTGCGGAACCTGGAAAAAGTCCACCTGGAAGAGCGCCGCAACCTGAATGCCGGCCTCATCCTGCGCCACGGCAACCTGATCTTCACCAAGGGGGCGCTCGACGCCCTGGTCAAGGACCTGGGCGAAGCTCAGGCAAAGGGAGAATGAGGCAGTCATGAATCCCTACGAAATCATCAAGCGCCCGGTGGTGACCGAGAAGTCCACCTACGCCCAGAACAAGCTGGGCCGGTACACCTTCGAAGTGCACACCGCCGCCACCAAGACCCAGATCAAAGACGCGGTCGAGACTCTGTTCAAGGTCAAGGTCGCCGCGGTCAACACCATGAACTGCCGGGGAAAGCTCCGACGCATGCGCGTCGGCATCCCGGGCACGACTCCGGCCTGGAAGAAGGCGATCGTCAAGCTGATCGCCGGCCAGAAGATCGAAGGGATGTGAAGCCATGCCATATCGTCCCCTCCACAGTGCTTCGGCCGGTGCGCGCCACGCCACCATCCCCGACTTTGCCGAGATCACCAAAGGCAAGCCGGAAAAGAAGCTGACCGTCAAGGTCCCGTACCGCGCTGGCCGCAACTGGCAGGGCCGGATCACCTGCCGTCACAAGGGCGGCCGCCATGATCGCCAGTATCGCTGCGTCGACTTCAAGCGCCGTAAGCTCGACATCGTCGGCACCGTGCGCGGAATCGAGTACGATCCGTACCGCAACTGCCGCATCGCCTACCTGACCTACGCCGACGGCGAGAAGGCCTACATCCTCGCCCCCAAGGATCTGGCTGATGGTGCTCAGGTTATCAGCTACTCTGGCGCGGGTGATCCCAATGTCGGCAACTGCTTCGAACTGCGCTACATCCCGCAAGGTCTGGCCGTCCACAATGTGGAACTGAACCCAGGTCGCGGTGGTCAGCTCGCGCGTTCCGCCGGCACCTTCGCCCGCTTGATGGCGATCGATGGCGACTTCGCCATCCTCGCCCTACCCTCGGGCGAGTTGCGGAAGGTCCTGGCCAAGTGCCGGGCGACGATCGGCGAGGTCGGCCGGGCCGACGCCAACGTCCGCAACATCGGCAAGGCCGGCCGCAACCGCTGGCTCGGCGTCCGCCCGACCGTGCGCGGCAATGCGATGAACCCCATCGCGCATCCGCTGGGTGGTGGCGAAGGTCACACCAACGGTGGCCGTCAGCACTGCTCGCCGTGGGGCCTGCGCGAAGGCACCAAGACGCGCAACAAGAAGCATAAGAGCAACATCTTCATCATCCGCCGTCGCGACGGCCGTACCATGACCAGCGAGAAGTGACGCATGAGCCGCTCCTCACGTAAAGGCCCGTTCCTCGACCTGAAGCTCCTCTCCAAGGTGGAGAAGCAAAAGGCCGGCAGCGCCCGGACCCCGATCAAAACCTGGTCCCGATCCTGCACGGTGGTACCCGATTTCATCGGCCACACCTTCTCGGTGCACAACGGCAAGG
The DNA here is from genome assembly GCA_945876185.1 of Candidatus Kuenenia stuttgartensis. Taxonomy (GTDB): domain Bacteria; phylum Planctomycetota; class UBA11346; order UBA11346; family UBA11346; genus BJHQ01. Next base: position 21,257 of record CAMCMZ010000020.1, on the reverse strand, counting down.
GTTTCCAGCAGGTCTTCGTGACCGACAACATGGTCGGGCATAAGCTCGGCGAATTCGCGGTGACCCGCACGTTCCGCGGTCACAGCGGGTCCAAGAAAGAGGAGGAGAAGAAATGAGCCAGGTGAAATATCAGGCGATCACCCGCAACGCGCGCATCAGCCCGCGCAAGGCGATCCTCTCCGCCGGCCTTATCCGCGGCAAGCGGGTCGAAGACGCGGTGAACATCCTCGGCTTCGAACTCAAGCGCGGCTCCAACTTCGTCCGCAAGACCCTCGAGAGCGCAGTGGCCAACGCTGCGGTCCAGGGCGGCGCCGATCCGATGGATCTGGTCGTGGTCGAGGCCCGGGTCGACAAGGGCCTGTCGATCAGCCGCTTCCGTCCCCAGGCCAAGGGCCGGGCGCACGCGCGCGTGAAGCGCTGCTGCCACATCCTCATCAAGGTTGCGAAACAAGCGGTGGAAGCCAAACCGGCGCGAACCCCCAAGCGGGCTGCTCCAGCGGCGACAGCCGACGCCAAGACAGGTCAGGAAGGCTGATATGGGCCACAAGATCAATCCCCTCGGGTTCCGCATCGGGATCACCGAACCGCAGCGCAGCACCTGGTACGCCAAGGGCAGCCGCTACGCCCAGCTCGTCATCCAGGACGAGAAGATCCGCACCTACCTCAAGGAGCGTTTCTACTCTGCCGCGATCGAGAAGATCCTCATCGAGCGCAAGGCTGAACGCGTCGTCGTCACCCTTCATGCCGGCCGCCCCGGCGTGATCATCGGCAAGCGCGGATCCGAGATCGAAGGCCTGACCAAGCACTTGGAAAAAGTCGCAGGCACGCCGGTCAAGATCAACATCATGGAAGTGCGCAAGCCCGACGTCTGCGCCCAGCTCGTGGCCGAGAATGTCGCCGAACAGCTCGAACGCCGCGGTTCCTTCCGCCGCGCCATGAAGCGTGCGGTCGAAAATGCGATGCGCGAAGGCGCCAAGGGCGTCAACGTGAAGATCAGCGGCCGTCTGGGCGGCGCCGAGATCGCCCGGGTGGAAAACGACATGCAGGGTTCGGTGCCGCTCAACAGCCTGAACACCAAGATCGACTACGGCTATGCCATCGCCAAGACCACCTACGGCACCATCGGGGTGCGGGTGTGGATCAACCACGGCAAGTACAGCGACCTGAAGCAGGATAACTGAACCGCCATGCCCCTCCTCCCCGCCCGCGTCAAATTCCGCAAGCAGCATACCCGTGGCTGGCGCCTTGACCACGTCGCCGGTACCGGCAATGAGATCTCCTTCGGGGATTTCGGCCTCCAGGCTCTGGAAAGCGGCAAGATCACCGCGCGCCAGCTCGAAGCCGCCCGCGTCACTGCTTCCCACTACCTAGGCCGATCCGGCAAGATGTGGGTTCGCATCTTCCCGCACACCCCGGTGACCAAGCACCCCGCCGAGTCGCGCATGGGTTCGGGCAAGGGCGAGGTCGAATACTGGGCCTCCTTCCTGGACGCCGGCACCGTCATGTTCGAATTCGCCGGCATCACCGAGGACATGGCGCGCGAAGCCATGCGCCGGCAGGCCTTCAAGCTGCCCCTCCGCTGTCGGCTCATCAAGCGCCGCGCCATCGCCTGAAGGGACAAGGACAATCCGCATGAAAAAGAATGCCAAGGCCGACCTGCGCGCGAAAAGCGTCGATGATCTCAACAAAGAGGTCGTCGAACTGCGCGGAACGATGCTCAAGGCCCGCTTCGCCCAGTCCCTTGAGGGCAAGGCCATGGGCGTGAAGTACCGCAACCTGCGCCGCCAGATCGCCCGCCTGAACACCATCATCACGCAGAAGCAGAAGGCCGCCCCATGAGCGAAGTGAATGCCCCGGCCGCTCCCGCCGCCGAAACCGCAGGCACCGAAGACAAGGTCCTGCGCAAGCGCGTGATCGGCATCGTCTCCTCGGACAAGATGCTCAAGACCCGCGTCGTCTCGGTCACCGAGATGTACCGCCATGCCAAGTACGGCAAGTACATCAAGCGGACCCAGAAGTTCCACGTCCACGACGAACGGAACGACGCCAAGGTCGGCGACAAGGTTCTGATCACCGAATCCCGTCCGCTCTCCAAAACCAAGCGCTGGCGCCTGATCAAGGTGCTGGAACGCGCCCTCTGAAGCCAGGCAGGAACAGGAAAACCCCATGATCCAGATGCAATCCTGGCTCGATGTCGCCGACAACTCCGGCGCGAAGCGCGCCATGTGCGTGAAGGTGCTCGGCGGCTCGAAGCGTCGCTACGCCACCATCGGCGACATCATCGTGGTCGCGATCAAGAAGGCGATTCCGACCAGCGAAGTGAAGCAGAAGACTGTGTGCAAGGCGGTGATCGTGCGCATCAAGCACCCGATCAAACGCGAAGACGGCAGCACGGTGCGCTTCGACTCGAACGCGGTCGTCCTCATCGACGACGAGAAGAATCCCAAGGGCACCCGTATCTTCGGCCCCGTCGCCCGCGAACTGCGCGCGCGCAACTACATGAAGATCATCAGTCTCGCCCCTGAAGTGGTTTGAAGTCGTCTGACCCCAAGGATCGAAGGACAGCCCCATGCCCAGCCGTTTGAAGAAGCCCCGCCCGGATAAGATCCCGAAGTGCCATGTGCACGTCGGCGACAAAATCATCGTCCGCAGCGGCGATGCCAAGGGCAAGACCGGTACCGTGATCAAGGTGTGGCCAATGAAGCAGCGCGCCTTGATCGAGGGCGAGGCTTCCCTCTACGACACCCGCCACGTCCGCGCCAACCCCCAGGCCAATGTTGAAGGCGGGCGTATCCGCCGTCTGAAGCCGATCCATCTCGCCAAGCTCGCGCTGGTCGATCCCACGACCAGCAAGCCCACCCGGGTCCGGCGCGAACGCACCGATGCCGGCGTCGTCCGGGTCGCGGTGAAGAGCAAGCACCGCTTTGAGAACTCCGCTCGTCCCTGATCCCATCCAACGAAGATCCACCCATGGCCACCCAGTTGCAGAAGACAACCCGCGCGATCTACAACGAGCGTCTGCCCGAACTGCTGAAGAAGCACGGGATCAAGAACCGCCTCGCCGGACCGCGCATCGTCAAGGTCACCCTGAGCATGGGTGTCGGCCGCGCCGTGCAGAACGGCGAGATCCTGAACATCGTCGCCGAGCACCTGTCGCTCATCGCCGGCCAGCGCGTCACCGTGACCAAGGCCCGCAAGGCGGTCGCCAACTTCCGCACCCGCATCGGGGTCAAGGTCGGCTGCTACGTCACCTTGCGTGGCGAACGTCAGTGGGCCTTCCTCGACAAGCTGGTCAACCTCGCGATCCCCCGTATCCGCGACTTCCGTGGGTTGTCGCCCAAAGGCTTCGATGGCCGGGGCAACTACAACATGGGTCTGCGCGAGCAGGCGCTCTTCCATGAGATCCAGCTGGAAAAGCTCGAGCACAACCAGGGTCTCAACATCTCCATCGCAATCAGCAACAGTGACGACGCCAAGTCACTCGAACTGCTGAAGGCGATCGGCTTCCCCTTCCGCGATCGCTGAGCCGGAGCAACCATGGCCAAGACCAGCACAGTCAACCGCAACACCGAGCGCATCAAGCTCGTCGCCAAGCAGAAGGCGAAGCGCGATGCCCTGCGTATCCGCTCCAAGGACCTCAAGCTCACGCTGGAAGAGCGCATGGAGGCGCGTGCCGCCCTCGACCTGCTGCCCAAGGACGGTTCAGCGACCCGGATCAAGAACCGCTGCCTGCTGACCGGCCGCAGCCACGCCTATCTGCGCAAGTTCGGCGTCTGCCGTAACGCGCTGCGAGTCCTCGTGCACCAGGGCAGCCTGCCCGGTGTGCGCAAGGCCTCGTGGTGAACCCGGATAACCTGGAAAAGAAGAAAACGAACACCTTATGAGCCAGACTGATCCCATCGCCGACTTGTTGACCGTGATCCGCAACGGTGTCCTCGCCAACAAGGCTACGGTCTCCGTGCCCTGGTCGCAGGTGAAGCAGGGAATCGCCCAGGTCCTCAAGGACGAAGGCTACCTCGCGCGCCTCGACGTGCTCGACACCAAGCCGGCCAAGACCCTTCAGGTGGTGCTCAAGTACGCCGACACCGGCGAACCGGTCATCCACGACATCAGCCGCGTCAGCACCCCTGGCCGCCGTCTCTACGCCGGCCGCAAGGAACTGAAGCCGATCATCCGCGGCTTCGGCGTCTCCATCGTCTCCACCTCGCAGGGCATCCTGTCCGACCGCGCCTGCCGTCAGCGCAAGCTCGGCGGCGAAGTGCTGTGCGTCGTCAAGTGACCGGAAGCTAAGGAAACCCCATGAGCCGCATCGGAAAAGTCCCCCTCGACATCCCCGCCGGGGTCCAGTTGACCGTCGACAAGGGCGCCGTCGTCGTCAAGGGGCCCAAGGGCACCCTGACCCTGCCGCTGACCGAAGGCATCTCGGCCAAGGTCGAGGCCGGCAAGGTCAGCATCGCCCGCGCCAACGACGAGCGCCACCAGCGTGCCATGCACGGCACGGTGCGCGCCCAGGTCAAGAACATGATCGAAGGCGTGACCAAGGGCTATAGCAAGAAGCTCGAGATCGTCGGCGTCGGCTACAAGGCCGTGCTCCAGGGCAAGAAGCTCGCGATGACGGTCGGCTTCGCCAACATCATCGAGGTCCAGATTCCGGACCAGGTCAAGGTCACGACCACCGACCCGACCCATCTCGAGGTGAGCGGCATCGACAAGCACCTGGTCGGCCAGGTCGCGGCAAACATCCGTGCTGCGCGCAAGCCCGAACCCTACAAGGGCAAGGGCGTCCGCTACGCCGATGAGGTCGTGCGGAAGAAGGCCGGCAAGTCGGCTGCGGCCGGCGGCGCAGCCAAGAAGTGATGCGGTTTCGATCCGCAATCTGCTCAGCATCCCATCAATTCAGACCATAGAAGGCAGGATCAACCATGGCCAAAGACAAGCGGCAGGCGATTGCCACCAAGAAGCGGCGCATACGCAAAAACGTCTTCGGCGAATCCAGCCGTCCCCGGCTGAGCGTCTATCGCAGCGAGAAGCACATCTACGGCCAGATCATCGACGACCTCAAGGGTTCGACCCTGGTCGCGGTGAGCACAGTGTCCGAAGGGCTGCGGGACCAGGTCAAGGATCTCAAGCCGATGGAGGCTGCCAAGGCCGTTGGCGCTGCGTTGGCCGAAAAGGCCCTCGCGGGCGGCATCACCCAGGTGGTGTTCGATCGCAATGGCCGCGCCTACGGCGGCCGCTTGGCCGCGCTTGCTGATGCAGCGCGTGCCAAGGGATTGCAATTCTAGTCGTCTCAACTAACATTCCGCCCCCTTGATGCGGACCTCTCCGGTCTGCGGGGCACGAAGGGCACACGACATGGCGAGAAAACCGGGACCTCCCGCTGGAGGCAAGGACCAGAAGGGTCAGGGCGGAGCGCCCGGCCAAGGCGGCCAAGGCGGTCGCGACCGACGTGCCGGTGGTCCTGCCCAGCGCGAAAGCCGCAGCAAGTTCTACAGCGAGGAGGTCGTCAAGATCAACCGCTGCGCCAAGGTGGTGAAGGGCGGCAAGCGCTTCAGCTTCGCGGCGTTCATCGTCCTCGGCGACGGCAAGGGCAAGGTCGGCTTCGGCAAGGGCAAGGCGAAGGAAGTCGCCAGCTCGATCGACAAGGCGGTGCGCGACGGCGAGAAGAACGTCAAGCCATACCCGATCGTCAACGGCACCATTCCGCACGACGTCGAAGGACGCTTTGGTTCGGCCCGCGTCCGCCTGATCCCCGCTGCGCCCGGAACTGGCGTCATCGCGGGCAAGTCGGTGCGCGCGGTCCTCGAAAAAGCTGGCGTGCACGACATCCTGACCAAGGCCTACGGCAATCACAACCCGGTGAATCTGATCCGCGCCACCATCGATGCGTTGGCCCAGCTACGTACCCGTGAGCAGTACCTCCAGATGCGGGGAGTCGAGCTGTGAGCCTCAAAGACATCCTAGAAAACAACAGCGCCCGCACCAAACGCCGTCGCGTCGGTCGCGGCCTCGGTTCCGGTATCGGCAAGACCGGTGGTCGCGGCAGCAAGGGCGAAGGCTCGCGCACCGGCGGCAAGAACAGCGGTCCGCTGTTCGAAGGCGGTCAGAAGCCCCTGTTCATGCGCCTGCCCAAACGCGGGTTCTCGAACTTCAATCACACGTCGCGTTATCAGGTCCTGCCGCTCCACCGCGTCCTCGCGGCTATCCCGGGGGACATCAACCTGGATGCGCTGGTCGCCGCCGGCCTCATCAAGCCCGGCGTTCCGGTCAAGCTGGTCAGCGGCCGCGGCGAACAGGCCGAGATCAAGATCGGCCGCAAGATCGCCGTGAGCGTCCATCGCGCTTCCGCCTCCGTGCGCACGGCCATCGAAGCCGATGGCGGCTCCCTCGTCGAACTCGACCGCGCCGAAGTCGCGGCGAAGTAACCAGAAGGCTGCTCCCGGATGGCTGACAAGGATCTCACTGAAAGCCCGGTCCGGGAACTCGTCCGGCGGTTCTTCATCACCTTCCTCCTGGGAGTGGTGGTGTTCCGTCTTGGCGCGCATGTGGTCATCCCTGGCGTCGATGCCGAGGCGATGCGCAGCCTGCTCCAGTCCGGTAAGGACAGTGGCGGCGTCGGCGACATGGTGGTGCGTTGGCTCGACATGTTCAGCGGTGGCGCGATCCAGAACTCATCGATATTTGGTCTTGGCGTCACCCCATACATCAGTGCCAGCATTATCATTCAGCTTTTAACCTTCAGCATTCCAGCGCTGAAAGCGATGCAGAAGGAAGGCGAAGGCGGCCGCCGCCGGATCAATCAGTACACCCGCTATGCCACCTTGCTCATCTGTCTCGTGCAGTCCTTTATTGCCGCCCTGGCCTTGACTCACGTCGAAGTTCCTCCCGGCTCGCCTCCGTTGGTTCCCATGGCGATTGAACACAAATATGCTTTCATCGCCACCGCCATGCTGGTGATCACCACCGGTTCGATGGTCATTCTCTGGTTGGCCGAACAGATCACCAAGCACGGCATCGGCAACGGGGTCAGCATCATCATCGCCATCGGCATCCTTGCCTACTTCCCGAACGCCTTCACCGGGGTTGGCACCGACCTGCCGAAGTTCCTAACCATCGCAGCGGTAGGTCTCTGTCTCATCGCCGCCATCGTGGTGGTGGTCCAGGCGGTGCGCCGGATCAACCTGGAACAGCAGCGCCGGGTTCAGGGCAACCGGGTGTTTGGCGGGGCCCAGACCACCCTGCCTCTTAAGATCAACCAGGCCAACGTCATTCCGGTCATCTTCGCCTCGCCGGTGCTGATCGGCCTCGGTATGCTGGCCAAGTGGGACCCGATCGCGAGCACGGGCATCGGCCAGGTGTTGGATTACGGTTCGGTCGGCCACCGTTACATCTTCGCCGGCCTCATCATCTTCTTCACCTACTTCTACATCAGCATCACCTTTGATCTGCACGACATGTCGAACCACTTCAAGCAGGCGGGTTTCTTCGTGCGCGGCATCCGGCCGGGCAAGAACACCGTGGATCACCTCCAGAGCATCTTGGCGCGCATCACCTTCGTCGGCGCCATCTTCCTGGCCTTGATCGCCATCCTGCCTGAGGTCGCTGGCAACAGCATGAACATGCGCGGTGCGAACCTGCTCATCGGTGGCACCGGTTTGCTGATCATCGTGGGTGTCGCTCTCGATGTGATGCAGAAGGTCGGTTCGTTCTTCCTCGCACACCAGTACCGTGGCATGGGTGCTGACGGCAAGGGCGGACCATCCGGGGCGAAGAGGTTCTGATGCCCAAGGAAGACGCTATCCGGCTTGAGGGGATCGTGCGCGAAAGCCTCCCCAATGCGCGTTTCCGGGTGGCCGTCGCCATGCCAGGTGGAGCGCAGCACGTCGTGCTGGCACACATCTCCGGTAAGATCCGGCAGAACTACATCCGCATCCTCCCCGGTGACAAAGTCACCATTGAGATGTCCCCCTACGATCTCAGCCGCGGTCGCATCATCTACCGCGAAGCCTGAAGCATAATTAAGGAATTCCCATGAAGGTGCGCCCATCCGTCCGTCGCCGTTGCGAGAACTGCAAGATCGTCCGTCGTAAAGGGCGGGTCCGCATCGTCTGTTCCGACCCCAATCACAAGCAGCGCCAGGGCTGATTTTCTTCAACCGCGAAAGGCCAACGCAATGCCCCGTATCCTCGGTGTCGATATTCCGAACAACAAGAAGGTCCCGTACTCCCTCTCGGGCCTGTATGGCATCGGCCTGAAGCGCGGGCAGCAGATCTGCGCCGCCACCGGTATCGATGTCCACCGGAGGGCCTACCAGCTCACCGAAGAAGAGTTGGGCCGCATCGCGACCTACATCGAAGGCAACTTTGTCATCGAAGGCAACCTGCGCCGTGAGATCCAGGCGAACATCGCCCGGTTCAAAGAGATCGGCTGCTACAAGGGCTATCGCCACAACCGCAACCTCCCGGTGCGCGGCCAGCGGACCCGGACCAACTCCCGCACCCGCAAGGGCAAGAAGAAGACAGTCGCTAACAAGAAGATCCTGCGCAAGTGAACTGAGGAAAAACCATGGCCTACACCAAGAAGAAGATCCGGAAGACCGTCCGCGCCGGCGTCTTCCATATCAACTCGACCTTCAACAACACGATCATCACGGTCACCGACGCCAATGGCGAGGTGGCGTGCTGGGAATCGGCCGGTTCGATCGGCTACAAGGGTTCCCGCAAGTCGACGCCCTTCGCGGCCCAGCTCGCGATGGAGCGCGTCGCCGAAAAGGCGATCAAGCTCGGCCTCAAAGAGGCTGAAGTCCGTGTCCGCGGTCCTGGTGCTGGTCGCGAAAGCGCGATCCGCTCCCTGGTCGCCGCTGGCATTGCGGTCAAGGCGATCCTCGACGTGACGCCGCTGCCGCACAACGGCTGCCGCCCGCGCAAAAAGCGTCGCGTCTGATCTTACCGTCCCCACGATTCTTCACCACGAACCATTCACTGATCGGAGTACCTCATGCGCATTCGCTGGCGCGGTTTCGAGCTCCCCACCCGGGTTGAGAAGCACGAGGGCACCGCTGCCCCCAACTATGCCAAATTCCACGCCGAACCGTTCGAGCGCGGCTTCGCAACGACGGTCGGCAACGGCCTGCGCCGGGTTCTGCTGAGTTCGATCCAAGGCGCCTCTGTGCGATCGATCCGCCTCCAGGGTGCCAACAACGAGTTCACCTCGCTCAATGGCGTGCTTGAGGACGTGACCCACATCATCCTCAACATCAAGCGCCTGCGCCTACGCCTGCACAGCGATGAGAACGTGGTGATCCGCCTCGAAAAGGGCACCAAGGGCCCCATCACTGCCGGCGACATCACGCCGCACCAGGATGTCGAGATCATCAATCCTGACCTGGTCATCGCCACCCTGACTAAGGACGTCCGCTTCGTCCTCGAGATGGACGTCGGCAGCGGCCGTGGCTTCATCCCCGCCGAGGCGCAGCAGATCGATGGTTCACCCCTGGGCACCATCGCGATCGACAGCATCTATTCGCCGGTCACCCGCGTCTCGTTCCTGGTCAACACCTGCCGTCTCGGCAAGCGCACCGATTACGAGTCGCTCGACCTCGAAGTGTCGACCGATGGTTCGATCACGCCTGAACTGGCGCTGGTCGAGGCCTCGAACATCCTGCGCAAGCACCTGAATCCCTTCGTCAAGTACTTCGAGATCGGCCGCGAGCTCGACGGCAGCACCGCCGCCGACCTTCAGGTCGAAGGCGACCCGGAACGCACTTCGATGCTGGCGAAGCAGATCAACCTGCTCGACCTCAGCGTCCGCACGGAAAACGCCCTGCGCGCCGCCAACATCAAGTTGATCGCGGACCTCGTTCAGATGGACGAGGCCGAAGTCGCCGCGATCCGCAACCTCGGCAAGATCGCGACCAAGGAGCTCAAGAAGAAGCTCTCGGACCGCGGCCTCTCGTTCGGGATGCGCCTGGCGAACAAGACTGCGACCCCGGTCTGAAACCGGTCCTTGCCGGTTTGATCATTTCCTGAACTGACCTGAAACACCTGGGCTAGGATACCGCCATGCGCCATCTCAACGACCATCGCAAGCTGAATGTCACCACCAAGCACCGCCGCGCCATGCTGCGCAACCTGGTACGTGGCCTGATCGAGCACGGCAGCATCACCACCACCCTGCCCAAGGCGAAGGAAGCCCGCCGCTTCGGCGAGCGTTGCATCACCATCGGCAAGAAAGCGGTCTTGGCTGGCGATGCAGCGAGCAAGTTGCACTACACCCGCCTCGCCCTGAGCGAGATCGGCGACCCGCGCATTGTGCAGCAACTCGTCGACGACATCGCGCCGAAGTACAAAGACCGCCAGGGCGGCTACACCCGCATCTACAAGGCCGGCTTCCGCCTGGGAGACCGCTCCCCGAAGGCGATCCTCCAGCTCGTCTGAACCGATCGACCGATTCAGGTCTGTAGTTGCTCAGATCGGCGCGCCCAAACCCGGCTCTGGTCTGGGCTTGGGTACCTCTAGATAGGCGCAACCAAGGTTAGTTAGTTAAGCACCTACGACAGGCACGAAGTGGTTGGCCGTCTTAGGATACGGCCAGTTGTTCGGCCCTTGGGCCGCTTCGCTGCGTACACCAAGGCTGATTTGGTGCACCGACATGATGTCCTCCGGCTGGGTACCGTTCACGCGTCGCCGCGTGCGAGGCCGCGCAACTGTCCTGGGGCGCAGCCGAACCGTCGGCGGAAGGCTGCGACGAAGTGGGTGTGGCTGCGGAAACCGCAGTCGGCGGCCACCGCGACCACGGGTTCTCCGGCCCAGATGCGGCGCTCGGCCAAGCGCAGTCGCACTTCGCGTACCAGGCTGCGGACATCGGTGCCGCAGCTACTGCGCAACACCCGGCTGACGTGCTCGCGGCTGCGGCCGCACAGCGACACCAGGCCGGCCACGCCTTCGTCGAGACGATCGCCTTCGGCAAAGGCTTCGATGGCTTCACTCAGCCAGGGGGGACCTTCGTGGCCGAGGACCTGGCTGGGTGCCATGGCCCAGGCGAGTGACAGCAACAACGCGTCCCGAGCGATGGAACCGCCGCCCAGGTACAGCTCGCCCAACCGGCGGGTGAGCATGACCTGATCCCCTGGCCCCAACCGTCCGTGCACGGGTGCTTCGGCCCGAAATGGCCAGGCGCGGTCGTCCCCATGGCGGGATGCCAGTTCGGCAAACACCTTGGCTTCAATCAGCACCACCCAGCCGCGGCAGGTCGCCTGGGCGAGCTGGGCGTGAGCCTGGCCGGGCAGCAGCAATTGAACCCCGCCAGCGACGAGGCTCGTCGCGTCGATGTCCATCCGCCCGGAAATCAGGATCTGGATCTCGGCGAAATCGTGGCGATGGACCGGAAAACGCCAGCCGGCGGGGACGAAGAACGGTCGCACGGCAAGCCCCGGCGCACAGGGGGTGAAGTCGCTCCAGCGCAGATCAGGCAGCATCACGCCACGGTAGTCCGGATCACGGCCCGGTCGAGCCGGGTCCGGCGGGCAGATAGGGTGGGACCATGCACCCCCGCGACCACCTCAGCCCCCTCCACCCGGCCGACGCCCGCTGCGAAGGTTCCTTCGCAAGCCGCATCCGCAACTGCGCTGTCCACCAGTTGGCAACGGTCGACATCGAGGAGCTGCTCCATCCATTCCGCACCCGCGGCGAAGCTGGTCACACCTGGCAAGCCGAATTCTGGGGCAAGTGGATCACCGGGGCCATCACCGCCTGGCAGGCAGGAGAAAACCCCGTCCTGGCCGATCGGATCGCGCGCGCCGTCGATGGTTTGCTGGCCACTCAGGCCGCCGACGGCAGCATCACGACCCACGCCAACGCGGCCCTGGGCAACAACTGGGAAGTGTGGGGCAGGAAATACGTCCTGCTGGGATTGCTGGCATGGCACCAGGCCAGCGGCGACCGCCGGGCGATCCGGGCAGCACTCGGGGTCGCCGACCATCTGGCGACGCAACTTGACGCCTTTGCCCCAGGGTTGCTGCGCAGCGGCCTGTTCCGGGGCCTGCCGGCGACCTCGATCCTGGAACCGCTCTGCTTGCTGCATCGGGTGACGGGCGAGGCCCGCATCCTCGCCCTGGCGCAACGGATAACCGAGGAATGGGCGAAGCCTGAAGGGCCGGATCTGCTCGGCTGGGCCGAAGATCCTGGCCGCCGACCCGACCGGCTCAAACCCGTACCAGCAGCCATCTGGTGGGAAAATTGGTTTGAATGGGGCAACGGAGCCAAGGCCTATGAGATGCTGTCGTGCATCGAGGGACTGTGCGAACTTCATCGCGAGACCGGTGATCCGCGCATGCTGCGCGCCGCCCTCAACCTGAGCGAGGCCATCGTTCGGGACGAGATCGCGGTAACCGGTTCGGGTAGCGAACACGAATGCTGGGGCGGATGCGCCCACGATCAGCAGCGGCCCTTGCTGCAATTCCAGGAGACCTGCACCGCGGTGACCTGGGCCAAACTCTGCGTCCAACTCCTCCGCCTGACCGGCGACCCGATCTGGGGCCATCGGTTGGAGCGGACGGTCTGGAATGCCCTCGCCGGGGCGCAGCGCCCGGATGGCGGCTGGTGGACCCGCCACGCGCCGCTGACCGGCGAGCGCGATCCCCGGCCGATGACCCAGGTCGACATGTCGCAGAACTGCTGCGTGGTGAATGGTCCGCGCGCGCTCTGCGCCGTGCCCAGCTGGGCGGTGATGGAAGGCCGTGAAGGCCCCAACGTGGTCCTGCACCTGCCTGGACGCTGGCGGGTGCAACTGCCGGACGGAACCTCGTGCCGGATCGCGATCACCACCCGATTGCCGGAAAACGGCACCGTCCTGATCCGGCTCGACCCGGGCCGCCCGGTGCGTTTCCGTCTTTCGCTGCGCATTCCCGCCTGGGCGAGCGGGGCCACGGTGGCTGTTGGCGGGGGCGGGGGCGGGGGCGGAAGCAACGGCGAGAGCACTCCGGCAGCGGCCCCTTCGGGCTGGTGGTCTGAAGAGCGGATCTGGTCCCCCGGGGATGAGATCCGGCTTGAGCTTCCCCTCACGGCCCGGATCGAGGCGATGCCGGGGCCGCTCGCGGCCGGCGGCATCCTCGTCGGACCGGTGCTGCTGGCTGCGGACCACCGCTTGAATCCGAACGGTCTTCCCCGGCTGCCCCTGGTCATCCCCAGGAAGGAACTCGATCGGCTTGCCCTGCGCCCATCACTTGCCGTCGCCCCGGCAGGCCTGGGCTGGGCCGGATCAGTGACCGTGGCCGATGGTACCACCCTCGGACTCTGCGACTGGGCCAGCGCCGGAAACACCTGGGACGCCCAGTCCCGCTACCAGACCCTGCTGGCAATGACCTGAGAGCTGCCCGGGGTCACCGCCTGGGCGCGCCGACCCCGGGAGCGCCGAGCACCAGCTCGGCCGAACGATCTCGGACCAAAAGAAATCGGGTGGATTCCGGAGAAGCCCGTCGCCACCTGCCCCAGGAAATCGATCCGAAGCCGAGCTGGTGCTCGGCTCTCCCGGGCACAGGCCCACGCCAGCCGATGTCCCCGAGCCAGGCTGGAGCCTGGCGGTCCCAGGGTCGGTGTCCGGGAGCGTTCGGTATTTCTGAAGGCCTGAGCCTCAGTGAGGCTTGGCTGCGGGCGCGGGGGCAGCTACAGGGGCGGGCGCAGGCTTCGGTGCGTTCGCCGCCTTTTCGGCCTGCTCAACTTCCTTCAATTTCGCCTGGGCCGCCTGCAGGGCCTTGCTGCGCTCGGCAAGTTCGGGGTCGGACTTTTGCGCCTTGGCGACGGCCTGGGCGATGGCGGACTTCGCGGCGGCCACGGCCTTGGTGAGGCCAAGGAACGGTTCGCCGGCGAGGACCGCCTTGGGCTGCTCCTGCGCCTTGGTGACGGCGGCCTGGGCCGCGATCCATTCCGGATTGGCCTTGAGGGCGGCCTCGGCAGCCTGGGCCCGCTGGGCGCTGCCGGTCCTCCGTTCGGCGTGGATCGCTTGGATCTTCTCGTTGAGCTTGGCGATGCGGCCCTGGGCCTCGGCCACTTCGGGGATCGCGGCCAGGGCTGCCGTCTTGGCTGCCGCCTGACGCTTGGATTCCGCATGCTTTGCTTCTTCGCGCGCGGCCTGGGTGGCGGGATCGACGGCCTCGGACTTCGCCTTTTCGGCGGCCAGCTTCTTTTCGGCATCGGCCAGATTCGCTTCGCTGCGGGCGCGCTCCTGCGCCGTGGTCAGGGCCTTCTGGGCGGAGGCGACCACGGTTTTGGCCTCGGCCAGCGCCGGAGTGCCGGCGGCCAGGGCGGCTTTGGCTTCGCTCAGCGCCTTGCTGGCGGCGACCACGGCCGGGTCGGCCTCGACCTTGGGCGCGACGGGCGAATGCGCGCCGGCGGTTTCCAGGGCGGCCAGGGCGAGGGCATAATCCAGGGTCGGCAGGATGGCCTGGTCCTGGGCGGCCGCGAACTGGGGGTGCTTGCCCTGGGCGCGCGTGACCGCCTGCCGGGTGAGTTCGGCGCGGGCCGCCTGCACGGCCTGCTCGGCCTTGGTCGCAGCCGGACTGGCGGCGACGACCTTGACGCGTTTTTGCTCGGCCAGGCCGCGCGCCTTGAGCAGTTCGCCATAGGCGGTCTTGCCGCGCAGCGTGCGCTGTTCCCGCACGTTGGTGGCGATGCGCTGGTTCGCCGCCGAAAGTTCGGACAGATCCTTGAGGGCGTCCGGCTGGCCCAGTTGGGCCGTGAACTTGGCGACGATGGCCTGGTCGTCCTTGATGAGCTTGTCGAGTTCCTGGTAACGGGCGTTGCCGGTGCGCAATTCCTCAGTGACGGCATTCACCTTGCTGCTGGCCTCGCGCCAGGCGGTGACGGCAGCGACCACCTCGGGTTCGGTGATGGCGTCTTTCGCCGCCTGGGCGTCGGCGAGCGCCTTGCGCGCGGGAGCGAGTTCGGGATCCGACTGCTCGGCGTCGGCCTGGGCCTGCTTCAGCGCGTCTTTGCGCAGGGCGATCAGGGTCTGGAGCCGCGCCTTGTCGGCCGTCGCGGTGGCAGCGGCAGCGACGAACGGCTTCGCCTCGGGCTGGTTGGCAAGGGCCGCAGTCTTGGCCACAGCCAGGGATTTCTCGGCGCTGGCGACGGCCGCACGCAGCGGTTCCTCGGTCGTCTTCACTTTGGCGTTGGCCTCGGCGAGGGTGGTCTGTTCCTTGGCGATGGCGAGCTTGACCTTGGCCTGCGCCGCAGCGACGGCGTCCTGCACTTCGACCTGAGCGGCGGACGGGGCCGGCTTGGCTTTCGCCGGGGCGACCGTCCCGGCCTGGGGATCAGCCGCGCGCAAGGCGGCGGCGAGCTTCACGCCGATGGGCGATCCGGGATGGTTGAGCAGCAGTTCCAGCCGGGCGCGTTCATGCAGGCTGGCCCGTTCCTGGGCATCCAGTTCGGTGGCGCTGGCTGCCGGCACCTGGGCCGCGAGGAATTTCTCACGGGTTTCGCGGGCGGCTTTTTCCGCCGCGACAAGCTCGGCTTTCGCCTTCACCAGCGCGGGATCCTTCTCGTTCGCCTCGGCCAGGGCCTTTTCGGCCGCAGCGAGAGCCGCCTTCTGGTCTGCAGTCGGGGCGCTGGCGCCGAGGGCGGCCTGGCGTTCGGCAACCTTGGACCGGGCGTTGGCGACCTCTTCCCGCGCCGCGGTGATGCGGTCGGATTCCTTGGGCGCCGGGGCTGCTGCCGGTTTGGCAGATGGCTGTTTGGCAGATGGCTGTTTGGCAGAAGGTGCCTGGGCGGCATCCGTCTTCGCCTTGGGATTCGCTGCCGCTGCCGGGGCTGAAGCGGCGGGCGCCGAGGTCGGCGCCGATTCCTGCCGGCATGAGGCAAGCGACATGCCGGCCAGCACGGCTACGATCGCGGCGGTGCTGGCGGCTCCGGTAAGGGATGACGACGGTGAAGCTGGGCGGAAGGACATGGGGTTCTCGGGGTCGGGGTTAAAGAGGGGTGGTGACGATGGATAGAAACGTTGAGGTCATGAAAAGGGGCGAGGTAAGCGGTTGTATACGGCCCAGAAGCGACCCCGTTGCAGCCGAACCGTGGTCTGCCCAGGAATACCGCCCCCTAACCACCTTTGGATTCACCCGCCGCGCGTGCGCTTCCACTCCAGGAATTCGCGGAACAGGTCGGCTTCGGCGCCTTCCAGCACCACGCTGGCGGCGGTCGCGCCCTTGCTCCAGCGCGGGGCGCCGACCTGGTCGCGCTTGCGGCTCATGACCCAGTATTCGCCGCCGGGCACCTTGCGGCCGTGTTCGATCTTGATGCGCCAGCCGCCGATGAATTCGGTGTCGTCGGCGAAGTTGCAGTAGACGGTGGAAAAACCCAGGGCGCAGAGATCACGCAACTGGGCTTCGGTGGGCAGCCAGTCGGGCCGGGTGTCCTGGCTGAAGTACAGCTCGATCGACTGGTCGAACTCGTGGGTGATGAAGTTGAGCACCGATCGACGGCCAAACTGCGCGTCAATCTGACGCCAGACCACAACGTTGCCGGTGGCGGGGGTGGAACTGGGGGTGGGCAGCGGCTGGTCCATGGGGTATCCGGGGTGTGGCGGGATCATGCGACGGATTGGGCCGCGTCCACCGGGCCCATTCGACCGTCTTGCCAGCGTCGGCCCCGGCCTAGCCTGCCGTCGCGCATGCGCCTCAAACGACTGGAAACCTTCGGCTTCAAGTCCTTCGCGGACCGGATGACCTTCGACTTCGAAGACGGCGTCACCGCGATCATCGGGCCGAACGGCTGCGGCAAGTCAAACGTGGTCGACTCGATCAAATGGGTGATCGGCGAGCAATCCGCCAAGGCCCTGCGTGGCGAAGACATGACCGACGTGATCTTCAACGGCTGCGCCACGCGCCGGGCGATGGCCTTCGCCGAGGTCACCCTGGTGCTCGACCAGGTCGCCGATCGCATCCACGCCGAAGGCATCGGCGATGAGGTCGCGATCACGCGGCGGCTGTTCCGCGATGGGTCCAGTGGCTACTACCTCAACGGCCACGCCTGCCGCCTGAAGGACATCAAGGAATTGTTCATGGACACCGGGGTGGGCACGACCGCCTACTCGGTGATCGAACAGGGCCGGGTGGGCTTCATCCTGGAGTCCAACACCAAGGACCGCCGCCTGATCCTGGAGGAAGCCGCCGGGATCTCGAAATATAAATCGCGCCGCAAGCTCGCCGCCCGCAAGCTGGAACGGGTCGAGATCGACCTGCAACGCATCGGTGAGGTGCTGGCCGAGGTCCGCCGCCGGGTGAAGACCGTCTCGCGCCAGGCCGCCGCCGCGCTGCGCTGGCGCGACCTCAACGCCCGCGCCAAAGAACTGCGCCTCGCCTTCGCCCTGGATGACTACGGCCGACTTGAACGCGAGATCGGCGACCACGGCCGCAAGGCCGGCGCACTCGCCGACGCCGCCGCCCAGGCCGCAGCCGAGCACGCGAAGATCGAAGCGTCCCTGGCCGAGGCCGACACCCGCCTGGTCGCGCTCGAAGCCGAGGTGCGCCAGTTGGAAACAACCC
The DNA here is from genome assembly GCA_945876185.1 of Candidatus Kuenenia stuttgartensis. Taxonomy (GTDB): domain Bacteria; phylum Planctomycetota; class UBA11346; order UBA11346; family UBA11346; genus BJHQ01. Next base: position 3,721 of record CAMCMZ010000020.1, on the reverse strand, counting down.
GCGCCGACGCCCAAAGTCGCCGCGATGTCGCCCAGGCCCGGGTCAAGGACGCTGGAAAAAACCTTGCTGCCGCTGATGAGCAAGAACGTGACGACCGCGAAGCCCTGGCCGGCGTCGACGCCAAGATCGCGGCCCTGGCGAGCGCGGTGCAGGAAGCTGAAAAGGCAGTCGCCGCCGCGCAGTCGGGCACCGGCGATGTCGGCCTGAGCGTGGCGATGCAGGGCCGGCGCGAGGAACTCGACCGCGTCCTGGCCGAGGTCGACGCCCAGGTGCGCCTGGTCGAGGACACCAAGGCGAAGCAGATTGAGGCCCTGCGCGAGATCTCCCGCGTCGAGGCCGAACTCGCCCGGTTGGAAGGTGCGCGCACCGCCGCCAACGACCGGCGCAAGCGGATGGAAGACCGCAGCGGCGGCCAGACCGAACAGCTCATGGGCGCGATGGTCGCGATCAACCAGGCCCAGGACCAGATCAGCGCCGCTGAGGCCGAGGCCCGCACCGCCCACGCCGAACTCGAACGCCGCATCAATGAACGCGAGACCGCGACCTCCGACGAGGGCCGGCTCGGCAACGAACTCGCCGCGATCGGCCATGAAGAGGCCCGCGCCAGCACGGCGCTGCGCATGCTGGAACAGCAGGAAACCCGCGCCGATGGCGTGCATCGTGGCGTGCGCGACGTCTTGCAGGCGATGGACCGGCTAGGCGGCATACTCGGCATGGTCGCCGACCACTGCCGCATGAAGGACGACCACGTCCTGGCGATCGAAACCGCCCTCGGCGGCGCGGCCCAGCACGTCATCACGGAAACGCAATCGGCGGCAAAAGCCGCGATCGATTTCCTCAAGCGCGACAACCGTGGCCGTGCCACCTTCCTGCCGCTTGATGACATCGAAGGCGGTGAGCGCGTGCCGCGCGACATGCTGCGCGAACCCGGCGTGGTCGATGTCGCGAGCAGCCTGGTCGACTGCGACGACCGCGTCCGGCCGGCGATCGAGCATATCCTCGGCAACGTGTTGGTGGTCGAGACGCTCGACCACGCGATCCTGATCCGCCGCCGGCACCGCCACGGCATCCGTTTGGTGACCCTGGATGGCGAGGTCATCGCCCCGGGCGGCGCGATGACCGGTGGGCGCGGCCAGGGCCACGAGGCCGGCGGCCTGGTCAGCCGCAAGCACGAGATCGCGCGCCTGCAAGAAGAACTGCAAACGATTGAAGCGAAACGCCAGAAATCCTGGATCAGCCGCGAGGCCGCGCGCCGGCGCATCCAAGACCTGATGATCGCCGAGCACGAGTTCCGCTCGTCGGTGAAAGCGGCCGAACAGAAGGTTGGCGACGCACGCACTGCGCTGATGCGCGTCGACCGCGACCGCCAGCACCTGGAACAGGCGACCTCGTCGTTCGGTATCGAACTCGAAGAGATCGCCGCCGAACTGTCGCGCATCGAGACCGAATCGAAGGACCTCACGGGTCAGCGCGCCTGGTTCACCGACCTTGCCGCCCGCCTTGCCGGCGAGATCGGCCTGATCCAGCTCGGCCTGGAGGCCAAGGGCAAGGAACGCGATCGGGTGCAAGAGGAAGTCGCGCAACTGCGCGTCAGCCTCGCCACCAGCCAGGAACGCATCGAGGCTGCGCGCAACCACCACGGCCACCTCGTCCGCGCCATGCAGGAACTGGAAGACGGCCGCGACGAACGCCAGCGTCGCCTCGCCGGCCTCGACGCGCGCCGGGCCGAACTGCGCGCGGTGATCGACGACGGTGCGGTCGCCCACGCCGCCGCCGCGCACGACGTGGCACAGGCCGCCGAGGCCCTTGCCGCGTTGGTCAACGAACGGGATCAACTGCGCGACCGCACCGAAGGCAGCCGCCAGATGGCGCGCGCCGCCGCTGGGCGCCAGCGCGAGCTGGAACGCGAGCAGAACCAGGAACACACCAAGTCCGCCGAGGCGCGGGTGCGCCTTGACGGCCTGTGCCAACGCATCCTCGAAGATCAGCAGCTTTCCCTGGGCGAGGCGCACCAGAACTGGACCCGGCCCGAGGACGTCGACTGGGATGCGCTGAAAACCGAACTCACCGACGCCGAAGCCGAACTCACCAGCCTCGGCCCGGTCAACGTCGCCGCGATTGACGAACTCGACGAGGTCAAGGCCCGTGAAGAATTCCTCGCGCGCCAGTTCGACGACCTGACCAGCGCCCACACCAAACTCGACGAAATCATCCACCACATCGACGACGTCAGCCGCAAGCTGTTCAGCGACACCTACCGCGAGGTGCGCACCAATTTCCAGGCCCTCTTCCGCAAGCTGTTCGGCGGTGGATCGGCGGACCTGAAGCTGGAACGCTACGAGATGGTGACGATCCAGGATCCAGCCCCGGCCGGCGAACCCCTGCCGCCGCCACGCGAGGTCCGGCAAGAAGTCGACATCCTCGACGCCGGCCTGGAAATCGTCGCCCAGCCGCCGGGCAAGAACCCCAAGATCATCACCCAGTTGTCCGGTGGCGAGAAGGCCCTCACCGCCATCGCCCTGCTGTTCGCCGTCTACCAGACCAAACCCAGCCCGTTCTGCGTCCTCGACGAGGTCGACGCGCCGCTCGATGACTCCAACGTCGACGTCTACAACTCGATGCTGCGCGAATTCGTGGTCGGCACCAACGCCGACGGCAGCCACCGCAAGGGCAGCCAGTTCATCGTCATCACCCATAAAAAGCGCACCATGCACCGCGCTGACGCCATCTACGGCATCACCCAGAACGAACCGGGCGTTTCGACCAAGATCAGTGTCAAATTCGAAGAGGTCGACCGCTTCACCGGCGAACTGGCCGAGACGACCCCGGGCAAGGGGCCGTATTCGGGCTGACCGGACCGGGATTGGACGCGCTGAGTCCGCCCAGGTCGACCGTCGACGGGGACTGGTCGACGGGAAACGGCGCATGGAAGGAAAAAACAGAACACCTGGCCGTACCCCAACCAGACGAATTCACGTCGGGGCGATTCGGCGACACCAAGTCGAAGTTCGGCGATTCAAAGTTCAGGTTCGGCGATTCAAAGTAGCAATCTGGTGACTCAAAGTAGCAATTTGGCGACACAAAGAAGCAGTTCGACGACTCAAAGTTCATATTCGGAGATTACAAGTCGATGTTCAGCGACTTGTCGTCGTGATTCGGCGACAGGTAAACGTAATTCGGTATCGTGTAAACATGATTCGGCGACAGGTAATAATGATTCTGTGATGTATAATCGTGATTCGACGACTCATAGTCATGGTTCGACGCGTGAAAGTCGTGGTTCGGCGACTCACGGTTGCTTTCGACGATTTCCCGTTGATGTCCGGCGATCAGCGCTCGTCCGACTCAGCGCCGCCAGCCCCTGGGACCGCGCGCGGCCCGCGCGCCAAGAGCAATGAAGGATCCGTTCCCCTCGAGCGCGCCGGCGGCGCGCGCTGGGGATTGGCCATTTGCGTCGTCAAACTCAGAGATCCTGATCCGTAGGATTCGGCAATGAGCCCCAAGGAGATCTTCAGCCGTCCCTACGGGACTGGTTCGACTCGATGGTCGTGAAACCCGGGGTTGAAACCCCGGGCTACCTTCACCTCGTCCCTACGGGACGGAAAACATCGGAAATTACAGTGAATTTAGAGGAAACGTGCGTCCCGTAGGGACGCTGTGAGGTTAGCCCGGGGTTTCAACCCCGGGCCGGGTAAGAAGAAGGTTGCCCGTCCCGTAGGGA
>CAMCMZ010000019.1 GCA_945876185.1 Candidatus Kuenenia stuttgartensis | reverse complement strand
GCGCCCTGGGTGGTACCGGCACCATCAACGGGGCGGTCACCGTCAGCAGCTCTGGCGGCCTCGATCTGCGCGACGGCGCGGTCGGCACCCTGGCCCTGGGCAGCACGCTCAACCTCACCGGCAACGCCGGGAACAACAATCTGTACTTCGATCTGGGCGCAGGCGGGGCCGGTACCGACCGGATCACCGTGGCGGCGGCGACCTCGGTGACCAACAACGGCGCAGCGGTGATCCATCTCAACCAGCTCGGCGGCGTCGCCACACCGATCACCCCTGGCACCTATACCTTGATCCAGGGGACGACGGCGATGGCGGCGATCGCCAAATTCAGCCTGGCGACCACCACCGCCTTCGGTCAGAGCTATGTCCTCGCTGTGGTTGGCAACGATCTGCAACTCACCGTCAGCGCCAACCCGGCCGGTCCGGTGGCGGCCTGGTGGGCGGGTGGGGCCAATCCCTGGAGCACCGCCGCCAACTGGAAGACCACGATCGCCGACAACATTGCCACTGGCGCCGCCCCCGACCATCAGACCAATGTCAACTTCGTCACCACGACCCCGGTGGCGGCGAATTTGACCACCAACACCGTCGATGTCGACCTGGACATCAACAGCCTGAACGTCGCCGCAGCCGCCACCGCGACGGTGACCATCGGCGGCACCAAGACCCTGACCATCGAAGCCAGCACGGCCAATGGCAATGCCGCCGGCAACGGAATCACTGTCAGCACGCCGAGTTCAGGCAGCCCGACCCACACCCTGTCGGCCAAGGTGGGTCTGGCTGCCCATCAGACCTGGACGGTGGATTCTGGCGCCGCGTTGACTGTCAGTGGGGTGGTCAATGGTGGTTATGCCCTGACCAAGGCCGGCAGCGGCACCCTGACCCTGAGTGGCAGCAACACCCACACCGGCCTGACCACGGTGAGCGCTGGGACGCTGAACATCGGCCACGCTAACGCGCTGGGCGGCCTGGCCAGTGGGACGGTGGTGGAATCCGGAGCGGTCCTGCAGCTTGCCCTTCAGGATATCACGGTGGCGGCTGAACCGCTCACCCTGAATGGCAGCGGCATCAGCGGTGGCGGCGCGTTGCGGGACATTGGCGGCAACAATGAGACCTGGCCAGGCGCCCTGAACCTTGCCAGCGATGCCACGATCTACGCGACCCTGAACAGCACCCTGTTCATGACCGGCGGCCTAACCACCACGACGGTTGGTGACAAAACGCTGACCCTGACCGGTCCGGGGCGGATGACCTTCACCACCGGCGCCATCGCCAACGGCGGATCAGGCCAGAAGATCAACATCGTCACCAGCATCAGCACCGTGAATTATAACGTCACCTTCGGGGCCGGCACGCTGGCCACGTCGGGCGACATCACCACCACCAGCGGCGGGGCGTTCATCTCTGGTGCGAACAACAGTTTCACGGGCACCTGGACCGTCCGCAACGGGGCGTTCATCGCCTTCGATAATGGGGGCATCGCTAATGCTGCAGCCCTTATCATGGAAGCCGGATCAACCCTCTCTGCCAGATTCACCTTCACCGCGCCGGCAGTCACCAAAATCAAAGGTGCAGCAGCGATCACCAGCGGCGGCTACACTGGCGATTCCCAGACCTACAATGGCAGGTTCAGCGATTTCGACGGCGTGACCCCGGGTTTACTTACCATCAGCCATGGCACATTCGCCTTGACCACCACGAACACCATCAACCTGGGCAGCACCGCCGGCAATGATTTCAGCGGTGGCCTGACCATCCAGAACATCGCCGCCAACGGCGCGACGGCGCGCTTCGGCACCTATGTCGCCGCCAATGCCGTCAATGTGCTGGGGACCGGGGTCGTGACCTTGCATGCCAGCCTGACCGGCGGCGCCAGCGGTACCGGTTATGCCAGCCTGATCCTGGCCGCAGACCAGACCATCGCCGGGCTGTCCAGCACCATCGGCGCCAACAATGAAGCCGCCATCGTGGCCAACAATGCCACCGTCCGCACCCTGACCATCAATGGCAGCAGCACCTATACCTTTGCCGGCACCCTGGGTAGCCGGGTCAATGGCAGCACCCCGGCAACCGATGTGAATATCGCCCTGGTCAAAAACGGCGCCGGCACCCAGGTGCTCACCGGCACCAATGCCTATACCGGCACGACCACCATCAACGGCGGGATGTTGCTGGTGAACGGTACCCTCGCCACCGCCGCCGGCACGGTGACCTGCAATGCCGGGGGGACCCTCAGCGGCACCGGCACCATCAACCGGGTGGTGATCATCAATGGTACGCTCGCCCCGGGTGACGCCAATGTGAGCGCTGGTGTCGGCACCCTGAACGTTGGCGCTGATCTCACCTTGAACAGTGGCAGTGCCCTGGCGATGCAGTTGGGCAGCAGTTCCGACCAGGTGGTGGTCAATGGCAACCTGTCCCTGGCCGGCGATCTCGATGTCAGCGCCACCGCCGGCTTCGCTGCCGGCACCTATGTTCTGTTCACCTATACCGGCACCCTGACCAGCAACAGCCTGGCCGTGCGCACCATCCCGTCCGACTTGAACGGCACCATCACGATCGATGCCTCAGGCAGCCCCAAACAGGTGGTGCTGACGGTCCATCCCCTGCTGACCACCTTGTCGACGCCGGCCGATTCTGCCGGGCATACCCTGAACAAGCGTCCGGCGCTGGTGTGGATGGTTCCGTACAAGACCGGCGGCGGGAATCTCGATTTCCAGGTCACCGTCGATGGATCCCAGGTGGCTGACAGCACAACCGTCTGGACCCAGTTTGAATACCTCAGCAGTGGATCGTGGACCACCCTGGCCGGGGCCGGCACCGTGCCCGCTGAGACCGCGGCCGGAAATATCGGCAACCACAAGGTGCGCTGGCGGCCGACCGGCGATCTGACCGTCGCCAGCCATACCTGGAGCGTGATCTCGGTAGCCGGCGGGACTCCGGGACCCACCTCTGGAAACCGCACCTTCACCATCGCCGCCCCGACCTGGGGCGCAGCTCTGGCCGGAGGGGATCCGATCAGGGCGGTAACCCTTACCGAACTGCGGACCGAAGCCGATCTGGCCAGGGCCTTCCGCGGCCTGGCTGCGGCCACGTGGTCGGATGCCATCACCCCCAGGGTTACACGGATCCGCAAAGCCCACCTTGAAGATCTGCGTACCGCCCTGACAGCGGTCTTCGCCGAGGCCGGCTATTTCCAGCACGCCGGCAAGGCAATCCTGATCACCCCGGCCAGCGAGGCCGGATTCTACAGCGAGGCCATCATCCCCAACCAGACCCTGGTGCGGTCAGAACATTTCCAGCGCATCCGCGATGCGCTGATGGGGTTCTGATCGGTATTCGACGCCATGGCTGAGGCCGCTCGCGAGGTGATTGCCAGCGTCGGCATGAACGCTTTCGCCTTCGGTTACCTCGGTTTCCTCACGGATCCAATTGGACTCAGACATTGACCGCAGGCTGAGGAGGATCCGACGCCGTGGGAACCGACCCAGTGGGATCCACCGTGGTGCGGATCACCACCGTCTGCCCAGGAACGACCGCGACCGAATTCCATACCCGCGCTGGAACTTCGCGATCGCTTCTTGCGCGCCTGAGCATGGCGAGGCCGGAGGCCATCGTCGCAAGCGCCCTGCGCGCCAGCGATCGTGGGCGGGCGGTGGTGAATCCCGGCCTGATCAACCATCTGCTCACGTTCAGCATCCGCCTCACGCCACGATTCCTGGTCACCCGCATTTCGGCGTTGCTCATGCGGCCCTCGTGCCCGCCTGTCACCATTCCTCGGCCGGATCAATCCACGATCCTGGTCCAGGTTTCGAAGCAGCGGTGAGCGCGAGCCAAGCAAGAGCCAATTGCGAATCAGCAGCGAGACAGCCGCAGGTCAGCCGCAAGCGGGGCCTGCGGACGACCCCAGCAGATCAGCAGTCCGCTATTCTGTGTCGTTGCGCGACTTCAGCACTGCCATGAAGGCGGCCTGGGGCACCTCGACCATGCCGACCATCTTCATCCGCTTCTTGCCTTCCTTCTGCTTTTCCAGGAGTTTGCGTTTGCGGGTGACGTCGCCGCCGTAGCACTTCGAGGTCACGTTCTTGCGTAGGGCGCTGATCGATTCGCGGGCGATGACCCGGGTGCCGATCGCGGCCTGCAGGGCGACCTCGAACATGTGCTTGGGGATCTCTTCGCGCAGCGACTTGACGATGGCGCGTCCTCGGCGTTCGGCGTCCTTGCGGTGGCAGATGAAGGCCAGGGCGTCGCAGGGTTCGTTGTGGACGAGGATGTCGACCTTCACCAGCTCGGCGACCTGGTAGCCGCTGAACTCGTAGTCCATGGTGCCGTAGCCCTGGGTCACGCTCTTCAGGCGGTCGAAAAGGTCGTAGATGACCTCGGCCAGCGGCATGCGGTAGGTCAGCTTGCAGCGGGTGGTGCCAAGGTAGTCCTGGCGCAGGAATTCGCCGCGCCGGTCGGTGACCAGCTGCATCACCGCGCCGATGCGGCTGGCGGGGACGAAGAAATGGATGTCGACGACGGGTTCTTCGAGCGATTCGTAGCCGTCCTTCGGCAGTTCGCCCGGCGTCGTGATCTCGATCTGCTTCGACACGCCATCCGGCTGGAACTGGCCGCGCAGGTTGACCCGGTAGGTCACCGTCGGCGCGGTCTGGACCATGTCGAGGTCGTGCTCGCGCTCCAGGCGTTCCTGGCAGATCTCCATGTGGAGCATGCCCAAAAAGCCGCAGCGGAAGCCATGGCCGAGGGCGCCGCCCGATTCCGGCACCCAGCGGAACGACGCATCGTTGAGCGAGAGTTTCTGCACGGCTTCGCGCAACTGTTCGTACATCGTCTCGCCGGATGGATACAGGCCGCAGTAGACCATCGGCTTCATGTCGCGGAAACCCGGCAGCGGCGGGGCCGGCGAATCCTCGCGGGTGATGGTGTCGCCGACCTTGACCTCGGTCAGCGATTTGATCGAGGCGGTGATGAAGCCGACTTCGCCGGCCTCCAACCCCTCGACCGAGCTTTCCATCTTTGGGCGCAGCCGCCCGATGTCGGCGATCTCGTAGGTCTTGTCCGAGCGGATCATGCGGATCTTGTCGCCGCGCCGCAGCCGGCCGCATTTCACCCGGATGTACAGGATGATGCCACGGTAATCGTCGTAGATCGCGTCGAAAATGAGCGCCTGGGTCGGTGCATCGCGGCCGCCCGTTGGGGGTGGGATGCGTTCGACCACGGCAGCCAGAATCTCATTGATGCCGATGCCGGCCTTGGCGCTGGCCGGGATCGCGAGGTGGCCTTCGAGCGCCAGCGATTCCTCGATTTCGGCGCGGATCTCGTCCGGGCGCGCACTCGGCAGGTCGATCTTGTTGATCACCGGCACGATGGCGAGGTTGAGGTCGAGCGCGAGCAGGTAGTTCGCCACCGTCTGTGCCTGCACGCCCTGGGACGCGTCGATCACCAGCAGGCAGCCTTCGCAGGCCTGGAGCGACCGCGTTACTTCGTAGCTGAAATCCACGTGGCCAGGCGTGTCGATGAGGTTCAGCTGATAAACAAGGCCGTCGCTGTGCTTGTAGGACAGGCAGACGGCCTTGGCCTTGATGGTGATGCCGCGTTCGCGCTCGAGGTCCATGTTGTCGAGGACTTCGAGTTCCTTGTCGTCCTTCTCGCGCATCGCGCCGGTGGCCTCAAGCAGGCGTTCCGCCAGCGTCGACTTGCCATGGTCGATGTGGGCGATGATCGAAAAGTTGCGGATCTGGTGCTGGGGATGCGGCATGTCGACCTGTTCCGGGCGCGGAAGGGGCTCCGCACGCAGGCGCGGCAGCCTAGGGCCGACGCCGGCGAGGCAATGCGCGTTCGTCCGCCAGCCGGGTCACTCGGCGATGGCGGAAATCGCCTTGTCGCGGTTCGGGTGCATCGCGAAGACCTTGTCGAAGCGGGTCAGCGAGAAGATCTCGCGCAGCGCCGGGGCATCGACGCCGGCCAGGGCGAGTTTTCCCTTCAGGGTCTGGATGTCGCGCAGCTTTTGCACCAGGGGGCCGAGCGAAGCCGAATCCAGGGTGGCGACGCCGCTGAGGTCGATCACCAGGCGTTTCACCCCGGCGGTGCGGGTCTGGAATTGCGCCGTGAAAAAAGCCCGCACGGCGTCGAGGTTGGCCTGTCCGTTCACGTCCTTGACGAAGCTGAGCACGGTCACGCCGTTGACGACTTCAGTGCGGACGAGGTCGGGAAGCATGGTGGTTGGACGCCTGGTTGGGAACGGATTGCGGAATCGGCTTCAGCGATGTATCCACTATGCGTGCGCTCCTTGCCGGTTGCAACCCCTGCAACCGCAACGGGCGGAAGGCTGATACGACCCATGGCTGCGAAGACCGTCGACGTCAATCTGATCAATCCCTTCATCGCCGCGACGCTGTCGGTGATGACTGAGATGGCTCGCCTGAAACCGGCCCGGCAGCGGATCTTTATCAAGAAGGATCCGCTCATGTACGGCGACGTGGCCGGCATCATCGGCATGTCGAACGGCATCACCGGCAGCTGCGTGGTCAGCTTTCCAAACTCCTTGGCTGGAAAAATCGTGGCGTCCCTGCTGATGGAGGAACCCGCCAACGTCACCAAGGAAATGATCAACGACGGCATCGGTGAAATCGCAAACATGGTCGCCGGCGCGGCCAAGCGGCAGTTCGCCACGACGAACTACCGCTTCGACATCTCGGTGCCGACCGTCATTTCCGGCGAACCGGTCAAGCTCTACAATCCCCAGGACATCGTCTCGATCGCCTGCGAATTCCTGGCCGATCCGAAGTGGCCTGAGATGTTTCTGATCGAGATCGCGCTCAAGCCGACTGACAAGCCGGCCTGAGCGCAGGCTGCGATCAGGCGGCGCCGCAGGCGCGCGCGCAATCAGCCTTGGCGTCGCCGCTCGCCACGCGCAAGCCATAGGTTTCCACCAGCATTTTCAGTACGTTCGGGGTCATGAACGCGGGCGGATTCGGGCCGAGGGCGATGTTCTTCACGCCCAGGTGCAACAGCGTCAGCAGCACGGCGACGGCCTTCTGTTCGAACCAGCTTACGACCAGGGTCAGGGGCAGGTCGTTGACCGTGCACTTGAATTCCTGCGCCAGCGCGGCGGCGACACGGATCGCGCCATAGGCGTCGTTGCATTGGCCCATGTCCAAGAGGCGCGGCAGGCCGAGCAGCGTGCCGTGATCATGGCCACGAATGCGGTACTTGCCGCAGCCCAGGGTCAGGATGAACGAATCCGCCGGGGTCGCCTTGGCGAAATCGCTGAAGTAGTTGCGGCCCGGATCAGCCCCGTCGCAGCCGCCGATGAGGAAGAACCGGCTGACCTTGCCCGCCTTCACCGCGCCGACCAGATCACCAAGACGCGAGGCGATCACGCTGTGGTGGAAGCCGATGGTCGATTTTCGCAAGGTGAATTCCTTGCAGGCCGGCAGGCGCAGGGCGTGTTCGACCACCCGCTTGAAGTCGCCGTCCGCCAGGCGCGTCGCACCGGGCGCCGCGACGGCGCGAATCGTGTACATCCGGCCCTTGTAGGATTCCTTAGGAATCGTGATGCAGTTGGTGGTGGCGAGGATGGCGCCCGGGAAGACGTCGAACTCGACCCGCTGTTTTTGCCAGGCGTCGCCGTAGTGGCCGGCCAGGTTGGGGTGGTTCCTGAGCTTCGGATACATGTGCGCCGGCAGCATTTCGCCGTGGGTGTAGACCTTGACCGGGGTGCCTTCGCACGCGCGCAGCAGGTCGCGCAAGTCGGCCAGATCGTGGCCGGTGATGAGGATGCCGGGACCGGCGCGGGTGCCTTCGACCACCTCGACCGGAGCCGGCGCACCAAAGGCGGCGACGTGGGCCGCGTCGAGCGACTCCATGACCTTGAGGTTCATCGCGCCGCATTTGAGCACGATTTCGAGCGTGGAGGCGAGGTCGAAGTTGACGTTGGTCATGGTCGAGAAGAGCGCTTCTTCGATGAACGCAGCGACTTCTTCGCTGTGGGCGCCCAGGCGGCGAGCGTGGTGGGCGTACGCGGCCATGCCCTTGAGGCCGTAGATCAGCGTTTCCTGCAAGGCCTGGATGTCGGGATCCTTGCCGCAGATGCCGGGACCGGTGGTGGTGCAGACGGGGCCGCATTGCTCGCATTGGTTGCAGTACATGGAAGGGGATGCTCCTGGGCGGGTGGTGGGACGGGGTGGGACGGGCGGGACGGGCGGGACGGAAGCGGGACGGAAGCGGGACGGCTGGGCCGCTGCCGGGTTTCCGGCTGGCGGTGCGAGCGGAACCATGCCGTGGCCGATCGGGCGCGGCATTGATCCCGGACAAGCCGGAGCGGTGATGCTCTCGTCCCCGTCGGTGGCCGTCATCGCTGGAGCTGCCCCTACCATCGCCGAAGCCGGTCCGACGATCCCGGGCTGAACCCTGGTCGCCGGGGCCGTTCACCCTGGGACGGACCGGATCGGACCCGGACGAGGAGCGCGCCATGGACTTCCGCCCCAAACCACCCGAGCAGGCCCCGGCGTTCACGACCGACCGCCGCCTGGCCGAGCAGCGCCGGCGCAAGGGACTGATCGCCCGCGAATGGCGGCTCATCGCCACCATGCCGATCGCCCTCGGCGCGCTGATCTGGATCATCGTGATGCTGACCGCGCCCACGCCGCCCGCTCTGGTGGTGCAACCGCTGGAAAAACCCTTGCAGCCGATGGCGCGACCGCTGCTGGCCGGGGTGGCAGCCCTGCCCACTACCGACGAGATCTCGGGCCAGCAGGCCGAAGTCGAGGCCTTGCACAAGCGGCCGCAGGATGCGATCGCGCAAGTCGGATTCGACCTAACACCCCTGACTCTTGCCTATGGTCTGGACCTTATTGCGCGCGATCGCACTACCCCTACCCCGCCTATCCCGCAGCGCCTAGATACCCGCGATCTAGTGCTTGGAAGCATCCGCCTGGGTTCCCCCGTCATCATCGGTGGTCGCCTGATCGACTCAGTTGACCCAACTGTGACCGGCAGTCAGCGGCGTTTGCTTCTGGAGCTCGACCAGGGCCAGTTCGCGCAGGTCCTAGCCGCCGATGACGGCAGCCCGATCCACCTGGGCGAGCGGATCGAGGTGGTCGGCCGCTACCTGGGCCAGGCGCACCTACCGGTGGAAGGCAACAAGTCGCAGGCGTACCCGCTTCTCATGGTGCGCGCCTTGGCGGGCACGGCAGCGGCGATCGATGATCCCACCCTGGCCGAATACCGCACCGGCATGGTGACCATGCCGGATCGCTTGTTCGATGACGTCAAAGAGGAGCGTCCGCTCGTCGAGACCCGGCCGTACTACTACCTGCTCGGGCTCACCAAGTCCGACCTGGGTCTGGATAACGTCTTCGCCGAGGCCCGCAGCGGGAACCTGGTCGCCAACGACATCCACCAGGCCCCGATCAAGTTTCGCGGCCAGCCGTTCGTGGTGAAGCTCAAGGTCTGGATTACCTGGGAGGATGAGTTAGTTGCGCGCGACCAGCCCTTCGGCGTCGACCGCGTCGTGCGGATCCTCGGCTATCACCGCGATTTCAGCCCGTTCACCCAGGGCCCGCCGGACAAGCCGGTGGTCAACATGCGCGAGCCGTTGCGCCTGTTCGAGGTCGCGGTGATCGGCCGCCAGCCGCCACCGGCGCCCGGCAGCGAGATCACGGTGCAGGGCCGATTCCTTAAACTCCGCGCCATCCCTGTCGTTCCGGATGCGCTGCGCGACGAACGCAACGGCATCCAACGCCACAGCGACCGCTGCTACGCCTTCATGTTCGTCGCTGGCGCCTGGAAGGATTCGCCGCCCCCGACGCGGGTCTTCACCGCCAACGAAATCGCGATCACTGCGGCCATTCTGTTCGCCATCGGCCTGTTCGGCTGGCTGGTCTGGCGCGAGCAGCGCCGCACCTCGATCGACCCGGTGATCAGCAAACTCCGCGAATCGCGGCGCAAGCTGCGGAACAAACCCGCCGGGACCGAATCAGGGCCGACGGTTAGTCAGGAAGAAAGACCCGGAATGGCCACAGAGAGCACAGAGGCCACAAAAAACACAAGTAACTGAGGGATGCCCCTGGTGTTCTTGGTGGCCAACCATTCTGACCGGCGTGCCAGCGTATTGATCACTACCCCACGCCGATCTGCCAAGCCCATCCAAAAACTCGCAAACGAACCCCGCATTTTTCAGCAAGTTGGCACGGGTAAAAGGGTTGGTGAATTTTCCGCCGGCACCAATCGGGTGAGGAGATCTGATTGGCCTTCCCCTCTTTGAACGCTGGCTACACCGACCATCGTCGAAACCGCCGCACCAACAATTTCCAGCAAAAATCGCAAGTGCGCCCCAGATGCAAGGGGGGAGGAAGGAGTTGGGCAGCGCCCAATGACTGACGACCAACGCAGCAGGTGGGGTGCAATTGCGATTTTTGAATTCCGACCGCCTTCACCTGGAACGATTCCGTCCCAGGCTTGACAGGGAGAGCCTTGCCGGGTTATGGTTGCATCTGTCTGGCAACCATCCCCACCGCACACGCATCCTCCGGAACCCCCATGCGCACCCTCGTCCTCATCGCCGCCGGCCTGTTCACGATCGCCGGCTGCACCAGCACCCGCACCCAGGCGCTGTACGCGAAGCAGATGAAGGACGACATCGTCAAGGGCGACCTGCCGGGCGCGCGGGTCAAGGCGAACCGGCTCTACGAAAGCGCCCTCCAAGGCGAGGCGTTGGCCCCGGGCGAAAAGCCGGTGGAAAAGGACGAGGTGACGACCAGCAAATCGCTGTGCTGGTCGATGGAGCGCGGCCTGATCGAACACCTTGCCGGCGATCAGAAGGCCAGCGACCGTTTCCTGTTTCAGGCCGGCGACATGGTCGACAAGTTCCGTTCGACCAGCGTGACCGGGGTGGTCGGTGCGGCCGTCGTCAACGACACGATGAAGGACTACGAAGGCAAGAGCTACGAACACATCCAGGTCGACTACTACGCCGCGCTTAACCAGATCCTCGCGGCGGAACAGGCGCTGGGCGATTGGAAGCGGCCGACCCAAATGCTGCCTGGACTGGGCAAGACCGCCGCGCCCGCCGCCCCAGCGGCAGCAAAACCGACCGACAGCGCGAAGCCTGCCGACGGCACAACCGTCAACGTCGGCAAGGATGCCACCACCGTCGAGGCCAAAGACCTCGATCGCCTGTGGACGCGGGCCATCAGCCGCGCCCGGCGCATGGTGATCGACCAGATGAAGCGCACCACCGACCTGCAGGACACCGATTTGCGCTACGCCGACGATCCCTGGGCGCGCACCTTCGCAGCCGTGGTTACCCAGACCCTGCCGCCCGATCAGCGTGCCACCGATGACGACAACTTCGCCAACACGCAACTGCGCCGGGCCGTGAAGTCTTATGCCCAGCAGACCAAGTCGTTCGCCAGCGATAAGAATTTCCGCTACGAAGTGTCAAAGCAGGCCGGTGGCCTGCCGCTCGTCGCGGCGCAACTGCTGTGGCAGGTCGGTTCGCGCTACGACGCCGAAGGCGCGCGCGAACTGATCACGGGACTCGGCCTCAAGACCGACGACCCGCGCCTGGCCCTGCCCACCAAGGGCCAGGGTCGCGTGCTGGTGCTCAACCATGTCGGCTTCGTCGCCCCGACCCAGGCCCTGACCTTCACCTTGGGCACCGGCGGCGGGGCTATCTACACCGCCCTGTCCTGGAAGCTGTCGAAAGAAGAGCAGGAACTTGGGTTCTCGTCCTATGCCTGGCATGTGTGGTCGACCGTGTTCAACATCAAGGGCCCCGATGCCGAGTCGGTGAAGGAATGGGGTCCGGGCGTGGTCATCGGCGCTGAGGTCCTGTCGCTCATCGGCCAGTGGAACGGCGTGCCGATCAGTTCGGTGATCGAGTTCCAGGTTCCCGGCCAGCCAAAGGATCAGCCCATCCGCCCGACCGCCTCGGTCGTGACCGCTGCCGGCAATACCGACCTGGAAGTGGTGCAAGACGTGGACGCCTATGCCCGCGCCACCCTGCGCGACCTGCAGCCTGGAGTCTTCGCCAAGACCCTGAGCCGGATGCTCGTCAAGCAGGTGCCCATCGCGGTTGCGGCGGCCGCAGCGAAGAAGAGCGAGAAGGAAAAGGGCGGCAGCGGCCTGTTCTCCGAACTCGTGTCCATGGCCGGATCGAGTCTGATGTCCGCCACCGAGGTCGCCGACATCCGCAACTGGAAGTCCCTGCCCGACCATCTCGAAGCCGCCCTCATCACCCTGCCGGTCGGCGATCAGGCGATCGCCCTCGACGGCCCCGCTGGCAGGATCGACCTCGGCACCGTCAAGGTGCGCGACGGCCGCATCATTGTGGTCGAAGCCCGCACCTTCCCAGTCGTCGCCGCACCGGTGGCGAAGCCCTGAACCCTCAGTAAACCGCGCATCCCGAACCACCCCAAGGAATCCCCATGCTCCGTCCCTTCACCTCCACCATCACCCGTACCGCCCTCATCGCCCTCGCCGCTGGCGGGATGTTCTTCAGCGCCGGTTGCGGCGATCCTGTGATTAATCGTGTCGATCCAAACTCCACCATCGATAAATCAGGCAAGTGGAACGACACCGACAGTCGCCAGGTCTCGCAAGAGATGATTAGCGATGCGCTCAAACGCCCTTGGCTCGACAACTTCATCAAGGCCAAGGGCAAGAATCCGTTTGTCGTTCCGGGCCAGGTCAGGGTCCGCAGCAACGGTGATGACATCAGTACCGAGATCTTCGTTAACGATATCCGTCGGGAACTGCTCAACTCTGGTCGGGTCTCACTGGTCTCCAGCAAAGCAGACAAGGCCCAGACCCGGTCCGAGGTCGAGGACCAGCAGAAGTACAGCGGCGTCAACACCAAGGAAGCCGCCAAAGAAATTGGCGCCGACTTCCTACTGCTTGGCAAGATCAACGTCCAGGACGACATCCAAGGCCGAAATGCAGTGAAGTTCTACTCCATCGACATGGAACTGACCGACATCGAATCCGGCCAGGTGGTCTGGATCGGTAACAAGAAGATCAAGAAGGACGTGGCCAACTCGTCCACCCGCTGAATTCATTTCACCGCGACACCCCGCCCTCACCCGGCGGGGTGTCTGCTTCTGGTGCTGAACCCGATCCGCCGCGTGGGATCGGTGTGTTGGCACCGCCTCCACTTGCCCGCCTGAGGAGCCTCCCACGCTCGCACCGCTATGCTGACCCAAGGCCAACGCATCGGCGGTTTCCTGGTCCACGACCTGCTCGGTCGCGGGGCCATGGGCGAGGTCTACCGCGCGGAACAGTTGTCGCTGAAACGCCCGGTCGCGATCAAGCGCATCGCCGAGCACCTGCTCGAACGCGAGGACGCCCTCAAGCGCTTCGAGCGCGAGGCCCAGACGCTGGCCCGGGTCAACAGCCCCTACGTGGTTTCCGTCTACGAATTCGGGCAGTTCGCCGCTGATGACGGAACCAAGCACTGGCTGCTGGTCATGGAACTGGTCGAGGGCGCGACCAGCCTGCGCAAGGCGATCAACGGCCCGATGGACTGGCGCTTGGCCACCAGCGTGATCTGGCAGGCGGCGCAGGGCCTGGCGGCGGCGGCCGAGCGCGAGGTCGTGCACCGCGACATCAAGCCCGACAACATCATGCTCACCACCAAGGGCGTGGCGAAGCTGACCGATTTCGGCCTCGCCAAGGCGATGGACGCGACCGGCCTGACCATCGCCCAGGTCGGCATGGGCACGCCGCTGTTCATGGCGCCCGAGGCCTGGGAAGGCGAGTTCTGCCCCCAGAGCGACCTCTACAGCCTGGGCATTTCCTGGTTCCAGCTCCTGACTGGCGCGGCCCCGTTCAAGGGCGACACCTTTCCGGCCCTGATGCGCGCGCACCAGAAGCAGGAGCCTCCGAATCCGCTGACCCTGATGGACACCGTGCCCGAGGCGGTGGTCAAACTTTGCTACCGCTGCCTGGAAAAGAAACCCGCCGACCGGCCCGCGAGTGCGGCCGACCTCGTCTCTGCCATCGATGCGCTGAACGCCACCGGGTTGCTCCTGCCGCGCACGGTGAAGGAACTCGTCGCCAAGGCGAACGCCAACGAAGGCAAGACGATGATGATCGGCAGCGACACCCGCGCGACGATGGTCGCCGGGGGGACTGCCGCTGCCGGCAATAGCGCTGCCAAGACCATTGCGGATTCCAGCCCGGCGAGCCTGCCGCCGGTCGACCGCAATGCGGCGACCATCGCCCAGACGCCGCCGGTCGTGGCCTCGGGTTCCCAGCAGGTGGCCACCGCTGCGCCCACGATCGTCGGCACGGCGGCGGCAGCCACGATCTGGCAACCGACGGAGGCTTCGGTTCAAGCCGAAGTCCAGGCGATGGCACCGACCGTCGCTCAACCGACCACCGCTCAACCGATCGCAGCCCCGGTGACTGGCTCGTCCTCACAGGCCACCAAGCGCGGGGCCCCGGTTGGACTGATCGTCGGCGTGGCCGCGCTCGTGCTCGCGGCTGCGGGCGGAGCCTGGTTCGCCCTTGGCGGCAAAGAGAAACCGCCGGTCAAACCGGTGGCAGTGAATTCGGTGACAGGGCAATTGCCGGTTGACGGCGGTCGTTCAACCAAGGATCCCGGGCCAAAGATCGACGACACACGGGCGCCAGGGACTGGCGCGCTCCCAGGTTCCGCCACCGTCGACGACGCCAAGCGCAAAGCTGACGAGGAAGCGAAAGCGAAGGCTGCAGCCGAAGCAAAGCGCAAGGCCGACGAGGAAGCCAAGGCCCAGGCCGAAAAGCTGGCGCAGGAGGAGAAATCCAAGGCCGACGCCGAGGCCAAGCGCAAGGCCGACGCCGACGCCGAGGTCAAGCGCCAGGGTGATGCGGCCGCGAAGCGCAAGGCCGACGAGGACGCCAAGGCCCAGGCCGAGAAACTGGCCCAGGACGAAAAGGCCCAGGCTGCCAAGCTGAAAGCCGATGAGGACGCGAAGCTTCAAGCCGACGAGGCGGCGAAACGCAAGCTGGACGAAGCCGCCGCCGTCAAAGCCGCCGCCGCGCTCAAGATCGTCCAGGACGACGGAGCCAAGGCCGAACGCCATGCGGCAGCCGGCGAATGGGATGACGCCCGCACCACGCTCGACGCGATCCGGCCAGTGGGTACCGAGCAGATCGCCGCCAAGACGGCGAGCGAAACCGTGGTGAAGGCGTCGGCGCAGAAGGCGTGGGCCGTCGCCAAGCGGGATGCCCTCGCCAAAGCCAAGGAAGGCGACACCGCTGCCGCCAGTGGCCTGATCAAAAAGGCAATCCCTGCCGCGCGTCTGGCCGGCAAGGGGGATGAACTCTCGAAGTTTGTCGAGGCCCTCAAGAAGATCCGCGAGCAGCAAGCCAACCCCGAAGGCACCCCATGACCAGCAGCACCAGGCTCCTCACCGTCGCGGCCGGCATCCTGGCCATCGCCCTCGGCGGTTGCGGGGACAAGCCGCGCGCGCAATCCGGCGCGGCGCCCGACTGGGTCCGCACCGGCCAGCCGCCCGAAGGGGGAGCAACCACCGCCGGCCAAATCGCGCCAACTGGCCCGGCGACCGTCACCGCCAAGGAACCGCCTGCCTGGGTGCGCACGCCACCGCAGCAGGCGGGCATGTTGTTCGGCGTCGCCGGTTCACCGCGCGGCCAAGGCGCGCGCGAATCGGCTGAACAAAAGGCGCGCAAGGAGGTTGCGGCCCAGATCGAGATCTCGCTCAAGGCCGAGACCCGGACCCACGAGGTGGTGACCGAGACGTCCTACGGCGGCAAGCGCACCGAATCCTTGGTGGCCGAGTACCAGCAGACCATCGAGACCAAGGTCGCGCAGGAGGAACTGCCCGGCGTCACCGTGCGCGAGGCGGTCGACACGCCGCAGGACACCTGGATCCTGGTCGCCTTCGACCGCAGCGCCTGGGCCGCGCAGTTGCGCACCCGCATCGCCGACGTCGACCAGAAGATGGTCGCGGTGCGCGAGGACGTGAAGCGCGAATCCGCCGACGGCCGGGGCGGCGTCGGCGCCCTGGCGCGCGCGTCGAAACGGCTGTTCCCGCTCGCGGCCGAGCGCACCTCGCTCGTCCGCCGCCTGCGCCTGGCGGATGCGACCGGTGAACTTCCCAAACCAGGCGTCGACATCGACCGCTTCAAGTCCGACCTCGCCAAGCACCTCGACGCGGTGACCATCGCGCTGACCAGCCCCGGTACCGTCGGCGGCGACAACGAAGCGCTGCTCATCGCCCGCATCACTGGCGCGCTCAACCGCATCGGCCTGTCGGTCGTCGCGCCCGGCGAGAAGGCCCAGCTCACCACCGGCCTGGTCGCGCGCTTCCAAGAGATCCCGGTCGAGGCCGAGCGCAAACGCGTCAACCTTGCCCTTGCCGCGACCTTCACCGGCGCGACCGGCAGACCGGCCGGAACGATCGAGGTCAAGGGCGCTGGCCTGGCCTCGCCGTCGGTCGCCCGCGACAAGGCGATCGACGATGCGGCCCAGAAGCTGGTCGAGCAGCTCGATCAGCAGTTCATCGACATCCTGGCGCGCTTTTGAAGGCGGGGTATGTGGGGTAAAAGTGGAATTCCACCCATCCGTGAAACCTTCAACGCGTCGGAACGCCTGCATCAGTCTTATTTTCCCTCAGTTGCTTTCCCAACCCAGGGGCCACACAGTGCGCCCAATCCCAAGGAGGAATCCATGACCAACATCACCCGCGCGACCATCAGCACCTGCCTGGGTGCGGTCGCCATCACCGGCGTCCTCGCCCTTTCCGGCTGCGGCGACAAGCCACGCGAAGACGCCCGCACCCCGACCGTCAACGCTGACGAATGGCCCGACTGGGCCAAAGATCCGACCAAGGGCGGCTCCATAGTCGGTGCCCTCGGCATCGGCAAGAAGTCGCTCTCCGGCCAGAGCTTCCAGTACCAGACCGCGCAGGAAGACGGCCGTCGTAACCTCGCGGCCTCGCTCGAAAGCAAGGTCCAGTCCGTATGGAAGGATTGGGTCCGCGAAGGCGGCGAGATCACCACCCAAGAGACCCGCACCACGGCGATGGAGATGCGTGAACGCATCTCGCGCAGCGTCACCAACCAGGTCCTCAAGGGCGTCATGCCCAAGAACACCTGGACCGACAAGTCCACCGGCGACCTGTTCATCTGGATGGTGATGGACAAGGCCGCGCTCGATGCCTTCGGCAAGCAGATCGTCGACAACACCAAGAAGGAGATGGAGGCCCGCAAGGCGCACTTCGCCTCCAAGATCGAGGCCGAGAAGGCCTATGCCGAACTGGACAAGCTGGTCGACAAGGAACTCGGCCTGAGCGGCGACGTTCCCAAGAAGTGATCGCCAGCATCCCAGCCTGATCGCAACGCCCCGGATGGTTTGGCCATCCGGGGCGCTTTCACGGGACCACCTCCATGAAACTTCCCTCGTTCTGGGCGATGCCCCTTGTCGTCCTGGGTTTGTCGGGTTGTGGTGATCGGCCCCAGGCCGAGACCCAGCCGAAGCAGACCTGGCATCAACCGTGGTCCGCGACCACGGTCGACCTGCCCGACTGGGTGCGCGATCCGTCGCGCGAAGGCAAGTTCATCGCCACCTATGGTTCCGCCCTGCGCGGGGAACTCCCGCTGTCCGAGCAGAAGGCCGAAGCCGTCGCCAATGCCCGCAAGGAACTGGCGCGGATGATGTACGTGAAGATCCAGTCGGCGTTCCAGAGCTACGTCGCCGAATCTGGCGTCGGCAACGATGCGAGCGCGACCCGGTTCGTGCAGGATGTGTCGCGCCAGGTCTCGGTCGCCGGGATCAAGAACACCGTGGTGCGCGAACAGTGGATCAATCCCAAGACCGACGAGCTGTTCGTCTGGGTCGTGGTCGATCCCTCCCTTGCCGGCCGCCTCGCCGCCGAGGTCGGCACCACCGCCAAGCAGGAAGCCGCCAAGGATCCCGCCCGTACCGCCCACCTCAACGCGAAGCTTGCGAGCGACAACGCTTTCGCCGAACTCGACCGCACCCTTGACCAGCAATTCAAGAAGAAGGACTGACGATGCCCGCTTCGCAACTCCGTTCCGCCCCGATCCGCAGCGCGCTGCTGACTCTCGTCGCAGCCGTCGCAGGTGCTGCCGAACCCGCCTGGTTCGCCAACCGCCCGGCCGACGCCAAGAACCTTTACGGCGTCGGGGTTGGCAAAGAGGCCCCGACGAGCAAGTCCGCCGCCCAGGCCGATCTGGTGGAACAACTCATCGTCTCGGTGAGTTCCTCGCGCGAGACCACCACCGCCGCCAGCACCAAGGCGACCGACGGCAAGGTCGAGGCCAGCCTCGCCGAGGACTACCGGCAGCAGGTGAAGAGCACATCCGACGTGCCGTTCCTTGCCGGCGCCGAAGTCGCCAAGCAGGAATCCGCCGACGGCAACGTCTACACGTTGCTCAGCCTGGAACGCAAGAAGTTTGCCACCGCCGCCCTCGCCCGCGTCGCCGATCTCGATCGCGTGATCGGCAAGGGGCCCGAGGCCCAGCCGGATCCGCTCACCGGCGCCTGGGTCGAAGCTGCGCGCGGCATCGTGCTGGCGGCATCGGAACGAGAGATCCTGCGCTCCATCCTGATCGGTCAGGGCGCTGCCGTGCCCGACAGCCCGGTCTCGGCGCTGGAGGTCCGTCGGTTGCTTGGTGGCCTCGTCCGCCAGCCCGTCCTGGAACTGGTCAAGCCGGGAGATTCACCCGGCGTGCGCGATGCGCTCCTCGACTGCGCCGATGGGCTCGGCTACACCATCGCCCTCAAGCCGGAGGAAGCCCGCTACCGCGTGAACGTGGTCGAGAAGAAGCGCATGGTGCCGATCGACAATGAGAGCGGCTCGCGCTGGTACAAGGTCACCATCACCGGCGCGGTCACCGTCACCAACAAGGCCACCAAGCAGGTCGTCGGTTCGCTGGAGGCCAGCGCCAGCGCCACCAGCACCCTGTCGGAGGCCGACGGCCAGGCCAAGGCGCGCGAGGCCCTGATCAAAAAGCTGGGCGATGAGATCCGCCGCCGTTTGCTGCCGATCTTCATCGCCGATCGCACGGAAAATCCGAAATGACCGGCTGACGCCGGCGCCCTCCAAGCCATTTCCGCCCGAACCATCCTGACCACCCCCACCCCGAGATCCCCCCATGCGCCACCTCGTCCCCGCCCTCGCCCTGATCCTGGCCGCCGGTTCCGCCAGCGTGTACGCCGGCGATGCCGCCGACTCGCACCAGCGCTCCGCCGCCGAGGCCGACAAGGCCTTTGCCGAACTCGATCGCGAGCTCGCCCGTCTCGCCAATGAAGACCCTGCGACCAAGGTCATCGCCGCCACCAAGGCCAAGGCCGATGCGGTCGCCGCGGCCGACAGCGGCAAGGCTGGTGGTGCCGGTCCCGACCAGTTGCCTGCCTCCAGCGCGTCTGCCGGTCCGGCCCCGAGCGTCACCCTCAACCTGATCACCACCTCGGGTGGCGACCCGATGAGCGAGATGGATCAGGTCATCAGCAGCCAGGGCCTCAAGCCCGGCATCCAGGAAAAGAACGGCAAAACGCTGATCATCGCGACCGGCTTCAGCCAGGTGCAGGGCAAGCCCGGTACGGTCGACTGGGCCGCCGCCCGCATCGCCGCCTACAACATGGCCGAACTGCGCGCCCGCGCCGAGATCGCCAAGCAGTTGAGCGTCGAGGTGCTCAGCGGTCGCCAGACCGCGCTGCTGTCGAACAGCGGCGAGATCGAAGATCCCACCCTGCCCGCCGCGTCGAAGGAGGACATCCTCAAGAAGGCCCAGGCAGCGACCCCCGCCGAGGTCGACGCGCAGCTGGTCAAACTGGGGGCAAAGGTCGACAAGGACGCGCCGATCGAAAAGAAACGGCTGGTCCTGGGCGAGGCTTATGAGTCCTATGTCCGCACCCGTTGCGCCGCCGCGATGGAAGGCTGCGCCACCCTGGCCGTGACCGAAGGTCCGATCGAAGGCAACCAGGGCATGGTGGTTGGCATCGTGTGGTCGGAAAACCTGGCCAAGCTGTCGCACCTGTTCACCCGCGCCGCTGCCGACCTGCCGCCCAAGCCGCCCGCGATCGGCAAGCGCCTCGAAGAACAGATCCCCACTGATCCCATGCGCCTGCTGCGCTGCTTCGGCGTGCAGCGCTGCGTCGACGAGACCGGCGAGATCATCCTGGTCGCCTACGGCCAGGGCGGTTTCGTTTCCGCCAGTCCGATGATGCGCGCCACCGCCTTGCAGGCCGCCTGGGGCACCGCCGGCAACAACGCGCTCGCGGCGCTGAAGTCGTTCGTCTATGAAAAAACCACCAGCAACGAGACCCAGGAGATGGCTCAGCTCGCCGCTGAGGTCGAAAACACGACCACCAAGAAGAGCGAGGCCACCGTGCAGCGGGCCGAGAAATACCTCGCCCACATCAAATCGGGCGGCGGCTCGCTGAGCATCACCGGCCAGGCGACCTTCAAGCGCTGGTCGAGCAAGGTCGACGGCAGCGATGTCGCGGGTGTGGTGATCACCTGGTCGCCGCGCTCGATGCGGCTCGCCAAGGGCGCTTCCGCCGGCAAGTCCGATGCGGCCCCGGGCAACCCGACCGGCGGCACCGGCGGCAAGGGCGCCGGCACGACCATGGATCCGAGCTGGTAGGACGGTCGCGACCCGTCGTCTGAACCAGCCAGGCAACCCGGAGCAAATCGAGCATGATCTCAGCCATGATCTCCGCCATCCTGCGCCTGGTCGTCGGCCTCGGCATCCTGGGTTTCACCGTGTTCTTCTATAAGACGAACCGGACGGCGCTCCTGTCAGACAGCCAGACGGTCATGCTCTTCGACCAGGACTTCGGCCTGTCGGGCCAGATGGTTCTGATCGGACTCGGGGTGTTCGCCGTGATCGGTCTGCTGCTGGTGATTTTCGGACTGGTCGGGCTGATTTGGAAGAGTTCGTAGATGCACATCTTCAGAAAGCCTGATTCCCAGGAATCGACGCTGATACCCAAACGACTGTTTCAGCCGTCCCTACGGGACTGATACAGAGACATGTCCGCGTAACCCGGGGTTGAAACCCCGGGCTAACATCATCCCGTCCCTACGGGACGGTTATTCAGGGATTATCATGGTAAATATCAAGAAAAGGGCGTCCCATAGGGACGCTGCGAGGTTAGCCCGGGGTTTCAACCCCGGGATCTGCAAAGAGTCGGAGGCTAGTCCCGTAGGGAAGGCGGCATCAGACGTGAAATCTCGGTACCTGATCTCCTGCGGGGTTTTCTTGGTAAACATCAAGAAAAGGGCGTCCCGTAGGGACGCTGCGAGGTTAGCCCGGGGTTTCAACCCCGGGATCTGCAAAGAGTCGGAGGCTAGTCCCGTAGGGACGGCTGAAACAGGCGAGAAGCCCCAAGGCATCATTCCATCGGCGAAATTGCCTACACAGCCAGCGGCAATGCAACCATGGCGGCGACTCCAGTATTTTCTCGGCGGATTCCATTCGGTTGTTCCCCAATCGGGTTGGGGGTCAACGGGTCTCAGTGTGATTGTGCTGGTCCTAATGACGATGGCTGCGCTGGTCGGTGCCGGCGAGCCTGCCGCTGATCCCCGCGCTGCTGACCCCCGCATTGCGGTCGAAGCCGCGATCGCCGAGGCCAAGCTCGACTTGACCCAACCCGGTCTGCACCGGGCCGGCGACTGGCTGATCGCAGTGCAGGAAGTGGCCGAGACGCCGGACCTGTCGCGCAAGGTGATGAACCGCGAGATCGCGCTCCAGCGCGCGCGCCGCCAGCTGGCGGACACGGTCGAGGCGCAGATATTCATCAGCGAACGCGAGGCCCTGGGCGCACGCTGGAAGGTGGTTGAGAAGGTCGTCTCGGTGAACCTGAACGGCGTGATCGTGCTCAGCGAGACCACCCAGTTCACTCCCCGGGTCGTGCTGGCGGTGCGGAGCAGCGGGATTAGCCGCAATGATATTCTCGGCGGCCATGCGAGTCTGGCGGCCATGCTGGCCGCCGGCCATGCCGCCGATCCGGAACTCGCCGAATGCGCGCTCGGCCTGCGCGGCCCGGCCGAACTCGCGGTGCCGGCGGCGATCCTCGCGGGCGGTGCGCCCGCTGGCGATGCGCGTCCGAAGCTGGCCGCGCTCCTGCGCCTCGGTTCGCGCGACCGCGCCGGCCTGATCGCCTATGCCCAGGCCATGCGCGATCGCGGCGAGGTCGCCGAGGTCGAACTCGCGGTCGCGGTGGTCAAGCGCCTGCCCAAGGACGACGATCCGTGGCTGCCGGTCGCCTGCACTCTCGCCTTGTGGGTGCCGCGCCCTGCTACCGGCATCGGCACCGGCATGGTGGCGGTCGCCCTGGGTGACAACCAGGGCCAGGACAGCCTGCCGGCGCCCGGCGATGCCGCAGCGTGGCTGGAAACCGCGCGGAAATACCGGCAGAAAGACGACCTGCGCTGTCTGCTCGCCGCCCGCCGCGTGCTGGTGGCCGCCACCGACGCCAAGCAGCGCGCCGAAGCCCAGGGCTTGGCGGTGGCGACCCTCTACAGCATGGAATGCGCCAAGTCGGCGAAGGCCCTGGTCGGTCCGTAGACCGGTCCCAGGTTCGAGGCAATTTCAGATTCAAAGCGCGAGGATGTGGTCGAGGCGCAGCTGGCGTAGCTGGGTTTCGACCTGGCGGCTGACCTTGGAGAGCTTCAGGCGCAGCGGGGCGCTGTCCTGAGCGAGGCGGAGCATCCAGGCGACCACGACCGAGTTGATCTGCTGCACGGCGGTGAGGTCGATGGTGATGCTGCCGGCGGTGAGTCCTTGCAGCCAGTCGTGGCCGGGGTGGCTCGACAGGTTGGGGAAGGTCGTCGCGTTCGCCTTCGGCTTGATCACCAACGTATCAGGCGCGTGCGTCTCGATCAGGAAGGGGACCTCAGGGAAGGACGGATGCGCGTCGGCGATGGGCAGGCGGAAGATGGTCAGGGTGGAACGGGCGGGGCCGTGCACGTTCGCGAAGGTGAGCATGCCGTGGTCGCGAGCGGCGATCAGCACCGCGAGCGGCAGGCGTTTGACCCCGTTGCAATCGATGGATTCGCCAGGCGGGACCGATTCCAGACGGCGGCGCAAATCATCGTTGCTCAGGCTGCCGATCTGGAGGAGAGGAATTGGCATAGGCTGGCTGGATGCGGAAGCATGGCGCCTGAGCAGAGTGACTCAAGATCCTTTTTCGTCGTCCGTAACGCGGTGTACCGCGTTCTTTTGCAGGAGGTGGAAGTAACGCCTGCAAAAGCGGTGGGCCTCGTCGCGCACGCATTGCAGCAGGCGCAGGCCGGGATCGCGGCGCGGCAGGCGCAATTCGCTGCCGTCGCTGCGGATGATGGTTTCCTCGCGTTTTGCCAATCCGATCAGGCAGGGTGGCGTCACGCCCTCGGCGCGTGCGGCCTCCAGCGCCGTGGCGACCTGGGCCTGGCCGCCGTCGACCAGCAGGATGTCGGGCAGGCGGCCGGCCTCGTCGCGGAGCCGGCGCAGGCGGCGGCCGACCACCTCGCGCATCGCGGCGACGTCGTTGTTGCCGGGATCTCCGCTGCCGTCGGCTCCCTTGATCTTGAAGCGGCGATAGCCGTCCTTGTCGGGGACGCCGTGGATGAAACGAACTAACCCGGCAACGACGTGGGTGCCTTGCAGGTGCGCGTTATCGATGCCCTCGATGACCTGCGGCGGCGCGGCGAGGTCGAGGTGCTCCTGCAAGGCGATGAGTCCGGAGTGGAGGTCGATCACCGGCGCGGCGGGTTCGTCGTAGTCGCGCAGCCGGCCGCGTTCTTTCAGGCGGTCGAGCGCCTGCACCTGGTCGCGCAGGCGGGCGGCGTCCTCGAAGCGCAGCGACGCGGCGGCGGCGCGCATGCGCGTGCCCAGGTCGCGCACGACGTCGGACTTGTTGCGGCCGGTCACCAGGGCGCGCAGGGCGCGGATGTCGGCACCGTATTCGGCGGCGCCGATCTTCGGCGTGCAGGGCGCCGAGCACCGCTTGATGTGCCAGTTCAGGCAGGGCGCGAAATGGCGTCGATTCGGATCCGCCTCATGCAGGTCGAGGTCGCAGGTGCGGAAGCGGAAGGTGCGTTGCAGGAAGTGGTAGGCCCGGCGCAAGTCAGTCGAGCTGATGAACGGCCCGAGCAGGTCGACGCCCTGAAGGTTGCGGTCGCGGGTGATGAACACGCGCGGGAACTCCTCGCGGCTGATCGCGAGCAGCGGGAAATCCTTGCCATCTTTCAGCAGGATGTTGAAACGCGGTTGCAGTTCCTTGATGAGCTGGCTCTCGACCAGGAGGGCCTCGACCTCGCTGTCGAGGGCGATGGTCTCGATGGTGGTGAGTTCCACGACCAGGCGGCGGGTCTTGGTCGAGTGGCGCATCACCCCGCCCGGGGTGTCCTGGAAATATGAGGCCACGCGTTTGCGTAGGTCCTTCGCCTTGCCGACGTAGATCACCCGGCCATCGGCGTCCTTGTAGAGGTAGCACCCCGGCAGCGTCGGCACCGCCGCAAGCTGATCCGCAAGATCGGGTCGGGTCAGGCGCTGGGCGGCGAGGCGGCGCGCGGCTTTTCCAGTGACCGCCGGAACGTCGGTCTTGGCCGTGGCCGTCGGAGCGTCGGGCTTCCCCGTGGCCGCCGGAGCGTCGGGCTTCCCCGTTGCCGCCGGAGCGTCGGCCTGGGCTGCTGGCACCAGGGCCTCAACGGCCGGTGATCCCGCGTCGTCCGGCTCAGTGGACGAAGGGGTCATCATCGTCCCCGGTCGGCTGCCAGAAGCGGAAGTTGCGCAGGTATTCCGCCATCGCGAGGTTGCTCTGGGCCTGGCGTTCAATCCAGCCGCGCGCACCCTCGACCAGGGTGTGTTCCTGCTCCAGGGTCAGGAAACCTTGCAGCACGCGGCAACGCAAGAAGGTGAAATAGGTGTCGAGCGCGTCGCACATGCAGTAATCGTCGATGCGTTCGCGCTCGCCGGTTTCCCACAACTGCTGCACCATGTCGCCCTTGGTGCCCATCTTGCCCGGCTTGCCGAGGAGTTGCGCACACAGGTTGAGACCGCCGTTGATGTGCACCGCGCCAGAATTGCCAAGCAGATCTTGCAGATCGAGATGCGCCTGGCTGTTGTAGCGGTTGCGCGGCTGGTTGTACGACGGACCGGTGGAGGCGAACCAGTCCGGCACGGACAGGCCATAGCGGTAGGCGCACAATTCCAGCACCGGCACGTCGAAAAAGCGCCCGTTGAAGGTGACCAGGGTCGGCTTGCCGTGTTTTTCCCAACCCTTCCAGAAGCTGCGGGTGATGACCTGCGGCCGGAACTTCGGCCGGTCGAGGGTGCGGACCTCGATCAGCGAACTGTCGGCCGCGACCTTGGCGATCGCGATCGAGACCGGCACCTGGAAGGTGTGCGGCACGAAGTCCGACTTGCCGCCGCTCGCGGCGAGGAGCTGTTCACGGTAGAGCGCCACCGCCTCGGCCGGAGTCAGCTCCGGGCGATCCGGAAAGCGCACGCGCTGGACCAGGCGGCCGTCGGCCACGGTCTCGATGTCGAAGACGAGGAAGGAGGGGCGATCGCTCATGCGCTGGACCATAGCCGGGACGGCGGCGCAGGAAGCCCCGGGCGCGGCCGCCTTGCCTCGATGGCGCGCGGCTACTTGGCATTGGCGCGCTGCTGCCCAGCGTTGGCGCGCGGTTGCCTGGCGTTGGCGCGGCAGCTGCCCCGCTGGCCTGACGGCTGCCTGGAAAAACGTGACGGTCCACCTAGCCTGCCGGCCATGCCGCTCGCCCCGCTCACGGTGTCCCTTTCCGATGGCCAGAAGGTCGCGGCGCTCAAGCGCTTCCGCGAACTCTACCAGGAAGAATTGACCAAGATCGAGGCTGAGCTGACCGACATCCTGACCGCGTCGGCCGAAGCGGATTTCCTCGTGCCGTACCTGGGCGAGCAGACCGAGGTCAGCAAACTGCGCGAGCGCCGGAAAGAGGCCGATGTGCTCGAACGCCGGCGCCAGCATGTCGGGGCGCTCATCGACCGGCTCGACCAAGTCATCCCCAAGCAGGCCGACACCAAGTTCACCCTGGGCGGTGTCGCGCCCAAGCCGGGTGCCGGTCCGGCCGGGGCCAGCGGCCTGCGGAAGTACTGAGGTGGCGGATCCCGTCATGGCGGCGCCGCTGACAGCGAAAGTCCCGCCCCTGGCCGTCACCGTACGCCAGGCCCGGATCAAGGACGTGCCGGCGATGGCCGATCTGATCGGCGTCTTCGCGCGGCAGCACCAGATGCTGCCGCGACCGCTCGGCGAACTCTATGAAAACGTGCGCGATTTCTTCGTTGCTGAAAGCGAACCCGGCGGCCTCGCCGGCACCGTCGCGCTGCATATCGACACCGCCACCATCGGCGAACTCAAGGCGCTCGCGGTGGCTGAAAGCGCCCAGGGGCGCGGCGTCGGCCGCCGTCTGGTCGATCAGGTCATGGCCGAGGCCGCTGTGCTGGGACTTGAACGCATCTTCTGCCTGACCTACCAGGTCGACTTCTTCAGCCGCCAAGGATTCGTCAAAGTCGACCGTTCGCGCCTGCCGGAAAAGGTCTGGAGCGAATGCGTGCGCTGTCACAAGTTCCTCGATTGCGACGAGGTGGCGATGTGGCGCGAGGTATCCGCCGGCCCGGCGTGATCAGGTTTTCGCTTCTGGAACAGGCGCTTTTTCAACCGGGTCGATCGCTGGAGCGACCGGCGGCGGGATCAGCGGCGTGTCGGACAAATAACACGCCGATTGCAGGTGCCCGCCACCGCCCCGGGCCGAGGCGATGGCGCCGCAGTCGGCGTCGACCGAACGCAGGCTATGGACCCAACGGCCGTTGGCGTTCTTGCGGTAGCACATCACGGCCAGGTCGTAACCCAGCCCACCCGCCGCAACCGGGGTGAGGATGTGATCGGCGATCTCGTTGAGGTCGCGGCGGGTGAACACCACCAGGGCGCGGCGGCCCTTCAGCCCGAAAGGGTCCGCCACGGCAATGCCCTGGGCGGCGTCGGCGACCACGCGGACACGGATTTTCTCGATGATCGGCGCGCCCAGCTTGGCCATCGCCGCAAGATCAGCCTCCAGGATGCCGTCCGGTGGCTTACCCTGGAAGCTCGCCCACAGCCCGGCCGCGATGGCGCGGCTGTCCGGCAGTTCCCAGCGCCACAGGTCCTTGTCGCGGATGTAGGCGATGACGGGTGGCGCAGGTCGGTCGGGAAACAGCACCTTCCAACAGAGCGACGTGCCACATTCATTCACGTCCATATGGCCGAAGCCGATCGTCTTCCACACCGGCACCGCGCTGGCGTGGTGGTCGATCCAGGTGAATTCGTCGGCCTGGGCGCGGATCGCACGCATGGCGTCGGCCGGCAGCCCGAAGTCGACCATGTAGACCTTCGCCCCCAGCAGCGACGGCGGCGGCGGATCCGTGTACTGCATCGGCAGAAGCGCGCAGTCGGGGTGGAGCTTGCGCACCACCGCCGCCGCGCCGGCCCCATCCAGGCAGTTGGCGTGGTAGATGCAGACCGTGCGGGACACCTGGCGCGGCTGGGGGACGGTCTTCGGTGGCATGGTGGCGGGGCGCACCTTCAGGCTGGAAGCAGGTGCGTCCAGTCGGCGCAAGCCGATCATCGTCGACGTTCACCAACGACGGAACGCCCGAATGTCTGGCTTTGGCGCAAGCCCCGCCAGGGATCGCAGCCGGCGATTTCGGGAACGATGTTCGCGTCGGTCTCGTGGTCGTGGGCGCGCTGCTTGTTTGGCCCGCTGTGTGCGTTCGGCTCCTGCACAGCAAGCCATGATCATGCCCCTCGTTTCTCTGATTGCCGCCCCCCAGGCTACCACGGTTCCTGATCCTGGCGGGGACGTGACTTACCCCCAGTTCGCCGCGACCCCATGCGCCGCGCCACCGCCGCTTGCTCAGGTGGCTTCCGTCCAGGTTGCGGCTGTCCCAGCCGAAACGACAGCGGACCAGGCGCTGACCACGCTGGTCGCTGAGATCGCGCCAGCGATGTCCGTCGCCCCGGCGGCGGCGCGGTTCGGTGCAGATCCGGCCCAGGTTCCACGTCAGCCGACCCAAGCGGCCTGTTCGGATCAGCCGACCGACGGAACCGCCCTGCTTGCGGATGCGAACACGCTGGCCTCAGTTGCCCAGTGGTTTGTGCCGCCGATTCCACCGTTGCCCGAAGCAGCGTCAGCCGCACAGCCGGATCCGGGTGTTGGGATCGATTCGCCCCGGCTGGCCGGTTCGTCCGCGCAGATTCCGAACTCAGCCGCAATGCTGCAAGGTACCACGAACGCAGCGCCAATATCGAATCTGGTTCAGGGTGCGCAGGCAGCATTGAAACCAGAGGTTTCGACCCAGCCATTGCTGAACCTTGAGGTGTTGCCTCAGGTTGCCGTTCAGGACATGGTTCCAGGCCTTCGAAAAATCAGCGCTAGAGATGCGACTGGGCAGGGCGTTCCCGGCGTGAGATTAAGTCAGGTGGTGGATTCGGTGCTCAAGGTGGCCCAGGTACCGACGCAAGAAGTGGGATCGACCTCGTCGTCGGCAACCGCGTCGACATCGATGCGACCTTGGAATTCGACGTCGCCATCCTCAGTGCCGTCTGCGCTGCCGTCCACGCTGCCGTCCACGCTGCCGTCTACGTTGCCGTCTACGTTGCCGTCCACGCTGCCGTCTACGCTGCCGTCTACGCTGCCTTCTACGATGCTTTCGGCAGATTCGTCGCCAGCAACGACGCAATCCGCAGTGGCTGCTGGGCCCACCGCCCCTGGGCAGGCTTCGGTTTCAGATGCGTCCCTCGCTCGTCCAAGCCAGCAAACGTTGGTGACTACCGCTGCGCCAGCAATCGTCACCGTTACGTCCGTTCCTGTCGCGGAAACGCCGATCTGGATCCCAGCCCAATCGACTCCAGCCACGGCCGAGATTCCTCCAACTACTGCGGCAGGGTCGTTCGCGATTCGTACCGAGTCTCAGGTGGTTGGGTCCGAGCCAGTGAAGTCCACGATGTCGCAAAGCCGAGTCGATCAGGTGGTGGCTGCCTCACAGTCCTTGGCGTGGACTGAACCAGCCGCGACCCCAGCGGTTCGACCGGAGCAAGTGCCAGTCATCGGCGGGCCGGAAGTGGTCACCGCATTGAGAAACGTTCCCGTGACCGGGCCGGCGTTCTTCCCGGCAGCGAGTCCCGATCGATCAATCGATGATCGCGTTTTACGGTTGAGTGCCCAGGTCGATGCCGTGGTTGCAGCAGTGCGCGCATCCGATCCCACGGTCTCTGTGCCGTCGACGCCAGCGCCATTGCCCGTGGCTTTACCAGCGCAGCTGCAATTAGCTTCGCCGGCGATGCTGCAAGTGGCTGCTCCGGTGCAGACGCCAGCGACTTCGATCACTGTCGAAAGCAGTACAGGCTCAGTCGTTACTGCGGACCCTGGTTCTTTGCTTCAGGAAGCCGCCACGGTTCCGGTCATCGAGGCGCTTTCGACGGATGACGTGTCTGTGCAGCACGGCAAGCCTGCCATGCCAGTCGCCACCCAGGCTGCGGTCGTGAAGATCGAAGTGGTCGTACCCGCGATGTCCGCGCCGATGGTAATGCCGGTGGACGAATCCGCAGTGCCGATGCCGGCTGTAGTCCGAGACGCCATGCGGTCGTCGCAACCACCCACGCCGCCGAAAGTGGCCATTCCACCACCGTTGCCGGCATCGACCGCTAAGGTGGGCAACGACCGTGAATCGGTCACTGCACCGATGAACGCGACCCAGACGGGGTTGCCACCCGGGTCGCCGATCCTGGCAGACGATTCTGCCCTGGCGCAGGCGCGCTCGGTCGCGGTGTCGACCACCAGCACCGCCACGAAAAATGACCCAGAAGCCACTGGAAATTCCGCGCCACTCGCCGCGGGCGAGGCGAAGTCCGGTGATGCGGTCCAGCTTCGACCGCTAGCAAGCAGCTCGAACCCGGTCGTCCCCGATCTGGTCCAGAACCAGGCGATACCCGCCATGCCGGTGCTGGAACGGCCGTCTGTCAGCGATCCGGCCATGGCGCGGATGGCGGCACCGTTGGCAATCGCTCCGTCCGCAGTCGTGCGCGGCCCCCAGTTGCGGAAGGTTGATCTGGAATCGTCCACCAGCGCGACCAAGTCGTCGTCCTCCGAGGCCGCCTTCCAGCCCGCGTTGGGATCGTTGCTCTCGACGTCCGTGCAGACAGCAACGACGGGCAGTGCTTCTCGACCTGGCCAGGATGCGCAACCGCCCAATCCGATGGATCGGGCCATCGCCGGCCAAGTCATGCGGGCGGTTGAACGTCAGCGCCACGACGATGCTCCGATGGTATTCCGCCTGACCCCGCCAGAGCTTGGAACGGTGCGGATCGAACTGCATGCCACGGCGGAAGGTTTCAGCGCCAGTCTGCATTCCGACGACCCGGCGGTACGCGCCGCGCTGGACCGCATGCTGCCGAGCATGCGGCAGGAACTGCGGTCGCATGATTCGCCCCTGCGGGAACTCGGCCTGGCGGTGCGCGAACCCGCATCGTCGCAGACCTCCAGCGACCAGCGCAACGGCGATACCCTGACCCGCGACAACGGCCAGCCGTCGTCAGGAAACCACGGTGGTTGGAGCGAACGCCAGCAGGACCGCCAGGCGCAGGAACGCGCCGCGCGGCTGGGCGAGGCCTTCCAGCTCGACGGCTTCGAGCCGACCCGTCCGCAGGCGCCCGTGCTCGCCCGCGTGCGTCCACTGGCCGCGCGCATCGATGCCCGTGGCGTCGATGCCCTTGCCTGAAAGCGACCATCGCAATTGGCACAGTGACTGCGTAACGACCCTCGTCCCTTTCCCGCCCTCTGGGCAACCAGCCGTCCCTTCCTCCCAAGGAGCCTGCCATGGCCATGATGAGTTCCCTCGACAGCGGCGTCAGCGGTCTGACGACCAGCCAGTCCATGCTCAACACCATCGCCAACAACCTGGCGAACGTGAACACCTCCGGCTTCAAGGGCAGCAACGTGTCCTTCGCCACGGCGTTGACCCAGACCCAGTATTCCGGCAGTTCGCCCAACGGAACGACGGGTGGCCGGAACCCGCTCCAGAGCGGGCTCGGGGTCAGCACCAGCGCCCTGGCGATCAACATGAACCAAGGCGCCCTGCAGTCGACCGGCCGCAATCTCGATGCGGCCATCCAGGGCGAGGGGTTCTTCCAACTCAGCAATGGTCAAAGCACCTACTTTACCCGGGTCGGCAATTTCGGCCTTGATGCGGACAA
Source organism: Candidatus Kuenenia stuttgartensis (assembly GCA_945876185.1). Classification (GTDB taxonomy): domain Bacteria; phylum Planctomycetota; class UBA11346; order UBA11346; family UBA11346; genus BJHQ01. The sequence continues at coordinate 20,494 of CAMCMZ010000019.1, read as the reverse complement.
GAACCTGGTCGACCTCGGCTCCGGCAACAAGGTGATCGGCAACCTCTTCGACCCCGCGAGCCAGACCACCCCGATCGCCTATTCGGTGCCGTTGGCCATCCCCAACACGCCGATTTCCGCCCGGGGGACGAGCGAGATCCGCATGCTGGGCAACCTGAACTCGGCGACCCCGGCCATCCAGGGCACGTCGGTGCAGAGCGTCTTCCCGCTGACCGATGCGGCCACCGGAGAGACCGCCACGGTCAACACCCTCCTCAATGAATTGAGCATCTTCAAACTCGGGGTGGCGCCTTCGATCGCGAGCGGCAATCCCCAGGATGACATCCGCATGGTCCACCTGTTCGGCACCAAGCCCGACGGCACGGGTTGGACGGGCGACATCGCGCTGAACCCCTGGCAGGACTCGGTGTCCGATCTGGTGTCCAAGATCAACGCGTCCCTGACCAGCGGCAGTGCGAGCTTTGCCCAGGCCAGCGTCAGCAACGGCAACGTCGTGATCAACAGCATCGGCACTGGTAAAGGTTTCTCCTGCTTCATGGGGGACGCCATCACGACGGGCTCAAGCAATGAGGTGACCCTGATCGCCAATGCGGTGGCCGGACTCACGAATACCACCCTGGCCAATGGTTCAGCCTTTGCCGGCACCAGCACCGAGACCGACATCGCCGTCGACAGGAATCCCACCGCAAACGGCAGCCTGAATCCCACCTTCATCATGCCCGCCAGCGACTACAGCGGTGCCGCCTTCACGGGAAAGACGCTGACCATCAGCGTCTACACCGCCGCCGCCGCACTCGGGGCGCGGACACTCATCGGCCAGATCTCGATCCCGGCGGCGGACTACTCTGCCACAGGAGCGAACCGGACCTTCTCGCTGTCAGCGTTGCCAGAGGTCGCGACCACCGATTTCATCTCCTACACCATCGATGGGGATCTCAGTCTTCCCGCAGGAACTCCCGCTGGAAGATTGCTGTGGTCAACTCAGATCCTCGACCGCACTGCGACCGATACCATGGTCGCGGACGCGAACGGCGATGGCACCCTCAACATGTTCGATGCCGCGACGACCGGAGTCGCCAACGATCCCAACGCCTGGCAGTACAGCACTGGCAGCAACAGCGTCTTCAACTGGTACCAGGTCCGGGCCGTTCCGGGCGTGGTCACCAGTTCGCTCCAGGTTTATGATTCGCAGGGTGGAAGCCACGTCCTGGAAACCCGCATGTTCCGCAACGGAACCAAGGCGGACCCGACCAATCTCACCGCGAAACGGACAAACTGGGACATGATCGTCAGCGTGCCGCCGAACGAAGGCACCCTGGCGGACAACGTCGTCGCCGGCATGGAGTTCGACCAGAACGGCAATTTCACCGGGGCCTATGGTTCGACCCTGAAGGGCAACGCGCTGAACGACGTGAGCTATGTCGGCGGGCCGTCCTCGCGCACGATCCAGATCACCTGGAACACCACCGGAACCACCACCCCGGCAACCATCGACATGAGCCTGGGTGATTCCAACAGCGTCACCGGCCTGACCTCCTTCGGCAGTTCCTCGAGCGCCGCAGCCCAGGGCCAGAACGGTTATTCCAGCGGCGAACTCAGCGGCATCTCGATCGACGCCAGCGGCAACATCATGGGCCAATACACCAACGGGGTGAACAGCAAGCTCGCCCAGCTCGCGCTGGCGACCTTCTCGAACCCGTCCGGTCTGATCAATGCCGGCAGCAACCTGTGGACCGCCTCGTCCAATTCCGGCACGGCGGTCGCGCGCACCGCCGGCAACAGCGCTGGCACCATCACCGCCGGTGCGCTGGAAGGCAGCAACATCGATATCGCCACCGAGTTCACCAAACTGATCACGGCCCAGCGCGGCTTCCAGGTTAACGCCAAGGTGATCCAGACCACCGATCAGATCCTGCAAGTCCTGACCGGCATCGTCCAGTAATCCTGCTGGTTACCGCGGGGCTCTGACCCGCCCGCCCCGCCGGGGCTCTGCCCTGGACCCGGATTGCCCAGGGCGGACCTCACCTCGCGTTCGGGCCAGGCCAGGCCGTTTGCCCGGAAAGCCGGGCACCGTGGCCTGGCTATTTTCGACGATGGTCGCTCAAGCGGCCATCGTCATCTCATTTTGCGACCGGCATCAGCGTCGGCGGCGCGACCGCGACGACCGCGTGCAGTTCGACCTCGAACACCAGGATGCGGTGCGGGCCGATGCCGGGTGCGGGGCTGTCGCCATAGGCGAGTTCCGGCGGCAGCCACAGGCGCCAGCGGTCGCCTGGCTTCATTAACTGGAGCGCCTCGGTCCAGCCGCCGATCACGGCATCGAGGGTGAACTCCACCGGGCCGCCGCCGGTCGAGGAATCGAACACCCGCCCGTCGAGCAGCGTTCCGGTGTAGCTCACCTTCACCTTGTCGCTCGCCTTGGGTGAAGTCGCGGTGGAGGTGCTTTTGGTCAGCACCTCGTATTGCAGGCCGCTCGCGGTGGTGGTGATGCCAGCCACCTTGGCATGGGTCTTGAGGAACTCGGCGTTGTCGAGCTTGCGCTTTTCCAACGCGACCTGACGCAGGGCCTGCCACTTGGTGAAGACGGCCTCTTGATCAGTCGGGGCGATGCGTGACGCCTTGCCGGCGACGGCATCGGCGAACCCCGCAACGACCTGGTCTGGGATGAGGTCGAGGCCGAACGCCTCCTTCGCCATGTTCTGACCGACCAGGTACGACGCCCTGGCGAGGTCTTCCTGGCTGGCGGTCGGGAGCACCGGTGCTGGGGCCGGTGCGGGTGGAGCAACCACAGGCGACGGGCTGGCCGCTGGGGCTGGCGCGGCAGGCGTAGGCCCAGCTGGAGCAGGCTGTTCTGCCGCGCCGCAGGCCAAGGCGAGGAGGACGAGGGCGGGGACGGCGGCGGTGCGCATGCGCGGCTCCAGGGTGGGCGGGGATGATGCCCACGATCGCACACCCGGACAACCGGGAATCCGGTACAGCCGGGTCGGTGCAACCCGCGGCGGTTCAGATTTTGCGGGAGCCGGGAAGCACGTCGATGACCGGTGAGTGCTGATTGGTTGTGGCGTGGGTCCACTCGTGCCAGCGGCCACGAAACAAGTGCCAACGGAAGGCGCGGTCCGCAGCGGAGGCGAAGACGCAGCGCAGGAGCGGGTGGAGGACGTTGGCGAGCACGAACCAGCGTGGATACCGGTGCTTGCGTAGGAGCTGGATGCGACCGCGGCCATAGCCGAAGGCCTTGGCCTGATAGCCTGCCGAGGTTGCGTCGACGGCCGGATGGTAGACCCGGGCTGAAGGGCAGCGCAGTATCGAACCGCGTCCCGAGAAAGCGCGGACCAAGTAGTCCGTGTCCTCGCCCGAGAGCCACGGGGTTCCGGCACCGGGGCCAAGCGTTTCGTCGAATCCGCCCACCGCATCGACCCGCGAGCGACGGAAGAACAAGGTGAAAGTGTTGCTGCCGTGCAGGAGACCGAACCGGTTTGGATAGGACAGCCCAGAACCCTCCGCCTTCGGAGCGTTCGACCGGGCGCCTTTGGGCGCAGCTTTGGGCACATTTTTTGGTAAGTGCAGAGCCGCCATGACCGCCTGCGCTTGGGGAAAGGCGTTCATGGCGGCAATCACCGTGGCCAGGGTATCCGGGTCGTAGACGCAGTCGTCATCGGGGAAAGCAACCAGTTCAGCGTCGCCGAGGCGGACCAGGCCGGCGTTGCGGGCGGCGGAAACGCCGTGCGGGGAGATACGGACATGTTCGATCGCCAACGACCCGGTGGCCCGCCGCACCACTTCGACCAGACGCTCATCCTCATTCTGGTCGACCAGCACCACCCGCAGCACACGGTGTCGCTGGTCCGCGAGGGATTTCAGCAGGGCCTCGACCTGCCCGGTCCGGCCGATGGTGGCGACGATGAGGCAGCAGCGCATCAGAATTCTTGACCCGCAAGAGGTTGCGGATCGATACCGCGTTCACACCGATGCGGAGGCGTCCAGACCATCCTGACCAGAGAGCGGGATGGTTCGCGGATGGTCGCGGCACGAGACAGCAACGAGTCAAACATTGAGTACCACCTCGGGCTTAGGGCATACCAGGGCAAGGTTCTGCGCGATAGGGGTGAGCAGCCACGACCACGCCCGGTCAGCAGCCTTGTATCCAGTGGCAACGCGCCCGCCCTCAACCATGGCGCCGGCGCAGAGACCAGGAACGCAGCCAGGCGTAGGCGCCTCCACCGAGAATGGTCTTGGCCATCGCTCCGAGCATCTTTCTCAGGCGCGCTCGCCAGAAGAGCGCACGGAAGCGCCACCCTGCCCAGGCCCCGCAGGATGCCCGGACGGCGTGTTCCGATTCGGCGAAGGATCGCGCCATCTGCCGTTCGGTCGCGCCGTCGAGGCAGAATCTGACCAGCACTACGGGATGGCAGACGAAGCTGATCCCGGCGAGATGGCAGCGTAGGCGATGCTCGAAGTCACCGGCGAGGCGGAAGCCTTCGTCGTATGTTCCAACTCGCGCGAAGACCTGGCGCGGGAAGATGGTGCCCTGGTGGCAGATCGTATGGACGCTGAGCGGATCGCGGACATGGACCTGCGGGCGGGCGATCAGCGCCGGCATGGGCGAGGTGCGGGAAAAAGGTGCGTAGGCAAAGCAGTGTAAGGATTCCTCAGATAGGTTCGTCGCGTCTCCGCTCAGCCTTGCCATGGCCAGGGACACCGCCTGGGACGAGGCGAAAGTGTCGTCGGAGTTGAGGAAGACCATGTACACGCCCTTGGCCTGGGCGATGCCCTTGTTCATCGCGTGGTAAATGCCGTCGTCAGGTTCGGAGGTGAACCGCAGGCGGGGATGCGCCCTGACGCGGACCAGTTCCTGGGTGCCATCGGTCGAAGCCCCATCCAGAACCAAGTGCTCGATCGCCGGGTAGTCCTGCTCCGCCACCGACGCCAGGTTGTCGGCGATGTGTGCCGCGCCATTGCGGACCACGGTGATCACGCTCACCAGCGGTTTCTCGGTCGTTGGGATTATTGGCGCGGTTTCCACAGGCATCAGTCGCGGAAGAACAGGGCATCGAACTGGGCCATGCGCCCGGTCCGCCCGTTGATGATGATCGGCCAAACGCCATGGAGGTTGAATCCAGCCGCCGCGAGGCGCTGCATCAGCCCAAGCGCCAGGTCCTGCCCGGCGTACAGCCCCTGGGTCGACAATTCGACCTCCAGGCCGACGGTGCGTTCCAGGGTGGCACGGGCGCCATCCAGGACCTGCCGTTCATAGCCTTGGGCATCGATCTTGAGGAATAGCCGGGTGTCCGGGCGCAGGTGCCCCGCTAGCGCCTGGTCGAGGGTGAGCACCGGCACCTGTTCGGTCGCGACGTAGGCCGAACCCGGGGCAAGGTCAAGATGGTTCTGGTCCATCGGCAGTAGCGAGCTGCTCTCGCCGTTGCCTGAGATGTTGATCGTCGCTTCGCCCGCCGCCTCGCCGATGGCGCAGCGGGCCGCGACCGTCCAGCCTGCATGCCGGGCGCTGGAGCGCACCAGGGCGGCATGGGCCCAGGACAGGGGTTCAAACGACAGCATGCGGCCGCGATAGCCCAATTGGTAGAGGCGCTCGCCCCAATCGCCAACGTGGGCCCCGACATCAACGGCAAGGTTGATGCGGTGGTGGGTGAGTAGGCGCATGAGCTGCGGGAACTCGCTGTTGACCCCGTCGAACGGCCGGATGTCCAAGCCGACCCGCCAACCCAGTGAACGTAGCAGACGTCGGATGTTCATGGTGATCTCCGGTAATTCATGATGGGAAAAGCAACCGATCGATGGAATTTCGTGAATGGACAAAGGTCTTGCTGATTTTCCGTGCTTGAAGCAGGCACTAACCGTGGTGGAGGACATCCTGTCTGTACACCAAATGAGGACTGAAGAGCGCGCCAAAGCGGTCCAATGTCCGGACAGTTGTCCTCATTCAGCAAGAGTGTATTCATCACCAGGCTAGATTTCCTTGGTCGGATCATATGGAATTCAAGTGCATGTCCCTCTCAAGAAACCATTTACTGAGGCGAGCGTTGAGACCACTGTGCAACTCGTATCATCAAGTATCGGATCCTTCCGCGTAGACGACGGCTGAGCAACTTGCCAAAAAGACCACGCATTCGTCCAAGTAAGTAGTTGAATCGAAGACGTAATGCCCAATACCAACCGAATCGACGGTGAATGAGAGGGGCTGACTCGGTCAGATACCGCTTGCCCTGTTTGCTGGAGGCACCACCGATCCTAAAATGAACGAGGGCTTGATCATGATGAACGAAGGCGACCCCGGCATCCAAACAACGTATCGTATGATCCAAATCCCCTGCCAAACGATAACCTTCGAGGAAGCCGCCTACAGCGGCAAAGACACTGCGATGATAAATCATGGCTTGATGGCATAGGGTCATACCACGGCGCAAATCGAGATATGCCCGGACCAAGACCGGATTCATGTGGCCGGCCTCGAACATGCAAAAATCGAAATAATGGATGCAGAGTGATGGATTAAGATGTTCAATGCCATGCATTGCCGATTCCAGGGAATTCGGCTCAGAAAACAGATCGTCTGCATTTAATAAAATTATCCATTCTCCTGCCGCCCGGGCAATGCCCCGATTCATGGCGTCGTACATCCCGTGGTCTGGACCTGAGTACCAAGTCAGTCGCGGATGATGATTCTCCCTGAGGACATCAAGCGTTCGATCGATGGAACCCCCATCTATCACTATGTGTTCCAAGTACGGATAGGACTGTTTCCTCACCGACTGTAGAGTCTCAGCCAATGTCAACTCAGCCTGGTAACAGACCGTGATCACTGATACCAGGGGTTTGAGGCTCATCGTATTAACAGGCATGCGACTTACGAGGCGATCTGAAAAGAAGACCGGAAATCGCAGACAAATACCTCCTGTTTTTTAGCAAAAACAGCAAGTCTGATAAGCAGTGGCGTCGAGGCAGCCCCACGGTTCTCGCCCACCATACCCGGGCCCAGGCATAATGAGCAAGCAATAAGTCATGGTCAGTCCCGACGGTGATACTGCCAGCATGAGATGAAAAATTGACCAGTGGTTCAGGATGATTGAATACCGTTTCAGCGTCATGAATGCATCCTAAAATCATCAATGCATCGCAACCGATCGCTCTGCGATTGCAGTCTAGTCCATTTCTGACCGGAATGTTATCATGAAAATATCGTCGAACCGAAGCGATCGGCAGCAATGCTGCGGCCGGGGATACCGGAAAAACGCGTCCGTTCAGACCTTCTTTCAATGCCTTTTCCCGGTCTAGTGGCGGGAAGCTGTGGGTGATGTAGCTCCAACCTTCAGCTTGAGACACAACACGAACAGCACTGAAGCCAACCATGGCGCGCTTTTTTTTCATTCCATCTATCAAAGTCGCATAAAAACAGGGTTCAATCCAATCATCGCTCCACAACCAGTGGATGAGGTCGCCACTGGCCCGATCCAGGCAAGCCTTCCAGTTGGGCAATGGGCCTTGATTGGTCCGATGTCGGATGAGTTCGATACGAGGATCCGTTTCTGCCAACCCAGCGACCATGTCCGCGGTACCGTCAGTGGAACCGTTGTCGCTGACGATGATCTCCAGTCGCTCATATCGGGAAGCTTGGGCGGAGTTAATGCAGCGAACAATGGTGTCGGCTCGATTATACGCTGGTATCAACACCGAGATGAGGGGGTCTGACATCATACCCCCCGGAGATGGTGCCAGCGCCACGCCAGGACGGAACAACTGGTCACCATCGCAACGACAGCAGACCCCCAAGCGACACCAGCAGCACCTCCTTGTCGGACTGCTATCAGAATGGTAACCAAGTTGAGCACCGCTTGGATCATGGCCAATTTCGCCGGAAAACGATAGTCATCCAACGCATTGAGGCATTGCGCATGCAGGTTCGCCCACAATGAGGTCGCGGAAAGCAAGGCAAGTCCTGAAGCTGTCGCAAAACTTGGCCTCAACTCCGGCTTATTCGTCCAGGTTTCGACGAACCATGGCATGCCCAAACCCGCCATCAAACTGAGCACGATGAGCAGCATTGTCATGGTACGGGCACGACGATACGTCTGCTCTATCCAGTTCTGATCGCCCGCCGCCTGGGCGTTGCCCAGCGAAGGCCACACGGCCGCGAGCACCACGCCTTGTCCCATGACGATGATGGAAAACAACCGATTCGCCGCTTGATAACTGCCACTATCGATGACGCCAACGTTAGCGCTGATGACCAGGGCATCAGTTTGAAAAACCACCAGTGCGGAGATCTGGCTGGAAAAAAACCAAGCTCCCCGTCCCATCAATCGTCTCAGATCACGCATGTTCCAAGCGGTGGTTTCATGGAGCCATGCCAGATCAGGAGCGCGTAAGAGCAACTGCGCGGCAATGAGCTGTGAGGCTGCGGGCAGGAGCGCCAGCGCAGCAATTCCCATCAAGGGGTTCCAGTCCATGATCATTCCAGTCGAGAAAACCGTTAATCCGACCAACCCACCCAATGACTGCGCTACTGAAACGCGGCCAAGCCGTTGCATACCACCGAGACAGCGGACGCTGGTTTGGGTAATCAGGCTCAACGCCATGGCCATAGAGGTGATCACCAGTAGTCCCCTGCCGAAGTCCCGTTCGTGCTGATCGAGTCCATGTCCAAATATGAGCAATGATTGCGGAGTAAGGGCGGCGGAAGTCCCCAGCACGATGACCACCAACGCGATGACCCGCATGCATACACGCATGGCTGCGGCGGCACGAACTGCGACCTGGCGCGATCGTAGATCGATGGCCCGCGACACGTCATTCTGCAGGCCGATACCCAGACCAAGATCCATCGCCTGGATCCAGCCGATCAGTAACGCACACAGCGACCACATGCCGAATCCCACCGCGCCGGTCTGATGTGCGACGAGTGGTACCGAGACGAGCCCTATAATCAGTCCCATGCCTCGTCCACCGGCCATGGCAGCGAGATTCCCCAGGAGTTGACGTCCACGTGGACTCATGCCGGATGCGACCCGTGAATCCATTCCATCATCTTGCGCAGCCCATCTTCGACCCCGACCTGTGGCAGCCAGCCCAGCAAGCTTCGAACCTTGGCGATGTCGGCGACGAAGATCAGTTGGTCGCTCGACCGGGGTGGCAGGCGGGTCCAGGTTAGGGGACGGCCGGTGATGCGCTCCAGGTGCTGGAAGAGTTCGAGCAGCGACAGGCTGTTGGCCATGCCACCACCGATGTTGAACGCCTGGCCGGCGGCAGCGTCAATTCGTTCCACGGCGGCGAAATAGAGCCGCACCATGTCCTCGGCGTGGAGTACGTCGCGGACCTGCTTGCCGCTGCCGCTGATGGTGAAGGGCTCGCTGCGGCCGGCGGCCTGCTCGGCGGCCTGTTGGCAGAACCAGCCGATCCAGCCCTGGTCGTAGGTGGCGAACTGGCGGCCGCCGTACATTGAACTGTGGCGGAAGACCACCGTCTTCAGGCCGTACATCCGATGCCAGTCGAGCATGTACTGGTCGGCGGCGCCCTTCGAGCAGCCATAGGGCGAGTGGAAGCTGAGCGGGGTGTCCTCGGCGAAGCCCTCGGGGCGTTCGCGTATCGTCATGCGCAGCGGTTGCTCGTCATAGGTGAACTGCAGCAGGTCGCCGTAGACCTTGTTGGTCGAGCTGTAGATGACAGCAGCGGCCGGCGCGTGGGTCCGGACTGCCTCCAGGAGGTTGAACGTCCCCAGGGCATTGGTCTCGAAGTCGCGGCGGGGATCTGCCAACGAGGTGGTCATGGCGACCTGGCCAGCGACATGGAAGACCGCCTCGGGTCGGGCGGCGGCGACGGCGCGCTCGACGTCGTTGGCATTGCGGGTGTCGGCGTGGACGAAGGTGAACGCGCCCTGCGATCGCAACCAGTCCAGGTTGGCGGCGGCACCCATGCGCCCAAGGTTGTCGAGCACGGTCAGTTCATCGCCCCGGCGTAGGGCCTCGGCGGCGAGGTTCGATCCGAGGAAGCCGCAGCCTCCGGTGATCAGGATGCGCATAGGGCCCGTTCTTCGTCGACGAAGCGGTCCAGGCCAGCTTCCAGACCGATGTCCGGCGCCCAGCCCAGGGCGCGCAGGGCGGTAGTGTCTGCCTGGCAGATCTCCGGCTCAGCGGGGCGGACCGGGACGGCGCCGAAGTCGAGGCGGGTGGTCGAGGCTGCCCGACGGTGCAGCCGTTCGACGACCGAGCGCACCGGGACAGCGGCACCACTGCCGAGCGGATAGCAGGCGTGGCCACGGGCTGGCAGTCCGCGATCCAGTACGGCGAGGAATCCGGCCACCGCATCGTCGACATGGATGAAGTCGCGGCGCTGGGTGCCGGTGGTCAGCGCCAGCGACGGCTGGCCCGCCAAGCAGGCACGGGCGATGCGGGTGGTGAACTTGCTGGGATCATCACCAGCACCAAAGAAATGCTCGCAGCGCATCTCGACGACGGCCAGGTCGCCGGCCAGCGCCGCTGCCCAGTCGGCAAACTGCCTCTTGCTGCGCGCATAGGGCGATACGTCACCTGGCAGTCCCGTGCCGACATGCAGAAATGCGCGGACTCCCGCTTGGCCCGAGGCATCCAACAGTCGCAATCCGGCAAGAACATTGGCCTCGACCAGGGCCGCCGGCGGTTCGCCCGTGCGCCCATAGCAGGCGGCGGCGTGGATGACGATGTCCGGCCGGAAGGTGAACACGGAGGCCGGGTCGGCGGGATCCCAACGCACCACGCGCAACTGCGGGCCAATCCGGTCGGCCAGGCGCGCGGGCGTGCCTGTGCCGCGCGTCGCTGCCAGCACGGATGTGCCGCGCATCGCTAGGGCCACGGCCAGGTGCGAGCCGAAGAAGCCGGAGGCGCCGGTGATCAGGACCGTTCCGTTCATCCCAGCGCACTCCGGATGGTCGCCGCAATGTGGACCAGATGCTCGTCGCGCAGGCCAGGATAGGTGCCCACGAACAGCGCCTCGTTCATCATCCGGTCGGCGCCGGCAAGGTCGCCGACGACGCGAAAGCCCGCTCCTATCGTGTCCGCCTTCAACTGCACGAAGGCGGGCTGCCGCACCAGGTTGCCGCCGAACAGCATCCGGTTGCCGATCTTTGCAGCATCAAGGGCGCGGGCGAGGGCGGTGCGCGCCTGCGGGCAGCACTTGACCAGCATCATGAAGCCGAACCAACTTGGTTCGACTACCGGCTTGCCAGCCTGCCAGGTGAACCCCTGCGGCGTCCAGGCGGTGGCGTGGGTCGGAAGCATGAACTCCAGGCGGTCTTCCAAGCCGGCGAGGAGCGAGCGCAGGCGCTGCCAGTTGTCCCGCCGCGCCTGGATGAAGCGCGGCAGCTTCTTTAGCTGTTCTCGGCCGATCGCGGCCTGGACGTCGAGCGGTTTGAGGTTCCAACCGAGGTGGCTGTAGATGTATTTGTGGTCGTAGCCCCGGGGCAGCTCGCCCAACTGCCAATCGAAGCGCTTTCGACAAGTGTCGTCCTTGCCGGACGGACACCAGCAGTCGCGGCCCCAGTCGCGGAAGCTTTCGACCAGGATCTTGAGTTTCGCCTCGCGCACCACGTTCACCGCGCCGCCTTCGCCCAGGGTGAGGTGGTGCGGTGGGTAGAACGATTGGGTCGAGAGGTCGCCGAAGGTTCCGGTTGCCTGGCCGGCGTAGCGGCTGCCCAAGGCGTCGCAGTTGTCCTCGATCAGCCACAGACCTTTGTCGCGGCAGAAGCGGGTGATTTCACCAAGGTCGAACGGATTCCCGAGTGCGTGCGCGAGCATCACCGCCTTGGTCTTTCCGGCGACGTAGGCGTCTTCCAGCAGGTCGATCCGCGGTCCGACCGTGACCGGGTCGACGTCGATGAACACCGGTACGCACCCGCATTGGATGATCGGCGCCACCGTGGTCGGGAAGCCCGCGGCGACGGTGATCACCTCGTCGCCCGGGCGCAGACGACGTTCACCCAGCTTCGCGCTGGTGAGGGCGGCGACCGCGAGGAGGTTCGCCGAGCTGCCGCTGTTGACCAGGATGCTGTGGCGCACGCCGAGGAACTGCGCCAGCGCCCTCTCGAAAGCATCGCCCTCGGGGCCCAAGGTGAGCCAGAAGTCGAGCATGCTGCCGACCCCGGCGGCAACCTCGTCCTCGTCGTAGACCCGGCCAGCATAGGGCACCGTGGTCTGCCCCGGCACGAACGGTTTGGGTGCCTCGCGCAGGCGCACCAGTTCGCGGGTGCGCGCGAGGATTTCGGCCCTGAGTTCGGCGATGCGGTCAGTCATGGGTTCCATCGCTGCGGCCGAGGTGGATGGCGGCTCGACTGGCTGCCGCTGCGGCAGCAGAAAATGCCGCGAGATCGGCATCGACCAGAGCGCGGGCGTCGGCGCCTTCAGTGAGCGCACGGTACCAGCGGGCGGTGCGCGTGGCGGTCTCGACCACGTCCCAGCGGCCGCGCCAGCCCAGGCGGGCGGCGGCCTTGCTCGCGTCGAGCTTGAGCAAGCCAGCCTCGTGCAGCGGAGGCGCCACCGTGCTAGCGTCCACCGCACCGACACCCCAGGCGGCGACGAGCAGCCGCGCCAGTTCGGCCACTGTGGTCACCGAGGCGTCGGACGGACCGAAGTTCCACGCTTCCGCGCAGCGGTCTCCGTCGGATTCCAGCAGACGATCGGCCAGGGTGAGGTAGCCCGACAGCGGCTCCAGCACGTGCTGCCACGGCCGCGTCGCGTGGGGATTGCGCAGGCGCAGCGGTTGCCCGGCCTGGATCGCGAGGATGAAATCGGTGACGATGCGATCGGCGGACCAGTCGCCGCCGCCGATCACGTTGCCGGCGCGGGCGCTGGCCAGGCGCACCCCGCCCGGAAACGACCGGCGCCAGCTCGCGACCGCGAGTTCGGCCGCACCCTTCGATGAACTGTACGGATCGTGCCCGCCCAGCGCTTCGTCCTCGCGGTAGCCCCACAGCCATTCGCGGTTCTCGTAGCACTTGTCGGAGGTCACCACGACGCAGGCGCGCACTGCGTCGCACGCACGCACGGCCTCCAGCAGATTCACCGTGCCGAGGACGTTGGTCTCCCAGGTCTGGCGCGGCTCGCGGTAGCTGCGCCGCACCAGCGGTTGGGCCGCGAGATGGAGCACAACCTCGGGCCGGAAAGCGGCGACCTCAGCCGCGAGGCGCCCAGCATCGCGCACGTCGGCTTCGATGTGGCGCAGTCGCTGGGCGAGGCCGAGCAGGTTGAAGAGCGCCGGCGTGGTGTCGGGCGCCAGGGCGTAGCCCGCGACGTCGGCGCCCTCGGCGAGCAGCCAGTGGCTGAGCCATGAACCCTTGAAGCCGGTGTGGCCGGTGACCAGTACGCGCCGGCCGGCCCAGGTGCCGATCGAAGCTGGGCTCACCATCGCTTCGTCCAGGGCGCGTTCCCGCCGGCCCAGAGCTGATTCAGCAACTGGTACTCGCGCAGGGTGTCCATGCACTGCCAGAAGCCGTGGTGGACATAGGCAGCCATGCCGCCGTCACGCGTTGCGGAGCGCATCGGTTCCTGCTCCAGGATCAGGTTTTCATCGTCCTTGAGGTAGCGGCTCACGAACTCGCGCTCGACCACCATGTAGCCGCCGTTGATGAGGCCAGCCTCGGTCTGCGGCTTCTCATGGAAACCCGTGACCGTGTCGCCATCCAGATGCAGCTCACCGAAGCGGCTGGCGGGATGGACGGCGGTGACGGTGATGGTCTTGCCGGCGGCCTGGTGGCGTTCGCGCAATGCCGTCACGTCGATGTCGGCCACGCCGTCGCCATAGGTCAGGAAGAATCGCTGATCGCTGGCACGCAGATGCCGCACCGCGCGCGCGACGCGGCAGCCGGTCATGGCGCGTTCGCCGGTGTCGGCGAGCACGACCTCCCAGTCCTCCTCCGCATGGCTGCCATGGTAGGCGACGCCGCCGTTCGGGCCCAGCCTCACGGTCAGGTCGCAGGCATGGGAACGATAGTTCAGGAAATAATCGATGATGGTTTCGCGCTTGTAGCCCAGGCAGAGGATGAAGCGCCTGACGCCAAATGCCGCGTAGGTCTTCATGATGTGCCAGAGGATCGGCTGGTTGCCGACCGGCACCATCGGCTTCGGCAGCACCTCGCTGACATCGCGCAGGCGGGTGCCCTGGCCGCCGCACAGGATCATCGCGGGGGGTATTTCGTCGCGGCCATCGTGAGCCATGCCTCCTCCGTGGCGTGGCATCCTGCGGGGCTTGCGGCGGGGGGAAAGAGGGTGGCGAAGGGGCCTTGAGGTCAGATTCCTGGCCAGGGATGCACGGTGGTTTCAATCCTCTTGCAGTGGCTTGGACTAGGAGTCCGTCGGCTACGGACCCAGGTAACTTCAGCCGCCACCTTCAAAGCGAAGCGCCAACACCCTGCCGCTTGGCGAGGCGGCGACCACCGTGGAGTTTTGCACAAGTCGTAGCAATTCTTCGCGTTGGAGCGGATATGGGTTGAGTCCTGGGGCGATGACGACGATGCCGTCGCCCTGCATCGTCCGCCGGTTGAGGAGCTGGAAGCGCCGATCGTAACCGGCATGCGGCAGCAGGGCGCCCTGGAGGTGGACCGTGGTCGGCCCGTCCAGTCTGGCCAGGACCTTGGCAAGTTCGGTCGTTTCGCTGCGTATTGGTCTGAGCATATAGCCGCCGCCGATAAGGCAGGAGCCGACGAGCAACATCGCGCCGGCATTCCGCAGGGCGCTAGCGCGATCTGGCCAGCAGTTTGCGATGCCAATGATGCCGGCCGCCGAGGCCAGAACCAGGAAAGGCACTGCCATGGCGCCGTAGTACACGGTGAACGTGCGCATTGGCTCGCAGGCTGACAGGGCGTAAAGGACCAGCACGGGTACGATGCCAATGCACCAGCGCCAGCCGAGCAGGGGAAGGATCAGGGTTGGCGTCAGAACCTTCCAAATTCCCGAAGTATAAACCTCGGCCAGGACGCGGTGCGGGGCAACCAGCATCCCGAGCACGGCTTGGAGTTGCGTCGGACCCCAGTGCGACCACATCCAGGCATAGGTCGCGGTTTCTGAACCCAGGTAGTGCCGCATAGCCAGTTTCTGGAAGGCGATGAGTGACAATCCGCCGATGAGTACCGGGGCGGCAAGGAACCAGGCGCGATCAGACCACGACATCGCTCGCCAGCGGTGCAGGGCCAAGCCGATGGCGGCGGCAGTCACGGGCATGAAGGCATCTTCCTTCACCGATACCGCCATGAGCACCGCACAGGCAAAGGTCAACCGACGTCCGGCGAGGCCGGCATCAAGCATCCACGCGATGGCCCACAGATAAAACAATTCGGGATGGAAGCCGTAGTTCACTGCCCGGGCGGTGCTGTCATGGCCAGCGAGGGCGATGCCCGTCGCCACCGCTAACGCAGGACCAGCACCCAGGTGATGCGCGGCTCGCGCCAGGTGAAAGGCCCCCATTGCCACGCATAGCCCAGTAAGGGCATGCAACCAAAGGGGGCTTTCCATCAGGTGGTACAACCAACTGACCGGTATCAGGATCCAGAATCCATGGACGGCGAACTGGCTGCGCCATGAGAACGAAGGGGAATCGGCCTCTTCGACCGCCAGTTCACCGATGGTGGCAAGACGCTGGATCGGGCGGTCGAAGAACACCGTGAAGTCCACGGCATTGATCTCGGCGGCCAACCAACGATCGATGCCGACGCCGGCCACGGCCAAGCCGATGCTTACCCACAGCCAATTCCATCCACGATCGCCCTCACCGGGCAGCGGGGATTGCCGGCGGATGAGCGAGCACGCAGCTACCGCTGACAGGGCTAGGGCAAGCAGCAACGTCGACCGACCCAGCACCGTCGGCAACCAGCCCGCGCTGACGCCAACCGCCAAGGGAACCAAGACGGCAGCGGCCGGAATCAGGACCCAAGTGACGGATCCCCACGACGATTGTGGCCGAATGGCAAAGTTCATGATGCCCATGATATCACCCTGCCTCAGCGAGACTTCACCACAAGGGGTTTAAAAGAACACTTGCGTTGCCATCGTACGGTCAGGCTTTAGGTTCCAATCCCTCAAGGTCCTTCATGACGCACCTCGCCTGCTCCATCATTGTGCCAACCTTCAACGAGCGCGCCAACATGGAGCCCTTGGTGGACCGCATTGCTGCTGCGATGGGATCAGCACCTTTCGAATTGATCATCGTCGATGATGATAGCCCCGACCGAACCTGGGAGGTCGTCGAAGCGTTGGCCGTCACCCGGCCCTGGTTGCGCGCCTATCGTCGGGTCGGCAAACGTGGACTGGCAAGTGCGGTGATCGATGGATTTTCCCTCGCGCGCGGCGCAAATCTGATCTGCATGGACGGCGATTTGCAGCACGACCCGCAGATCATTCCGCAGCTGCTGCGCGCGCTCGACGAGGCTGATGTCGCCGTTGCCAGTCGATATACCACCGGAGGGACAACTGGCACCTGGGGCGGGGTGCGGCTGTGGGGGTCGCGCCTGGCGACCTCAGCGGCCCAGCGCCTGCTTTCGGTAGCAACCACCGACCCGATGAGCGGCTTTTTTGCTCTGCGCAGGCCGGTCTTCATCGCCACCGCCAGCGCCTTGAAACCTCGTGGCTTCAAGATCCTCATGGCCCTGTTGCACCGTGCGCCCACAGCCCGGGTGGCCGACGTGCCGTTCTCGTTCGGGATTCGCGTGCATGGCAATAGCAAGCTCGATTCTGGGGTGTTGCTCGACTACCTCGCAGAACTGTGGGACCTGCGATTCGGTGAGCGGCTGTCGTCCACCTTCGTCAAATACGCGATGGTCGGCCTTTCCGGGGTCGGCGTACAATTGCTTGCTCTGCACCTGCTGCGCATGATCCCGGCCTTGCGCACGGGCGAGTCTGGCTGGGCTTCGGCCCTGGCCATCCTCATCGCGATATTGTGGAATTACACCTTCGACAACCGGTGGACCTTCTCAGCCCAACGCCACCGCAATCTGGGGCCATGGTTGGTCGGCCTGTCTCGGTTCACCTTGGTCTGTTCAACCGGCGCATTCATCAGTTGGTCAGTCGGTCAGGGTCTGCGTCTGGTCACCCACGGGATGATGAACATCTATTTCGCCTCGCTCTTCGGAATCGCCGTGGCAACCGTATGGAATTTCACGCTCAATCGACGGATCACCTGGACTGAACCGTGACCCCAGGCCAGGAATCGAAAATACCGGGTATCCGAGCAGCGGAATCATCCTGCTGATCTTGTTGAGCACTCGCCTATCCGCTCATCGCGATGGTGTTCCAAGCCGGCCAAGATCGATGCGGTCAAGCTGAGTCGGAAAAAAATCAGGCGAGGCAGATGCGACTGGCCCGGATGGCCGCCTTTCGTGCCGCCGCGCACCACCAAAGCCGACCCCTTGCGGGAAGCACGGCGCAGATACGGTCGGCAGCAATCCCCTCGCGTCACCGTCCACCTGCCCGTTCCCCGCCGAAAGAGGCTCTCATGCGCTTCTGGATCGCCCTGGTCGTCATTTCCTGCGTCAACCTGGTTGGCTGGATGGTCGATTGGCGGAGCGTGCTCAGCCGCGAACCGTCGCTCCAGGTCGCGCCGGCGAACTTCGCCTATGACGGCGTGGTGCCGGTCGGTCGGGCCCAAACGGGTCCGGGGTTGGTGCTTGGCGAACCCGGCGGCACCGAACTGCACCTGCGTTTCGACCGGGCCATGGACACCTCTGGTCCGCAGCCTGCGGCGGCTTTTGCGCCGGCACTCGCCGGGGCCTGGCGTT
This sequence comes from Candidatus Kuenenia stuttgartensis, assembly GCA_945876185.1. GTDB lineage: Bacteria > Planctomycetota > UBA11346 > UBA11346 > UBA11346 > BJHQ01. The sequence goes on along the minus strand of CAMCMZ010000019.1, from coordinate 2,748 downwards.
GGGATGCGGACCGCACGCTGGTGTTCACCGCTACGGCGCCGCTCGCGCCGGCGACGCGCTACACCTGCACCCTCGCCCGCGATGCGGTGCGCGGCCAGGATGGCACGCGGCTGCCGGCGGCGGCCACGTTCCGATTCCATAGCCCGGCCCTGGCCCTGCTCGGCTGCCGCGCCGTCGACCTGGGCGACGACGGCAGCCAGGTGCTGGAATTCCGTTTCAACCATCCCGTCGTCGCGGATGCGCTGGCGCGCGCGGTGCAACTCAAGCATCCCGACGGTTCCGCCGTCCCCGTCCGGGTCGAAGGCGATACCCAGGCGGACACCGTGCGGCTGCGCACCGCGCCGTTGCCGCGCCAGGTCAAACTCGACGTCGGCGTGCATCTGCCCAAGGGTTTCGCCAGCTCGGTGGGGCCGCTCGGGTTGGAAACCGAGGTGCAGCAGCCGGTCACGCTCTGGGATGAGGTCCGCTGCACCCAAGTGGAATTCGTCGCTGGCTACAATCGCCAACCGGTGCTGCGGTTGGAGTTCAACCGGGCCCTGCGCAGCGACGTGGTCACGGCGGCGGTGAAGACTGATCCGTCCGTCGCCTTGTCGCTTGGCCGGGTCGAAGGAGGCAGCGGCGGAGGATCCGCAGACGGAACCCGCTTCGAATTCCACGGCGACTTTAAGGCCGGGATCCGTTATGGCGTGGTCATCGCACCGGTGGCGGGCGAAGGCAGCGGTCGCATGCCTCGACGCGAAACCCTGGCGGCGATCGCACCCGACCTGAATCCCCAGGTGTGGTTCGTCCACGACGGCGGCCACCTCGGTTCCCAGGGCAATCGCAGCATTGCGGCCAAGGTGCAGAACCTCGCCAAGGTGCGGTTGCGCATCCACCGCATGTATGACAGCAACCTCGTCGCCTGGCGTACCGTTCATCGCAGTGTCCCGCACCTGGGGCAACCTCTCGTCGATCGCTTCCTGGCGGTGCCGGCAACGGTGAACACGGTCCATGACCTTGTGCTGCGCCTCGACGAGATGCTGCCGATCGGCGCGGCGGCTGACGGGGTTTATCAGCTCGAACTCGACGCCGAACGTCGCGATGCCCTGGTGCCGTTGCACCAATGGGCCTACCTCCAGTCCAGCACCTGCGTCGTGTCGCTGAGCGACCTCGCGCTGTCCGCCCGCCTGGGCAAAGACGAGGCCGTCGCCTGGGTGACCAGCCTGGCCACCGGGCTGCCGCAATCGCGGGTGAAGGTGCGGTTGTTCAGCGGCAAGCAGCAGGAACTGGGCGGGCGCGGTCCGACCTCGGCGCTCATCGAACGCTGGTCGGGAACCACCGACGACGATGGCCTGGTGCGTTTCGGCGATCTGCGTCTGGATGCGACCGACACCCCGGCGGTGCTGATCGCCAGCCGGATGCCGGAAGGGACGGCGAACGATGAACGTGGTCGCAACCACGGCCTGACCTGGCTCGACCTGCACCAGGGTGGCCTGCGCGATCCGATCGCCGACACCGGCGGCCGGCCCTGGAACGTGCAGGAGGCCTTCGTCCATCCCGATCGCGGTCTGATCCGGCCCGGCGAGACCGTCCATCTGCGCGCCATCGTGCGCGCCGCCGATGGCGCCGTACCACCACCGTTTCCGGTGCGCTGGACCGCCTACCGGCCGGATGGGCGGGTGTTCACCACCCGCGATTTCAACCTGGATGGGGACGGCTGCGCCGGTTGGGATCCCGCCCTGCCTGATACCGCCATGACCGGTCGCTGGCGCTTCACCATCGGAATCCCCGGCGGGGTGGAACTCGGCAGTGACTCCATCCAGGTCGAGGACTTCATCCCCGAACGTTTGCGCGTCGCGCTGCACCTGCCTGGCTCGGCGGACACCCAGGACAAAACCGAGGTCGTCGCCGAACCGCGCATGGCGGCAGGGGCCTTGACCTTCACCATCCAGGGTGACTGGCTGTTCGGGGCTGCGGGCGAAGGATTGCAGTCATCCTTGGCGTTGCGGGTTGATCCTCTGTATTTCCACCATCGGGATTGGAACGGCTGGTGGACGGCGGATGACGCCGACGTGGTGAAAGAGGTCGGGTTGTCGTCCAGCGCATCCGGCGACCGCCTGCCCGATGCACCGGGTCAGAAGCTCGATGCCAAGGGAGCGGCGTCGTACCAGGTTGATCTCGCGCCACGGTTGCAGCGGGCCGGCACCACCGCGCGGCCCTGGCGGCTGTCGGCCACCGCCGGGGTCAGCGAGGCCGGTGGGCGCACGGTCAGTGCGAGCCGCAGCGCGATCATCGATCCGGTGCCGCACTACCTGATGGTGAAGCCCGGTCCGGCGAGCGCAGGCGCCGTTTGCGCGGTTGACCTGCGCCTGGTCCGGCCCGATGGAATCCTGGCCACCGCCGAGGCCGCAGCCGAAGTGCGCTGCTGGCGTTCACGATGGGAAACCACGGTCACGCGCGAAAACGGAGCCTACCGCTACAACTCGACGCGGGTGATCGAACCGGTTGGAGGCACCATCCCGGTCCGGTTGGTCGCCGGATCCGGCCAGGTCCAGATCGCGATCCCGGCCGGAGGCAGTTACGTGGTGCTGGCGCACATTCCCGGTTCGACCCTGGCGGTGTCGGGGCTATTGTTCGCCCAGGCACCCGGCAGCGACTGGCAGGACAGCATCGCCCGGGAACGCCCCGAGCACGCCGAGGTCGCCATCGCTTCCGGCACGGAAACCGTGGGGAAACAGGCCTTCGCGCGCGTCGGCAGCCCGATTGCGC
>CAMCMZ010000018.1 GCA_945876185.1 Candidatus Kuenenia stuttgartensis | reverse complement strand
TCCGTGGCCTGGACCGGCCGCGATGAACGCCGCGACATGGACGAGGCGGTGCGCCGCTTCGCCACCGCCGTGCGCATCCCGATCATGGTCGACTCGACCCAGGTCGACGTGATGGAGATCGCGCTCAAACGCCTGGGCGGGCGCGCGATCCTGAATTCCGTCAATCTGGAAGATGGCGAAGAAAAATTCGACCGCGTCTGCGCGCTCGCCGCCCAGTACGGCGCGGCGCTGGTGGCCCTGACCATCGATGAGGACCGCGAAGCCGGCATGGCGAAGACCGCCGCGCGCAAGCTCGCCATCGCCGAGCGCATGTACCGCCGCATCACCGAGGTCCACGGCCTGCCCGGATCGTCGATTCTGTTCGACCTGCTGACTTTCCCGATCACCCAGGGCGACGAGGACACGCGCAAGCTCGGCCTGTGGACGCTCGACGGCATCGCCGCCGTGAAGGCGCGCTTTCCTGATGCGGGGTTCATCCTCGGCCTGTCGAACATCAGCTTCGGGGTGAAGCCCTACGCGCGTCAGGTGCTCAATTCCGTATACCTGGATGAGGCCGTCGCACGCGGATTGACCTCGGCGATCATGAACGCGGCCAAGATCATCCCGCTCAACCGCATCCCGGCCGACGAGCTCCAGCTCGCGCGCGACCTCATCCACGACCGGCGCGAGTTCGCTGCTGATACCTCCGTGACCAAGGATCCGCTCTTCCGCTTCGTCAACCATTTCACCGGCGCGCAGGCGGCGGCGACGACCGGCAGCGATCCGTATGCCGGGCTGTCGATCACCGAACGCCTGCAAAAACGCATCATCGACGGCAAGAAGATCGGCATGGAGGCCGACCTCGACGTCGCCATCGCGGCCGGCTTCAAGCCGCTGACGCTCATCAACGAGCACCTGCTCGCCGGCATGAAGGTGGTCGGCGAACTGTTTGGTTCCGGCAAGATGCAGCTGCCGTTCGTCCTCCAATCTGCCGAGACGATGAAGGCGGCGGTGCGCCACCTTGAACCTTTGATGGAGCGAATCGACGGCGGCGGCAAGGGCACCATGGTCCTCGCCACCGTGCGCGGCGACGTGCACGACATCGGCAAAAACCTGGTCGACATCATCCTGACCAACAACGGCTACCGCGTCATCAACCTCGGCATCAAGCAGCCGATCGAGGACATCCTGGCCGCCGTCACCAAGCACAACCCCAATGCCATCGGGATGTCTGGACTGCTGGTGAAATCCACGGTGGTGATGAAGGAGAACCTGGAATACCTGGCCGCACGCGGGCTGAACCACCAGGTCATCCTCGGCGGCGCGGCGCTCAACCGCGCCTATGTGGAAAATGATCTGCGCGCCGCGTATCCCAAGGTGGCATCGCCAACGGCCAAACCCGACGCGCCGCCGCATCAGGTCTGGTATGCGTCCGATGCCTTCGAAGGCTTGCAGTTGATGGACGAACTCTGCGGCCACGTCGAGCCGGCCAAGCGCACGCTGACCACCCGCGCCGCGCGGGTGGTGAAGACGAAGACCGCCTATGAGGTGCTGCGCGAGAAGATCGAGCGCGGTCGGGCCTACATCCCGTCGAACACGCCGGCCGCACTGCGGATTCCTAAACCGCCTTTCTGGGGCCGCCGCGTGGTCGGCGCGAACGAACTCGACCTGCCGACGATCGGCCAATACATCAACAAGAATGCGTTGTTCCGTGGCCAATGGGGTTTCCGCCAGGGCCAGGAATTGAACCAGGCGCAATGGCAGGAACTCGTCGCCCGCGAGGCCGAACCGGTGCTGACGCGCTGGCTCGCAACCGCCACACGTGAACGCATGCTCGCCCCGACGGTCGCCTATGGCTTCTTCCCGTGCGCGTCCGAGCGCAACCACCTCGTCGTCTTCAGCCCCGACCACGGCGGCGAAGTCGCGCGTTTCGACCTGCCGCGCCAGATGGCGGATCCCGCAGGCAAGGACAGCAAGCACCTGTGCATCGCCGACTACTTTCGGCCCATCGGTGCCGACGCGATCGGCGACGAAGCCGGCTGGATCCCCGCCGGTGCCTGGGCCCAGGGCGCACGCGATGTGATCGCGCTGCACTGCGTCACCATGGGCGCAATCGCGTCGGAGCACTGCCAGCGCCTGTTCAAGGCCGACAACTACCAGGAATACCTGTACTTCTACGGTCTTTCCGTCGAGATCACCGAGGCCCTGGCGGAGTACTGGCACAAGCGCATCCGGCAGCAGCTGGGCATCGCCGGCGACGATGCGACCGACCTCGCCAAGCTGTTCACCCAGGGGTATCAGGGATCGCGCTATTCCTTCGGCTATCCCGCCTGCCCGAACCTGGAAGATCAACGCCAGTTGCAGACGCTGCTGCACTGGCAGGACATCGGCGTCGATCTGTCGGATGAGTTCCAACTCCACCCGGAGCAGTCGACCTCAGCCCTGATCTGCCATCACCCAGCGGCCACCTACTTCAATCTCTGACTCTGCATGGCGACCGACGCTGAATCGGACTGGTTCGACCGCATTCCCAAGGTCGAACTGCACTGCCACCTCGAAGGCGCGATCCCACGCGACTTCCTCTGGCAGCTCATCCAGCGCCACGGCGGCGATCCGACCTTGCGAAAGCGATCCGACCTCGACGCGCATTTCCGCTTCCACGACTTCGCCCACTTCATCCAGACCTGGGTGTGGAAGAACCGCTTCCTGCGCACCCCGGCCGACTTCGCCGACGTGGCCTCTGCGGTGGCACGCTCGTTCGTGGCGCACCATATCGTCTACGCGGAGCTTTTCTTCTCGCCCGCTGATTTCGCTGAGAAAGGTCTCGGCGTCGCCGAACTCGCCTGCGCCATCCGCTCCGGCCTGCGACGGGTGCCAGAGGTCGAGGTCAACCTGATCGCGGATCTGGTGCGCGACTTCGGCCCGGACCGGGCGCTCGCCACGCTGGACGCGTTGGAAGACGTACGCGACCAGGGCGTCATCGGCATCGGCCTTGGCGGCAGCGAACGCGAACATCCCGCCCGTGCTTTCACCGAAGTCTTCGCCCGCGCGCGCGAACGCGGCTGGCACCTCACTGCTCATGCTGGCGAGGCCGATGGTGCGGCGAGCGTGCGCGCGGCGGTGGAACTCCTGCACGTCGAACGCATCGGCCACGGCATTCACGCAATCGACGATGCGGCGGTGGTGCGCTTGCTCATCGAACGCGGCGTCGCGCTGGAAGTCTGCCCGCTCTCGAACCTCGCCACCGGCGTGGTGCGCGACCTCGCCCACCATCCGATCACGCGCCTCTGCGACGCTGGCGTGGCAGTGACGGTCAACACCGACGATCCCGGCATGTTCGGCAACACGCTCGCCGGCGAGTTCCGCGCCCTCACCGCGACGCGCGGCGGCGGCCATGGCTGGACGCGCGCCCAGGTGCGGCAGGCGACGCTGGCTGCCGTCGATGCGAGCTGGCTGCCATCGGATGGTCGCGCTGGGCTGCGCCGACGCATTCTCAATGATCCCGCCTGGGCGTAGGTTCTCTCAGGATCCCCCGTTCAGCCGTACTCCGCCACCATTCTTCTCCAATAGCGTGGGCGGTGGGCCTCGTCGCTCCAGACGTGGAAACGGTGCGGGATCTGGTGGTATTGCAGGCTGCCGACGAAGTCGCGATTGTTGTCGTGGCAGATGTCGGTTTCGCCGACGGTGATGGTGAGATCGAGCCGGCGCAGCGGGTCGAGGGTGCGGTGTTCCCACATCGGCGGCACGTAGTGGCTGGGCATGTTGAAGTAGACGTGGTCGTCGTAGTGGCCGTCGAACAGATCGCGGTACGGCCCGATGGTGCGGGTCAGGTCGTAGCGGCCGCTGAAGGCGAGGACGCGGTGGAAGATGCCGGGATGGCGGCAGGCGAGGTTCACTGCGTGCCACGCGCCCAGGCTGCATCCGGCCAGCGACAGGCGGCTGTCGGGGTTGTGCGCGACGGTGAACGGCACGACCTCTTCCATGATGTACCGCTCGAATTGCAGATGGCGGTGGATGCGGTCGGCGGGCCGACACCAGTTGTTGTAGATGCTCTCGGCGTCGACGCTGTCGAGGCAGTACAGTTGCACCGAACCGGCGGCGAGGCGGTTGCCCCACGCCTCGACCAGGCGCCAGTCCTCGTAGTCGTGGAAGCGGCCGCAGCGGGTCGGGAACACCAGTATGCGTTCGCCGGCGTGGCCGAAGACCAGCAGTTCCATGTCGCGCCCCAGATTTCGGCTGGGCCAACGGTGGTAGCTGCGCTTCATGGCCCGAAGACCTCGGCGCTGGCGGCGGTCAGCGCGGCGGCCCAGCGGCGGTAGCCCTCGGGCGACAGGTGCAGGCCATCGTCGGCGAAGCAGGTGGCGTCGGCGAAGCAGGCAGCGTCTGGAGCCCCCGCATCCAGGAGCGGCGTGCGGGTGTCAATGAACGCCGAAGGCGCGCCTGACTTGTGGCGGCGAAGCAACCGGCCGCAGCAGAGATCATTCGCCGCTGTGATGCGGGTTTCCAGGTGCGCGCGCGCCGGCGACGACTTCATCGCCAAGAGCGCCAGGGGCATCCCGGGATGGAAATGATCGATGGTGTCGAGCAGGTCGTTCAGGCGCTTGGCGAAGGAATCCAGGTCGCAGCCATCGCCCAGGTCGTTGTCGCCGGCATACAGCACCAGCCGCGCTGGTTCCAACGGCAGCACCAGCCGCTCATAGAACCACGCGCACGCCACCAGGGTCGACCCGCCGAACCCCGCATTCACCACCGGATGGCCAGGGAAATCCGTTGCCAACGACTGCCACAATCGGATCGAGGAACTGCCGTAGAAGACGACCGCCTGCTCCGGCACCGCTCCGTCACCGGACAGCCTGCGTTCCACCGTCATCACATCCGCTTCGTACCAGTGCATCGCGCGATCCTCGGGCGGACCGGCCCCAGCCAGGCGCGGCGGGATCAGCGGTCCGTCGGCACCATCACCGCCGAGGTGAAGAATGGGGGAAGGTTTGGCGAAGATCCGGAGGCCCGGGATCCATCAATGAAGACCGACGACCACGCTTGCGCCTGGGACCGCCGGTTTTCAACCGGCCGCTGGTCATGAGGTGATCCGTCCAAGGCCGAACAGACCCTGGAGTTGCAGAAAGATCGTGGTTGGCCTTGGTCGGATCACCTGACCACCCGGTACGGATGACCAAGGGTTTTCCTGAATCCCTGCCGGTTGAAAACCGGCGGTCCCAGGCGCTAGCGACCTATTCACTCGCTGCCCAGGTCGAATCCGGACAGTCGAATCGACCGTCAGAACCGGTACCCGATCCCGATCGCCGCTCCGGCGTCCTGCTTGTCGAGGGTGAGTAGGTGCATCATCCGCACCTCGAACGCCTTGGCCGGGTCGGCGACCACGCTGGCGGGGGCCATGTCGACCGGTTGGGTCGCGAAGACCTGGATCTCTGACGAGAAAAATCGTTCGCCGCGCAACGGGATCTCGCGCGTACGGATGACCACGCGTTCGCTCCACAACTTGGTGACATCCAGCTCAGGACGGGCTTTGGTGCAGCCGGTCAACAGCACCATGGCGACGAGTGCGGCCGAGCGCATGCCTCACCCGATCAGATCGTTCAGGCCTTCGCCGCCACTGCCGAGACGATCGCGAGTTCCTTCAACTGGCGGTCGCTGACCGGGGTGGGGCAGTCGAGCATCTCGTCGCGGCCGCGTTGGTTCTTGGGGAAGGCGATGACGTCGCGGATGCTCTCGGCCTGGGTGATGAGCATGATCAGGCGGTCGAGGCCGAAGGCCATGCCGCCGTGTGGGGGCGCGCCGTAGGACAGGGCGTGGAGCAGGAAGCCGAACTTGCGCTCGGCCTCGTCGTGGTCGATGCCGAGGGCCTGGAAGACCTTCTCTTGCGTCACGCTGTCGTGGATACGGATCGAGCCGCCGCCGATCTCGTTGCCGTTGAGCACCATGTCGTAGCTCTTCGAAAGCACTTTTCCGGGATCAGTTGACAGCAGGTCGACGTGCTCGGCGTAGGGCGAGGTGAACGGGTGGTGGTTGGCGACCCAGGCGTGGGATTCCTCGCTCCACTCGTAAAGGGGCGCGCTGTGGATCCACAGGAATTGCCAGTCGTCGCCGCGCGCGAGCTTCAGCAGTTTCGTGCCGAGCTCGACCCGCACCGCGCCGAGCACGGTGCAGACCTGTTTTTCCGCGTCAGCGCCGAAGAACAGCACGTCGTTGGCTTCGACCGACAGCCGCTTGGCGAGTTCGACCCGCGCGGCTTCGGTGATGTTCTTGGCGGCGGGGCCCTGCCAGCTTTCGGCCTTGGTGGGATCGCCCTGGATCTTGATCCAGGCGAGGCCCTTGGCGCCGAGGCCCTTGGCGAACTCGGTCAACTGGTCGAGGGTGCGGCGGGAGAGGATCTCGCAGGAGTTCTTGGCGTTCAGCGCGCGAACGACGCCTTTGCTTTCGATCGCCTTCTGGAAGACGACGAAACCGGAGGCCGGGGCCCAGTCGGAGAGGTCGACGATCGGCATGGCGAAACGGAGATCCGGCTTGTCGGAGCCGTAGGTGCGCATGCCTTCGGCCCAGGTCATGCGGCGGAACGGTGAAGGCAGATCGACGCCCAGCACGGTCTTCCACACCGTGCGCGCCATGCCCTCGGCGATGGCCATGATGTCGTCCATGTCGACGAACGACATTTCGAGATCGATCTGGGTGAACTCGGGCTGGCGGTCGTTGCGCAGGTCTTCGTCGCGGTAGCAGCGCGCGATCTGGATGTAGCGGTCGTAGCCGCCGACCATCAGCAATTGCTTGAACAACTGCGGGCTTTCCGCCATGGCGTAGAACGATCCTTGCGACAGGCGCGAGGGCACCAGGAAGTTGCGCGCGCCGCCGGGGGTGTATTTGACCAGCGTCGGCGTCTCGACCTCGATGAAGCGGTTGGCGTCGAAGTAGTCGCGCACGACCTTGGTCACCCGGTGGCGGGTGATCAGGTTGCGCTGCATCGACGGCCGGCGCAGGTCGAGGTAGCGCGACTTCAACCGCACTTCCTCGCCGACCTTGGAGTGCTCGTCGATCTCGAACGGCGGCGTCTGGGCCTGGTTGAGGATGACCAGTTCGGTGACGAAGACCTCGATCGCTCCGGTGGGAAGGTTCGCGTTCACCCGCTCGCCCCGGCTCTTCACCGTGCCGGTGATTTGCAGCACCCATTCGCTGCGGATGCGGTTGGCGCGTTCATGCGCCTCTTTGCCGCACAGATCCGGGTCGAAGGTGATTTGCGTCAAGCCATCGCGGTCGCGCAGATCGACAAAGATGATCCCACCATGATCGCGACGATTCTGCACCCACCCGCACAGGGTCACGGTCTGGTCGATGTGCTGGGCGCGCAGGTCGCCGCAGGTGTGGGTACGCCGCATGGGATATTCCTCGCTGGTGGGGCGGGAGCCTAGACTCGTGAGCGGCACCGGCAAGCAGAGCAGCGGGCGAATCGAGGCTGCGCCGGACGGAGGATCGTCTTATCCGTATTTCCGCCGACATCGGTTGGCACTCGGTTGCCCTGGGAGGATCGTCAACATCCTGCCGCGCCATGAACGATGCTGACGCTGTGGGACACGAACCCGGATTGGAAGCCGAGTTGGCCCGGCACACCAATGACAACCTCCTGCCGGTCGCCCGGATTTTCACGGGCAAGCCTCCGACCAACAAGCGCGATCTGGTCGCTTTTTTGAGCAGCCAGACCCGGCCGCCGCACCTGGCAGCGACGTTGGAACGCTGTGGCGACGCGGGGCGGAAGGTGCTGGCTGCCGCCGCGTACGGGAATGGGATGCTGCGGACAGCACTCAAGGCGGTGCCTGGATTCAAGCCCGGGCACTGGATGAGATCCTGGAGCTCCTCGGCGCGGGATGAGAAACCGTCGCCGGTGATCCTGTTCTTCCCCGACGGCTGCCAGATGCCAACGGAACTGCGCCGGCTACTGGCTGAGTTGCTGCCTGCGCCGGCGCGTCCGCCGATGCCGGTACTCGCAGGTGATCCCCCAGGCCAGGTCGCGCCTTCGGATCCGCTTGGGGATATCGGTTTGATTCTTCACCTGGCCAAGAGCGAAGGGCTACCGATCGCGCAGAAAACCTTGCTGCCAGCAACCCTCAAACGGCTCGCCACGAGCGCGACCGCAGTCACCGGGTCGAGCGCTCACCGTCCTGGTGATCACGCCCGCTTGGATGCCCTGGTCCGGTTGCTGGTGCGGGGCGGTCTGCTCTTCGACAACGGCAAAATCTACCGACCCCGTCAGGACGCGATCGGACACGCCGAGCTCAAGCGCATCGTCACCGGCTATGTCACCAGTGGCGAGGATGAGGTGCAGGACCTCACCTCCTTGCGGGGGCGGGGGAAGGATTGGGTTGCCTGGACGGACCCGCACGAACGCCGAGCCGAGTTGATCCAAGCGATCGGTTTTTGCCCGATCGGTGCCTGGATTCCGGTGGGGGAATTCATTGCGCGCACTGCCGCCATCGCGGCAATCGAACCTCTGCTCCGGATCGATCCATTTCTTTCCTTCGGTAAAGGCTACGGGTGCAGTCTCGACGAACTGGGCGAATCCGGTCTGAACCTGATCCGCGCGGCCTGGGTTCGAGTGGTGCTGTTTACCCGCCTGGCCCCATTGGGGGTGGTCGAGATCGCGGTTGGCGAACCCGCGCCGCCGCCAGCAGAGATCCGCAAGCATCTGGATGAACCGACGGATTTCCCAGTCACCCTCTCGCCCGCCGACACGCTGACCGCTTTCCGCGTCACCGCCCTGGGTGCCTGGCTGCTCGGCTTCGGACCTGAACCCGCGCCCGAGACGGCGAAGGCCGAGGTCTCGACTGGCTGGCGCATCCAGTCCGATGGGACGGTGGTCAATCTCGGGCAGAAGACGGCGAGTGGCGATCGGCTGCTGCTCGACCGCCTCGGCGAACGCTTGGATGAACGGTCCTGGCGCCTGCAACGCGCCCAGATCCTCGCCCTGCTGGCCGACAGCGCCGGTCGCGAGACCGGAGAGACGCTGCGCAAGAAACTTGAAACCCTGACCGGCACCGTCCTGCCGGATCTGGTACTCCGATTGATCGATGACGCCCAACGCCGGGTCAGCGCGGTGGTGACGGAAGGTCTGGTCGTGCTGCTGCGTGTTTCCGATCGTCCGGCGGCGGAGCAGCTCCTGCATGATCGGGCGACGGCGCAGCTCTGCCGCGATCTCGGCGGCGGGTTCATCGCGGTGGAGATGAAAAACTTCGATCCGCTCCGACGCGCCGCGCGCAAGCTGGGCTGGCATGTTCCTGATGCCATCACCCCATGAATCCCGATGACCCGCTGATCATCCAGAGCGATCGCACGGTGTTGGCCGAGGTCGACAGCCCGCGCTTCGCCGAGGTGCGGCCGTTGCTCGCGCGTTTCGCCGAACTGGTGAAGACCCCCGAGCACGTCCACACCTACCGCCTGACGCCGCTGTCGCTGTGGAACGCCCGCGCCAGCGGCGTCGGTAGCGACGAGATCCTGGAGGTACTATCGGGATTCGCCAAGTTCCCCCTGCCCAGCACGATTCCGAGCTGGGTGCGGGAGACGGCTGGGCGCTATGGCCGGCTGTCGCTGCGCCGGGCTCCAGGCGCGGACCTCCTGCTGGTCGCGGATTCCGCGGCGCTGGCCGACGAACTCATCGGCCATGACCGTCTGCGCGCCCTGCTCGGGACACGGTTGTCTCCGACCAGCTTCCTCGTCCCGGTCGAGGCGCGCGGCCGCTTGAAAGTCACCCTGGTCGACACGGGTCATCCGGTCGAAGACATCGCCGGCTACACCCCAGGCGAACCGCTGCGGATCCCGTTGCGCAGCCACAGCCGCACCACCGGCGCTGCGTTTTCGTTGCGCGACTACCAGCGCGCCGCCGTCGATTCGTTCCACCTTCAGGGTGACGATCGCGGTGGTTCCGGGGTGCTGGTGCTGCCGTGTGGCGCGGGAAAGACCATCATCGGCCTCGGCGCGATGGCGGCGGTGGGGACTTCGACGCTCATCCTGGTTATCGGGGTGACCGCCGCGCGGCAATGGATCGCCGAGATCCTTGACAAGACCGACTTGACCGCCGACCAGATCGGCGAATACGACGGCACGGTGAAGGACGTGAAACCGGTGACAGTGGCGACCTATCAGGTGCTGACCCATCGCGATCGCAACGCCGGCGGGATGCCGCACCTGGAACTGTTCAACCAGCGGGACTGGGGGTTGGTGGTCTACGACGAGGTCCACTTGCTGCCGGCCCCGGTCTTCCAAGCCACCGCCGGCATCCAGGCCCGGCGCCGGCTGGGCCTGACTGCCACCCTGGTGCGTGAGGACGGGCAGGAACGCAGCGTCTTCGCGCTCATCGGTCCGAAGAAGACCGACGTGCCGTGGAAGGCGTTGGAAGCGACCGGCTGGATCGCGACCGCGCGTTGCACCGAGGTCCGCCTGACCCTGCCCGAGGACCGCCGCATCCCGTATCTGACCGCCGAGCGCAAGGACCAGCATCGCCTCGCGGCCGAGAACCCGCGCAAGATGGACGCCATCCGGGCGATCCTCGCGCGCCACCCGCACGAACCGACCCTGATCATCGGCCTCTATGTCGAACAGGTGCTGGCGATCAGCGAGTCCCTGGGCATCCCGCACCTGATCGGCAGCACCGGGCAGCGTCGGCGCGAGCAGCTCTACGCCGACTTCCGCGCCGGCACCCTGCGCGCCCTGGCGGTATCGAAGGTCGCCAACAGCTCCGTCGACCTGCCCGATGCCAGCGTCGCGATCCAGGTCAGCGGCAGCTTCGGCAGCCGGCAAGAGGAAGCCCAGCGCCTGGGTCGCATCCTGCGCCCCAAGCCGGGGGCGAACCAGGCCTGGTTCTACACCCTGGTCACCGCCGACACGGTCGAGCAGGACTTCGCCCTGCATCGCCAGCTCTTCCTGTGCGAACAGGGGTATGAATACGCGATTGTTGATGGGGTGCCGACATGACCGCGATTGCAGATCTGGACTGGGAACAGGCGATCGCAGCATTGCCGACGTTCAGCGTCCTGCCCCTCGACCTGCGGCAGGCGTTCGCCTTGCTGGAACCGAGTCGGCCCTCGCGCCTGCCGGCGCCCCAGGCGGAGGCCCTTCTGGAAAGCGGATTCATCCATCCGATCGGATCCGGATTCCTGCCGGCAGGCCGGTTCGCACATCTGGCAGAACTCGTGGCCATTGCGTCGGCCACCGGGACGCTGCTGGATGGCTCGCGCGCAGGGAACAACCGCTACATCGGGAAATTCCTGGATACCTGGGGCGATTTCGGCCGGCATTTCGCCGCCAGGCTGCAGACGATGACCGACCGGTCGTGGTCGAACGAGCAGATTCTTCAGCATACCGCCCAATTCACCAACCTCGCCCTGACGGCCGAACTCTGGGATTGGGGTGGAGTGCACGGCACCGGTTCGCACAAGGATCTGATCCACCTGGCCCAGGTCCGACGGATGGGCCAGAAATTGCTACGGTGGATCGATTCTCTTCCCGAACCCCCGACCCTGACGACGGTCCTCGCCCACCTTCCCGACCCGACCGCAGCGAACCTGATCCTGCGCTGGACCACCCAGAACCTGGCGCTGTTCCTGGGTTTTGCTCGCGATCGCGGAGAACTTACCCTGGGCCTGCATCCTGCGATCTACGCCCAGCGTTCACGTCCAGCCGTAGCGAAACCGGTCGACCTAACCGGCGTCGAGATGAACCCAACAAGCTACTTGGTCGAGGATGTCACCATCCTGGTCGCTGCGGCGGCAACCGAACCGATCAAAGTGTGCCAGGACGGGACGGTCATGGTGCGCGAACACAAACGTCTGGAAGCGCGCCTGGGTTCCTTTCCCGCCATGCTGGAACCGTTTGGTTTCGCCGAACATCGGATATCCGACGCCCTCCGTATGGCCCGCAGCCTCGGCCTTATTGGTGAGACCCGGCGTTTCGACGGGCTGAATGCGACTGAGCAGGGAAGGGATTGGCTGGGCCAGACCCCTGGCCGACGTCACCATCGTCTCTTGGAATTACTCCGTCCCGCCTGGATTCCCGACAACGATCCCGCTTTGAAGCGGGATGGCCGTTCAGCGCGATATGCCCTCATAAATGCCTTGTCCGGCGGTCGCATTCCCCTCTCTAACTATCCTCGGTCGGGTGAAGAAATCGTCCCGGCGATCGCTGCCGCCCTGCGGGAACTGGGGACCGCTACCTGGAATCTGTCCCAGGCCTTCACCTGGTGGAGCCGACGATCGCCCCTCAGCCTCGACGAGATTGGTCCGGCGGCCGAGCGACAGTGGCAGAAAGTGCTGACGGATCTGATCATTCAGCGAGGGGTTCCGCTCGGCCTCGTCGCCCTCGGCGGCACGGGCGAAAAGACCGCAATCGCCCTCACTGACGCCGGACGCTGGATGGTCGGCCTCGCTGACGCGTGGACTCCACCGGAAACGCTCGGCGTCGTGCAACCCATCATCGTCCAGGCCGACTTCACCGTGATCTTCCTCGCCCCAGCCCCAGGACTGGAGGCCGAGATCGGCCGTTTCGCCGAACGCTGCCTGGGGGCAGTCGGCACCGGCGGTCTGTTCCGGCTCAGCAAAAAGGCGACACAACAGGCTGCGGCCGCCGGTCTCGACGCGCAGCAGGTGCTGGCAGTCCTGGCCCAGGCCAGCGCCAAACCGCTGCCGGCGAACGTCGTGCGTGAATTGACCGGGTGGTTCGCGGCCATCCGCCGGATCACCATCAGGGTGCGCATGCTCGTCGAGGCTCCCGACGAAGCCACCGCGCTGCGCATCTGCGCGGCCGCCGGTTCGGAGGCTCGCCAGGTGGGGCCGAGCCTTGTCGTCTTGCCGAAAACCACCCGCCAGGGTGAGCTCCTACGCAAGCTGTCCAAGCTGGGGATCCTGCTCAAGCAGGAAGATCCCTAATGGTTTTTTCACCCCAGCCCAGCCAAGAATGATCAGCGGAAATGCCGCCGCAGCGCGTTGAAGACGTCGTTCGGTTCGGCGGCGGTGGCGAGCAGTTCGAGCGATTCCTCATCCTGCAAGACGGTGGCGAATTCGCGGTAGACCTGCAGGTAGAGTCGGTCCTCGTAAGGCGGGCTGGCGAGCAGGAAGAAGAAGCGGGTCGGATGGCCGTCGGGGCAGTCGAAGAAGACGCCGGGGGCGTCGGCGCGGGCGAAGCCCATGACGAACTCCTTCACCTGCATCGAGCGCACGTGCGGGATGGCGACGCCGGGGATGATCGCGGTGGTGGCCTTCTTTTCGCGGTTGATGAGGTCGCGCAGGAACTTGCTGGGGTTGTTGATCTGGCCCGAGTTTTCCAGGATCTCGGCGAGTTCGCCCAGCACGGCCTCCTTTTCGGCGGCGAGGCGGTTGGCGCGCTGGGCGGTGGTCTCCTCCTCGGGCGTGGCGACCGGGCGGTGGTCCAGGCTCAGGCGGATGCAGTCGCTGCGGAGGTAGCGCAGGATGTTCATGGGGAGGGGCGCATGCTGCCGCCGGGACCCGGTTTGCCAGTCCGAGGCGCGCCGCACCGGGACGGCCATTGACGAGGCCCCTGCGTCCGGTCTGCGGCCCTGGTCGGATTGCATCCATCCGCACGCGATTATCGTGGCGGGACCATGGCCATTCCCAGCACCCAGACCGCGATCCAGCTCGTCGGACCCGACCAGCTCTCCCTCACCACCAGCAAGCCGGTACACCGGCCGGGGCCGACCCAGATCCTGGGCAAGGTCGAGTGCGTGGGGCTGTGCTTCAGCGACATGAAGTTGCTGCACCAGTTCAGCGGCCACGCGCGCAAATCGCCGGTGCTGGCGCATCTGGGCGAACAGGTGCTCAAGGAAATCCCGAGCTACGTCCCGAACGACCAACCCACCGTGCCGGGGCATGAAGTGGTGATCCGCGTCCTGGAAAAGGGAGCGCAGGTGAAGTCGGTCGAGACCGGCAAACGCTACCTGGTGCAGGCCGACTGGCGCGACCTCAAAACGGCCGGGTCCAACGGGGCTTTCGGCTACAACTTTGAGGGCGGCCTGCAGCAGTACGTGCTGCTGGATGAGCGCACCACCCTGGCGAAGGACGGCACCAGCTACCTCGTCCCCGCGCCGGATGCGCGCAGCGCCTCGCAGATCGCCCTGGTCGAACCGTGGGCATGTATTGAAGAAGCATTCATCCATCTGGAGCGCACGGATCTGACCAAGGGCGGCACCACCTTGCTGGTGACCTCGCCCAACGCCGGCAAGCCCGACCTGGCCGGCCTCGACCTCAGCCGTCCGGCCAAGCTGCTGTGCCTGGAACCGTGTTCGGGTGCGCCCCAGGGATTCACCTGCGTCACGCTCGATTCGCTCAAGCCCGGCTCGATCGACGACATCCTCTTCCTGGGCGCCGATGCCGAATTGGCGGAGCGCGTGCTGCCGCTGCTCGCCACCAACGGCCTCGCGGTGATCGCCCAGGGCGGCAAGCGCTTCGGTCGCCCGGTGCAGACGCCAGTCGGCCGCGTCCACTACGGCAACGTGCGCCTGATCGGCACCGCGTCGGTGTCGTTCAGCGCCGCGCTGGCCAGCATCCCGCGCTCGGGCGAGGTCAAGGCGGGGCAGAAGGTCGCGGTGGTCGGCGCCGCTGGGCCGATGGGCTCGATGGCGGTGATCCGCCTGGTGTCCACCGGGCTGAAGGGCCTGAGCGTCGAAGGCAGCGATTTCGCACTCGACCGCCTCAGCGTCCTCAAGGCCAAGGCCGAACCGGTGGCGCAGGCACGCGGCGTCGCGCTGCGGCTTTACAATCCCAAAGCGGATAAGGCCTCGGGCTCTGCCGACTACCACATGATCATGGTGCCGGTGCCGGCCCTGGTCGCGGCGGCGGTCGCGCAGTCGAATCCGGGCGCGGTGATCAACATCTTCGCCGGTATCGCGGCCGACGTGAAAGGCGCGATCGACCTCGACGTCTATTGCGATAAGGCCCTGTATTTCATTGGCACTTCGGGCAGCACCATGGACGACATGATGGTCGTCCTTGGCAAGGTCCTCAACGATTCGCTCGACACCAACATCTCGGTCGGCGCCGTGTCCGGCATGGGCGGCGCCATCGAGGGCCTGAACGCGGTGCGCGACAACAAGGTCTCGGGCAAGATCCTGGTCTATCCGGATCTCGGCGACTTCCCGTTGACCGACCTGGGCGATCTCGTGAAGCAGTTCCCGTCGATCGGCGCCAAGCTGATCAACGGCTGCTGGACCAAGGCCGCCGAGGACGAGCTGCTCAAGGTCGCGGTCAAGAAATCCGCCTGAACTGGCCTGACCCGGCCTGAACCAAGCGAGGCTTGACGACGCCGGTTTCGTGGGACTGGCAACCTCGCACACCGGGCGAACCGGGCATTGACGTTTCTTCTGGGTGTAGGGTATCCTTGAGCGGAACCCCATGCCCGACACCACCCATCCAGTCCACGTCGAGGAAGGCCGCGGATTTCTCCGCCTGCGCCTGTCCCGCCCCGGGCGTTACAACGCCATCGACACCGCCACCCTGGTGGCGCTGATCGAGGCCCTGTCTGGCGCCAACCGCATGCCAGTGCCGCTGCTCCTGGAAGGCGACGGCGGGGTGTTCTCGGTCGGGGCCGACATCCCCGAACTGTCCCGCTTCGACGCCTACGCCGCCACTGCCTTCAGCCATCTTGGCCATCAGGTCGTCAGCGCGCTGGAAGCCTGGCCCGGCGTGACCGTGGCACGGCTGTCGGGATATTGCCTGGGATCCGGCCTGGAACTCGCCCTCGGTTGCGACCTCATCGTGGCGCGGGCCGACGTGCGCATCGGTCTGCCCGGCCTCGCCTGGGCGCTCATGCCGTGCCTGGGCGGGCTGCGCCGGTTATCGGTGCGACTCGACCGCGCGCACTGCACCGACCTCTTTCTGGGTGGCGAGGTGCTTGATGGCACCCAGGCGCATGCGCTGGGTCTCGTCGACCGCCTGATCACCACCGACGAGGACGCCGAGGCCCTGGCGCGCGACAACCGCGAGTGGAGCGCCTCCGCGGTCGCTGCCATCCGCGAGATGCGCCTGAACCGCCACGGCCTGATCGATTGCGGCATCGAGGCCGATCTGTTCGCTGAATCGTTCGCCAGCGGCGAATGTCAGCGCCGGCTCAAGCAGTTGCTGGGGTCCTGACCGGGGAGTTCTCCGGCTCAGAACCGGACCTGCCCAATGCCGAAATGGATCTGGGTGTTCGATTCACCGTCGCGGGGATTGAGCAGAAAAGCGAAGTCGAGCGAGACCGGGATGCTGACCGGGAAGCGCACGCCGAAGCCGACCGCGGTCTGGAGGTCACCGAAGGTCGGGCTCTGCTTCTGACCCCAGACCTGGCCGATATCGCTGAACAGGACGCCACGCACCTGGTCGTTGCGGCCCATCAGGGGGATGAACACCTCGGCGGTGAACAGACCTTCCTTGGTGCCGCCGTCGTAGGCGAGGTAGCCGTTGCGGTTGATTGAGCGCGGACCCTGCTTGGCCCAGTCGAAGCCGCGATGGCGCGGGCTGGGGCCACCGCCATAGACGCGCTGGTAGAACGGTACCGTCCCATCGGAATCGATCGGGCGGATCTCGTGCCAGTTCGCTGACAGGTGGAGGACGGTGGAGCCGTCCTCGGCGTTGGTGGCGAGGGACACGAAACGATCGGCCTCAAGGGCGTATTCCCAGGTCGGGTACGTCGCCGGCAGGACGATCCCGTTCATCACCTCGCGCAAGGTCACCTTCAACCCACGCGTCGGCAGGAAGCGGTCATCGAGCCGGTCGAAGGTCTGGCTCATGCGGAAGGAGTTCTGGTAGTAGCTTCCCGCAACGGCGTCATCGGGGGCCAGCACCGACACCTGCGAGACGTTGAGGTCGCTGTAGGAATAGCCGAGATTGACGACCACGTCGTTGTTAAAGAAGGCGCGCCCGACGGTGAGGCCTGGCGTGACCGTGATCTGGCGCCAGTCGTGCATGGTCGAATCTTCGCGCGAGCCGCTGGTGGTCAGCGACCACGGGCCATCGAACAGATGGACGTTGGTGTGGCTGGCGGTGAAGGCGTTGCGTTCCTGGCCGACGAAGGCGGTGAGGTCGAGGATCTGCCCACCGCCCCTGAACGGCCAGCCTCCGGTGAAGGCGTCGAAATTGCGTTCGCTGAAACCGAACTGCGCGAACACGCCGCTCGCCGTGCTGTAGCCGGCCTGGAAGGTCAGCGACGCGGTCGGGGATTCGCGCAGGTCGACCACGATGTCGGCCTGGCTCGGCCGGCGCTCGTCGAACTGACGATCGAGACGCGGCCGATCGCTGGGTTCGGGCCCCTTGAAGATGCCCAGGCGCGACACCTGGCGCTGCGACTCGTCGAGATCGTCGTCGCTCCATAGATTGCCCGGATGCAGGTACATGCCCCGGCGCACCACCGCGTCGCGGGTGGTGTCGTTGCCCCGGATGTCGACCCGGCCGACGGTGTAGATGCCACCCTCGTTGATATGCACCACCAGGTCGACGATGTGGCGGGTGGTGTCGAGTCGGCGATCGGTGTTGACCTGGGCCGCCGCGTGACCGCGGTTGCCCAGCACCCGGCGGGCGCGTTCGATCGCGCCGATGTCGCCGTCGAGCTGGCCGCTGCCGTAGACGCGGTCGGCAACGAACCAGTCGCCCGGAACGAAGGTGTAGCGGCGGAAGCGGTCGAGATCGATGCCCAGGATCTTGCGGGTGACCCGCCACCAGGCCGACCGGCCGTCAGTCCAGGTGCCGGTGAATGACGCCAGCAGCTCCTCTTCGCTCACTGAGGTCTGGCCGACGAAGCTGACCTTGCCGAGGCGATAACGGTGCCCGGGGATGAGGTGGTAGACCAGCACCACCCGGTCATTGCGCAGATTGTCGGGTGCGAGGCCGGGACCATGCCAGCGGCGGTCGTCGAGCGGCGGGATGAAGTCGGTGACCTCGACGTCGGTGCGTTCCAGCTTCGCGTCGAGCCAGCCGAGGTCTTGCAGGCGGCGCACCACCGCGCGCCCGTCGAATTCAAGCAAGTCGGCCTGGTAGGCCTCGTCCTTTTTGTTGAGGAGGATCTTGTCCTCCTGCATCAGGCTGCGCGGCAGTTCGGCGGGCAGGCCGTCATAGACAATGCGGCCGACCTTGAGCGCCAGCCCTCGATTGATGGTGAACACCACCTCGACCAGGCCTGAACCGGGGGGAACCTCGATCGTCCGCGCCGTCACCTGGGCGTTGCGGTAACCTTTTTCCTGGAGCGTGCGCTGGATCGCGCGCTGGTCGGCATCCAGCATCAGCGGATTCAGCCAGCCCTGCTTCTTGGTTTGAAGATCCTTGGTGAAGCCGTCTTCCTCGTACCACGCCACGCCGACCACCCGCACCTCGGTGATCGAAGGCAACTCCCGCACCGTATAACGGACATCAACCTTGCCCTGGCCACCCGCGACCGGAATCAGGACCCCGGTCACGTCAGAGAACCAGCCGAGCTTGTTCAGCGCCTTGATGTCATCGGTGAGCGCCCGCTGGAGGACGAACTGGTCCCAGGCCCGCCCGCCCCGCACCCCAAGCTGTTCGAGAACGCGCGCCTCATTCCACTGCTGCAACCCGACCACCCTGACCTCGCCGACCACGATCGTCCCCCCCTGGGGGATCTCAGCCGCGCTCAGACCGGCGCAGGCCGCCATGGGCAGAAAAAGGAAGCGATGATCCAGATGCACAGGCGTTCCAGGACGGGGCATGGTAGGACGCCAACCAAGCGGGCAAGGTGGCGCGTTACCTTTTCCATCTCCGCTTCCCCTCCCTGCCTCACATCCAGCGCCCTGCGCCCAGGCCCAATGCTGAGAAGCTAAGAGGGCGGCAACCCTCAGCGAATGTTTCCTTGCTTTTCACTAACGTTTCGTGGATCTGTGCCTGGGAACGCCGAGCACCAGCTCGGCTTCTGATCGATTTTCTTAGGACGGGTGGCACCAGGCTACACCTGAATCCATCCGCCTTCTCGTGGTACAGGATTGCACGGCCGAGCTAGTGCTCGGCGCTCCCGGGGTCGGCCCGCACCATTTCACGGTGAATACTCAGATATTTCGCTTCACGGCATTGGCCCAGGCCCCCGCACCTCCCACGCCAACCCCACCAGGCAAGGCAGCACAGCGCCCCCCGCCCATCCCAGAAATGGAATGGACGAATAAGGAAGGAAGGCGGGGCAGCAACGCGCCCCCGCCGCCCATCCCGGGCAACTACGCCCGACAACGCAAGGACGCGGTGCCCGAGCCCCTTCCGGCCAAACGCGGGTCCAGGGCCCCCAGGCCCTGGCGGGGCCCGGGGCAGCGCCCCGAAACAACTGTCCAACCCCGGACTCCTGCCCTTTGGAAGCGCCACCGAGGTCCGTACGACGAACCCACACGTAGCACAGACCGAGCAGACCCCCGACGACTTCCCAGCAGGCCCGCGCGCATGAACCCACGCCTCCTCCTTGCCCTCCTGCTTGTCTTCCTCCTGGCCCTGCGGCCGGGAGTCGAAGCAGCGGAAACGCCGTCACCTGCCGGCATTTCCAGCGGGTCAGTTCCGACGCAGGTGTCCACCCCCGCACCGCAGACCCCCGCCGTCCTGCCGCCCGCCGCAAGCGTTGACGCCTGGGTTTCGACCTTCAACCCCGACATCTACGGCTGGGACCCCGCGACCAAGAAACCGACCTACGTCATCACCGACACCTTCGGTTCGCCCGCTAGCGACGTGGCGCGCAAACTGCAGGGCAGCGCGGCGTTCTCATTCCTGGTCTTCGTGCCTTTCCTGATCCTGCCCCAGGTCCTGCTGCTCTACATCATCTTCCGCTTCCGCGACCGGGGAGACGGGCGCAAGGCGGAGAAAACCAAGCATAATACCAAGCTGGAAATCATCTGGACGGCGATCCCGTTCCTCGCCCTGGCGATCGTCACCGTGCCGTCAGCGCGGATGATCACCTGGATGGAACTCCCCCCGCCGGAAAAATCCGATCCGCTGCTGCTCGAAGTACGCGGCAGCAAATTCAAATGGGAATACACCTACCAGCGCGAGGACGTGAAAATCGGCCAGGACGCTGGGGTCCAGGCCCATGTGGTGCTACCGGTCGGCCGGCCGGTGGTGCTCAACATCACCTCGGACGACGTGAACCACGCCTGGTGGGTGCCGGCCTTCGGGATCAAGAAGGACGCGATCATCGGCCGCTACACCAACGCCTGGTTCACGCCCGACACGACCGGCGTCTACAAGGGCCAGTGCGCCGAGCTGTGCGGCACCGGTCACGGTCTGATGATGATCGGCGCGGTGGTCGTCACGCCGGCCGAATTCCAGCGCTGGATTGGCTTCCAGCGCCAGCGCGCGGCTGCTGGTCTGGTCGCCGAGGCTGCGGTAAACCTGAAAAAGGCACCGGATGAGACCGCGCTGACCACCGCCATCGCCAAATACCTGGATGGCGGCGCCGACCAGGAGCGTCTCGACGCGCTCGCCTTCTGGGTCGCGAACGACCTTGAGGGCGCCAGTCGCACCAGCCCCCTGGCCAAGCGCCTGGAATCCCGCGCCGCTGACTTGGCCGCGCGGACCAAGGTCGCGGCGCTGGTCGCCGCCAAGCTCGGCAAGCAACCGATCGCCTCGTTGTCGCTGTCGAACAGGAGCGCCCCGTGACCGCCGCCAAGCCGCCTGACCAGAAGCCGATGCCGGAGATTCGTCGTTACACCGGCATCATGGACTGGCTGACCACGGTCGATCACAAGAAGATCGGCCTGATGTACTTCTGGCTGGTCATCATCATGGGTGTGGTCGGCGGTGCGTTTGCCGGGCTGATCCGGGTCCAGCTCGCGATGCCGGATGCGACCTATGAGGCGCTGCAGTCGGCGCGCATCGAAGGTCGCGAGGTGAAAGCCCTGTTCTACGACTTCCACCGCTACAACGAGATCGTCACGATGCATGCGTCGGTGATGATCTTCTTCACCATCATCCCCGGCTTCATCGCCTTCGCGAACTACCTCGTGCCGCTGATGATCGGCGCGCGCGACATGGCCTTCCCGAAAATGAACGCGTTCGGCTTCTGGCTGCTCATACCCTCGGCGATCCTGATGATCGCCAGCTTCTTCGTGCAGGGCGGCGCGGCGGCGAGCGGCTGGACGGCCTATCCACCGCTGTCGCTGGAGGGGGTCGGCAATCCCGGCCAGGACATGTGGATCATGGGAGTGCACTTCGCCGGGGTCAGCTCGATCCTCGCGGCGATCAATTTCATCGTGACCATCTCGACCATGCGCGCCCCCGGCATGGGCTGGTCGAAACTGCCGTTGTTCGCCTGGGCGACGTTCTTCGTCTCGATCATCCAGCTCGTCGCCACCCCGGTGCTGGCAGCGGCGGTGACCATGATCCTGCTCGACCGCAACTTCCACACCACCTTCACCCAGGCCTCGCTCGGCGGCGATCCGGTGCTGTACCAGCACATCTTCTGGTTCTACAGCCATCCGGCTGTCTACATCATGATCCTGCCCGGCTTCGGCGCGATCAGCCACGTCTTCGGGGCTTTTTCCAAGCGCAAGGTCTTCGGCTATTGGGGCATGGTCATCGCCACAGGCTCGATCTCGTTCCTCGGCTTCATCGTCTGGGCGCACCACATGTTCACCGTCGGCATGCCGACCTGGCTGCAGAACTACTTCATGATCGCCTCGCTGGTGATCGGCGTCCCGACCGGCATCAAGGTGTTCAGCTGGCTCGCGACCATGTGGGGCGGCACCATCCGCTTCACCACCGCGATGATGTTCGCCTGCGGCTTCATTTCGCTCTTCGTGATCGGCGGCTTCGGCGGCCTGATCCTGGCGCTGGTGCAGCTCGACCAACCGCTGCACGACACCTATTTCGTGGTCGGCCACTTCCACATGGTCCTGGTCGGCGGGTCAGTGATGCTGCTCTTCGCCATGACCTACTATTGGTGGCCGAAGATGAGCGGACGGATGCTGTCCGAATCGACCGGCAAATGGGTGTTCTGGCTCATGTTCATCGGCGTCATCATTACCTTCATGACCATGCACCTCCTGGGCACCCAGGGCATGGCGCGGCGCATCCCGGTCTACTGGTCCGACTACCGCCTGCTCAACCACATCACGACCGGGGGCTATGTGCTGACGTTCGTGTCGGCGCTGCTCTTCGTCGCCGACCTGGTGCTGAGCTACTTCCGGCCCAAGGTCACCGTCGATGACCCGTGGCAGGTGAACGACGTGCAGCAGAGCTTCGAGTGGGCGACCTCGTGCCCGCCGCCGGTCTACAACTTCAAGGACGTGCCGCCCATCCCGGTCGAAGATCCAGCCGACTACGGGAAGCATTGACGGTACCGCCGTGAGCGACCTTGCCCTCAGCAGCACCACCGGCCTGGCCGGTCAGGAAGCGGCCGCAGCGACGCCAAAAGCGCCAGCGCTGGCCTCCTGGCTCGGCGTACTGCTGTGCCTGCTCATCGGCCTCAACGCCCTGGGCGGCTGGGTCCGCCTGAGCGGCTCCGGCGTCGCCATTCCGCAGTGGCCGCTGATCGAACTCGATGACGGTCGCCACAGCCTGTTGCCGCCGATGGATGCCGCCGGCTGGGCGGCGGTGCGCGCGCGCTACGACGCCGACCAGGGCCGCCTGGCTGAACGGGTCCTGCGGGGCGAACTCCTGGCCGCGAACCTTGGCCGCGCGCCGCGCACGGACGGCGAGTTCCGCAGCATGTTTCTGACCGAATGGAGCCACCGGTTGTTCGCCGCGATCGTCGGCCTGGTCGCGGCCGGCTGCCTCACCACCGCCCTGCGCCAGCGCGGCCTGCGCCAGCGCATCGGCTGGCCGCTCGGCGCCGCCGGCGCGCTGATCATCGTCCAGGCCGTGCTCGGCGGCGCCCTGGTGCAGGAAGGCACCTCAACCCGCTGGCTGTTCCTGCACCAGGCCAACTCCGGGCTGATCCTCGGCCTGGTGGCCTGGTCGCTGCTGACGCTGCTGACACCGGTCCGCGACGCGACCGAGAAGCTGACAACCCAGCCGGCATCGACGCGCCTGTTCCCGGTCGTCGCCACTGCGCTCGCCCTGACCTGGGTGATGCTGATCCTCGGGGCGCTGGTCGCCGGCAGCCGCCACGGCGAACCCTTCGCCGCCGACTTCCCGCGCATGTTCGGGCAGTGGCTGCCGCCGTTGTGGGACGGGGGCCGCGACTTCGGCGCGAATCTGCTCGGCAATGCCGTGCTGCACCAGTTCGTCCACCGCTGGATGGCGATCGCTTTGATGTGCGTGCTGGCCAGCGCCGCATGGCTTACTTGGCGCCAGAGCGAAGTCCTGCCCGAGCGCCTGCGTCTGGCCGTGTGGAGCGCACTGACCTTCGCCAGCATCGAAATGCTCATCGGCATCGCCAATACCGTGACCGGCGGCCGCGCCGGCGACATTGAGGCCGTGCCTGCTCTGGCGCACATGGTCGCGGCGATGTTCCTGTTGATCAGCCTCGTCCTTGCCGTGTTCGAAGTACGGCGTCTCGGGCCGGCAGGTCCCTCTGTGCGAAAGGCCAATCCATGATCGCCGCCTCCGTTTCGCTGCCCGCTGACCACGCGGCAGCACGGCCCCAGGTCGGCCTGGTGCGCCGGAGCCTCGGTTTCGCCCTCGACCTGCTGATCCTCACCAAGTACCGGATCAGCGCAGTCGCGCTGTTCACCGGCTACGCCGCGATCGCCATCCACGGCACCTATGCGACGGACTGGAACCACATCTGGCCGCTGCTGCTGGCGATGTTCTGCGCTGGCGGCTCGGCCAACACGTTGAACCAGGTCTTCGAGCGCGGTTACGACGCGGTGATGACCCGCACCCGGCATCGCCGGCCGCTGCCGGACGGCCGGGTGCAGCCGTGGCAGGCGGTGGTGTGGGCGGTCGTGTTGCTGCTGGCGGCGGTGGCGATCAACCTCTGGATCTACCATAGTCCGCTCGGGGCCTGGCTGTCGGTCGGACTGGTACTGTATTACAGCTTTTTCTACACCCTGTGGCTGAAGCGTCGGCACCACTTGAACATCGTCATCGGCGGCGTGCCGGGCGCGATGGGGCCGTTGCTCGCGTGGGCCGGGCTGACCGGGACGCTCACCGCCGCGCCGATCGCGATGTTCCTGATCATCTTCATGTGGACGCCACCGCACGTCTGGGCCCTCGCCATCCGCATCCGCGACGACTACGCCCGCGCCGGCATTCCGATGCTGCCGGTCGTCAAAGGCATCGACGAGACCACGCGCCAGATCTTTTTCTACACCGTGGCCCTGGTCGCGATCACCATCGCGCTGCCGTTCCTCGATGCCGCCTTCCGCCGGGGTTGGGCCTATCCGGGCCTGGCGCTCGTCCTGGGCGGGGTGTTCCTGCTCTGGGCCTGGCGGCTGTGGCGGCGACGCCCGGTGATGCCGACCATGCCGCTGTTCCGTTTCACCATCGCGTATCTCTGCTCCCTGTTCGCCGGCCTCACCATCGACGGCCTGATGTCCCGCTGAACCCATGCCCACGCTCGCCTCCACCCACGCCCTCGCCCGCCCGGGCCGCCTGCGCCTGATCGCGCTCCTCGTCGCCCTGCCCCTCGGCATGGCGGCCCTGGGATTCTTCGTCTTCCCGCGCTTTTATGGCCTGTGGTGCAAGCTGACTGGCACCGGTTACAGCCCGAACAACACCGAAGCGGCGGCTCCTGCCGGGGCTGTTGCCGATGGGAGGATCATCGAGGTCTTCTTCCAGGCCAAGGTCTTCGAGAACCTGCCGGTGCGCTTCTATCCCGACCGCCGCGTGGTGAAGCTGACTCCCGGCGTGGACGCCGACAACGTCTACCACTTCCAGAACCTGGGCGACAAACCGGTGCGTTTCCGCCCCACACACCAGATCAGCCCGAACCAGGGCGCCGAGCACTTCAAGCTCAAGGTCTGCTTCTGCTTCAGCGACCAGGAGATCGCCGCCGGCGAGACCCGCGACTTCCCGGTGCGCTTCACCTTCGCCCCGGCGATCGACGAGCGCATCACCACCGCGACGGTCTGCTACAGCCTGTTCCCGATCGCCGAGGGTGCGAAGCCGAGCGCGCAGCAGCAGCAGGTGCGGCAGCAGCTCCAGGTGCTGCCGCCGGTGCCTGCGCCCAACGGGTCAAAGCCATGAACGATTCCGCTATCGCTGATCCCGCCATCCCGCAGCCAGCGACCCCCGAACAACGCCGGCGTGCTGACCGCCTTGGCCTGATCCTCGGCCTGGTCGCTCTGGGACTGACCGCCGGCTTCATCGCCATCTTCACCCTGCACGGACTGCCCAAGGATCCGACCGAGTACAAGCGGCTGCAGCAGGACGCGCAATCCCGCCCCGCCAGCACGGAGCCGAGCCGATGACCGACCATCTTCCATCTTCTTCTGCCGTAGTTGCACCTGGCGGCGAGGCTGTCGCCAGCCACGCCGGCCACGACGATCCGATGAGCCACGTGCCGCCGCCCAGCCTGTGGCCACTGCTGGTCACCGCCGGCTTGACCGTCATCCCGTTCGGGGTGCTGTCGCTGCTGGGCACCCTCAAGGGGTTCGGCCCGCTCGGCGATCCGACTTTTGGTATCTTCCTGATTTTTGGCGGACTCCTGGTGTTCATCTACTGCCTGATGGGCTGGGGCCACCAGATCATCAGCGAGAAGGTGATCAGCCACGACGCGTCAGCGCAGCAGCGCGATCTGCAACTGTTCCTGCTCCTGTTCCTCTGCGGTGAGCTCATGGCCTTCGCCGCCGTGTTCGCGTTCTTCTATGTCCGCCACGCCGGCGACCCCAACTTCGGGCCACCCCACGCCGAGGGTTTCCACTTCGGTGGACCACTGGTGGCCTATGCGACGTTCATCCTGCTGTCGTCGTCGGTGACCTGCGAGTTCGCCCACCACGCCCTGATCCACCATCGCCCGGTCCTGGCCAAGGTGCTGTACGCCCTGACCATCGTCCTTGGCGTCGCGTTCCTCGGCTTCCAGGGCTTCGAGTGGGGTGAACTTATCAACCGGGGGTTCACCCCCCTCGGCCTTAATAACGAGCATTCGTCGTTCGCTGCAGTGTTTTACGTCGGCACCGGCTTCCACGGCCTGCACGTCGCGATCGGCCTGGTCATGCTGTTCATGGTGCTGGCGCGCATCCAGACCGGGCACTTCCGCGACGAGCGGCATTTCTCGGCCGTCGCAGCGTCGTGGTACTGGCACTTCGTCGACATCGTCTGGGTGATTTTGTTCATTACGGTTTACGTGGTCGGTTGAGGTGAAAACCGGCCGGAGCACCCCATCTGCGGCGTTGGTCGTCGGTCATTGGGCGCTGCCCAACTCCCTCCTCCCGCCTTGCATCTGGGGTACTCGGGCCGTTTTTCATTATTCTCAGACGCTGGCAATGAAACGGGTGGTAACGATGCTGGGAATCGAATGAGCAACGGCACCCACGTAGGCAAAAGATTCACCGGCCTGGGCACGGTGTTCCTGGTCCTGTTCATCGATCTGGCCGGCTTCGGCATCCTGTTCCCGCTGTATGCCGAGATGATGAAGTTCTACCTTGAGCACGACCGCGGTCTGCTCCACGCGCTGCTCGGCGGCATCACCGCGCTCTTCCCGCACGCTGACACGGGCCAGCAGGCGGCGCTGTTCGGCGGTGCCATCGGTGCGATCTACTCCGGCGTCCAGTTCATCACTGCGCCGCTGTGGGGCCGGTTGTCCGACCGGGTCGGGCGCCGGCCGGTGCTGCTGTTCTCGATCGGCGGCAGCCTGATGGCGGCGGTGCTGTGGGCTTTTTCTTGTGATTTCACGGTGCTGCTGCTGTCGCGCCTGATCGCCGGCGGGATGACCGGCAACGTGGCTGTGGCGAACGCGGCGGTGGCGGATCTCACCACCCCGGAAACCCGCAGCCGGGGAATGGCGACGGTCGGCATGGCGTTCGGCCTGGGCTTCATCCTGGGGCCGGCGATCGGCGCATTCGCCTGGGCTTATCTGCCGCACTGGGCCGCCACCGGCCAGGTGCTGGGAGTAAACCCGTTCACCTGCGCCGCCTTGATCGCGGTGGCCTTGTCGCTCATCAACCTCGTTTGGGCCTGGCGCTTCTTCAGCGAGACACTGCCCCCGGAAAAACGCACCACCGCCCCGCCCGCGACGCGCACGCTTGACCCGGCCCAGATGTTCCGCGCCGATCTCGGCCCGGGTGTGTCGGCGATCAATCTCGCCTTTCTGACCTACACCCTGCTGTTCTCCGCCATGGAGGCGACGCTGGTCTTCCTGGTCGCCGCTCGTCTGAACTTCGATCCCGCCCGCAACGGCTGGCTGTTCGTCGTCATGGGTCTCGTCGCCGCCACCATGCAGGGCGCGGTCTTCCGCCCGTTCGTGCGCCGATTCGGGCCGCGCGCGCTCGGCATCGCCGGGGTCATCGCCATGGTGCCCGGCTTCGCCCTGCTCGCCCTGGTCGATGCGCATCCGCGCGAATCGCTGATGTGGACCGGCGTCTGCCTGCTGTCGGTCGGCACCGGCCTGGTCTTCCCCGCGCTCAGCGCCCTCGCCAGCCTGGCCGGCGATCCTACGCGCCAGGGTTGGGTGATGGGCGCCTTCCGCAGCGCCGGCGCGCTTGGCCGGGCTGGCGGGCCTCTCCTGGGCGCGATCGCTTATTTCAGCTTCAGCCCGGCCGCGCCCTATTGGATCGGCGCGGTCTGTCTGCTGGTGCCGGTCGTCCTGCTGGCGCGGTTGCCGGCAGGCAGCGGGATGACCGGCAAGGTGGAATAAGGGCAGGACGGGGTCGAGCCGACGCGCTCTGACGCGCTCTGACGCGCTCTGACGCGCTCTGACCGCCGTCCTTGCACCCGGACCAGCCGCCCGAGGATCCTGGCACCGCAGCGGATTCGACGCAAACCAACCCGGAAGGCCAGGCTATGCTCACCCTCAACCAGATCCTCGTGAAAGAGCACGTCGGGCTCTTCAAACTGTCCGACGCCTACGACCTGATCAATCCGGAAACCGGCAAGAAGGTCGGGATCGCCCAGGAGAAAGTCTCCGGCTTAATCCAGTTCCTGCGCTTTCTGTTGAACAAGCAGATGCTGCCGACGTCGGTGGTCTTCGTCGAGAACCCCGACGAGCACGGCAACGGCAAGGTCGTCCTCGCGATCGAGCGCGGGTTCACGTTCATCAGCGCCCGCGTGAAAATTCTGCTGGGCGGCACTGAGGAGATCGGCTACTTCAAGTCCAAACTCTTCTCTATCGGCGGCGGCTTCCGCATCTTCGACAAGAACGATCGCAAGATCGGCGAGGTGAAGGGCGACTGGAAGGGCTGGAACTTCAAGATCCTCGACGACGAAGGCAAGGAACTCGGCCTGGTCACCAAGAAATGGGCCGGTCTGGGCAAGGAGTTCTTCACCTCCGCCGACACCTACATGATTTCCATCAACCCCGGCAAGGAAGGCAATCGCGCCGCGATGTCGCTGCTGCTCGCGGCCGGCATCGCGATCGACACGGTGTTCAAAGAGAAATGAATTTCTGGGGATTCAGGCTTTGGCCGTCCGCCTAGCCACCACCAGCCGGAACGGCCGCCCTTCCGGGAAACCGGCGATTTGCGGCACATCCTCGCCCAGGGCCGGGCCGTCGACCAGGGTCAGGCCAGTGGCGGCGACTGCATCCGGCAAGGGAAACGGCTTGCCGTGGATGGTGTTGCAGCTCGCGAGGAGCAGGCCGCCTGGGGCCAGGTGGTCAGCAGCGCGCTGGAGCAGGCCAGGATAATCGCGCCGAAGTACCCAGCCCTCGCCGCCCTGGGCGGCGGTGGGCGGGTCGCAGATGATCAGGTCGTAGTCCGCCTTGGCCTCGGCCAGGAACGCGGCGCAGTCAGCCTGCACCGTGCGATGACGATCAGCGCAGCCGTTGAGCGCAGCTGCGGCCCCTGCGCGGGCCAGGGCCGGAGCACCGAGATCGACGTCAGTGGCGCTGACCGCCCCGGCGGCGAGGGCCGCAAGCGAGAAGGCCCCGGTGTAGGCGAACAGGTTGAGCACGCGCCGGCCGGCGGCGCGCGATTGCAGCCAAGCTCGAGTCGCGCGTTGATCGATGTACAGGCCGGTCGCGAGTCCGGCGAACGGGCGCAGTGGATAGGTGATGCCGAGTTCGCGCCCCGGCACCTCGCGTTCACGTTCGGCGACCGGCGATCGCTGGCCGGCATGCCACATCTCATCGGCGACCTCGGCGCGGCGGAGGTCGTCCAGGTGCCGGCGCACGACGACCTCGACGCCGACCGCCAAAGCGCAGTCGGCCAGCATCCGCTCGACCAGGGCGGCCAGGACCGCATCCAGGTGCGGGGCGATCACGGCGGCGGAAACGGTCGCTACCAGCACCGGGCCGAAGCGTTCGACGCGCAGGCCGGGCAGGAAATCCGCCTCGGCATGCACCACGCGGTAGCAGTCGGTGGCGGGATCGCGGTGGAGGGGGGTCCGCCGTTCCCAAGCCCGCACCGCAGCGGCGGCGGGATCGAAATCCCGGTCCGGCCGGCGGTGGTAGACCCGGGCGCAAAGGTCGCTGCCAGGATCAGCCAGGGCCGAAGCGAGGCGCCTGCCGCGCTCGTCGACCAGGGTCACCGCGGCACCAGGCTTTAGCCGGTCGAGTCCGCGCGTGAAGCGGTCGATCCGCACCCAGGGATGGCCGTCGCTGATGAAACGAGCGGTGGTGCGCGAGACGGTCAGTGGCGGCAGTTCGCTCGCGCGACCTCCGCTCATTCGACCACCGGGCGATCGCAGTGAACGGATCCATCGGCATCGACGCGCTGCGAGAAGCACGACCGCCGGTTCTGATGGCAGGCCGGGCCGGGGCTGTCGACGCGGTAGAGGATGCAGTCGCCGTCGCAGTCCAGGCGCACCTCGACCACGCGCTGGCGGTTGCCGGACTCCTCGCCCTTCACCCACTGGCGCTTGCGGCTGCGGCTGAAATACGTCGCCCAGCAGGTGGACAGCGTTGCAGCGAGGGCGGCGCGATCGGCCCAGGCGACCATCAGAATCTCGCCGGTGTCGTGCTGCTGCGTCACCACGACCGCGAGTCCGTCGGCGTTCCAGGCGACCAGGTCGGGAACCTCGCCGGCAAGGCCGCGCGCTACGATGTCCTTGGGCATGGCCGCGATGACATGACGGAACCGGCCCCAGGCAACCGCCAGCCGGCGCGGCGGACCTCAGCGCTTGAGCGGATACGCAGCGACGCCGCCGGTCATGTCAGCGACGACGATCCGGTCGGCGAGAACGAGCGGTACGGCGGCGAGCCGGTTGCCGTGCGCGATGCGCCGGACCAGGGAACCGTTGGCGAGGGACAGCACGGTGACCCGGCCGGTGTCATCGGCGATCGCGACGTGGTCGGCGGACAGCCCGGGTGCGAGGGTTGGCGGCAGCGGAATCTCGGCGTGCCAGCGCGGTTCGAAAGCTCCGTCGTGCCAGACCGTGCATTCGATCCGGCGGTCGCTGCGGGCGAGGACGGCCAGATCCTGACGCACCGCGACGTGGGCCGGACCGGCCCCGGCCAGCACCGCGTCGCGCAATTGCGTGGCCTGGCCGGTACGCGCGCCAAGGCGGACGAGCTCGACTCCGGACAAGGTGGGCACCAGCCAACCGCCGGCGGCATCCAGCCGCCAGGCCGGTCCGGTGCGCTTGGTCGAGAACACCACTGCGGCGGGCTTGTGGCCGTCCTCATCCAGCAGGACCAGGCGGTTGTCATCGATGACCCCGACGCGGTCCTCGTGTGAGAACAGGATCGGCGGGTGGGCGCAGGCCAGCCCGGCGTACTGCCAGCGCTGGGTTTCGCCTTCGAACACCCGCAGCCGGACCTCGCCAGGTATGCCCTCGACGACCAGGCGCAGACGCACCCCGGCGCGGTAGGTGCAGGCATGCTCATGCATGGCGAGCACCGGGAATCGGCTGCGGTAGGTGAACCCGCCCTGAGTGAGGTTGGGCAGGGCGTGGCGGCGGACCTCATAGATGTCGTGCGCGTCGCCGCCCTCCGCAACCAGCTGCACCCCGCCATCATGCTCGCGCCAGAATGGCTGCAGCGGTTCGTTCAAGCGCACCACTTCACGTCCATCGGCGAGGGCGCGCACGATCACCCCATCGCCGCGCTGGATGGCGACCTGGTTTCCCGCCAGGGTATGCAGGCCGGCCCAGCCGCGCGTGCCGGACGCGGCCCAGAGTGGAGCGATCGGCAGCGCGACGTTCTGCACCGCCTCGCCGGCTTCGGTGGTCGCCGGGAAGACCGTCTTCACCACCGCCATGCCAGGTGCACCGATCTCGACGTTGGTCTGGATTTTGGGGCTGCGCGCGATGCGGATCGATCCGGGCACCGGCCCGGGCTAAGCCACCACCACCGTGCCGTCGACCCGGACCTGGGCGTCGAGGACCGGCTTGCCATCGCGATCGATGTCGACGATCTCGAGCCTGGCGGGCAGCAGGAGGCGGCCCAGGGTGGCGGCGCCGATGCGGGCGGTGCGTAGCCGGGTGGCCACGTCTAGCGCCTCGCCATGGCGGCCCTTGCGAAGTGCCTCGGTCATCGCGGTGAGCGACGCTTCGATCGCCTCGGCCTCGGCTGTGGCCGTGCTGCGGATCTCAGCGACGCGCTTCTGCGCCGCCGGGTCGAGACGGCCCTGAGCCAGGGCGTCGGCGCCTTTGACCACGTCGGTCCAGGGTACCGCCTGATCCTTGTACTGGCGTTCAAGCTCGGTCAGCGAGGCGGCGATCGGCGCCGAGCCGGGCAGCTTGCTGACATCCTTGTTGAGGAGCTCCTGCGACCGGCCGTGCTGGCGTTTGGCCTCCACCACCGAGGGCAGGTCGTAGCTGCGCTGGAAAATCGACTCGTACCACGGCCAGGGTCGACCGTCGCGGATGATGCCTTCGAGTTCGCGTGCACGTTGGGGAAGTTCGCGGACCTGCATCGCCGATTCGAGGCGCACGCCCAGGAAATAGTCGTGGATGAGCGGCGGCGCGAAAAAGAGCCCGGCGGCGACCAGGATGAGCGTCACCAGCGTCCACAGGATGCGGCCCAGGATGTGGTTGCGACCGGCCTTCAGGCGCGCGGACTTCGCCTGCTGGGTCAGGCGCGAGGCGCGCTGCGGATCGGCGCTCAGTTCGGACGCACGCTGCCAGTCGCGTGCCGCATCGGACCAGCGGCCAGCGGCAGCGAGGCGGTCGGCGCTGGTGACGAGTGCATCGACCTCGGCATTGCGCCCGCGTGAACGCGCGAGTTCCAGCTCGACATCGAAGGTGCGTCCGACCCGGCTCGCGCGCAGGTCGTCGTGGCTGGATTCATGTCGGGCCGGACCGCGCTGCGCGCTGGAGGCCGAGGAGCGGGCCGGCGGCATCGGTTGCGGGAAGGCCGGCTGGGGTGGCGGCTGCGGCGATGGTGGTGGAGAGGACGGCGCAGGGGACGGACGGGCCGGTACATCGACCGGCCGCAAGCAGTCTGGGATCGACTCCGGCGCACCGGCCGTCGGCGCGGCCGCCGGAGCGCGGCCGGGCTTGGCCGCCGGACCGGGCGGACCCGCCAAACGGGGTTGCGGCGGCGCCGGTTCGGTCTGACGCACCGAGCCATCGGGATTCTGCACCAGCGCGCGCATCGGACCGTTGGTCTTGCGCAAGACGGTGGAGGATCCGCGCAGATCCGCCATCAGGAGTTCGATTTCTTCGACCAGGGCGCGCAAGTTGCGATAGCGGTCCTCAGGCCGCTTGGCGAGCAAGCGGCAGATCAGGCGTTCGACCTTGGCGTCGATGCGCGGATCGATCTCGCGCATGCCCGGCACCGGATCGCTCTTGTGCTTGAGCATGATCGCGAAGGGGGTGTCGCCATCGAAGGGCAGCCGGCCGGTGAGGGCGAGATAGGCAGTGCAGCCGAGATTGTAGATGTCGCTGTGCCAGTCGACGTCCAGGCCATCGCATTGTTCCGGTGACATGAACGCCGGGGTGCCGACGCGCACGCCCACCGAGGTCACGTCCTTGTCGTCGGCGTAGCCCTTGGCGAGGCCGAAGTCGCTGACCTTGATGGTGCCGGAGCGAGTCACCATCAGGTTGTCAGGCTTGATGTCGCGGTGGATGACGCCTTTTTCCGCCGCCTGCTCGATGCCCAGGGTCGCCTGACGGAGGAAGTCCAGGGCCTCGAGCTGGCTCAGGGTGAGGCGTTCATGGAGGATCGCCCCAAGGTCGCGGCCATCGACGAACTCCATGATCATGAAGTAGACGCCGTGCTGGGGATCCTCGCCGAAATCGTAGATGTGCAAAATGTTGGGATGGTTGATGCGGGCGAGGCTCTTGGCTTCGCGCTCGAAGCGCGAGATGAAGTTGCCATTGCGGGCGAGGTCCGCCGGCAGGACCTTGATCGCGACGCTGCGGTCGAGCGACAGCTGCTTCGCGTGATAAACCGAACCCATGCCACCTTCACCGATCTTGCGGTCGATCAGGCAGCCGTTCATGGTCGTGCCGATGAAAGGATCCTTGGGCACCGCGGCGGGGGCGGCGGACGAGGAGTTGCCGTGGCCGATCGTGCCCGAACCTGCTTCGAATACCGCCCCGCATTCGCTGCAGGTCTGCTTCTGGCCCGGAGCGGCCGGTGTCGTCGCATGGCCGCACACCGGGCAGCTTGGCCCACTGGCGGGGGCCGTGGCCGGCGGCAGCTCGGGCTGGGTGCGCAAACTGGCGCGATCCTGCTGCGCGGATTTCTCAGCCCGCTCGAAGAGATCGGATTGGATCGGCAGTTCCGGGGGCCCCGCTGCCGCCGGCTGCTGTGGGGCCAGGGCCGGATTCACCACGATCGGGATGGGCAGATCGGGGTCGTCCGCATCGTGCCGCATGGTGAGTGGATTGGGTTTGCGGCTGTCCTCGTCGGGCAGGTACTCGTTGCTGCGACCCTCATCGCGGACCTTCACCGCCGGGGAACGATCCGATTTCACGCTTTTGCGGGGAGTCTCAGGAAGCTGCGGCAGCGCGACGACCGGCTGGAGAGGCTTGACCGGAGCAAGTCGGCCGGACCGCGAGCGGACCGGAAGCACCTGCGGGCCGTCCGTCTTCACCGCTGGGGCAGGGACGGACGGTGGCACGAGCCAGCGGTGGTCGCAGACCACGCAGGTGGCCTGGCCCGAGGCGTCGGTCTGGCCGTCATGCGGCGTCAGACAGCGGGGACAACGGATCGGCGTGGCGCTCACGGGGCTTGGCCTCCAGGTGGTGCCACCACCGTGCCGGCCGCGGTCGGCTGGGACGATTTGCGGCTAACCACCCACCACGTGGCTACCGCCAGGACGATCGCCGCGACGACAATCACGACCAGCCGAATGCGCCGACGCCGGATGAGCGCTGAACGCAGGCGTCCGATCTCCTCGACCAGCGAGGCGTCCATGCCGATCGTGGTCGCGCTGGGATCGGCCAGCGGCTCGCGGTTCTCGAGGATGGTGATGGCCCCGCGCAGATCGCCGCGCTGCTCGCTCTGCTTGGCCCGGATCTTGAGCTGGGTCAACTGATGCTCGTAGGCCAGCTTGCGCACCTCCCGCTCCTTGGAACGCAGGATCGAACGCTGGCGGCGATCGTGCACGCGGTCGGCGAGCCGGGCGTAGATCGCGGCGGACTCCTGGAAATTGCCGAGTTCAAGCTGGCGTTGGGCTTCGGCCTCCTGGGTGCGCAGGGCGGCCTGCGCCTCTTCGCCGTGGAGGGGACAGCCGCACTTCTCGCACACCGTGTATTCGAAGCGGTTCGCTGCGGCGCAACGCGGGCAGGCCATCAGTTCGGCGCTGCCAGAGGAACGCGGCCTGCGATCAGTGGCCTGGCGCGACTGGCGTTCCGAACCTTGGCGGCCGGAATCGCCCGGCGGCTGCAATTCCGTGCCGGAACCGGAAGCCCGCACCCCGCCGGCGGCGAGGTCGCTAATACTGCGGTCGACAGCAGGCCGCCGCTGGCTGGCGGCCGCACCGCCCGGACCGCCGAGGCCAGGGGTTCCGGCCCCGACGCCGACCGGGCGGCGTTCGTTGGTTGGTGGCGGTGGGGTTTCGGGCGGGTGCGCCGGCGGCACCGGCAGCTGGGGCAGTTCGAGCGGCGGTGGCCGCGTGCCGCTGGCGGCCGGCTCGATCCGGGGCGGAGCGGCAGGATGCGGATCGAGGCGATCCCCGGAGGTTGCGGCAGACGGCCGATTCAGGTGCTCGATGATCGCCAGCCAGGCCTCGCGGCAGGCCAGCGCGTCGGTGAAGCGATCGCCTGGGCTTTTCGCGAGCATGCGCATGATCAGGTCGGAGCATTCCTTGGGGATGCTCGGGATCAGCTTGCTGGGCGGCGCGGGCGTGTATTCGCGCTGCTTGGTCATGATCTCGAAGGAGGACTGGCCGGTGAACGGTTTTTCACCAGTGAGCGCATAGTACGCCGTGACGCCGAGCGAATAGATGTCGCTGCGCCCGTCGATCTTACGGCCCATGCACTGTTCCGGGCTCATGTAGGCCGGCGTGCCCATCGCCAGTCCGGCCTGGGTCAGGTCGGTCGCATCGCCGTTGCCGCTGACGTCCTTCGCCAGGCCGAAGTCGGCGACCTTGGCGTGGCCGTCCTTGGTGATCAGGATGTTGTCCGGCTTGATGTCGCGGTGCACCACGCCCTGCTGGCCGACGTGGAACAGCGCGCTCAGGCACTGCTCCATCAGCGGCGCGAGCCGGTTGAGCGGCACCAGCAGTTGGTCCGAGATCATTCTGGCCAGCGACTGCCCCTCAATGTACTCGCACACCATGTAGCGCGAGTCGTCGCAAACCCCGAAATCGTACACCGCGACGATGTTGGCGTGGCTGATCTTGGCGATCGACTTCGCCTCACGCTCGAAGCGCTTGATGAATTCGATGTTGTCGTTGAGGGCCTTGTTGAGGATCTTGATCGCCACCACCCGGTCGAGGCTGACCTGCCGGCCCATGTAGACCAGGCCCATGCCGCCTTGGCCGATCTTCTTTTCAAGCACATAGCCGCCGAACTGCCGGCCCAGGTACGAGTCACGGCCCTCGACCACCTGCGGTTCATCCATGGCCGAGGTCGCTGGCGGCTGTCCCGGGTCCGCCTCGGGCAGGACGGCCGGGGCCAGGGCCGGTCGGCCGGCGCTGCTGTCGGTGCTGCTGTCGGTGATGAATTCAGCCTTCACGTCGGCTGCTTCAGGGCGCAACGACGTGAACTCGTCGAGCCCGCCGACGTGGGGCAGGCTCGGCAAATGCTGATCGGACGGCTGGTCGGTGGTGCCTGTCATGCGCGGTTGACCTTCTAAAGGTAAATCCGGCCAGGAGCTAACACAAGCACGCGGAAGGAGTTCGACCGGGCTGCGGCGATTGCGGCGGATGCGTCGACCAACCGGGATCCGCTCTGACGAGCCCCGTGGTAGCCGGTTCCGGCGGGTTCCGGTTCAACGCACGGTTTCGGGCAGGAGGTCCAGTACCGCCCAGGAACCGCGGCCGGACTTCTCGACCAGGCGGATCAGGCGGCCGCGGAAATCCCGGTTCACCACTTGGTATTTGGCTCCCGGATCGAAGAGCAGGCTGCCCTTGCGGCCGCTGAAGACGAGCCATTCGATGGCGACCAGGCTCGGCTTGCCTTCCTCTGCTTGCAGCGCGTCCGCGAGGAGCCGCGCCGCGATCGGATTGGGGTGCGCCGTGCCGGTGTTGGCGCGGGCGCGGGCCGTGAGCAGGAACCACACCAGATCGGAGGAATCCTCGTCCAGCCCACCCGCAGTCAGACTGGCGCGGATCTGCTGCGTGGTCTGGAGGACGATGCCGTTCTTGCGGCACATGTCCTCAAGCAGGTTCTGGTTCGGGAAGGCGGCCCAGAACTTGACGAT
The DNA here is from genome assembly GCA_945876185.1 of Candidatus Kuenenia stuttgartensis. GTDB lineage: Bacteria > Planctomycetota > UBA11346 > UBA11346 > UBA11346 > BJHQ01. The sequence continues at coordinate 15,043 of CAMCMZ010000018.1, read as the reverse complement.
TTCGTCGCGCCGGTCGGCCTTGACCCAGCCCGCCGGCTGGTCGAGCCGGACCAGGGCAGCGTATTCGGCCAGGAAGGGCCGGATCTTCACGAAGGGGATCTGCCTGGGTTTCTGGAATCTGACCTGCGGCAGGGAAATGAACGGCGCGGACACGACACGGTTGGATTCGTCGTGCTGCACCACCGATCTGGCCATGATCGCCGGGGCGCGCCGGCCATAGCGGTTGTCCGCCTGGTCGACGCCCGCACAGAAGGCGTCAAGGGCGCGCTGCTCAGGCGAATGGCGCAGGATCAGCCAGAGCACCAGGGCGAGCGCCACCAGCGCCACGGCGCAACCGACGGCCCAGCCCCGACGTTCGCGGGCCTCGCGTTCGCCTTCACCGGTGAGGATCGCCGGACCGATCTCGCCGACCTGGCCCTCTGCCTTTTTCTTTTTCGCCTGCTCGGCCTCGGCCCGGGAATCGTGCTGCTCGATGGCGGTGGCGATGACGCTGTTGAGCGAGGTCGCCATCTCGCGCCGCTGCTGCTCGAACTTCTCGGTCTTCACCTTGGCCAGACGCTGCGACACCGTGCGTCGGGTGGTGCCGGTCCGGGCGGCGTTGTCGGCATCCGGCCGTGGCGGAGCCGAAGATGCGGTCTCTGCCACAGCCTTCACTGGCGGGACACTTTGAGGGGATTGCAGGGCGGAGGACGGATCGGAAGCGGGCGGCGTGAGCCGGGCCGGCGCAACGGGCCCGGGCGCCGGCGCGTCTGGCCGGGCGATTCCGTCCTCACCCAGGACGAACACCTGCTTGCAGCCGGTGCAGCGCACCAGGCGGCCGACCAGCTTGGGGCTGCGCGGATAGGTCGCGCCACAGTGCGGGCAGGGGAACGTGCCGCTCATGTGCTCAAGGTTGGACCGCAAATGCAGCTAACGCAATGCTGACGGAGGTCGCAGCAGAACCGGTGGGGCAGACGCCTGGGCCGTTCTGCGCCTCTCAATCGACCCATTCCTCGTCACTCAGGGCGGCGAATCCCGTCTGCGCCAGCAAGGCCGTCTCAGCGTGGAAACGCCTGGTCGCCGCATCGGGGAGGATCAACCGCGCGAGACCCTGCGCCAGTTCCTCACCGGCACACTCCTCCAGAAGCGCTCGGGCCGTCACCACGCCGGCTCCATCCGGACGCACCACCACCACCAACTCGACCGGCGGCAACACAAACGGGCGGGTGGCATCCTGCCAGACCGCAGCCCCGGCCGGCTCGGCCAGTCCTGCGCTGGTGCGCCGGGCCAGGACCAGGGCCTCTGGCCAGACCACCTCGGGTCGGGCCGCCAGCCCGGCGGCGCGCTCACGGCGGTAGCGCCACAGGCGCAGGCTCGATCCGCGGTGCATGCGCGGCATGCGCGGCCGGCCGGCGATCCAGGCCTCGTGCTGGCGCTGCCAGCTCGCGATCAGGCGTGGTCGGCTCCAGGGGTACGGGCCCGGGTCGGCCTCGCCGTCGCGCGCGGTGTCCTCGCAATCGAGATGCGCAAGTCCGGGCACCTCGGCAAGCAGTCGTTCGACCAGGCAGAGCGCCTCGACCGCCTGCCAGTGGGGGCCGCAGAACGGGATGTGGATGGCGAGGAGAACCGTGCGCCAGCCGGCATAGGCGCGCGGTGGGTGCTCGGTATCGGATTCAAGCGGCGGTTCTCCGAGATCGCAGATCAGCCGCGAACCGGTGGCCGAGTCAGTCCAGGTGCCCGGCCGGTAGGCAGCGGCATCGGCCCCGGCCAGGACGACCCCGAGTCGGCAAAGCGCTGCGGCGAGATCCTCGGGTGGAGTCGGCGGCTGGTCCTGGGGCTCGAAGAACAGAACGGTCATCATGGGGAAATCACGGGGTTTTATCGACGGTTTTCGGCGCAGGCCTGCGTAAATGCGGTGCTGTGGTCGACGTGGCTGCGGACTTCGTTGCTGGATCAGGCTGCGTTGCTGGATCAGGCTTTGCTGCTGGATCAGGCTTTGCTGCTGGATCAGGCTTTGCTGCGGGATCAGGCTTCGCCGGTGGGGCCGTGCGGCGCTGACGCTGCTTGAGGTCGGCGCGGTAGGCGGTGAACAGGGATTGCACACCGACATGCGGCAGCCGGCGGAGGACCTGGGTCGCATCCGCCCATACGGACAGGTCGTGCTCGTCGCTGAGCGTCACCGCCGCGCTGCGGGTGAACGCCGGGAAGAGCACCACCCGCTTGGTCCGGCCATCCGGCAGCGGATAGACCAGCTCGTACGGATCGCCCTCCAGTTCGACCAGGGCGATGCCGGATTCCTCGGCGCATTCGCGCAGCGCGGTCTGGAACATGCTTTCGCCGGGATCCTGATGCCCCTTGGGGAAACCCCACTCGCCGTGTTTGGTCGCGCGCAGGAGCAACCAACGGTCGCCAGCCGAGATACGCCGGCGCAGGATCACGCCGGCGGCGATGACGGGTCTGGTTTCGGCCATGGCCGGGAAGCTAACGTGGCCGGTGCACGAGGGTACAGCGCCGAGCAACCGGGCCGGCGCGCGGGACGGCTATGCGGTGAGGCCGCCTGGCACGCCCTTCACCACCACGCAGGTCGCGTTGTGGGGATGCAGGCTCTCAACGTGGTCGGCCTGGATGCGGAAATCGCAGATGCGCGCGTCGCGCTCGAAGGCGAGCTTCAGGCGGCGGCCGGCGTCCTCGCAGAACATCAGGTTCATGCCGTTCAGGCGCGCGAACTCCTGCTCGTCCTCGCGCTTCACCGCGGCCTGGACTGCGGTGTGCAACGAGCCTTCGATGAGATCGATGACCTCGACGAAGCTCGGCGCATCCGCGGGGTCGGCGATGCGGGCCTCGACCGTGGCGTAGCTCCGCTGGCTGTGCGGCGTGGCCAGGATTGACGATTCCAGCCCCAGCCACGCGAAGACCTCGTCCACACTGACTTGCGGCACCTCGGCGAAATCGGCGCGGAACTTGTCCTGGATGAGCTGGCGCGCGAGTGCGGCCGAGCATGGGCAGGTGCTCGAATACGCCACCTTCACCCCGAGCGCATAACTGAAGCGCCCGGCGATCAGGTCGCCGACCACCCACACCGGATACGTGCGCCAGGAGTGGTTCTTCGATTTGAGCGCCGGTCGACGCACCAGCAGTTCGAAGTCCAGACGGACGTGGGCCGCGTCGGAGATCGCCTGGTGCGAGCCGATGAAGGCGTGCAGCAGCTGGCGCAGGGTCGGCAGGCTGAGCTCTTCCTCGCCCAGGATGGCCTGGAGGCTGAGAAACAACCGCGACATGTGAATGCCCCGGGCGTTTGGCGCCGCGAGGCTGACGAAGGCCGAGGCCTTCGCCGGGGTCAGCATCACATTGCCGGCATCGTCGCGCAGCCGCACCGGCACCTCGATGCCGGTCATGCCCACCTTGTCCAGGGTCCCGCCGGTGGGGCCCTGGTCGTGGGCGATGTCGGGCATCGCGCGCGGAACGAGATGCGGATCGGGGCCGGTGAGCGCGGACATGGGTGATCCTGGGGTGCAGGGTGTCGTGAACCCGGTCGGGGACAAGGAGGTCAGCATGCTGTCGATTTGAACGATTTCCGCCCCGGCAATGGCCTCCAAACCGGCATGGTTGAACAGGGGACATGTCGGTGGGGATGTCGGCTTCGCTGCGGCCAGGCCCTGGGCCAAGGCCCTTCCGCGACGCTGGCGGATCCGATGCTGCCGCGCCATGAATGCACCCGACCTCATCCTCGCCAGCACCTCCCGCTACCGCGCCGAACAGCTCGCCCGCCTCGGGGTGCCGTTCCGCCAGGCGGCGCCGACCTGCGACGAAGAGGCGCTCAAGCGCGAATTCCTAGCAAGCAACGTCGATCTGGCCGACCGGCCACGCGCGCTGGCTCAGTTCCTCGCCCGTGCCAAGGCGCTGAGCGTCGCCGCTGGCGCACCGCACGCGGTGGTGATCGGGGCCGACCAGCTCGCCTGCCTGGACAGCGACATCCTTGGCAAGCCCGGGGATCCCGAGCGCGCTGCCGCGACGCTCGCCCGCATGGCCGGGCGAACGCATCGGCTGGTCACGGCCGTATGCGTGGTCGCCGCCGGGCGCGAGCATCCGTTCTGCGATGTCACCGCTCTCACCATGCGCCGGCTCTGCGCAGCGGCGATCGCGCGTTACATCGCCGCCGACAACCCCATCGATTGCGCCGGGGCCTACAAACTCGAACGCCGAGGCATCGCGCTGTTCAGCCGCATCGACTCTGCGGATCAGACCGCGATCACCGGACTGCCGCTGATCGCGCTTGCGGACGTGCTCGCCACCTTGGGATTCGACCTGCCTTAGCGGTCGCGTTGCCGGCGGTCGCGTTGCCGCGCCAGGCCCGGGTCGTCAATGATGCTGACGCCAGCGGCGCTGGGTGACGCGCAGCTGCAATCGGGCGGCAGCGGCCTCTCCGGATTCCTCCATGGTCGGCGGATCAGGAGGCTCGGCACCCGGCGGAAGTTCGGGCGCTGCCGGCGGCTCAGCGCATTTTTCCAGGAGTTTCCTGGCCTTGTCCAGCTGCTTGGGGCCGAGCTGGCGGGGATTGACCAGCCGCCAGCCGTCGTCATCGAGGATCAGGCGGGTCCCATCGGGACTGAGGAATTCCATGGCGACGAGCGCACGGCGGGCGGTCATGGCCGGATGCTGGGGGCAATGGCCTGGACGCCAGAGGCGTTCAGACCTTGAGGCCGAGCGCGGTCTTGAGCGCAGCGGCGTGGTCGGTCTGCTCCCAGGTGAACTGCTTGCGGCCGAAGTGGCCGTGGTAGGCGGTGTGGCGGTAGATCGGCTTGAGCAGATCCAAGCGGTCGATGATCGCCTTCGGGCGCAGGTCGAAGACCTTGTCGACGGCGGCGGCGAGGACCTCGTCGGACACCGTGCCGGTGCCGAAGGTGTCGATCTTCACCGACACCGGCTTGGCCACGCCGATGGCATAGGCGACCTGGACTTCGCAACGCTTCGCGAGGCCGGCGGCGACCACGTTCTTGGCGACGTGGCGGGCGGCGTAGGCGGCACTGCGGTCGACCTTGCTGGGATCCTTGCCCGAGAACGCGCCGCCGCCGTGGCGGCCCATGCCGCCGTAGGTGTCGACGATGATCTTGCGCCCGGTCAGCCCGCTGTCGCCGTGCGGGCCGCCGACTTCAAAGCGGCCGGTCGGGTTGATGTGCCAGATGGTGTCCTTGTCGATCTTGACCTTGGTCGCCTTGGCGATCGCCGCCGTGCCCATCGCGATCATGTCCTTGCGGATGGTTTCGTATTTCACCTGCGGGCTGTGCTGGGTCGAGATCACCACGGTGTGGACGCGCACCGGCTTGTCGCCGTCATATTCGATCGTGACCTGGCTTTTTGCGTCGGGGCGCAGGTAGGGGATCTTGCCGGACTGGCGCAGGCGGGCCTGTTCTTCCATCAGGCGGTGGGCGAGGAAGATCGGCAGCGGCATGAGTTCTGGTGTCTCGTCGCAAGCGTAGCCGAACATCAGGCCCTGGTCGCCGGCGCCTTGTTCCTTGTGCAGGCCCTTGCCTTCATCGACGCCTTGGGCGATGTCGGGCGACTGCTTGTGCAGGGCGACCATGATGCCGCAGGCGTCGGCATCGAAGCCGATGCCGGTCTCGGTGTAGCCGATCTCGCGGATGGTCTTGCGCACCACGTCCTGCACGTCGATCACGCCCTTCGAGGTGACCTCACCGGCGACCACCACCTGTCCGGTGGTGACCAGCGTTTCACAGGCCACGCGCGAACGCGGATCCTGGACCAGGAAGGCATCAAGGATGGCGTCGCTGATCTGATCAGCCACCTTGTCGGGATGGCCCATCGAGACGGATTCGGAGGTGAACAGGGAACGGGCCATGCGGGCCTTTCGGGTTGGTGGAGACGGGTGGAGCGCGAGAGGGAACGATCCATCGCGATGAATCGATGGAGGGGAGTATGGTTAGACATGGACGAAGACAAGCCGCGTCCGGATGAGTATGGGCGTCCAGGATCCACCGGCGTGGAGGGCAGGGTCTCCACTGGTGAAAACGCCCGCTTGGTTATCAGAGGTCCCGGACGCCTACCGCGCCAAATTTGTGGCGACCGCCTATAGGTTCACGCGCGATCATGGACCGCGTCAGAAGCGACGGCCTGGCGGTGACGGCTGGCGGTGACGGCCTGGTGGTGACGGCTTGGCGGAGAATGGCTTCCGGGAACACCTGCACAGCGGGTCCCGACCGGCGGACACATTGCATATCAGCATAACGATGGCCGAGGCGCGGAGCGAAACCGGGGTGCTCTTGCCCCGATACGAATGGATGATTTCTTAGATTATTATAGGTATTCATTATAGAATTTTTGCGGTTTCGGGCGGATTTCCGGGTTTGTCGGACGGGTATTTGACACCGCCGATATTCGTTATATAGGCATGTGCCTTACAATAGTACGGATGAGGTTCAGCCGACGCGGCTGGGTACCCCGTTTCCCGAGCCCATGAGAAAAAACGTGTCAACTCGTTGTCGCCATCCGATATCCTTCGACCCGAATCCTGGTCGCAACCGATTCTTGCCGGCGGCACCAGGTTGCCGTCACCCCTGAAGCGCGATCGTAACCAACATTCCCGGCTTTCCCTCACTCTCGTCACCCCCCTGGCAACCCCAAGGAATCCCATGTCACTCCGCACCATCCTCACGTCCGTCGCCCTCGCCGTCACGGCAACCTTGCCCGCGGCCGACTTCTCGTTGCTGAACGTCAGCTACGATCCGACGCGTGAATTCTACGCCGATTTCAACAAGGCCTTTGCCGCCCATTTCCAGAAGACCACCGGAAAAACGGTCGAGATCAACGTCAGTCATGGTGGTTCCGGCAAGCAGGCACGCTCGGTGATCGACGGCTTGGCCGCCGACGTGGTCACCCTCGCCCTGGCGTATGACATCGACGTCATCGCTGAGAAGGGCAAGCTGCTGGGCGCGGATTGGCAGACCAAGCTGCCCAACAACGCCTCGCCCTACACCAGCACCATCGTCTTCCTGGTCCGCAAGGGCAATCCCAAGGGGATCAAAGACTGGGCCGATCTGATCAAGCCGGATGTAAAGGTCATCACTCCGAACCCGAAGACCTCTGGCGGTGCGCGCTGGAACTACCTCGCCGCCTGGGGTTGGGCCCTGAAGCAGAACGGCAACGACGAAGCCAAGGCCAAGGCCTACGTCGCTGAACTGTTCAAGCACGTCCCGGTGCTCGATACCGGCGCGCGCGGTTCGACCATCACCTTCACCGAGCGCGGCATCGGCGACGTCTTCCTGTCCTGGGAAAACGAGGCCTATCTCGTGACCAAGGGCGACAACGCGGCCAAGTTCGACATCGTCACCCCGTCGATCAGCATCCTCGCCGAGCCGCCGATCGCGGTGGTCGAAAAGAACGTCGACAAGAAGGGAACCCGTGCGGTGGCCGAAGCCTACCTGAAGTTCCTCTACACCCCTGAAAGCCAGGAACTCGCGGCCAAGCACCACTACCGTCCGCGCGACGCGGCCGTGCTGGAAAAGCACAAGGGCGAGTTCGCGAACGTGACCCTGTTCACCATCGATGAGGTCTTCGGCGGTTGGCAGAAGGCCCAGAAGACGCATTTCGGCGAAGGCGGCGTATTTGACAGCATCATCGAAAAGAAGTAATCACGGCAATTCCCTGAGCAAAATCGCCCGCCCGGATCCCTTCGCAGCAAGGGGTCCGGGCTTTTTCCGGCCGAATCGGATCCATGTCCACCTCCATCCCCATCCATCGACGCTGGCGCTCGCGCCTTGGCATCCTGCCCGGCTTCGGGCTGAGCCTGGGTATCACCGTCACCTGGCTCAGCGTGCTGGTGCTCATCCCGTTGGCAGCTTTGTTCATCCACGCCAGCGGCCTGGGTTTGTCCGGGCTGTGGGCCAAGCTCTCTACCCCGCGAGTGATCCATGCCTTTCAGGTCACCTTCGGAGTCAGCCTGGTCGCTGCGGTGGTCAATCTGGTCTTCGGCCTGCTGACCGCCTGGGTGCTGGTGCGCTATCGTTTCCCCGGACGGCGATTTTTTGACGCCATCGTTGACCTGCCCTTCGCCCTGCCCACCGCCGTCGCCGGCATCAGCCTCACGGCGCTGTTCGCCCCCAACGGCTGGATCGGCGGCTGGCTGGATCCAAGCGGCCTGGTCCTGGGCGTGCGTCCAACCGACCAGGCACTTTGGCAGTGGTACGATTACCTGCGTTTCGAAGTCAATTATACCCAGTTCGGCATCGGCGTCGCTTTGACCTTCATCGGCCTGCCCTTCGTCATCCGCACCGTGCAACCGGTGCTGGAAGAAATCTCCAAGGACACCGAAGAAGCTGCCGCCTGCCTGGGCGCGAACCGCTGGCAGATCATCTTCCGGGTCATCCTGCCGGAACTGCTGCCCGCGATCATCACCGGCTTCGCCCTCGCCTTCGCGCGGGCGATCGGCGAATACGGATCCGTGGTGTTCATCTCGGGTTCCAAGTACCTCCAGACCGAGATCGTGCCGCATCTCATCATCATCAAGCTGGAGGAATACGACTACCAGGGCGCGACCGCACTCGGGGCGGCGATGCTGGTGGTGAGCTTCATCATGCTGCTGACGGTCAACTTCCTGCAACGCTGGGCTGAACGTCGCGCCGGGGACCGGCCATGAGCGGCGCCCCGGTTGGCCATGGCGCTCTTGGCGCGCCGCCACCACAGCGGGCTGGCCTGAGCGAACCGCGCTGGGTGCGTTGGCTGCTCATCGGAATCGTGCTGACCTTTCTCTCGACCTTCCTGCTCCTGCCTTTGGCGGTGGTCTTCCATGAGGCCTTCCGCAAGGGGATCGAGGTCTATTTCAAGGCCCTGACCGAACCCGTCGCCCTCGCCGCGATCAAGCTGACCTTGATCGCCGCCTTCATCGCCCTGGTTGCCAACACGATTTTCGGCGTCGCCGCCGCGTGGCTGGTGACCCGCTTCCGCTTCCCGGGCAAGTCGATCCTGCTCTCGCTCATCGATTTGCCCTTCGCGATCTCGCCGGTCATCGCCGGCTTGGTCTTCGTCCTGATCTTCGGCGCCCAGGGCTGGGCTGGCGGTCGTCCGATCGCCTTCATCTGGCCCGCCCTGTGGTGGGTGACGACGATCGGCGCCATCGCCTGGGTCATCTACGGAATCTGGGCCTGGTTCACGATCGCACGTCCGGGCTGGCTCTGGTGGGTTGGTCTCGCCGCGCTGGCGCTGGCGATCCTGATCGAGAACGGTCCGGTCCTGGCCTGGTATTCATCGCTCTTCAACGAGGTCTTCCAGCCCCTGGTCACCGCTGATGGGAAACGCCAGATCGCCACCATCGCCGATTGGCTGGCAAGCGAGCACGACCTGCCCGTGATCTTCGCCACCCCAGGCATCGCCCTCGCCACCGCCTTCGTGACCTTCCCGTTCGTCGCGCGCGAACTCATCCCGGTGATGCAGTCGGTCGGCCAGGAAGAAGAACAGGCCGCGATGAGCCTCGGTGCCGGCGGCTGGACGATCTTCTGGCGCATCACCATCCCCAACGTGAAGTGGGGCCTGCTCTACGGCCTCATCCTCTGCAATGCGCGGGCGATGGGGGAATTCGGTGCGGTCAGCGTGGTCTCGGGGCATATCCGGGGGCAGACCAACACCATGCCGCTGCACATCGAGATCCTCTTCAACGAATACCAATTCGCTTCCGCCTTCGCCATCGCCTCGCTCCTCGCCGGCCTCGCGCTGGTGACCCTGGTGATCAAGACCGTAATCGAGCATCGCCTGAGCAGGCAGGTAGGAAAAGCTCTGTGAGCATCATCGTCTCGCATCTCACCAAGCGTTTTGGCAGCTTCGCCGCCCTCGACGATGTCAGCCTGGAAATCCCCGACGGCGAACTGGTCGCCCTGCTCGGTCCGTCGGGTTCCGGCAAGACCACCTTGTTGCGCATCATCGCCGGCCTCGAAATTCCCGACACCGGCCGGGTCGAACTGCACGGCGTCGACGCCACCAACGACACGCCCCAGCACCGCAAGGTCGGCTTCGTCTTCCAGCATTACGCGCTGTTTCGGCACATGAGCGTGCTCGAAAACGTGACCTTCGGCCTGAGCGTGAAACCCAAGCACGAACGCCCAAGCAAAGAAGCGGCAGAGGCCAAGGCCAGGGACCTGCTCAAACTGGTCCAACTCGACGGATTCGCCCATCGCCTGCCGAACCAGCTGTCCGGCGGCCAGCGCCAGCGCGTCGCCCTCGCCCGCGCCCTCGCGGTCGAACCCAAGGTGCTGCTGCTGGATGAACCCTTCGGCGCGCTCGACGCTCAGGTGCGTAAAGAACTGCGCCGTTGGCTGCGCCGCCTGCACGACGAAGTCCACGTCACCAGCGTTTTCGTCACCCACGACCAGGAAGAAGCGCTGGAAGTCGCCGACCGGGTGGTGGTGTTCAACAAGGGCCGCATCGAGCAGACCGGCGCGCCGCATCAAGTTTACCACCATCCCGCCACCCCGTTCGTGCACCGCTTCCTGGGCAGCGTCAACGTCTTCAACGGCCGCGTTGCCGGCACCAAGCACGCCAAGGTCGGCGATCTGGTTGTCACGCCGTCGTGGGACCACACCCCGCCCAAGACCGACGATCTCGCCGTCTTCGTCCGCCCGCACGATGTCGAGATCGAACGCCGCCGCGATCCGATCTGCCTCATCCCCGCCAAGGTCATCGAGGTCGCCGCCGCCGGGCCCACGGTGCGGGTCGAACTTGAGCGCAGCGACGACAAGCATCGGGTCGAAGCCGAACTCAGCCACGACCGCCAGAACGACCTCGCCCTGCGCGCCGGCGACGAGGTCTACATCGGTTTCTCGCGCTACGAGGTCTACGACCGCAGCCAAGAAACAGTCATCGACTATCAGATTTGACCTCCATTCGGTGCACCGCCAACGCCACCCGGTTGTTGCGGGCGGGAATTGGTAGCGTGGTTACGACGGTTCAGATGCAGTGACCTTTGCGCCCATTTCCCTCGCAACCCACGAAACGTGGACCGCTCAGCCCGTGCCGCTCGCCATCCCCGCCTGATCGATCAGGTGCCGGAATACCTGCGCCGATTTGGCCTTGAAGACCTCCGGCGTGTAGGCCCTGGGCAGTTCGGCATCGAGCAGCGTTTCCACCGTGTCCTGCACCTCCGCGCGGGCGGTCACCCGTTCGCGCCAGCCCGGCGCCAGCAGGGCGTGCAGGCGTTGGTGCAATTGCCGCACGACCTGCTTGACCGTGTCCCGTTCGGTGCTGGTCAGTTCCGGGTCGGGGCGGGTGAGCAGGTCGAAGATGACCAACTCGTCTTCGTTCAACTGCTCGCGGACGTGGCGCTGCTCCTCGGCGTCCAGATCGCGGCAGAGTGCCAGCAATTCGGCGAAAATATCATCGATGGTACGGCTGCCATCGTTGTAGCGCGCCACCAGTTCCTCGAACCGGGACAGATACTCGGTGCGGGTGCGGTTGACCCGCAGCATGCGGCCGAGTCGTGCCGCCACCGCCGCCTTGAGGGTCTCGAGATCAGTGTGCCGACGCGGGCTGTCCTTGAATCCCTCGCGCAGGCGCGCGAAGTCGATTTTCGACAGGTCGATCTGCTTGGCCGGTCCCTCGGCGATCCCGCCCGTCTGCACCCCGGCGTCCAGGATCTGCTGCATCGCGGTCAGCACTGTGCCGATGTCGGAGTCCGTGCGGGTTCGCTCGCGGATGGTGTCGGCAATCAGGGTCAGGGCGGCGTGGATTGGCTGCGCCGGTTCAGCCCGGCGATCGGGCAGCACCGCCTTGAACAGCCCATCCGCCACCCGCACCGCTGCCAGGAAATCGGTGCGCACCGCGTCCGGCGCGATCAGCCGCTCGACCGCCTCGCCGAGGAGATGCAGCCGGGTCAGGTTGGTGCTGGCGGCCAGGGCCGGCACATCGACCTGAAACCGCTGGGCCAGGGCCACCGCCTCGGCGATGGCGGTGTTGAGATCGGCGACCAATCCGGCCTTGTCGGTCACCGGGCGTTCGCCGCCCTGGCCCGCGCCGTAGATCGCCAAGGCTTTTTCCAGGGCCGCGAAGACGTTGGCGTAGTCCACAATCAACCCACAGCGCTTGTCCTCGCCCCAGACCCGGTTGGCGCGCGCGATGGTCTGCATCAGGGTGTGGTTGCGCATCGGCTTATCGAGGTACACGGTCGAACAGGCCGGGGCATCGAAGCCGGTCAGCCACATCGCGCACACGAACACCAGCCGCAGCGGATCCTTGGGATCCTTGAAGCGTTCCTCCAGGTCCTCATCAGCCATCCGCTGGCGATGCGACACGATGTCGAGCGGCACGCCCAGGCGTTCGCCCAGGGCGCGCATCTGCTCGATCTCGTTCTGGCCCGGCGAGACCACCAGGGCCAGGTCAGTGCTGCGCAGGATCACCAGGCGTTCCTGCACGCGCTGCTGCGCGGCGATCACTGATTCGGTGGGAGTCTGCCGGAGAATTTTCTCCAACTCGACCTCGACCCGTTGCCGTTCCGCCAGCCAGGCCTGGCGCACCAGATCGTGCATGCGCAGGGCCGTGGCCTTGTCGAGGCACACCACCATCGCCTTCCCTTGGAAACCCCGGCCGAGGAAATGCTGGACGATGTCCTTGGCGATGGTCGTCAACCGACTCTGACGGGTCAGCACCTCGTAGTTCCGGCCCAGCGCCTTCGCCAGGGCGCGTTCATCGTCCTCGTCCAGGTCGGCGGATTCCACCGCCGCCAACAGGTCGGCGTCCAGGTTGGGATTGGTGATCTTCAACTCGGGCGTGCGGTTTTCGTAAAACAGCGGCTTGGTCGCGTTGTCCTCGACCGATTGCTGGAAGTCATAGCGTGAGACGTAATCGCCGAAGACCTGCCGGGTGGCTTCTTCGCCGGCGATGAGCGGGGTGCCGGTGAACGCCAGAAACCGCGCATTGGGCAAGGCGCTGCGCAGATTCAGCGCCAGGGTGTCGTACTGGCTGCGGTGCGCCTCGTCCGCCAGCACGATGATGTCACGGCGGTCGCTCAGGCGCGGATGCACGACGCCGGGTTCGCAGCGGAATTTGTGGATCAGGGTGAAGACGTAGCGGTGGTTGCCGGTCAGCAGTTCGCGCAGGTGGGCGGTGCTGCTGGCCTGGCAATGCTGGGCATCATCCTCGCCCAGCGTGCCACTGCGGGCGAAGGTCTGGGCGATCTGATCGTCCAGTTCCGTGCGATCGGTCAGCACCACGAAGGTCCACGACCCCGGCAGCAAACGCAGGACTTTCTGGGCGAAGAACAGCATGCTGTACGACTTGCCGCTGCCCTGGGTGTGCCAGAACACGCCCAGGCGCTGATCGTCATCCGGCTTGGTACGCAGCGCCGCCACCGCCGCATTGACGCCCAGTACCTGATGGTTCTGGCCCAGGATCTTCACCGTCCCGGCCTGGGGCAGATCGGCGAAGACGGTGAAATGCTCAACCAGATCGAGCAACCGGCCAGGTTCGCAGGTGCCGCGCAGCAGCACTTCCAACGAAACCCGGCGCGGTTCATCCTCGCGGCTGATGCGTTTCCATTGGGAAAACCGGTCCCAATCGGCGGTCAGGCTGCCGATCCGCGTATCCGTGCCGTTGCTGGCGATCAACACGGCATTGTGCGCGCACAGGCTCGGGATGCCGTTCAGCGCATGTTTGTAGCTGGTCAGGTTGTCCTCGAAGGCCCGCCGCACCGCCACGGTGGTCGCCTTGCATTCGATCAGCACCCAGGGCAGGCCGTTGACGAAACCCACGATGTCCGGGCGGCAGGTGTACAGCGGCCCCTGCACGGTCAGTTGCCGCACCGCCAGCAGGTCGTTGGCCACCGGATTCCGCCAATCGATCACCGCCGCCCGCACGGTCTGCCGGCCGCCGCGTGGATCCGGTGTCTCGACCGGCACGCCGTCCTTGACCAGGCCGTACAACTCGCGGTTGGCCGCCACCAGGGCCAGCCCCGAACGATCCCGAGTCAGCGCCTCGGTGGCTTGGGTGATGGCCTCGGCCGGCAGGTCGGGATTGAGCCGCACCAGCGCCGCCCGCAGGCGCGGCTCCAGCACCGCCTGACGGACATCCACGCGCCCCAGGGTTCCCGCCGGGCCGAAGGTTTCATGACTGGCGTCCACCACCGCCCACCCCATTCCGGCCAGTAGATCGCAGGCGGGCTGCTCGACCAGGGCGGCTTCGGAGTCGGGCGAGGTCATGGCCGGTACACGCCGCCATGTCGGTTTGCATTTCCTATTAGAACCACTTGTTGTGCAATAACTTGCATAATCTGTCCGTTTCCATTTCCTATAAGATCGATTCGGATTCTTTGCCTTGCTCGCCGGTTCCGCGCACCCGGCCTAGTCAACGCAAGTCGTTGCCGGAACTCGCTGCGCATGGCTTGGCTTATCTTGGCAAACGATGTTGCTTGTCTTCCTGCAAACGGCGGTCGGCTGATGGCCGGAATCGGCTCACGAATCGGCTCAACCACGGCATCTGAGCCGATATTTAATGTCAATACCGACAATGACTTACGCAAGATCGGCGCAGCGGTCATGGCGCCATCCCCGGGGATTTGGGCGAGGTTGAGCCAATTTTTCCAGCCAAACGGTACCGGGTTGCTGGCCCCTTGCCGTGCGAGGTGATGTCGCCAGACAGTCGCAATCGATCAAGACATCGCCTGATCTGCGCCAACGGAATCTCATCCCCGATCCGCTTATGAATGTCCGACCGCCGGGCATCGGGATACCGCCCCAGATCCTCGATGATCAGCGCAGCCAGCCGGTGCGGTTCGATCCGGGTCAGGGTCGTGCGCGGAGTGAAATCCAGTCGTTGCAGGATCTCGGGCGGCACGAAATACCGCGTGCCCTTGGTGCGCCCGCTGGTGGCCACCACTCCCAGGGAAATCAACCGGCCCAACCATGCGCCCAGGGCAGTGGCATCACCAATGGCATTGATTTAATTTCTAATAATTTTACAGGGTTCTTGCATACGGATGCAGCGGCTTTCGCCGGTAGCATCGTCCCAGTCTTTGCTTCAGCATCCATCGGATGACGGAGATGATCGCGGCATTCGCTCGTCGGATAAGCTC
>CAMCMZ010000017.1 GCA_945876185.1 Candidatus Kuenenia stuttgartensis | reverse complement strand
AGCTTATCCGACGAGCGAATGCCGCGATCATCTCCGTCATCCGATGGATGCTGAAGCAAAGACTGGGACGATGCTACCGGCGAAAGCCGCTGCATCCGTATGCAAGAACCCTGTAAAATTATTAGAAATTAAATCAATGCCATTGCCGCCATCCCTTCCCGCATAGCCGTGGCGAAGGCTTCTGGTTTCATTCCTGGACCTGTCCTGGTCACACCTTGGGTATCGCCGCCAAACCCATAGCGCCAGGAACCGCCATGGTCCCAAAGGACGATGGCGTAATGGTCAGCAGGATTCTCATGGAAGGCTTTGCGTACCGCCGTCCGAAGGACATTCGGTTGATCGAAGTCCTGTTCCGTCTCGGTTGCCATCAAGGTGGGATATCGATTGGATCCATTGATCCGATACCAGAAAGCGCCCTTTGGGAACAACTGATCCTTGTTCACGTTGCTGGCCATGGTCCCACTCGACTTGACCGACTCGTTGAAGTCGGCGTAGACCAGGACCTTCATGTCAGCATTCAGAGTCGCCTTGCTCATGCGAATGATGTCCGCGGCAAGGACATTGGTCAAATTGTGATCGCCATGCCCATAAACGAGCACGGTCCATTTCGAAGATGCCGACGGAGTAGGAGTCGGGGTCACCGGATCCACCGGCGTGACCGGGGGCGAGAGAGGTTGCACGCTGCATCCAGCGAGACCCGCCACTATCACGAGTAGAGGTACGAGTACAGGCACGAGTACCGGCATGAGCACGGCCATGCGACGGCCACGAATGACCCCGGGTGGATGAAGCGGCATGACGGCTCCTGCTGAAAACATGAATCCCCCTGTTTGGGACGAATGCCTATGGTCTCAGCGCCAAAGCAGGGTCAAGCCCACGAATCGACCGGATGCGTGGGTTCACCTGGCCGGGGACCGCTATTTCCGCACCACCTTGAACCCGAGGTGCCGGCGGAAGGCCGGAGGTGAAAGCCTGAGCGGGCCACCCGCGTGGGTGATGGTTTCGCGGTTCAGGATGACGCCGCGATCTGCGTCCCACCATTCGAGGTCCATCGCGCCTGGCTTGACCTGTTCGCCGAGGATGATGCGCGCGTCACTGCGTTCGTCCATGATCAGGCCGTCCATCGTCCACTCGCTGTCGCTGCAATAGCCGAGGATCCGACCTGGACGCACCCAGGCACGCGACCACAGGATGGCCCCGTTCACGGTCGCCTCGACCGGCACCGAACGGCCCTTGGCATGGCGCAGGTCCTCGCCGGTCTGGAAGGCGCGGATGGCGGCGAACGGTGCCCAGCGAGCACCCTGGTCGACCCACTCGAACCACCATAACAGGGGCGTGCCGGCATGGCCGCTGACCAGGGCGGCCCAGGGGGCGCAGGCCAGGGCAGCGATCATCTGCGGTTCGGGGCAGCCCGAGGCGCTGCCGCCGAATTCGGTGGCCAGCACCGGTTTCCCGTACTGGGCCAGGCCACGCGCGGGGTCATGGATGCTGTTGGCGATCAGGTCGGTGATCAGGATGCCCGAGCCGTTCTTCGGACGTCTGATGTAGGCATCGATGCAGAGCATCGTCAGCCCAGGCAATTGCGCGGTCTCGGGTTCGACGACCTTGTAGTCACCCTGCCAATGGGTGGTGACAGGATGCCCATAGGCATCGAGTTCGGCCCAACGCTTCGCCGCCTGGGCATGCCAGTCGGCCGACAGGCCTCCCTTGCCGCCATCGGTCAGCTTCACTTCGCTCCACATTTTCCAGGCAAGCACCGCCGGATGGTCGGCATAGCGACCGGTGACGTAGCGGCAGATGCGATCCTGGCCGGCCAGGGCGACCGGATCGCTGAACAGTCCCGCAGCCTGGTTGATCGGCCCACCCAAAGCGCGATTCCAGGGATTGTGCTGCCATTCGCGATCGGTGCCGGTTGAGCCCTTGCCGTGGTTGTCGAGCACCAGGTTGATCCGCACGCCGTGGCGCCAGGCATCATCCAGGATGCGATCCAGGCGCCAGGCGTTGGCCTCGTTGATGCGGCCGCGACCCTGGTAGCCGGGCCAATCGGCGCGCCATTCCAAAGCCAGGTTCCAGGATGACATCCAGATCTCGACCACATCACCGCCCCCGGCGGCCAGGCGGGCGAAATACGCGGCATATGCCAAGCTGCCGCGATCCGGGGTCAGTTTCGATCCCATCCTTTCGCATCCGCGCGGGTCGTTGACCGAACGCAGGTTGAGTCCAATCGGCCAGTGGAACTTGCCGTCGACGCTGAGGAACCGCGGATCCTCGCGGTCGACCCGCACCCAGCCGTTCCAGGGCTTGCCGGTCACGACCAGATCCGGAAGGGGCAGTTTGGTCGGTTTGCCGCCACCCCAGCGGGTGATCAACTGCACCCGATGGGTGCCGGGCTGAGCCGGCCGGAAGCGCACCCGGAATGCGCCTGCGCCGGTCGGTTCGACCTGCTCGGAATCGCCGCGATCGCGGTTGGCCATGGGCAGGGCGTGGAAGCCGGGCAGACGCACCACCGTGCCATCCGGCCGGGTGACCTCGGCGTCAAGACTGAATTCGTCGGGATCGTAGGGATTCACCGGAAAAGGGTCCGGGCGGACCGAGGCCTCCCAGCGTTCGCCGGTGGCGATGGTGCAAGACCCAGTTGCGGGATCACGACCCGACAGGACGAGTTCGGCTAGCGTTCCACCCGAGGATGCGTCCGGCCGATCGAGCGGCTTCGTGGCGAATTCCAGGATGCGGATGCGACAACGGCTGGTGGATGCCGACCACAGGAACACCCCGGTGCCGCGGCTAAGTCCGGCCTCGCGCGCGCCCCAGGCGCAGCGGCCGGGTTCGTTCATCAGGGTCTCACCGCGTCCCAGGGTGAAAGCCAGGCGGTTGCGGCCGGGCCGGAGCGGATCCGGATGCAGGGCCTGGAACCAGGTGCCGTGCTGATCAATCACGAACGCCCCGACGCCGAGATCGGTCGGGGCGTCAGCCGGCACGTCAAGATCGGCGACCAAGGTGACCTCGCCGATGCGCCCGGCATCAGCCACCTCGGTGGGCAGGCCGTCGGCCGTACGCGCCGGCAGGCGCAACGGGATCACGGTGGTAAGCGGACTTTGCAACTCGACCACGTCGCCGGCCGCGAACGCGGGCCGGACTGATTCCGGCCGGCGCGGCGTCGGTTCGCCACTGACCATGATCTGGCTGAGCAAGGCCACGACGATCAGCAGGCTGGGCCGATGCCTCATGCCCAGATTATACCGGCCAGAGCGGTTGGCGTTCATGCGAAGATCACGGTGCCGCATGAAAGAGGGACTGCCAAGCGTCTGACGCCATCGTCATGCGGGCGTAGTTGCCACGCAGCAGGCTTGCTGGATGCAACAGGTCTCGACCGGGGAATCGGTGGCGTAACGCCGCGCTCGAGAGCGGATCAATGCGGATCCGGCTGGCCGGGCACCACCAGCTCGCGATGGCCCTCACGGCCATACTTGCGGAAATAACGTTCCAGGATGCGTTTCACCACCGGGGTGCAGGCAGAGCCGCCGAAAGTCCCGCTGTGGATGAAGCAGGCGAAGGCAACCACTGGCTTGTCGGCGGGGGCGTAACCGATCAGCCAGGCGTGGTCGGGCGTACGACCAGCAGCACGGCTTTCCGCGCTGCCCCATTCCGAGGTGCCGGTCTTGGCGGCAATGCGGATGCCACTGTTCTCGCCGTCGAGGAACAACGACGACGCGGTGCCGCCGGCCTGGGTGACCTTTTCCATGCCCCGGCGGACCTCGTTGAGGTAGTCCGCACGGATGCTGAGATCGGCGATGATCGGCCCCGATTGCGGCCGGACGAGGAACGGCCGCACGACATGGCCGCCGTTGGCGACGGCGGCGGCGATGCAGGCGCACTGCAGCGGGCTGGCGTAGGCGAACTGGCCGATGCCCATGCGCCAGGAATCGCTGGGTACCCAGGCCGGTTCGGCCGGGCGCAGCTTGGCGATGGTGGCCGGCGAGGGCACCAGGCCAAAGCGACGGTCGCCGGTGAAGCGCGGCTTCTGCTGTTCGATGTCGATCGCGTTGTCGCGGCCCAGGCCGATGCGCTCGGCATAGACCGACAGGGCCTCGCGGCCGACCTTCTTGGCGATGCGGTCGGCGATGATGGCGAAGTACACGTTCGACGAGTGCTGGATGGCCTCTTGCAGATCGTAGTTGCCGGCCGGCGCGTGGTCGCGCAGGACCTTCTTGCCGTTCACCATCGCCATGTAGCCCTGGCAGTGGATGATTTCGCCCGGAGTCAGCACACCGAGTTCCAGGCCGCACAAGGCGGTGAGGATCTTGAACGACGAGCCCGGCGGCTGGTCGCCCTCACTGGCGTGGTCATGGAGCGGAATCGACAACAGCTTCGCCTCCAGGCGCAAGTCAGAGGCGCGGTTGGGATCGGGCTCGGCCTTGGCGGCGGCCTCCAACCGGCCCACCTCGGTGATCCGCTCGCCGACCTGATCGAGGCGGATGCCCGGCGTCGAGGCGAGCGCGAGCACGCCACCGGTGCGGCAATCGATCAGGCAGAATCCCGCACGTCCCTTGCCGGCCGGCGCGGCGGCCTCCATCTTCGCGGTCGGGACGCGCAATTCCTTCGCCAGTTCGATGTAGCGGGCCAGGCTGTCCTCGGCCAAGGTTTGCAGCTCCATGTCGAGTTCGGTCACGAGATCGGAACCCGCCAAGGCGGTCTCGTCGCGCAGCACGCGCACTCCGTCGGGGGTGCGGATCTTCAACCGGGTACCGCCGCTGCCCTTCAACTGCGCGTCATACTGCCGTTCCAGACCGCTGGTGCCGCGCAAAACATCGCCGGCATCAGCGTCGCGGTCGCGGCCGACCAGACCGATGAGGTGCGCGCTCGATTCCGGGAAGGGATACGAACGGCCGACATCCAGGCGCACGACCAGCCCGGGCAGGATGGCGTCGGCGTCGTCGAAGCGCCGGCGCAGGTCGTCGGGCGGTTGGGAATCGGCGCCGAACAGGCGCACCGCCACCGCGTGCGGCACATCGCGCACCACCGGCAGCGGGTCCGCCGCCCGCTGGCCCTGCCAGCCGCGATCGATCAGGCGCCGGGCGGCCGCGAGCTGGCGCTCGACCTCAAGCGCGTTCACCGGCCGGGCGAGCGCGGTCAGCGCGGTGGCCAGGCGCTGGGTCAGGCGGTCCAGGCGCTGCGGGTCGAGCACCAGGTGGTGCACGCGGTAGTCGCGTTCGCTGGTCAACGCCTTAATCTTTTGTGCGTGCTTGACGATCAACGCCTCGATCAGCACGCCGTCGATGCCGAGCGAGGCGCCGATGCGCGCCACAAGACGTGAGAACACGCCAGCACCATCGCCGGAATCGCCCTGGATGATCAGGACGCGTTCGCGCGCGCCGGGCACCTCGGGCAGGCTGATGGAAAACAGCGCCTGGCCGACCGGCAACGACGGCGCGATGCGCTCGGCGTCCGACGCGGCGCCGTAGAACAGCCGGGTCGTCGGCGGGCGGCCGCGCGCCAGGCGGATCGCACGCTCGATGCGATCATGCAAGGTGGCCTGGTCTTCACCCAGCACGCGCGCCAAGGCACCCTCGGCCTGGTTCCGGCGCGGCAGCGGCATGATGCGAACCTCCAGGTCGCTCGCCGGCTGGTTCTGCTCCGGCGGGGCCACCGGCACGCGCAGCCGATACACGCTCGCGAAGGGATCGAGCACGCTCTGGCAGCGCCCGCCAGCGCCGATCGCGGCGGCGTAATCGGCATCGATCATCGCCGCCACGCGGGCGAACTGGGCGCTCGACAGCACCAGGGCGGCCTCGCCCCACTGCGCCGCGAGTTCACGTTCGAGCGCCAGGCAGGGATCGTCGCTGAGCAGGTCGGACTCGGCCAGACGCGCGGTGTCAGTGAGCGGATCCGCGTCCTGGCTCTTGCCGGCGGCCGCGCTGCCGGTTGCGGAGTTGCCGGCAGCGGCGTTGCTGGTTGCGGCGTTGCGGGCCGGCGCGAGCGCGGTGCGAGCACAGGCGACCAGGGCCAGGTCAGCCTGCCGGGTGCGGTCGCGCGCGCCGGACCGCAGGCCCACCGCCGGATGGTTGAGCAGCGCGTCCAACAGCACCTCGCGCGGGCCCTGGCCCCGGCCGATCCAGCGCAAACGGGCAGTCAGATCCGCGACCAGCGCGTCGAAGCGGCGTTCATCCAGGCGCCACAGCGGTGTCCCGCTGCGCGCGCGCCCGGCGAGTTCAAGTTCGGCGAAGACCACCGCCAGGTGGTAGACCGCCTTGGTGTCGGCGATCGCCGCGCCGCTGCGGTCGAGGATGCGGCCGCGCCGCGCCGGGACTGATTCGCGCAGCAGGGTCGAGCGCTCGACTTCCAGCGCGTACCCGGCCCCATCGATGATCTGGAGCTGGAACAGCCGGGTGGAGAACACCACCGCGACCAGGGCGAAGACGACGGCAAGCAGCCAGAGGCGATCGACCATGGCGGGGTGCTGGCATTAGGCGGGTCGGAGGGAGACAGGCAACCGACGCGGATGGCTACCGCTGGACGCCCACCGCTGGACGGCACCCGATGACCGCCACCCTCGCCGTCGTGGCCGAAACCAGCGACCCCCGTCCCGACTACGCCTGCGCCATCATCACGGACCGGCGCGGCTGGCTCCTGCTCGAACTGCGCCCGCCTTCGGCCCGTTTCGCGGCCGGCTTGCTGACCTGCTTCGGCGGCCGGCGCGAAGCCGGCGAGGACGCCCCCACCGCGCTGGAACGTGAACTTGAGGAGGAACTTGGTTGGACCCCGGCGGTGGCCGAACCCGCCTGCGACCTGTGGCAGGGCTCGTGGTTCATTGCGCGGTTCTTCCGTTGCACCTGGAATCCCGCGAACACCCCGGCGGTGCGGAACCACGTCGATGTGGACATCGACGCTCCGTTCGCACGGCCATTCGCCCGGGGAGCGGCGATGTCCACATCGCCGTCGTCGTCGGGCATACCCATCAATGATCCCGCGAACACCCCGGCGGTGCGGGACCGCGTCGATGTGGACATCGACGCTCCGTTCGCACTGCCACTCGCCCGGGGAGCGGCGATGTCCACATCGCCGTCGTCACCCCAGGGCGGCGCAAGTGCCAATGTGGCGGTGCCCGTCTGGGCGCCCTGGCCAAGCCTGCCCGGCCTTCCGCTCAGCCCATGGCATGCAGCGGTGCTACGCGCGGTACAGGCCGGCCGGAGCCGGGTCGACCTGCCGCCGTGAACGCCAGCGACTGCTACCGCGGCCCGATCCACGCCGGGCCGACCGGCAGTACGTCGCGGCCGAACACATCCTTGTAGATGTGATGCGCCATCGCGTACCAGGCGTGCAGGGCGCACACCATCAGTTCATAGCCGGCGATGCGGGTCCAGAGGACCTGCGATTCCTTGGGCACGAAGTGGGCGATGTCGAGCAGGATGAAACCCAAGAGCAGCAGCGAAAATGTCGCCGCCAGCGCGCCGTTCGCGCGCAGGGCGGCAACCCAGAGGATGGCGGTGAACAACGTCCAGGCGAGCAGGTACAGGCCGACCTCGGTGCCGGTCACGGTGAAGAAGCCGAACTTGCTGCCCATGAGCATGAGCACGAGGCTCAACCAGAAGCAGCCGTAGGCGGTGAAGGCGCAGTAGCCGAGATTGTTGCCGGTGCTCTTTTCCTGGAAGCCGGCGATGAGCTGGGCGATGCCGCCGAAGATCAGACCGAGCCAGATGACCGGGCCGATCTCGATCCAGCCGACGTTGTGGAACTGGAGGACCAAGGCGGTCAGGCCGAAGCCAGCCAAGCCGACGACGGCGGGATTGCCTTCCTTCTTTGACACGGTTGGGGCGGGAACGGCGGATTCGGCCATGGAAGCTCCTGGGTTGCGGCGCGGCACCCTGGGATCCACGGTCTGGGGTTCAACCGCCCGACCTGAGCGGCGCTCATCCATGCACGATCAGTGGTAATACCCGTTGATTTAGTATGGATCAGGCCGAATCCGGATTTTTCCTGCCAGAGTGCCTACCACGGGGGAACCTCGTTTACCGCCCGTTTTCAACTGAGGCCTGTCCCAATAATCGCTCCCATGTCCCAATAATCGCTCCTAAAAGCGCGGTTCGTCCGCTGGACCTGGGATCTCGTCTGTCATCAACTCATTTGAAACTCTGTGGCACTGTGGCTCAGTGGCTCAATGGCTCCTGTGCCTCGAATTGCGAATTATGGATCAATCACATAAGGGCCTGCGCCTTGAATCCGCGGGACATCTTCCGGATCATCCGCTGACATGGCCAAACCCGCTTCTTTCCGCTGGGCCCTCATTCGTCTGGTGGCACCAGCGGTACTCGCCGTGCTGCTGTCGATGGGTGCCGTCTGGGTGGTGCTCATCCCCGCCACCGAAAACGCGCTCATGGAGCGCAAACGCGAACTCCTTCGCGCCATCGTGGCCTCTGCCCACAGCCAGCTGGAACGCTACGCCCAGCTTGAGCGGTCCGGCGGCCTGACCCGGAACGAGGCGCAGGCCCGGGCAGTGGCCGATCTGCGCGCGACCCGGTATGGCCAGGAAGGCAAGGATTATCTCTGGGTGATCGATCGCACCCCGCGCATGGTCATGCATCCCTACCGTCCTGAACTGGAGGGCCAACAGCTTGCCGACTACCGTGACGCCGACGGAAAGGCGCTCTTCAGCGCCGCGGTGCGGGAAGTCGCGAACAAAGGTGACGGCTACGTCGGCTATCGCTGGCAGTGGCAGGACGATCAGGCCCGGGTGGTGCCGAAGCTCAGCTATGTGCGGCTGTTCGAGTCCTGGAGCTGGATCGTCGGCAGCGGCCTGTACCTGGAGGACGTGCACGCCGAGATCCGGGCCACCACCTCGCGCCTGGCGTGGGTGGGCAGCACGGTGGCCGGACTGGTCGGCCTGCTGGTGGCAGTGGCTCTGCGTCAGGGCTGGATCAGCGAATGCCGCCGTCGCGAAACCCTGGCCGATCTGGCCCGCTCGCATGCACGATTCGAAGCGCTGGCGCAGGCCGGCAGCGAAGCCGTCTGGCTGGTCATCGACGGCCGCGTCGCCGCCGCCAATCGCGGCACCGAGGAACTGCTTGGGGCCGGGTTGCAGCTCCGCCTTGGCGCGGACGCGGCCTCGTTGTTCTCTGACCCATCCGACTTCACCCGCCTCGCGGGCGGAAGCGCCGGCCCGCGCAGTGCGCTGCTCACCGGATCCGATGGCCCGGTGCCGGCCCTGGTCACCGCCACTCCGGTGAGCGTGCAGGGTCAAGAAGCGCTGGTGCTGACCGCGCGTCCCCTTTCCGGGCGGCCCGGTCTTGACGAGCCCGGACGCGAACTGCTGGCTGCGCTGCAGGCCCAGCAGGAGGCCCAGGCCATCGAGGCTGCCACGTTGCTGTCCTCGGCCGCCCCGCTTGCCGTCACCGCACCATGTCTGCCGTTAACCGCCACTCCGGACGAGGTGGCGGCAACACTCCGGTCTTCCGGCAGCTCGACGGCGTTGCTCACGGCGCCTGACGGTGGCATCGCCGGCCTGATCACCGCCAGCGATCTGGTCCGTCGTGGCGGCGGCACCGCGTATGCGGCGATGAGCGCCCCGGTGCACCGGCTCGACCAGGGCGCCAGCCTGTGCGCGGCCCTCGACGCAATGGCTCAGGCCCAGGTCGGCCATCTCCTGGTGCCCGACGCCGACGGCGGTCCACGCCTGCTGTCCGCCTCGCAACTGCTTTCCGCGCTGCGTACCGGCCCGACGCAATTTATCGCGGCCGCCGCCCGGGCCGATCAGGCCGGGTTGGGCCTGCTCAATCGACGCCTCAACGCCTGGATGGGTTCGCTGGCACGGGTGCGACTTGATCCGGAGCTCGCCGCCGCCGAGGGCACCCGCATCGCCGATGCGGTGCTGCGCCGCTGTGTCGATCTGGCCCTGGCCGACCTCGGGCCAGCGCCGGCCGCGTGCGCGCTGCTCGTGGTTGGCAGCCAGGGTCGTCAAGAACTGCTGCCGGGGGGGGACCAAGACAACGCCCTGGTCTATGCCGATGGCGCCGAACCCCGCTGGTTCATCGATTTCGGCCGCGCGGTGACCGCGCGCTATCACGCCGCCGGCTGGCCCCGTTGTCCGGGCGGGCGCATGGCAGGCCAGGAACGTTGGTGTCAGCCCCTGTCGCAATGGCGCGAGCGCTTTGCCGGCTGGATCCGCCAGGGGGAACCCGACGACCTGCTTGATGCCTCGATCTTCTTCGATCTGCGCACCGTCTGGGGCGACCCGTCCTTTGCCGCCGAACTGCAGGCGACAATCCGGGCCTCGGTGTCTGGCCATCCCCACTTCGCGCTCCAGCTGGCCCAGGCGACCCTCAAGCCCCGGGCACCGCTCAGCCTCCTGGGCGGAATCCGCATCGACGATCCCGCGCACCACACCACCGATCTCAAATTGGCGATGCGGCAGGCGGTCGCAGCGGCCCGGGCGATGACGCTGCGCCAGGGCGGATCTGACCTTGGTACCGCCGCGCGGTTGCGCGCTCTCGCCGCCGGCGGCCACTTGGGGCCGGGCTTGGCCACCGAGACGCTCTCCGCCTGGAACTTCCTGCTCGGTCTCCACCTCGCCCTGCGCTGCCGCCCCGGCGGGGGCGATGAACTCGATCCCGAGAGTCTGAGCGCCTGGGATCGTGTCCTGTTCAAGCGAGCCCTGGGCGGCATCGGCACGTTACGCGAGCATCTGCGTGCGGAACTGGTGCGAGCCGGGCTGGAATCGTGAAACTCGCCCTGTTCGGTGACGTTCATGACGACCTCTCCCAGTTGGCCCGCTGGACGGCGCGGGCGGCAGCCGCCGGGGCCGGGGCGGCCATCCAGGTCGGCGACCTCGGATTCACGGCGGACCGCCTCGACGCCGGCCGTCCGCTTGCCCGCCTGCCCATCCCGGTGCTGGCGCTATGCGGAAATCACGAGGATCACGCTTTCCTGGGTCGGGCGCGGGCCAGCGGCCTGGCGACCGCCTGGGCCGCACAAGGGCTCATCTACCAGCCCCGAGGCTCGCTGGTGTGCCTCGACGGCTGCCGCATCGGATTCCTGGGCGGAGCCCTGCATTCCGATCAACCTCAGGTCGCGGTCGGCGGAAACCTGATCACCAGCGCCAACCTCGCCGAGGCGCAGGCCGCCTTTGCCGCGCGACCGCCGGATCTCATCGCCACCCATTCCTGCCCCGCCGGCCTGGGTCTGGGCATGTCCGGCACCGATGGTCTGGCGGAACGGTCCGCCATCCACATCAAGGACGCCGGCTATGACGGCGGACCGGCCAACGATTGCGGCGAGCCCGCCCTGACCCGCCTTTGGCAGGGCCTGCCCCGCCGCCCGGCTCTGTGGATTTTCGGACATTTCCATGTCTTCCACCAACACCGGATCGATCAGACCCTGTTTCTATCCCTGCCGGCACTCGACCATGCGCAAGGTCTTTGCCTGTGGGATACCAAGGCGGCCAGGCTGGAATTCGCCTGAAGGTTCAGTTCAGTTCAGAGCGGCTTCTGCGGTCCGGCTTCAGGTCCAGGTTTGTTCATCAGCGACACCACGATCACCACGATGAATCCCAAGGGAACCGTGATGATCGCCGGCTGGCTGAACGGCACCAGGGCATTCTTGGCCGCCTCGACGGCGTTGAAGCCGTAGACAAACTGCATCGCCTCCTTGCTGCCCAGCACCCAGGCCAGGGACGAGATCATGCCCACGATGATCGCCCAGGTGATGCCCTGTTTGGTGGTGCGACGCCAGAACAGCAGCATCACCAGGGCAGGAAGGTTGGCCGAGGCCGCGATGTTGAAGGCCCAACCGACCAGGAAGTTGGCGTTCAGGTTCTTGAACAGGATACCGAGAAGGATGGCGATCAGGCCGACGCCGACCGCCGACATCTTGGCGATCCGCACCTGCCGGCCGTCGCTCATGTCCATCTTGAACAGGTTGGTGGCGAGATCGTGGGCCACCGCGCCGCTCGCGGCCATGATCAAACCGCTGACCGTGCCCAACACGGTGGTGAAGGCGACTGCGGAGATCACTGCAAAGAGCAGTTCATTGAAGCTCTTGGCCAGCAGCGGGGCCGCCATGTTGCTGCCGGTGGCGTCGACCGGCAGGGTGCCGCTGGTCATCGCGCCCAGGCCGAGATAGAGGGTGAGCACGTAGAAGAAACCGATCGCGGCGATACCGAGGATGGTGCTCTTGCGGGCGCTAACCTGGTCCTTCACCGTGTAGTAGCGGATCAGGATGTGCGGCAGCGAGGCGGTGCCGAGGAACAATGCCAGCATCAGCGACAGGAAGTCGATCTTGGCGATCGTGTTGTCGCTGCGCAGGCCCGAAAAGGTCGGGCTGCCGCCTGCGGTCAGCAACGAAGCTCCGGTGGACACCTGCTGATAATAGATCGTGGTCGATTCGCCGCCCGCAGCGATCGGGGCCTTTTCCTTCTTCCACTGCACGATCTCGCTGTCCTGGAAGACCCGGAAAAAGGCGATCGGGTCGAGCGGACCAGAGGATTCCTGCCCATCAGGCAGTTTGCCGACATGGCCAACCGGCAGCAGTGCGCCGTCCGGTTTGCCATTGGTGAGAGTCTTCTTGTCCGCGGTGACGACCACGGTCTGGGTCTCGGACAGGATCTCGCCTTCCTTGCCCTGGGGTCCGGCTTTGCGCCAGACCGCGATGCTGCCGTCGCTGTTCTTCACCCGCACGTAGGGCTTGCCCGCCCAGCCATCGGTCTCGGGCAGGACCTCGGTCCCGGCCGCGCCGGTTATCTCGGCTGCGGGCGCCACGCGGAAGGCGTGCTGGCCCTCTGGAACCTTGGTGGTCAGGCCACGGGCCAGGATCATGCAGGTCATCAGGGCGCACAGCAGGACGAGCAACCCGCCCTTGATGAACTGGACCCAGGTCGTGCTGACCATGCCGGCCGTGGCGACGATCACGATCACCACGGCTCCGACCGTGCTCACCCCGACCCAGTGATCCCAGCCCAGCAACGGCTTGATCAGCGCCCCGGCGCCGACCATCTGCGGGATGAGGTAGAAGACCGAGACCACCAGGGTGCTGACGGCCGCAGCAAACTTGATGCCACGCGAATTGAACTTGTTGTCGAGAGCGTCGGCAAAGGTGAACCGCCCCAGGCGCTTGAGCGGCTCGGCGATGACGAACAGGGCGACGATCCAGCCCGCGAGATAACCGATGGAGTACAGGAATCCGTCATAGCCATAGAAGGCGATCATGCCGCAGATGCCGAGGAATGATGCGGCCGAGAGATAGTCGCCGGCAAACGCGATGCCGTTGACCCACCAGGGCACCCCGCCGCCAGCGGCGAAATAGCCTTTCGCGGACTTGGCCTTCGACCCGAGGAAGAAGCTGATCCCGAGGACGACGGCAACGAAGAAAAGGAAGATCGTGATGGCCATGGCTCAACCCTTGTCCTTGCTGCCCACGACCGCCCGGCGGCAGAGCACCAGGTAGACGATGGCCAAGATGAGCGCGGCGAGGATCAGGCCGAAGCCGTAGAGCACGAACAGGTTGAGGCCGCCAAACGGCCGCAGCTTCATCACCTCGGGGGCGAAGGTGCTCAGCCCCATGAAACCGGCATAACACGCCAGATAGATCGCGAAAAGCTTCAGTCCGGTCCGCGTATTGCGTGCAACCAGGGCAGGGGACTCATCCTCGCGGATGTTCTCGTGGTCGTGCATGTCGTTCCTCGGGATTGGTGGACCGGGGGAGCCTAGGTAGCCTGCTCCGAGATCAACCCCCCCCAGATGATCTCCTGCCCAACCCGGTTGGCCTGGTTCAGTCCGGCAATCCGTTTCATGCATGGATGTTCAGTCGGAATCCCCGGCGGTGTGGCGCATGACCTCTTCAACCGTGGTGACGCCGCGCATGGAATTGAGCAGGCCGCAACGGCGCAGGGTGATCATGCCGGTATCGACCGCCTTCTTGCGGATGTCGATGGCGGTGCCGCCGGCGATGATGCAGCGGCGCAGGTCGTCGTTCATCACCAGGCATTCGACCAGGGCAAAGCGGCCCTTGTAGCCCTTCGCGCACAGACTGCAGCCCACCGGTTTCCACAGCTTGATGCCCTCGATTTCTTCAGGCAGGAAGCCGTAACGCACCAGTTCCTCGCGTTTCGGCATTTCGTCTTTGGTCATCTCCGCCTTGCAGTTCTTGCACAGGCGGCGGCCAAGGCGCTGGGCGAGCACGCTCAGGATGGTGCTCGCGGCCAGGAACGGCTCGATGCCCATGTCGATGATGCGGGTGATCGTGCTGGGCGCGTCGTTGGTATGCAGGGTCGACAGCACGAGGTGGCCGGTGAGGGCAGCCTTCACCGCGATCTCGATGGTCTCCTGGTCGCGGATCTCGCCGATCATGATGGTGTCGGGGTCTTGGCGCAGGAGGGCGCGCAGCGCGTTGGCAAAGGTGAGTCCACGTTTCGGGTTCACGTGGCACTGGTTGATGCCCTCGATCTCGTATTCGACCGGGTCTTCCACCGTGTTGACGTTGTCCTCGGGCGTCATCACGGTCTTCAGGCAGGAATACAGCGTGGTCGACTTGCCGGAACCAGTCGGACCGGTGACCAGCACCATGCCATAGGGCGAGGCCAACCCCTTATCCAGGGCCTCAAGCACCTGCGGCTCGAAGCCGATCTCCTTCATGTCCTTCAGGTTGCCCTTGGCGAGGATACGCATGCATATCTTCTCGCCGTAGACCAGCGGCAGCGAACTGACGCGCACGTCGCACTTCTTGCCTTCCATCGAGATCTGGATGCGGCCGTCCTGGGGCTTGCCGCGCTCCGCGATGTTCATGGTGTCGGTCATGATCTTGATGCGCGACACCAGCGAACGTTCGAGCTTCTTGGGCAGATCCAAGTGCTCGATGAGGACACCGTCGATGCGCAGCCGGACCCGGGTGCGCTTTTCCATCGGTTCGATGTGGATGTCGGAAGCGCCCTTTTTCAGTGCGGCAGCGAAGATCTGCTTCACCACCTTCACCGCCGGCGAATCGTCGCCCATCGCGGTGAGTTCCTTGTCGTCCTCGGCGTCCTGATCCTTCTGATCCTGCTTGGCGTCGCCGAGATCGAGTTCGTCCTCGGTCGGCATCGTGTCCATCAGGTCCTGCATCTGCTTTTCCTGCTTGTGGTACGACAGCTCGATCGCCTTCAGGATCGCGCGTTCGCTGGAGACCACCGGCAGGATCTGCTTGCCGAGCTGCAGTTTCAGGTTGTCCATCATCACCACGTCATACGGATTCGCGACCGCCAGGGTCAGGAAGTCGCCGATCATGTCGAGCGGGATGCAGGCGTTGAACTTCGCCACGTCCTCCGGGATGGGCTCCTCGCCCTTGTTGGACTGCTTCAGTCCCTCCATGTCGATGGTGAGCTTGTCAAGATCGATGACCGGGTTGCCGTTGTCTTCGCTGACCAGCCCGAGCAGGGTCGGCTCGTCGAGCAACTGCTCGGACACCACCAGGGTGGCCAGGAGGAGGCTCTCTTTGGTCGCTTTGTCGATCAAAGGCTGGAGCTGCGCATCATCCGCGAGCTGGTTCTTCTTCAGCAGCGCGACGAGCTTGCGGTTGTAGCCGGCGACGTTGGCCATGGTTCAATTATCCATCTGACTTAAATTATTATTCATAAAAATATATCCTAACAACTTGGTTCTCCTCCATAATAACCTTGGCATAATCATCCGGTTTGCGCGGGTCGCGGATAAAGGTTTTATTATTATAATACAACCACTTTTCTTTTCTCGACCTATCGAAGAAGTCGTCAGTCTTGTCCGGTTTTCCGACATTTTCCGTGAGTTTTTCCAGATTCTTTCCCATTATTTTTTTTCGAAACTCATCTCGCGACACACGCGCATTAATTAACTCAAGTTCCTTTCTTTGATTTTCAGATGCTTCTTGCAGCTTAATTTTTTCTCTCTCCGCAACTTCAGCCGTTTTTCTGTTCGATTCCATTCGCAGTTTATCCGCTGTTTCCTTGTTTTTCCTTTCCACCTGCTCCTTTTCAAATCTCTCCGCCCGCTCTTTCCGAATAGATTCCTGATTTTCTTCCTGAAACCTTCTCAATATCGCCCTTAATTCAATCAGGGTTTGCTCATCCTTGGCTTGATAGTTAAATTCACCTAATAGTTGAATGCATGTATTACTTCTATCAATCTTTTCAATTTCATTTATACTTTTGCCCTGGACTTTTTCCCCCTCTGATTTTTCTCTAGTGCTTGGCATTGGTTCGGACAACAGTCTTTCATCGCAATAATTTTTATAGCGAATAACCAAAGACTCGTAACTTTCCCCAGGGGTAATTTGAATTTTGCATTTTTCCTTTAAGTGATCAATTAGCGCTAGACGCTTATCAAGACCCAATGAATTGTCAATTCGGGGATATCTTGGAATAACCTCGACCAATTCCGCACCCAGAAAAACATTATAAAAGGAAACATTCAATAGAATGGAAATAATTACTCTCATAGTCACAGCCCATTCGCCTTAAGGACATCGCCGATTTCGCTCATCTTGGTCAAAAACACCTGGAGCGTGCACCCCGTCTGGGTTTCAATCTCCTTGAGGATGTCCTCTGATAACAGGCCGGCGACCGCGATGACCAGGACCGATCCGACCATGTCCATCGGCACGAACTGGTAACGGCGCATCATCGCCGGTTCGAAGATGTCGAGCAGTTCCTTGGGGATTTTGTATTGGCTTGGGCGCAGGTACGGGATGCCGAACTGGGCGACCAGCACCGACACCATCTTGTCCTCGGTGATGAGCCGGTTCTGAACCAGGGTCTCGCCGAACAGCAGGCCGGTCTGGTGCTGCAGGCGCAGGGTGTCCTGCACCTGGGCGTCGGTCAGCAGGCCCTGTTCGACCAGGATCTCGCCAATCTTCTTGCGGGTGAGGCGGGTGAGGCTGACCACGATCTATCCCGGAACCTGCTGGCCGTCGCGCTGGGCGGTGCGTTTCAGGTCTTCGACATCGCCCGAACGCGAGATGGCGTCATCCCACGAGATCATCCCGGCGCGGAAGAGATCGAAGAGCGACTGGTTCATGGTCTTCATGCCGAATTTGGCGCCGGCCTGGATGTGGGAATAGATCTGGTGGCACTTGTCTTCGCGGATGAGCGAACGCACGGCTGAGTTCGGCATCATGATCTCGGCCGCCAGCACCCGGCCGCGGCTGTTCAGTTTCGGCAGCAACTGCTGGCAGAAGACGCCTTCGAGCACGAAGGACAACTGGGTCCGGATCTGGTTCTGCTGGCTCGCCGGGAAGACGTCGATGACGCGGTTGATGGTCTGGACGCAGTCGGAGGTATGCAGGGTGGCGAAGGTGAGGTGGCCGGTCTCGGCGATGGTCAGGCCGGCCTCGATGGTCTCTTTGTCGCGCATCTCGCCGATCAGCACCACGTCGGGGTCTTGCCGCAGGATGCGGCGCAGCGACTGGTTGAAGCCCATGGTGTCGGTGCCGATCTCGCGCTGGTTGACCAGGCACTTCTTGTTGCGGTGCACGAACTCGATCGGATCTTCGATGGTGATGATGTGTTCCTGCCGGGTCTGGTTGATGTAGTCGAGCATCGCCGCGAGCGTGGTCGACTTGCCGGAGCCGGTCGCACCGGTGACCAGCACCAGACCCTTCGCGAGGTCGCAGAGCTTGCGGCAGACCTGGATCGGCACGCCGATCTGCTCGAAGGGGAAGATCTCGTAGGGGATGGTACGCATCACCGATCCAACCGCCCCGCGCTGGTAGAACACGTTGACGCGGAAGCGCCCGACCCCGGCCAGGCCGAAGGACATGTCGAGTTCGAGCTCTTGTTCAAAGCGCGCGATCTGCTGGTTGTCGAGCACCGAATAGACCAGCTTCTTGGTCTGTTCCGGCCCCAGGATCTCGGTCTGCGGCATCTCGATCAGGTTGCCGTCGATGCGCGTGCGCGGGGCCGAACCAGCGGCGATGTGCAGATCGGAGCCGCCGCGTTCCACCATCGTGCGCAGCAGTTCCTCCATGGTCAGCATGGCGATCCTCCCGGGGTTCCCGGGGATGCTGGCGCAGGGAATGCGTTGGCGCAAGCCCGGTCGGCCTGAAAGCGCACCAGGTCAGCGTCTGGGGCGCCGCCCATCCGGCGCACGGCCGGAGCTTATTTCGCCGACGTCGTTGCTGGGACCACCGGCACGAACACCGGCACCACCCAGGCCTTCGCCCGCGCCGCCGCCTTGAGCAGGCGGGCGCGAGCCGCCGCATCCTGATCGCGGCCGGTGTCCGATTTGACGCGCACCTCGACTGCACGTAGGGCCGGCTTGACCCCCTCGCCGTAGTGCTCGGCCAACAGGCGGTCGATGGCGGCGTCGTCCAGGGTCGCACCATTGCGGCCCAGGCCACCATCGGCGCCCTGATCGAGCACCAGTGGCAGGGCAACGCGTTCAAAGGCGATCTGGACCTTGGTCCCGGTCGCGGGTGCGAGGGCGCTGTTGGTCTCCCAGCGAATGTCCTCGCCGGCCTCGGGAAAGGCGCTCGACACCAGGGCATCGGGTTCGTTGTAGTTCACCGCGACCGATTTGGTGACATCGAGCATGAATCGTTCGCGCTTCGTCGGCTGGCCGTCCGCGCCGATCGCCTGGGTCGTGACCATCCGGCTGCCGGTGTAGATGTAGGGCAGGGCTGGCACCGGCCGG
Source organism: Candidatus Kuenenia stuttgartensis (assembly GCA_945876185.1). Classification (GTDB taxonomy): domain Bacteria; phylum Planctomycetota; class UBA11346; order UBA11346; family UBA11346; genus BJHQ01. Next base: position 34,198 of record CAMCMZ010000017.1, on the reverse strand, counting down.
TCGGTGCGGCGATCGCGCACCAGGGTGCTCAGCGGAGTTGCCCGCCATTCCTTGGCGACGACGTCCTGCCAGAACACGGTCACCGCGAGCGGCACGCCGCGCACCGGCAGGCCGCTGTCCTCGGCGCTCCCCAGGCCATCGGGGACGCCGAGCGCGGCGATGAACGCGGCTTTCACCAAGGTACCGTTGGCGGTGTCGACGCGGAACAGCGCTTCGTGGGTCTTGCCGCCTTCCAGGCAGATCTGCACCTCCAGCCCGTCGACCGGCCCCTGATCGAACAACGCGGTGGCGTGCAGCACGACCCGGCCGGTTTTTCCATCCACCCCAGGCGCGATCGCCACCGCGCCACCGGGCACCATCTCACGCGCCTCGGGCGGCCCAGGCACGGTCGACCAGCGCGGCCGCGGCGGCGCCGGGAGTTCAGAAGTCAGACCGGGCGAGGCCGGGCTTTCGTGAGCGGGAGCGCGCGCCAGGGCGCTGGCTGTCATTGCCGTCAGGGCGAGGGCGATCAGGAGCGATGGGGAGCGCATGGTCATGGTGGTGCCGCGCAGGCTAGGGATCGGCATGGAACGGTGAAACGCGAAGGCGGGGTGGAGCATGATGGTGCCAAGCACGCGCCGGGCCGAGTTCAGGATGCTTACGCCTCGGGATCTGTCGGTCGGCGGGGCAAAATCAAAAGTCCTGCGCATGGCGACGACAAATTGCATCCATTTGGAAGGATCCGCCACCGGAGTCGCTTGCGCCTGGGACCGCCGGTTTTTAACCGGCCCTCGGCATCGTCTGGGGATTCAGTCTTCGCCGAAAGCCCTGAACAACCTGCCGGTTGCAAACCGGCGGTCCCAGGGTCACGGCCTTGGGCTTGTCCAACCGCCCGACCAGCTCCAGTCGTCGGCGGGAATCCCCCTGGGACCGCCACGCTCCAGCGTGGCTCGGGAAGACCGACCAAGCGCATCCGCGACTTCGGATGCCCTTGCACTTCCGCGTCGGACCAGATCCCGGCCAGGCTGGAGCCTGGCGGTCCCAGGGTCGCGGATTCGGGCTGCCCGTACCCGACAGCAAGGTCCGCCCTGAGGCCGCCGGCACCGACCACAGGCCGGCCCGCTCGCCCTTTCAGCCTCTCCCGTTACGGTCCGCGCCGTGCGACGGCTCCTCATCTACTGCGCCCGCGTCGGCGACGTGGTCATCCTCACTCCGCTCATGCGCCAGCTCGCCGCCAGCGGTGATCTGGAAATCGTCGGTCGCCCGTGGGCGCGCGATCTGCTTGCCGGCCAGCCCGGCATCGGCGCGGTGCATGTGCTCGCCGATCCCAACGCCGGTGGCTTCGCTGAATGGTGGGCAGGCCGGCCGCGCCGGAAACTCGGTGAAATATTGGCTGGGCGCAGCTTCGACGAGATCGTCGTCTTCGCCGGCGAATCGAAGCGGGTGAAGGCGTGGATCGAATCCTGGCGCGGCGCGGCGGTCGTGCGCCAGATCACCTTCAAGAACAACGCCGGCGTCGCTCACCGCGTCGAGGCCCAGCGTCTGGCGCTCGCCAACGTCGGCTTGGACACGACCGGATTCGACCCGGTGCCGCGTCTGGCGGTGAACGAAACCGCGCTCGCTGCGGCCCGTGCCCGCTTGGGGCAACTCGGCAGGCGCGTGGTGCTCGTCCAGGTCGGTTCGTCGGCGACCATCGGCTGGTTCCGCCGCAAGCCGAACCTCAAAGGTCTGGCACCACAGCAATGGGCCGACCTGCTTGCCGGCATTCTTGCTCGCGACGAGGCCGACGCCGTGGCCTTCGTCGGCGTCCCGCCTGAGGCGCGCGAGGTCGCAGCCGTGCGCGCCTGCCTGCCAGATGCGGCGCGCGCCCGCTGCCATGATCTCACACGGTCGTCACCGCTGGCGGATCTTCCGGCCTGGTTCGCCGCCGCGCACGCGGCGCTGTCGGTCGACACCGGCCCAGCTCACGTCGCCGCTGCGGTCGGCTGCCCATTGCTCGTCGTCTTCGGCCCCACCGATCCCGCCATCTTCGCCCCGACCGGCCCCGGGGTGGTGGAGATCGTTGAAGGCCGCGCGCCGTGCCGGCCTTGTCATGGCACCCCGCGCATGGACCAGTGCCGTGCGAACGTCTGCTTGCGTGGGCTGTCGGGGCAGGAACTGGATGCGGCCTGGCGTCGGTTGTTGACGCGGGCGGGGAGATGAGCGTTTTTCCCTGAAAGCGTGGCCCGGGCGCGCCACTCGGCCACCGAACGGAGTGCGGGGGATTGGCCGTCTGCCGAGAATGGTCAGACGAACCGACCGTGGCCGGGCCCAACTTCCTTGTGGATCTGCACACTTTCTCGGCCACGGCCGCTTCGCCTCGGGACCCGCGGCCGGTTGGAAACCGGCGGTCCCAGGGCCGGCGATTGCGTCCTGGACGACCCGCGCCATCCTGCCGCGCCATGTACGCTGGATTCGTCCCGGTTGTCCGAATTAGCTGCGGCCGCTAGCCGCGGGCGGGGCGAAGTCGCTTTCCGTGCCGAGCGTCGTGTCTGTGGCGGGCGGCCGCTTCTGTTTTTCCTCCCTTCCTAAAAACCGCACGGTTGCCTACGGACCACCATGACTTCCCACCAATCCCCCTCCCGCCCCTCCCGCTCTTCCCGACTACCCCCTCCCGTTCCCGGTCGGCTTGAGATCTACGACACCACCCTGCGCGATGGCTCGCAGGGTGAGGGCGTCAATCTCAGCCTCGACGACAAGCTCGCCCTCACCGAGGCCCTGACCTGGCTCGGGGTCGGCTTCATCGAAGGCGGCTGGCCTGGGTCGAACCCCAAGGACGAGGCCTATTTCGAGCGCGTACGCACCACCGCCCACCCCGGCACCCTGATCAGCGCCTTCGGATCCACCCGGCACGCGCGCAATGCGCCAGCCGATGACCCCAACCTGAAAAAGCTGGTCGCCTCGGGCGCGGACACGATCTGCATCTTCGGCAAGACCTGGGATCTACACGTGCGCGATGCGCTGCGCGTCAGCCTGGAAGAGAACCTGGAGATGATCCGCTCGTCGGTGGCCTTCCTGCTGGCCGAAACCCAGCGGCCGGTGCTCTACGACGCCGAGCACTTCTTCGACGGCTGGCGCGCCAATCCGGGCTACGCCCTCGACACCGTCGCCGCCGCCTGGCAGGCCGGCGCCTCGCGCCTGGTGCTGTGCGACACCAACGGCGGCTCGCTGCCCGAGGGCATCCGCGCGGCCGTCGCTGCCGTGCGCGCGCGCCTGCCTGATGCGATCCTGGGCATCCACGTCCACAACGATTCCGGCTGCGCCGTCGCCAACACCCTGACAGCGGTGACCGCCGGCTGCGTGCATGTGCAGGGCACGATCAACGGCATCGGCGAGCGCTGCGGCAACGTCGACCTCACCACGGTGATCGCCAACGCCGAACTCAAGCTCGGTCTGCGTTGCCTGCCGGAAGGTCGCCTGCAGCGCCTGACCGAAACGAGCCGGGTGGTGTGGGAACGGGTCAACCTCGTCGGCCCATCGAACCAGCCGTACGTCGGCCGCGCCGCCTTCGCCCACAAGGGTGGCGTCCACGTCAGCGCGGTGAGCCGCAACAGCGCGACCTACGAGCACGTCACCCCGGAATCCCTCGGCAACGAACGTCGCATCCTGATCAGCGAATTGTCAGGCCGCTCGAACGTGCAGGCCAAGCTCGCCGACCGCTATCCGGCGTTGCAGGATCCGCAGGTGATGAAGCGGGTGCTGGATGAGGTCATGGCGCAGGAAAACGCCGGGTGCAGTTTTGAAGCGGCTGAAGCCAGTTTCGAACTGCTGGTGCAGCGTCAGGTCGGCGCTTGGAATCCCACGTTCAACCTGCTGCACTACCGCATTCACGGCCTCGGCACGCCCGGTGACGCCAAGGATCTGGTCGAGGCGGCGGTGAAGCTCGACGTCGGCGGCGAAACCCGCCTGCGCGCCGCCGAAGGCCACGGCCCGGTCGATGCGCTCGCGCACGCCCTGGGCGAATGCCTGCTGCCGTCGCAACCGTGGCTCGCCCACCTGCGCCTGGTCGACTACAAGGTGCGCGTCGTCAACAGCGCCGACGGCACCGCTGCCAAGGTGCGGGTGCTCATTGAGCACCGCTTCCACCAGCCCGGCGGCAGCGAAACCGTGATCGGCACCGTCGGCGTGAGTGAAAATATCATCGAAGCGAGCTGGGTCGCCCTGGTCGAGGCGATCGAATACGCGACGGTGCTGGCCAAGCGGGGCTGATCGACGACGGTGGTGGCCACAACGGAGGAAGCCCGGACCAGCTCTGGCTTCCCTCCGTCAGTTGAGGTCGTAATCAAGCAGACAACCCGGAGTCCTCCATGTCTGTCCGCGCCTCCCTTTCCGCCACCGTACTCGCCCTGGCCTGCGCCAGCGTTCTGCCCGCCGGCGATGACTGGCCGCAGTACCGTGGGCCGAACATCGATGGCATTTCGCCCGCCAAGGGCCTGTTCGCGAATCTCAAGGACGGTCCGGCCCAGGTCTGGAAGGCCCAGGTCGGCATCGGCTGTTCCACGGTGGTGGTCGCTGATGGTCTGGCCTACACCAGCGGCAATACCAAGGATGTCGACACCCTGTTCGCGTTCGACGCCGCCACTGGCAAGCCGGCGGCCGGGTGGACCAACTACGCCTTCCCGGAAAAACTCGATCCCAACTTCTACGATGGCGGCCCGAGCGCCTCGCCCACCGTCACCGGGGGCGTGGTCTACGGTCTGTCGCGCTCAGGCCGCGCCTACGCGGTCGACGCCAAGACCGGCAAAGAGAAATGGGCGGTCGATCTCGCTACCCAGACCGGCGCCAAGCCACCGACCTGGGGCTTCACCAGTTCGCCGCGCCTGATCGACGGCAAGCTGTTCCTCAGCGTCGGCCGCACCGGTACCGCCCTTGATCCCGCGACTGGTGCGGTGCTGTGGAAGAGCGGCACCGAACCCGCCGGTTACGCCAGCGTCGTCCCCGCCCAGGTCGGCGGAGCACCGCACCTGCTGATCTTTGCGAGCAAGAGCCTCAGCCTGGTCGCGCCCGCCGACGGCAAGGTCGCCTGGGAGATACCCTGGACGTCGCAGTACGACACCAATGCTGCCGATCCCATCGTGGTCGGCACCCAGGCCTTTTTCAGTTCGCTGGGGGACAAGGGCAATGCCGGAAGCGGCGTCTACGAACTCAGCGCCACCGGGGCCAAGCCGGTCTGGAGCAGCAAGATCCTCAAAACCAAACTCAGCCCGGCCGTGAAGGTCGGCGACCATCTCTACGGCATCGACGCGGGTAAGCTCGCCTGCGTTGCCTGGAAAACCGGTGAAAAGTCCTGGGATAAGACCGGCTTCGGCGAAGGCGGCCTGGTCGCCGCCGAAGGGAAGCTGGTCGCGCTGACCGAAAATGGCGAGCTGGTCATCATCGAGGCCAATCCCGCCGCCTACACCGAGGTCACCCGCGGCGGTGTCATCTCCAAGCGCACCTGGACCCCACCCACGATCGCCAACGGCCTGGTCTACGTCCGCAACATCAAGGGCGCCGTCGCGGCCGTCGCGTTGCGCTGAACCGCTCCTTCCGCCACTGCTTCAGCCACATATTTTGCCGAAGGGCCCACCATGCGCCTGCGCCCGCTGTCGCTGATTCTGGCCTTTGCCGCCGTCCTTGCAGCGGCGGATCCCGGATCGGACTGGACCTCCGTGCGCGGCAACGCCGACCTCACCGGCGCCGCGACGACACCCCTGCCCCCTGGCCTGGTCAAGGCCTGGACCTGGGACGCGGAATCGTCCGTCGATGGCACGGTCGTGATCGCTGGCGATGCCGTCTATGCCGCCACCGGACATGGCGTGCTGGCGCGTCTCGACCTGGCCACCGGCAAAGAACGCTGGCGGCTGGTCGCCGGACCGGGCTACACCGCCGGCCCAGCGATCAGCAGCGGCACGCTCTTCATCGGCGACAACGGCGGCGAACTGCGGGCCGTCGATGCCGATACCGGCAAAGAACGCTGGGCCATCGACCTGAAAGGCCAGATCAACATCGGTGCCACCGCCGGATCCGGCGTGGTGCTGGCCTGCACCGAGAAAAACCGGCTCTTCTGCGTCGACATGGCCGACGGCAAGCAGCGCTGGGTGTTCACCTCGACCAACTACATCCGCGCCACCACCGCGCTGATCGGCGACGAGGCCGTCGTCGCCGGCTGTGATGGCGTGCTGCGCGCGCTGAAACTCGTCGGTGGCGCCAGCCGCACCCTGGCGGACGCGAAGAACTTCGGTGCGCCGCCCGCACACCTCGGCCCGAACATGATCGCCGGCTCGGTCGGCAGCGAGGTCCTGTCGGTCGCCCTGGCCGACGGCGCCCCGCGCTGGCGTCGCCCCGCCGGCATCGACCAGATCCTGGTCGGCCCCGCCGTAACCGCGACCTGCGCCGTCTTCCTGGGGAAATCCGGCCATCTCATCGGACTCGATCCCACGACCGGCGCTGAACGCTGGCGCACCAAGCTCGACAGCGCCTCGCTTTCCGCCCCAGCGATCGCCGGTGACCTGGTCTGGATCGGCGCCGACGACGGCGTCCTGCGCGCCTTCGACCTCGCCACCGGCACTGAACGCTGGCGCTGGTCCGCCGGCGGCACCATCCGCAGCGGCCCCGCCATCGCCGGCGGCTACCTGGTCATCGGTACCCGTGACGGCGCGGTGCATGCGCTCAGGGCGCCAGCGAAACCGTAACGCTGATTCTTCCCGGTTGGACACCAGATCCTGGTTTCTTCCTGCAGGATCTCCCTACGGTTGGAATCACCATGGGCTCCAGACCAATCTCGAAATATGGGCCGATTGCTTGGATTCAAGCAATCCTACTCCTGTTCTTCATCAGTTGGCTTCCCGCTGCTGAAACGGCCCAATCCCTGCTCGATCAAGCGAAAACGCAGCAGCAGAGTGCTGCTGCGGAAAAGCTGATCGCAGCTGCAGAAAAACTCTCCGAAAAGATGGAATCCGAGGTCGAACAGGCCGGCATATGCAGGCAGGCAGCCCTGCTTCGTTTAACGAAGGTGCATAACTCGCCGGACTACAGCATTATAGAATTTCTCCTCTGGAAAACCTTGATCAATGATATCTCCCTCGGCGTTTCCGCCGGCCCTGATGCAGACGTGAAGTCATTCATCGAAACCTTATTGGACATTCGAGGCGAATTAGGCACTGATATCCTGCTCCGCATGGCATCGAGTCTGCGTGATGCCTGCCAACGTCTGAACCTCAAGTCGGCTGAAGCGAAAATCATCATGAGAACATTGGAACAAGACGATTTGCCGCTGCTAGGTGAACCATATCTCGATAAAATGGCACGCCTCAAGCGAAGACGGGGCCTCATCACCGAGGCCAGACCGCTCTTGGAAGGCGATGCCAAATCACTTGCCAAACTGGCCGGGATGGAACTCAAACTCCTTGAATCGGAGTCGATTGAATTGCGGATCCAGGCATTGAACCGCATCCTGTCGGAAAACCCGGGGGCATTAGCCGACGAGAAACTTCGTCAAGCCGAGTGGGAACTATATCGCCAAACCTGCGACGCGATCTCGCGGACTTGGGAAGCGAGCGAACGTGCGGTGGACTGGCCAGAAGCCGTCAAAATCCTGATTTCGGCCTACTTCGACGCTCGGATCCAACGGCGGAAGGCGGACGAGCCTCCGGAAGTTGGCGTCTTACTACAAAAGGAGAAATTGTGCGGCAAGGAATTCCCTGAGGTTCGTGCAGAAATGGCGATGAAAATCAAGACGTTGATCGAAGCACGCCTTCCGGTTAACGACGAGAACCAAGCAGAAAGACTTATCCACCTTTGCCTCGACTTGTTCCGCCTTGGATTCGGATCCCCAGAGCGGTTGGTTTTCATCGATGAAATGATCAGAAGGTTCCCAGACATAGGCGCCTATTCCTCCCCTTCATTGACGCAAAAATCGCGCGCCAAAGTGGTCATCAACATCAATGAAATCCTCGCCGAATTCTGGACCCGTTGGGCCCTAGACATCGAATCTGGATCGCACCGAGCGCCGCTTCTGATCAAAGCGGCAGAATCATGGAAACAATGCGCCAAGGAAACCGGCAACTGGGCGGCAAGTGTCAACGCGGAAATCACATATAAACAAGTTGGACAACCGCTTGTCCAACCGCTCCTTCCGATCCCGGATCCAAACTCCAAAACAGCCATTGGACCAAGTCCGAACCAAGAATTGCTATTGGCGGCTCTTTTTAGGGAGTTGGGCAGGAATCCGAGCTCTGGTCTGTCGGATCTGCTCACCATTCTTTATCTACCAGATCAGCAGGAATTTGGAGTCCAAGATTGGAACAGCTGCCTGGATCGTGCTGCACGCGCCTGGCACCTTGGACTGGAGGAATGCCAGACATTGGGTCGATTGGCCGAACGCACGCCACAAAACGCGCCTCGCGCCATCGAATTGATTGCCAGACTTGGCGGGGTGAACACAAGACCGGTTTTACAAGAAACACTGAATAAATCGGCAAAAACAGAACACTTCGCTCGCATCTGGGCTGTCATTCGACCATTCTTCAATGACATGCCAGCGGAGCTGCAACCGCTTGTCATGGATCACATCAGCGACCAGGATCTCGAAATATTTTTTAAGATAAGTAACCCGGGACTTCCGAACGAAAAACTAGCCCTCATGGCTCGCGCAGTTTTCAACCCCGAACGGACCAGGCAGGAATTGCGGCGAGCGGCGATAACTTGGATGGAATTCCATCCATCTTCTGTCGATGCTGACACCTTGATGGATCTCTGGAACAGCTATGCGACTGAAAGAAACAGCAAAAATCTCAACGATGGGCAGTTCATCTGCGCTGCCATCGTCCGGACGATGGCGAAGATGGAAGATGCCCGTGTGCCCTGGTGGATCAACACCTTGGCCTCTGGACTCAACCAGAACAGCATTATCAGGGGCGCGGCGCTCAATGCCATGAATCTGCGCCGACAATCCATCAACGACACCGAAATATGGGCGACGGTGAAAAACGCGGAAATGTCTACCAAAGTTCGAGCCAACGCCCTGCTTCTCCTCGCTTCCTCCCGAGACCTTACCCAGATCGAACGCGTCGCCTTGGATGAGTTCGCAACATCAGCCGATGATCCTCATGATGAATTCCATTTGGCGGTACGATGTGTACGGCTCGTGATCACCAATAACAAGGAGGATAGCGAGTGGATCATGAGATTTGGGCGTTTAGACTCGCATCGATTCAAGCGCGATCTTGTTTACACCCTATGTCGAACGCGATTGCCAAACGCGATCGCACCCGCACTTGAACTAGTTCGGCGTGATTCCTTCCTGGACCCTGAAGATTGTCGTTACTTTGATCCATGCAGAAAAAATCGCGAGGAGGATCGCCGTCAGCGACAGCTTGAGTATGCCCGGAATTTCAGCCTACTACAGCTTGATCCATCATCTCGGAAGAAAGCGGAAGCACTTGTACAGATGCCGATCCCGGATCCTACCCTTCCCGGTTACTGACTTCCGATATCTCCTCCCGCGCATAGCGGAGCTGACAGATGCCTCCGGGCTACCGACCAAGTCGGTTCATCACCCCGGCTTCTTCGCCTGCACCTGGGCGGTGAGTTCCGCGATCTTCTCGCGCGCGACGGTCTTGAATTCGTCGAGGGTGGCGACGTCCTCAATGTGCTGCTGCTTGGCTTTTTCACAGGCGGCCTGGGCATGTTTCAGCAGCAGCGTCGCTTCGACCCACTTGCGCTGCCAGCTGGCGCCGAGTTCGAGCAGCTTGCCCTTGGAGGCGTTGACCTGGGCGGCGGCATCGGCGGCCTGGGCCTTCGCCTGGGCGGCCTCATAGCGCACGGTCGCGGTTTCCTGTTCCAGCGTGGCGATGCGGCGGCGGGTCTCGGTGCCGGCGGCGAGGTCCTTTTCGGCGTCGGCGAGCTGGGTCTTCAGCCGTTCGACCTCGGCGGTCATGGCGACGGCGCGGGCCTTGGCTTCTTCGGTCTGGGCGGTGGCCTCGGCCAGGCGCTTGCTCCAGACGCCGGAGTTCTCGCGCTGGTCGGCGGGGGTGGTGCGGCGGGCGGCCTCGGCCTGGGTGCGTTCGTGCTCCAGCCGGGCGTTGATGGTCTTCAGCTCCGACAGTTGCCGGGTCAGTTCGGCATTGCGAATCGTGAGCTGCGATTCGCGTTCTTCGAGCCGGCGTCCGAGCGCCTGCTGCTCCTGCACCAGGCGTTCGTTGGTCGCTTTCAGGCGGTCGCGATCAGCGGCAGTCTGGGTCGCGCTGCCGCGGGCTGAGGCCAGATCAGCGGTGAGTTTCGTCTCCACCTCGGCAAAGGCGGCCTTGGCGGCGGCAGCTTCCTCGCGCGCGGCCACGGCGGTGGTGAGCTGGGTCCGCGCCTGGGTGAGCTGGGTGGTGAGTTGTTCAACGCGGCCTGTGGCCTCGGTCGCTGAGGCGCGGGCGCGTTCGGCATCGACCCGGGCCTGTTCGAGTGAGCGGGAAAGCTGGTCGCGCGCCTCGACGGTGCGCTTGATCTCGGTGGTCGCCTCGGCCAAGCGGGCCTGGAGGAGATCGCGCTCGCGCCCGGCGGCGGCGCGGCCCTGCTCGGCCTGGTCGCGTGCTGAACGCAGTTGCGCGAGTTCGCGTTCAAGCGCAGCGGCGCGTTCGCCGGTGCTGCGCACCTCGTTGGCGATGCGCTCGGTATCCTTGCGCGCGGACTGTTCGGTGCTGGACACCGCGGCGAGCTGGCGCTTCAGGCCCGCGACCTCGTCGCGCAGGGCGGCCGACGCGGACTCGCTGCCCTGCTTCTGTTCGTCGTATTTCGCCTTGAGCGCGACCACGTCCTGGTCGCTGCGCTCCTTGGCGGCGACCACCTGCTTCTCGCGCGCGGTGGATTGTTCCAGTGCTGTGGTCAGGCGGGTCACTTCGGCGGCGAGGCGCTGGCCCTCGTCGCGCAGGCGGTTGGCCTCGCCCGAACCGGCCTCAGTGGCGCGACGCAGGTCGGTGACCGCGCGTTCGGCGGCGGCGGCACGGGTGCGCGCCTCGGCGACCTCGATCTCGTGCGCCTTGGCGGCGGCGCGCGCGGCCTGCTCGCCCTCGCGCAGGCGGGCGTCCATAGTGGCCACGGCGGTGGCGCGGGCGCGCTCGGCCTGGACGAGCTGGTCGCGCACCTTCACCAGGTCGGCGTCGCGGGTCTTCAGCTCTTCGGCCCGGGCCGCGAGCGAGGTTTCGAGCGCCTGGCGGGCGCGGGTCGTTTCGGCGAGCTGATCCTTGGCGACGTTCAGGTCGCGTTCGAGCTGGGTCGCGGCGGCGGTGCGGGTCTGCAGCGCGGCGGTGGAGGCCTCGTGGTCGGCGATCGCCTTGGTCCGGGCCTGGGTGATCGACGCCAGTTCGGTCTCGCGCGCGGCGAGCTGTTCCTGGGCGGATTGCAGGCGGGCGCGCAGTTCGGCGAGCTGGCCATTGATGCGCGCGACCTCGGCGCTGGCGCTCTCGCCGCTGGCGAGGCGCGCCTGGAGCTGCTTGCGCTCCTCGTCATGGCGCGCGGTCGCGGCGGCCTGTTGTTCGCGCAGCTTGCCGATCTCGGCCTCGCGCTTGCGGATCTCATCGTCGAGCTTGCGCAGGGCGTCGGCGCGTTCGCCGGCGGTGCGCTCGGCCTCGACCGCGCGCCGGCGCAGGTCTTCGGCGGCGCGCGCCTGTTCGCGTTGGGCGGTTTCAAGGAGTGCGGCCTTCTTGGCAGTGATCTCGGCCTGGGCCAGCCGGTCTTGCAGCGATTTGACCTCGGCGGCGTGCTTGGCGGCGGATTCGGCGGCGAGCCGCGCGGATTCGTCAGCCCGCTTGCCGGCAGCCGCGGATGCGGTCTTTGCCTGGGCTAGCTCATCGGACAGCTTCTGGGCGGCGTCTTTCGCCTTGACCAGCGCCTCGGCGTTAGCGCCGCCGGACTGGGCCGCCTGCTTCGCGGCTGCCTCAGCCAGAGCCAAACGACCCTGCAGCGCGGCGAGCTCAGTGTCGCGCCGGTTGACGTGATCCTGGGCGTGCTTCGCCGTCTGATCGGCGCGCGAGTCAGCGGCGGCGGCCGCCGCCTTCGCCTGGGCAAGCTCTTCGGCCAGCCGGTGCAATTGATCCTTGGCCCGAACCAACGCCTCGGCGTTGCCATGGCCGGCCTGGGCGCGGGACTCGGCGTCGATGAGGCGCTTGCGCAGCGCGCCGAGTTCTTCGACCACGGAACGGGTGCGGTCGGTGACCACCTTGGCCCAGCCGATCAGCACGGCTTCAGCCCCGGACGTGAGGGCATCGATGCCGCTGCCGTTGTTTACCAGGGATTCACGCAGCACCGACACCGTGATGTCGAGGTCGTCGCTGCGCTTGACGTCGGGATCGGCAGCGGCGAGGCGATGGATCTCATCCGCGAGACTGCGCACCTCGGCGCAGTCGCCCTGGCGCAACTCGTTCTCGCGCTCGATCGCTTCCTGCGCGAAAGCGAGTTCGGCCTTGAGCCCTGCTTCGACCGCGGCGAACTCCTCCTGCTGCGCCAGCGCCTGGCGGCGCAGGCGGTCGAGTTCGGCGTCGCGCTCCTTCAGTTCGCCGGTCAACTGCGCCGAGATCTGCTCGGCGTTCACCGGCGTGACCGCCTGCTCGGCGTCGCGCAGCATGGTCTCGAGCCCGGCGATCCCGCGCGTGGTGCGCTGCAACAGGCCCTGCACGTCGCGCACGAAATGCCCGGCCTCACTGAGCAGGGCGAGAGGATTGTCCTCGGGGAAGCTGCGCGCGGGCAGCGCGTCTTTTTTCACCGGCAGGTTGATGGCCTGCAGGACTTTTTCCTCCAGGCTCAGGGCTTCGCTGCGCAGGCTGGTAAAAGCCTGGACAAGTGTTGCGAGATGATCGCGCAGCACCGGGCTGTCGGCGAAGGCGGAACCCTTGTTGACCAGTTCCTCGCCGGCGGCATTGACCACCTGCACCGCCGTCGCGTAGTCACGCTGCGGCGACTTCGGCTGGGCTTGGGCCTGGCCGTCGAAGCGGCCGCCGAAGTAGTCCTTGTCGAGCGATTGGACGGCCTTGAGCAACTCGCCCGAGGCGGTCAGCGTCTTGATCATGTTGCGGCGGACCTCGTTGAGGTCGGCCTCAAGCCGCTCCTTGTCGGAGCGCAGCCGATCGACCTGGCCGGCGAGGGCCGACAGTTCCGGGCTGATGTCGGACTTGCGTCCCGGGGACTGCGGCTGATCGGGGGCTGGCATCGTTCGTCCTCGCGAGTGTCCACGGTCATTCCTAGCGGTCGGCCGCACCGGTGCAAAGGCACAAAGCCGGGGTCGAGGTGTCTGCACGGTACGCCTCCTGCTGCCAAGGCCGCCACCACCACGTTCACCGGCTGCAAACCGCGCTCGCCTGGCCCGCAAAGCGGCTCGCTCAATCGCTGATAAAAACCTGACGATCGCACACACTTCTGCGCTACACCGGCAAAATGCAGGGTTTGGTGTTGACGTGGACAAAACACCTGTAGAAAGCGCCACATCCTCACCCCCAACCCCCCCAGCGGGAGATCCCATGGCCAGAACGGCTAAAGTCACCACCCTCGGCAAGGCAAGCGCCTCAGGCAAGGGCTACACCAAATCGCAGCTCATCAACCACCTCATCGGTGCGGTTGAGAAGGCCAAGCTCGGCTCCCTGAGCCGCAAGCAGGTCGCTGCCCTCATCGACGCCTATTCCGCCGTCGCCATCGACTATGCCAAGAGCAAGTCGGGCGGCCTCGTCGTCGGCGTGGGCAAAGTCAAGGTGCGCGAACTCGCCGCCCGTCCGGCGCGCGAAGGCATCAACCCCAAGACCGGCGAGAAGATCACCATCGCCGCCAAGCCCAAGCGTAAGAAGCTCGTCTTCCGCTTCTCCAAGGACGCCAAAACTTCGATCTGAACCGGCTGGTTCCGCTGACGCGGGACTGACTGAATCGGTTTCGATTCCTGACAGGCAGGCCGCAAGGCCTGCCTGTCTTCGTTTACTAAACGAATTGCTAAACGAATTGCTGAACGCTTTGCTGAACGAATCAGCCAGACGCAGGACCTGGTGCCGCCTTTGCACCCATGCTTGATCCCGCCTGATGATTGGCGCGGTACAGGTGCGCCAGGATCTCGGCAAGGGCGCGGTAAAGCTGCGGCGGCACTTCGACGTCGACCTCAAGCAGACCGAGCAGGCGCACCAGGTCGCGGTCCTCGTGCAGCGGGATGCCGTGCAACCGCGCGAGGGCGATGATGCGCTCGGCAAGGTCGCCCTGGCCCTTGGCGACCAGGCGAGGCGCGTGGTCGACATCGTCGCGGTAGCGCATCGCCACCGCACGGCGGCGATGGTCGTCGGCGTCGCCAGCCTCTGCGAGGCCACGCGTCAGGGCGCCCTGGCCGCGCGGGCGCGGTTTGCGAGGTTGCTGATCACCGTCTACCACGGCGCGTCCTCCACCGCGATGCGCAGGCCGGCGGCGAGCCCGAGATCGCACAGCGCCGTGTTCAGGCCCGAAGCGGCTGCTTCGAGCGCGGCAGCGGCGCGGCGTTCGGCGATGACGGTGATCGCCACCGCGCCGGCGTCGGATCCGCTCAGGCGCACGCTGACCTTGCCCAGGTGCGACAGTTCGGTGTCGACCCGCATCCACACGCTGCGCCCGCCGCCGCTGGTGCCACGGCTGGCCAGGGCGATCCTGCCTGGCATGGGTTGGCCGCCGGGCGCGGCCGGAAGCGGCAGCACGACATCGTAGTCAGCGAGTTCCCTGGGTTTGAACACGGTTTCCGCTACGGTCTCGCGCACGGCCCTCAGCGTCGCCTGGGCCAGATCCGGATCGACGGAGGCGCGCCGGTCGACGATTGGATCGGGTGGGATCTGGGGTGCGTCCGCAACGGCCGGTTCGGGTCGCGATCGCCCTGAGGCCGGATCCGGTAACGCGGCCCGGGAAACCTCAGGCTTGACTGATTCAGACTTAGCAGGTTCAGCCTTGGCAGGTTCATGCTTGGCAGTTTCGGACCTGGCCGGTTCCTGCCTCGGCGGATCCGACTTTGCCGGTTCCGGTCGGGTCGATTCCAGGTTCTCCGGTTCACGGTTCGCACGCTCGGGATTGGCCAGCCCCAACATCGCTACCTCCGACCCGGCCGGTGCCTGCCTGAGCGCTGCACGCAAGAGCGGATCCGACGATTCTGGCCCGGTCACACGCGTCAGCACCGCCCCCGGAAGCATCGCGTCCGGCGGGGTTGCCGCGCCGGGCTGCGGGTGCTGCTCAATCGCTGAAAACAACGCCGCCAACTGATGGATCACGCTCATCGGCGTCAACGCGGTCGGCGGTCCGGTCATCGTCGCCGGCACGCCGGCCAGGCCCGCCAGGGCGAACGCCCGCAGTACCGCCGGCGCGCCGTCGCGCTGGGGATCGGGCAGCTGGGCGAGTCCGTCCAGAACCTGACGCAGCGCAATGGCGGAATCGTGACCTGCTGCGCCAGTGGGCTGGGGCTGCGCCGCAGGAGGCACACCGGGCAGAACCGGAACGATCGGAGGCGTCCGGCTCGGGGTTGCCTGGACCGGCGTCCGCATCGCTGGTTCGGGCGCAGCCTGCCGGGTTGGCACCAGGGGAGCTTCACCTGCGCGATCGCTGGGAAACCCTGTGGTTATCACCGACCCGGGCGCAGGTGGCTGATGCCGCGATACACCGACAGCACGACCTGAGTCCTTGGGATCGCCACGGACCGCGGTCGCGATGGACTCGACCTGATCCGGCGCGGCCGGCAGCCGCACCGAACCGGATGAGGGTGTCGTTCCCGGTGGAATCGGATCCCGACGCGCTGGAGCTGGCACCAGCTGCGCACCAGCGCGAAGGTCACGCTCAGGCGCGACGAATTCCTGCACCTGGGACCGATCATCGGGCGATGGGTCAGCATCAGCGCCAACCGATATCGTCGGCGGGACGACCGCTGCCGTTCCTGACGGTCGCGGCAGAGCCACCCCCTGCGGTTGCGGAAATTGGCGTGCGGTACCAAGGCCGCCCGCACCGCTGTCCGAATTGCCGCGTGGATCAGACCTGGGTGGCGGTGCCGAGTCGGTCTTAGCCCGCGCGTGCGGATCAGGCGGATGGATCACCGTCACGGCCAATGGCGGCGATGACAACCGATCTGATCCAGCGATCGGATCGGAGTCGACCGGAACGCCGGCCATGGCACCCAACTTGCTCGCTAGCGGTGACCCGGATTGCCCTGACGGCACCGCCTCGGGTACTGGCAACGTCACGGTTTTTCCCAGCGATACAGGCCATCCGGTCAACGTTGGGGCGGGTCGCCCTGGGCTAGACGCTGGCAGAGCTACGCCAGGATCGGACGCCCGCCCACCGACCGCGTCGGGTACGATGGACGCGGAATGTCGGAACGTCGAGATGGCCCCTGCTAATCGCCCGATCGGTGGATCCAGTCCAGGGCGCGGGGCTGCAGGGCCCGCGCCGGTCGAGGTCGCTGCGCTGGTTGCAGGCAGCCCGGCCGGCACCTGCGCTCCACGGGTCATGGCCGGATGATCGCCGGGATCACCCACCGCCACTGACCCTCCGACCGGTGGATCCGCTTGGCCCGTTGGTGCTGAGGTTAGCGCCTGATCCATCGCGGCGGTCGACCCCGCGCCGGGAATCGGCACCGGTCGTCCTGCAGGGACGACGGCGCTCGGACGTGGCGCTGGTACCCTCACCTGCGGGTCAGACAGCGGCGGCCGCTGAGCACCTGGCGTTGCCACAGGTTTCCCGGCATTTTCCGCCACCGTCCACGCAGACGCCGCAGGAACGGAAGGAAGGAGGGGAACGACGGGAACGACGGTGGGAGCGGCAACGTTTGTGTGCACCCCGATCCGGTTCGCCACCACCGAACCTCGCTCCGACAGCGGCTGGGCCGGTGGTCCCGATGGCGGGGCGGGCGACAGGATGCGCGACGGCGGTTCCCGGACTGCCTGCTCCAGTGCGGGTAAGGGCGCGACCGGTTCCGCGTTCGCGGCCGGTTCAGCGACGATTTTCGACGCGGCGGTGGTGCTCGGCTGCGCTGATGTACTCGGCTTCGCTGAGGCATTCAGCTTCGCTGAGGCCGCCGGCCTGCTCCGGGCGATATCCTGCACCGCCTGGGCGAGGTTGGGCAGGCCGCCGGTTGCCGCGCGCACGGCAAGTGCGAGCAGCGCCGGGTTCACCGGCAGGTCGGCGCGGGCGAGCAGGGCGTGCGCCGCCAACACCGCCGGCAGCGTGCTGGACGTGGGGGTCGCAATGTCCGGCGTATTCGCAGCCGGGGTGGCGGTCGCCGGAATCGACGCCGGGCCCGGGCTGGACGTCGCCGCCCGGGCCGATCCGGCGGCCGTATTCCTGCCCAGATCGTTGGCCGGCATGGACTCGGCTGTGGTCTCGACCGGAGCGGCGACAGTCGACTGGACTGACCCCTGGACTGTCCTCTGGATTGACGCCGCAGCGCGCAGCAGGCGATCGCGATCAAGCGGCGCGCCAGCGTCCGTGAACGCGGCGAAAGCGAGGCGCACGGCCGGGCTGTCGGGCAGGCCGAGTTGACGCAACCGCTCGCTAAGCGGTGGGTCGAGCGACGCGTCGAGCGGATCAACGGTTGAGGGCGCGGCTGGATTCGCCAACGCATCTGCGCTCTGCACGCGCAGGCGCAGCGTGCCGTCCGCCCCGGAAGTGCCGGGACGCACGATCACCACGCTGTCGGGCCGCAGCGGCAGGTCGCTCGCGGCGACCAGCATCGCGCCACGGATGTTGAACAGCCAGGTGCCGTTGCCGAGCGGCGCCACCACCCGGCCACTCACGCTGCCGCCGTTGCCGGCGATCTGCTGCAGGATCTGCGCGGTGAGCGCGGCCTGGGCTCCAGTCAGCGCCGCCGGGGTGCCTGATCCCTGCCCCGTGCCGGGTGTCACGGCGGGGACGGGTGTCACGGCAGGGACGGGGACCACCAGCCGGGAACTACCCGCTCCGACCGAGGCGGGATCCATCGCCTCACCAAAGATCGACGTCACCCATGCGGGCCCGCATCGAGGCCACCGCGCGGGCATGGATCTGGCAGACCCGCGATTCGGTCACGCCCATCACCGAGGCGATCTCTTTCATCAGCAATTCCTCAAAATAGTAGAGTTTCAGCACCATGCGCTCCTGGTCGCCCAGTTGCGCCAGCGCCTGCACCAGCGCGCGCTTGCGGTCGTCGGCCTCCATGAAGCGGCCGGGATGGCCGGCGTCCTCGCCGCGATGCGGGATGGTCGAGGCGATCGCGGTGTCCTCGCCGGCCGGCGCGTCGAGGCTGACCTGGCTCGCCAGGTGCGACTGGGTTTCGAGCTCAGCGAGATCCGCCTCGGGGATGTCCAGGTGCTTCGCGAGTTCGCGGTCGCTGGGCGTGCGGCCCAGACGCTGGCTGAGATCGTTCACCGCGCGCTGGTAGTCGCGGGCGCGTTCGCGCACCCCGCGCGGGATCCAGTCGCGAGCGCGCAACTCGTCGATCACCTGACCCCGGATGCGCAGCACCGCATAGGTCGAAAACGTGTTGTCGCGGGTCGGATCGAAGCGGTTCAACGCGTCGATCAGCCCGATCACCCCGGCCTGGAACAGATCATTGCGGTCGATGCTGGCCGGCAGGTGGGCGCAGACCCGGTCGACCACGGTCTGCACCAGCGGCAGGTGGCGCAGCACCTCGCCCTCGCGCTCGTTGGGGGTGCGCGTGCCCTCGGCTTGCTTGTAGGCCCGCACCCGATCGGTGCGTGATGAGATCGCGGTCGAACTGGCGGGCGACGGTTCCATCAGCCGGCCCTACCTGCAGCCGTGCGTTGCTGATTGGCCTGGGCCGCGAGCAGGACGGGGTTGTTGCGGCGCGCGTCCGCCTCGGCTTTTTCCACCGCGAGTTGCCGTTCCGCCAGGTCTGTGGCGATGCGGTCTTCGAGCGTGCGCACCACGATGCGGATCAGCTTCCCGCCGAGCCAGCAGGCAAACCAGGCCCCCGCTGCGGCGCGCCAGGCGACGGTGCAGGGATCCTGGCCCAACCACAGGCCGAAGATCATCCACCCCAGCCCGACCGCCATCAGGATCCTGGCCTGGATGGCAAGGACATGGACCTCCACGATACCCCCTTCACTGTGCGGGGAGTCTACCCCCGCCGTCCTGACAACGCAAACCGGGAGCCAATGCCGCGTGGATGGTCAGGGCCGCGGTGTCGTTTGGCTTGCTGGTCAACCGCCTTTCCAGGAAGTGAGACTCCGGCCATTCGCCGGTGGCCTGGCCCGCATCCGGCCCATCCTCCCCGCCCATGACCATCGCCGCCCCGCCGCGCCCGATCGAAATCCTCGCCCCAGCCGGTGGGCCAGAGCAATTGGCGGCAGCGATCGCGGCCGGGGCAGATGCGGTGTACCTGGGCCTAGGGGAACTCGACGCCCGGCGCGGCGCGGTCGGCTTTGCCATCGCCGACCTGCCGAAGCTGGTCGCTCAGGCGCATGCGGCCAAGGTCCGCGTCCACCTGACCCTCAACATCCAACTCGGCTGGCGCGAACTCGGCCGGGCTGCGCGCTCCCTGGCCTGGGCTGAACAGAGCGGCGTCGATGCGGTGCTGATTGCCGATCCCGCCCTGTTCGCCCTGATGCCGGCTTTTCCCAAGCTGGAAGTCCATGGCAGCACCCAGGCCGGCGTGTCTGCTGCGAGCGGTGTCGCCGCGCTTGCGGCGCTGGGTGCACGCCGGGTGGTGCTGGCGCGCGAACTCAGCCTCGACGAGATCGCGCCCTGCTGTGCCGTCGGGCCTGAGATCGAAGTCTTCGCCCAAGGCGCGCTGTGCTTTTCCGTCTCGGGCCGATGCAGCCTGACGAGCTGGGTCGGCGGCCGCAGCGGCAACCGTGGCACCTGCACCTCGATCTGCCGGGTCAATTGGTCGTGCGGCGGCAGCGAACCCGGCCGGCCGCTCGACATGAAGGACAGCTCCGCTGTGCGCGTGCTGCCCGAACTGGCCCAGCTCGGGGTCGCCAGCCTGAAGATCGAAGGCCGCCTCAAGACCGCCGCCTGGGTCGGTGAGGCGGTCGGCCTGTTCCGCCGCGCGCGCGCCAGCGAGGAGACGCCCGAGGCGCTGTGGGCGGCAGCCGAACGCCTGGGCGCCTATACCGGACGCGAGATGACTGATGCGTATTTCACCGGCAAGCGCATCGGCCTGGTGCATCCCGACCAGGGCCGTTCGGCGGCGGATCCCTCGCTCGCCGCCTGCGACGATCAGGATCCCCCGCGCAACCTGACCGTGACCATCGAAGCTCCGGCGCGTGGCCTGCTCATCCGCGTCGCCTGCGCTGCGATCCACGCAGAAATCACGATTCCAGCTTCAAAAGCCCACCCCGGTCGCGCCGTCGACGCTGACGGCCTGCGCGAACGCATTGCCGAGATCCTGCCCGACGACGTGACCCTGGTCGCGCTCGACGACCGCACCGGATCCTTCCTGGTGCCGCGCCGGGTCGCCAATGATCTCGCTGACCGCATCGCCGCGCTGCTCAGGCCCCGCGCCGACGGCATCGACCGCCTGCGCGTCACCATCCCGGACGCCGCGCGCGCCGCTCTCACCGCATCCGCACCGCATCCGGCGAATCGCACGGCGTTGACTGCGGCACCCGACCGAGCCCGCGTCGATGCCGAGTCCGCCGTGTTGTTCGCCAGCCACATCCCGACCGTGCCGGTGATCGTGGAAATCCACCTGCCGGCCGAGGTCGATCGCCTGCACGCCGCACTCGGTAATCGCCTGATCGTCGCGCTGCCGCCGGTGATCTACCAGGGCCAGATCGCAGATCTGACCGCCGTCGTCGCCCGCGCTGCTGCGCTCGGCCTGACCGTCGAGATCAACGGCTGGGACGGGCTTGGCCTGGCGCGCGGCCTGCTCGCCCCGCGCGGCGTGCTCGCCTCGCGGGGCAATAGCGGCGCCACGCTCATCGGTGGCCCCGGCATCGCGGTACTGAACCCCCTCGCAGCGCGCGTGCTGGCCGAGCAGGGCTGCTCCCTGGTCACCGCCTGCGGCGAAGCCGACGCGACCATGCTCGCCGACCTTTGCGCCGCCTGCCCGGTACCGCTCGCCATCACGGTCTTTGGCCGCCCCGCCCTGATGACCACCCGCGCCTGGAAAAACGCCCCCGGCTGGGAGATGCAGGACGCCAAGGAAACCGTCCGCATCCACACCCGCCGCGAAGGGCCGGTCGTCGTCCTGCGCCCGGATGAACCGTTCGACTGGCGCAGCGTGCGCGACCCACGCTTCACCGCCGCCGTGCTGGAAATGGACCTCAGTGCTGCGGCCGACCCAGTGGGCGAATGGCGCTCGCTGCCCGATGCGAAGGCATCGCGCTTCAACCTGGAACGCGAACTGGCGTAGTTCATCTGATATCAACCGGTAAGTGCTTATCTTTTCTTACCGTTATTTCACATTGCCTGATTTATTCAGAATGATAGCCTATCGCCATGACCGCCATGCTCATCCGCAACCTCGACGACAGCGTGCGGGCCTCGCTGCGCACGCGGGCCAAGCGCCATGGCCGATCGCTCGAGGCCGAAGTCCGCGACATTCTGACCCGCGAGGCCAAGGCGGAAATGACCGTCGACTGGGACCTCGTTGCGACCGTGGCGACCGGGCAGACCGGACCGGTCACGCGTGAACTCATCAACCAGTCGTACGATGAATCCAACGGCTGATGCTGGTCCTCGACAGCACCGTCTTCATCGCCGCCTTGGACCGCTCGCGATCCTCACATCTGGCGGCGCGCAGCATCATATCCTCTGGGAAAACCCTGGCCGTGACTACCCAGACCATGCGCGAGTCCTTGGCCGTCGCCACCCGGCCGATCAGCGCGAATGGACTTGGCCTGGCGTTTCCTCTCGCCTGGGCCTCCATCACCGCGATGCGGATGGCCTGCTCGCGGCTGCTGCATGAGAACGACAAATGGTGGTCGGCCTATTCCGCGTTGGCGCAAGAGCTGCAACCGACCGGTCGCACCCTGTTCGACCTGGGGCAGGTGGCCTTCGTCCACAGCCTGGGACCGACCGCCACCTTGCTGACCGATGACGATCGCTTGGTGGCCCGCTACAGCACGGTCATCGCGGCGACTACGATCGCGACTTTGTCCGCCGCATCCCTGAATGAGAATCCGCTCGTCGCTGGGCACTGAAGCCCAGGAAAACGCGGGTTATTCCGTGGGGCCGTCCTCGGCCACCGTCCACACCCGGTTGCGGCTGATCAGCCAGCGCACCCCGAAGAGATCGCGCAGGCCGGACCAGAGCCGGTTGTTGATGCCGTACTTCGACTTGCCGCCGGCGCGCGGGCGGTGGTTGACCGGGATCTCGGCCAGGCGGTGGCCGCGCATCGCGACCAGGGTGGGCAGGAAGCGGTGCATGCCGTGGAAGAACGGCAGGTGCAGCAGGCATTCGCGCCGCACGACCCGGGTCGAGCAGCCCACGTCCTGCACCGTGCGGCCGGTTAGCCGGTTGCGCACGCCGTTGGCGAGGCGGCTCGACCATTTGCGCACCAGGGTGTCCTGACGCTTGGCGCGGATGCCGTTGACCATGTCGACACCAGTTTTCAGCGCGTGGTCGAGCTGCCGCACCAGATCGACCGGATCGTTCTGGCCGTCGCCATCGAGCGTCCCCACCCATTCGCCACGCGCGCCCTGGAATCCCGCCATGAACGCGGCTGATTGCCCGTGGTTGCGATCCAGCTTCAGGTAGCGGTGCGGCGGCTTGAGCCCGCGCATGATGATGAGCGACTTGTCGGTCGAGCCGTCATCGATCCACACTGCCTCCCAGGCGTAGGTCACCCCGGCCAGGGCGCGGTCGATCTCGGCCGCCAACGCCACGATGTTGGCCTCCTCGTTCTTGACCGGGATGACCAGCGATAACAGCGGCCGGGACGTGGTTTCTGACATGGTTCGGCAGGTTGCGGGGTGAGCGGCGTGGCGCAAGCCGCGAAACCGTTGCCGGGCCTTGCCGGGCTGCAAGCCTGCCGTCTTCCCGGCTTCCGGTCCGCAAGTGCGGCCCATCATGCCGCGCCATGAGCGACACCGTCGACCGCGTCCGCGCCGCCCTGGCCACCGTGCAGGATCCTGACCTTCACCGCGATCTCGTCGCGTTGGGGATGATCCGCGATCTGGTGGTCGATGGCGGCACCGCGCGTTTCCGCTTGGTCCTGACCACCGCCGCGTGCCCGGTGAAAAAGGAGTTGGAGGCCCAATGTCGCGCCGTCGTGGCGGCGGTGCCCGGCATCGCGGCGGTCGAGGTCACCATGGACGCCGAGGTGCCCAAGGGTCTCGACAAGGGCGACGTCCTGCCTGGTGTCAGGCACCTCATCGGAGTCGGCAGCGGCAAGGGCGGCGTGGGAAAAAGCACGGTGGCGGCGAACCTTGCCTGCGCTCTTGCCCGCTCCGGCGCGCGCGTCGGCCTGATGGATGCCGACATCTACGGGCCTTCGGTGCCGACCATGATGGGCGTCAACGAACCGCCGCTGGTCGAGGACAAGAAGCTCATCCCGCCGCTCGCGCATGGGGTGAAACTGATGTCGATGGGCTTCATGATCGGCGCGCGCCAGGCGGTGATCTGGCGCGGCCCGATGCTGCAAGGGGCGCTGCGGCAGTTTCTGTCGGATGTCGCATGGGGCGAACTCGACTACCTGTTCATCGACCTGCCGCCCGGCACCGGCGACGTACAGATCAGCCTGGCCCAAGGCGCGCCGATGGCCGGCGCGGTGGTGGTGTCGACGCCGCAGGCGGTGGCGCTGGCCGACGTGCGCCGCAGCGTGGCGATGTTCGAGAAGGTCAACGTGCCGATCTTCGGCATCGTCGAGAACATGAGCACCTACATCTGCCCGAAGTGCGGCCACGAGGACGACATCTTCGGCCACGGCGGCGCCGAACAGGAGGCGATCGAGACCAAGGTGCCGTTCTTGGGCCGCATCCCGATCGAGCCCGCGGTGCGCGAGGCGGGCGACGCCGGTGTCCCGGTCGTGCTGTCGCATCCCGCCAGCCGCAGCGCGCAGGCGTTTGTCGCCCTGGCCGAGCGGGTGGCGGCCCAGGTGTCGATGGCGGCCTGGGCGAAGACCGGAACGCCGACGGCTTCCCCCACCGGCGCAGCGACCTAAGGTTCCCACCATGTGCGGAATCGCTGGATACATCGGACACAAGCCCGCCGGGCAGGTGCTCATCGTCGCTCTCGAACGGTTGAAATACCGCGGCTATGACTCGGCCGGGCTGGCCCTGGTCGATGAAGGCGAGATCCGCCTGCGCCGGGCGGCGGGGAAACTCAAGAATCTGAGCGACAAGCTCGATGCGGTGCCGGCGCCGGGAACGTGCGGCATCGCGCACACCCGCTGGGCCACGCACGGGCCGCCGACCGAGGCGAACTGCCATCCGCACCTGTCGGGTGATGAACGCATCGCAGTGGTCCACAACGGGATCATCGAGAACCATGAAGAGCTGCGCCGCGAATTGCAGGCCCAGGGCGCGGTATTCCGCAGCGAGACCGACACCGAGGTCATCCCGCACCTGATCGCTTCCGTGTATCGCGGCAAGCCGCTGGAGGCGGTGCGCGCTACCGTGGCGCGCCTGCGCGGCAGCTTTGCGTTCGCCGTGGTCTTCGCCGACCAACCGCGCCGGATCATCGCGGTGCGCCAGGGCTCGCCCCTGCTGGTCGGGCGCGGGCGCAGCGCGCCCGGATCCGCCCCGGCCGGGCGTGCGCGCAACGACCGCTCGGTGACGGATGGCGGCACGCCGTCGGACCAGCGCGAACTGCTGATCGCCTCTGACATTCCCGCCCTGCTGCCGCACGCCACGGAGATGCTGGTGCTGGAGGACGGCCAGATCGCCGACCTGGGCGAGCACGGGGTGCGCATCACCACCTTCACCGGCTCGCCGGTCACGGCGGTCTTCAAGCCGATCGAGATCACCGCCGAGGCGGTGAGCAAGGGCAAGCACGACACCTTCATGGCGAAGGAAATCGCAGAGCAGCCCGAAGTGCTGCGCCGCCTGCTCGACAGCCGGCTACGCGATGGCCGCCTGGTCGAACCGGATCTCGGTGTCGATCTGCGTGCCGTAAACCATCTGGTTTTCCTGGCCTGCGGCACGAGCTGGCACGCGGCGCTCAACGGCCGTCGCTACCTTGAGTCGCTGGCGCGCGTCCATGTGGAAGTCGACATCTCGTCAGAATACCGCTACCGCAATCCGATCGCCGCCGGCGGAACGCTGGTGGTGTCGATCAGCCAGTCGGGCGAAACTGCCGACACCATCGCCGGCCAGCGCCTGGCGCGGGCGAAATTCATCCCGGTGGTGGCGCTGGTGAATGTGGTGACCTCGACCATCGCGCGCGAATCGGGCGGCGTGCTGCCGCTGCTGGCCGGGCCCGAGATCGGGGTCGCCAGCACCAAGGCCTATACCGCACAATTGTTCGCGCTCTGGCTGTTCGCCTTGCAGGTCGCCAAGGCCAAGGGCCTGCTCGATCCTGAAACCGAATCCAAGGCGATCGCCGCCGCCCTGCGCCTGCCCGGCCAGGTTGCGGAAACGCTGGCCGGGTGCGAGTCGGCGGTGGCCGAGGCCGCCGACCTGTTCAGCGCGGCCAACGACACCGTGTTCCTCGGTCGTGGTGGCGAACACCCGACCGCGCTCGAAGGCGCGTTGAAACTCAAGGAGATCGCCTACGTGCACGCCAGCGGCTACCCCGCCGGCGAGTTCAAGCACGGGCCGATCGCCCAGGTCACCGCCAAGCTGCCGGTGATCTGCCTCTGCCCACACGACCAACTCTACGAAAAGATGTTGAGCAACGTGCAGGAGGTCCGCGCCCGCCACGGCCGGATCATCGGGGTCGGCCACGCCGGCGACCGACAGCTCAAGGATCTCTGCGACCATGTCTTCCCGGTGGCACGCGCCGACGACGAAATGCTCCAGCCGCTCTTGTCGATCCTGCCCTTGCAGCGCTACGCCTACCACGTTGCGCGCCGGCGCGACTGCGATGTCGACCAGCCGCGCAACTTGGCTAAATCGGTGACCGTCGAGTAACCCAAAAATCGCAATTGCACCCCATCTGCGGCGTTGGTCGTCAGCTTCCGTTGTCCGGACAGGTGTTTTCATGCGCCTGCGAACGATTTCGATAAATCCACTTACGTCACAGCCCCCAAGCAACCGTGCGGCCACACCTGTCCGAACGCAGCGCTGCCACACTCCTTCCTCCCGCCTTGCATCTGGGGCACACTTGCGATTTTTATTGGAAACTTTTGTTGGAATGCTTTGAATTGGATGTCTTGCGCGCGATCGAAACTGACGCGCCGAAGTGGGCTGTCTCAACTTGCTAGGGCGATGGTTGCCAAGTCGGACACGACTCCAGCATGCCCTGCCATGGACTTCCTTGAACTGCCAACCGGCCGCGAACTCCCCAACGTCCTCAATGCGGTGATCGAGATCCCCAAGGGATCGTCGAACAAGTACGAATACGACAAGGAATTGCAGGTGTTCCGGCTCGACCGCACCCTGTACAGCCCGGTGCACTATCCCGGCGCCTACGGCTTCCTGCCGCGCACCTTGTCGGAAGACGGCGATCCGCTCGACGTGGTGGTGATCGTCGAGCACGACACCTTCCCCGGCTGCCTGATCGAGGTGCGCCCGCTCGGCGTGCTGGTCATGGCCGATGACGCCGGACTCGACCACAAGATCCTCGCGGTACCGGTCAACGACCCGCGCATGCGCGACGTGCACGGCCTGCAGCACCTGCCCCGGCATTACCTCGCCGAGGTCGACTACTTCTTCAACATCTACAAGGATCTTGAAGGCAAGAAGTCGGACACCTATGGCTGGGAAGACCGCCTGGTCGCGCACCAGGTCATTCTCGAATGCGTCGAGCGCTACAAGCTGCTGAAGGCCGGCCTGATCGACCGCTGGAACAACCCGACCGCCAAGGGCAAGAAGGCCAAGGTGAAGATCGTGCGTGGCACCGGAGCGCGCCAGGAAGGCGCAGCGGCGACCACCAAGAGCTGGAAGAAGGCCGATCCCCCGGCGACGCTCGCCCTGCCGGCCCTGGAAGTGAAGAAAGTAGTGAAGAATGAAGTGAAAAAGGAAGCGATGCTCGAAGACAAGCGGGACGGCAAGTCGAAGATCTGATCCGGCCGCCGGTCACACCGGCCCGGTCATCACGGTCGCGCTCCAGCGGCGCTGGAATCCAGCCTTTTCATAGATGCGAATGGCTGCCTGGTTGTCGGCCAGCACCTCCAGCCCAAGCGCCCGGCCGCGCAGGGCGCCCTCGCTCGCGATGATGCCGGCGAGCAGGCGATGGCCGAGATCACGTCCCCGCCGGTCGCCGCGCACCGCGATCAGCTTCAGCCAGTTGCGAGCCGGTCCGGGCTTCACGGCGGCGGCGCCCAACACCTCGCCCCCCTCCTCCAACAGATAGTGGCGATAGCCCTCGTTCTCGCGCTGAACGAGATTCGCATCCAGGTGGCCCGAATCGGGGAAGCCCTCGCTGAGGATCCGCGTCACTTGCGCGTGATCGGCCCGGGCAGCGATGCGGATCCCGGTGAGCACTGATTCCGGCGACGGCACCGGCAGCTCGACCTCGTACAGAAGAGCATCTTTCCAGGCGGTGAATCCGAGGCCCTGCACCAGCGCGCGCTGCTCACGGTTGCGGGTGTCGACCAGGACGCGGATCGATTCGTAGCCGCCGTCGCGCAATGCCGCACGCGCCTGATCCCCGAGCGCGCGCGCCACCGTGCGCGGATCATAGCCGGGCGCGACCGCTGGCCCCCACCAGGTGACCTGTGCTTCACTATAGGCGCAAATGCCCAGGGCGCCGGCCGGCCGGATGCGGTCGAGCAGCACCAGAACGCCTAGGCATCCACGCAGCGTCTCGACCGTCGGAACGAGGCCCATGGCCTCGGGAATGCCGCAAGCGAGGTGATGGTTGCCTGGATGCGGACCGGCGAACAGAGGACAGACCGCCGAGGCCATCTCCGGTCGCTGATCAAGGTCGGTGGGCGCGAGGACGGCCATGGGTACGCGTGCAATGCTGGGAACACGACTGCCTCCGTCCACGCCGAGTCCGTCCGACCCGACCAAGCCAGTCAGACGACGATTGCGAGGATCACAACCAGACAAAGAAACGGGGCGGGGTGGAACCCCGCCCCATCCGGGCAACTGCGCCGCAAACGCGAGGACGCGTGGTTTCGTCCTTCCGGCCAATCCGGGTCCAGGGCAGAGCCCTGGCGGGGCGGGGCGGGGTGGAACCCCGCTGAAAAAGCCTGGCGGGGCGGGGCGGGGTGGAACCCCGCTGCAAACAAGTGGAACCCCGCTGCAAACAACTCAACCAGCGCCGGGGCGCTGGCTCTTGAATTCCTTCCAGAAGTGCTCGGGCATATCGAGGGCGACCTTGAGGGCGCCGTTGGAACCGGCGTACTGCGGTTCTTCCACGGTGACGACCTTGCCGCCGCCGTACTCTTCAAGCGCCTTCTCGATCGCGAGACCAAGGCCCTTGATCTGGCAGCCGCCACCGCCGAGCAGGATGTGGTTGCGCATCTTGGCCTGGAACTCGGGGTCATAGGTCGCGATCAGGTCCTGCAGGGCCGCGACCGTCGGGGGTACGATCGAGTAGGCCGCCTTGTAGACCAATTCAGTGACGTTGAACTTGGTCGGCTTGCCGGCGACCGGCATCTCGACGACGGCTTCATCCATCTTGGTGCTGACGGACGAGTATTTTTCCTTGAACTGGCGCACCATGTTGATCGAGAACTGGGCCTCAGGGTACTTTTCTTTGATCAAGCTGGCGAACAGGGTGTCGATGGCGTCACCCGCGATCTCGTGGGTACGCTGGTCTTCCGGCTGCGGCATGGTGCCGTGCAGGCGGCAAAGGTCGGTAGTGCCGGCACCGATGTCGACCACCAGGGTGTCATCGAGGAAACCGAGGCCGTAGGCGACACAGAACGGTTCCGAAGTGACGATCACCGAGTCGATGGATTCGGCGGCAGCCTCCAGGATGGTGGCCTTGCCTTCGACCGAGGCTTCAGCGGGGGCGCCGATGATGGCGTAGATGGTCGCGTCCTTGGGCGCCTTGGCGAGGCTGACCACGTAATCGAGCAGGTCCTTGATCGCCTTTTTGGTCTCGGCGGTGTCCTTGGTTCCCTTGCGCTTGATGGAGCTGCCGGCCAGGGGGCGGAACATGTTCAAGGCGAGGCGGTTCTGCAGGGCCTCTTCGCCGTAGATAATGTCGCGGCCGCCCATCTTCTTCTTGGCGACGTGGTCCTTGGGATAGCCGACATACGACCACACGGTGGTGCGGACACCGGTCGAGGTGGTGATGGACGTGCGGCTGGTACCGAGGTCCATGCCGATGAAGACGATCTCAGACATGCGATGCTCCTAGCGGGGTTGGTTGGGGAGGCTGGGTGGATGAAAGCGTGGGGTGATTGGAGAGGCGTGTGACGGAGAGAGGTTTGAAGGTTGGGCGCAGGTCTGCAACAGGGCAATCGCATCGCGGGCGTGCATCCGGGTGGAGGATCATACGCGGTTTTCGCTTTCTGCGCCAGACTCGATGCCGATGCGGCGGATCATTTGCGTTCCAGGGGCGGCGGGGTGAACGCGAGTGGATTGGCAATGCGCATCTTCTTGACGCCGGCCTCGGTTTCTCCGCCCTCAAAGGTGATCGGCTTGGCCTCCCAGGGCTGGTCATCGGGGTCGATCTCGGGCTCTGGGCTCCAAGCCTCATCGTCAGGATTGACCACCGGAGAGTCTGCTTCGACCGCCGCTCCGGGATCGGTTATTGCAGCAGCGGCTTCTTGGGGAGCGCCTGCATCAGGTGCCGCATCGGACTCCGCGCTCGCAGAATGGCTCATCGCCGCAGTCGCATCCTTGGCGCTCATCACCCCGGCTTCCTCGGCCGCCTTGGCGACCTCCTCGGTGACCTTGTTCAGGGAAATGCCGAGTTTTTCGCGCAGGGCGCGGTTTTCTTCCAGGATGGTCTTCATCAGTTCGAGCTTGCGCGTCTTGTCGGGATCGTCGCCCTTCATGCCCGCCTTGAGGACATTGCGCAGTCCGCCGCCACCGCCGGATTTTTCCAACGCCGCAGCGAGTTCCTGGAACTCGTTGCGCTGGCGTTCGACCTCTTCGAGGCTGCCAGCGAGACGTTTGACCTTCTTCTCCAGCAGTTCGATTTTGGAGTTCTGCGCCTCCAATTCCTTGGCGCGGATCTTCTCGCGTTCGCTGTCGAGCACGTGCGACACCAGTTCGCGCAGTTTGAGTTCGACGTCCGGCCCGACGTTGCCCGAACTGAGGGCGCGTTGGAGCAGCTTCGACATCTTGACGTCGATCTCCTCCAGACCTTTTTCAGAGACGGTGAACTGGTCGGCGGCGATGGTGCGTTTGCGTTCCTGTTCAAGCAGGGTCTGCGCCGCCTTGAGCTGGTCGTTGAGGGCCTTGAGCTTTTCTTCGGCGCCCGCTTTTTCGAGCTGGAACGCCTTGAGGCGCTCCTTGAAGCCTTCCTCCGCCTCTTCCAGCAGTCGCTTGCGTTCGGCTTCGCCAAGGGCGCGGGTGAGGTGGTTGGCCGCCTCGGCCACCGCCTCCTGGATCAGGGTCTTGATCGTGCCCATGTTGAGCACGCGGACTTTTTCATGCCGCGCCGCCAGTTCCGACGCCATCACCGTCTTGGCCCGGCTGCGGATCGAGGCGCCGATATCCATCCGACCGTCTTTGCCGACGGTCACTGTCTTGCCCTGCGGTTCGACGTTGGCCTCTTTGGTCACACCGTGGTTGGACTCGTCAGCCTGGGCCGCCGGCGGTATCGGGTACCCGGCAGACTCGTTCTTGCCTGCCGCGGCGGTCGCTGGGCTGGCGGTGGCCGCTGAGCTGGCTGGTGCCTTCTCTACGGCAGCGGAGGAATCTCGGCGTTCCAGCGGCGCCTCATCCTTTTCTTTTTGGCTCTCCTTGCCCGGGGCCGGAGGACGCTGAGAAGCATCCCGACCGGTCGAAAACGGCTGAACCGTGGCGGTGGCAGCGGCCGAGGCTGTAGCGGTGGACGTTGAGGCAGGGGCCTCGACCATCTTCTCGAAACGGTCCGTGGTCGCGATCACCACCGGATTGGCCCGGCTGTCATCTTCGGTTTGCGGCTGGTTCGTGGGTTTTTGCGTGGAGGACGGCTTGAGGACCCGGCGCGTGCCGACCCTGGCCGACTGGGCGGCGATACCTGCGGCAGCCTGGCCGGCAGGTGCTATCGCGGATCCCGGATCAGCCGCTGCGCCACCGGCTGGTGCAGCCGGGCCGGGAACTCCCTTGTCGGCTTCCGTCGGCAGGCTGGTTGAACTCGGTTTGATCACCCGCCGTGTGGCGTGGACGACCCCGGGCTTGTAGGTCTCGACCAGCTTGCGCAGCTTCAGTTCGTCGACCGGATCGAAGTGCATCCAGCGCAGGCGTAGGCCCTGTTCATCCTGCGATACCACGTGGGCGAAGAGTTGGCGCGGCTGGTACCCTTTGACCTCCAGCTTGCAATCGACATAGGTGTTCGGCGCCAGGGGATGCTTGACCGCCTCGACGCCGGTGAGCAGCGCTCCGGTAATGCTGATCTCCGCCACCTGGGCCTGGATCGTACCGCCAGCGGGATCCTGGATCCGGCAGGTGCAGTCACCCTCGGCCATGCGCACGGAGTCGACCACACCACCTCCACGGACCAAGAAAGTCCGAACGTAGACGTAGAGTGTCGGATGGCGGCGGTCAAGCCTGCTTCCGTCCACACTCCAAGAGGAATAACCTCAGGAATTCTGAAAACGCAAGCACTGCCTGGCGGTTCAGGGAAGCCGCCAGGCAGTGCCGGATCAACCAGCCGGATCAACCAGGCCCAGTGAGGGCGGCATCGAAGAACAGGCCGCTCACGAACGCACTGCCGGTCGACCGCAGGTTCTTGACCCGGATGGTCACATGCCCAGAGATCTTCCACACCAGATAGGTGCCGTTCGCGAACGAGGTCAGGGTCTGGCTGTCGAGCACGGTGTCGGTCGCCGCATCGCGGATCTCGATCACTTCCTGGCCGCCGCCGGTCCAATCCAGACCATAGAGGGCAAGCTGGTGCGGTTGGCCATCGTTGAAATTGACATCCAGATCGAAGCTGCCGGGCGCTTTCCAGTAGCCGGCGAAGCGCTGCGTCCCGAGCGATCGCAGCAGGGCCCTGACGTCGGTGGTCGAATCGATCCAGGTGCCGGCGGTCGCCCCGCTTGGGGTCACGGTCGCATAGGCGGGCAGATTTTGACCGCCGCCGACCATGATGTAGCCATCGTTTCCGTACAGCGGTCGCCAAGTCCCCTGGGTCGCCAGATCGGTCTTCGTGAAGGTCGCACTGGCGGTGACCGCCGGCACCGTGCCGACCGGGTCAAAGAACAGTCCGCTCAAAGCCGCACTCGGGCTGCCGGTCACGGTCCGGAATCGGAAGGCCACCCGGCCGGTGATCGTGTAGATGACATACGCACCCTTATCAAAGGCACTGATTGTCCGGCTGTCGAGCACCGTTCCACTCACCGGATCGATGGCGTCGATGGTCTGCTGGTCGCTCGCCGAACCGGTCCAATCCAGAACGTACAGGCCGACTTGATGCGGCAGACCATCTTTCAACCCGACCAGGACATCAAAGTTGGCCGAGGCGTTCCAGGCGGCTGCGATGCGATTGATACCAGTATTGAACTGAAGTCCCCGCAGATCCGCCGTGGTCGAGGCCCAGGTCCTGCTGGTCTGGCCGCTCGGGGCGACCGTGGCCACATAGCTGGGCAGCAAGGTTGACTGGCCGATAACCACATAGCCATCGCTGCCGTAGGCCCCGCGCCATGAACCCTTGGGGCTTCGGTTGGTCGTGACGTAAGCGGCGGCAGCGGCGACTGGCGCGCCAGCGACCGGTGCGAAGAAGATGCCGCTGACCACAGAGGTCGTACCGGCCAATTTTTGGACCCGGAAGGTCACGTTGCCACTCACATTCCATACCGCATAGACACCGTTGTTGAAAGCAGTGAAGGTGCGTGAATCGAGCACCGCGCTGGTCGCGGTATCGAGCACCTCGATCCGTTCCTGACGTGCACCGGCGCCGTCCCAATCGACCAGATACAAGGCGACCTGGCGGGTCGTGGGACCGCTGAGATCGACTCTGAGATTGAAGGTGCTCGCGTGGTTCCACGCCCCCAGGACGCGGACGAAGTCATTGGGTTTGAGCAGGGCGCGACGATCATTGCTCGACAACGTCCACGTCCGGGTCGAATTGCCCTGCGGCGTCGAAACAGCATAGGCGGGCAAGCTCGACACGGACGCTGCCAAAGCATACCCGTCCGTTCCATATTTGCCCTGCCAGTTGCCCTGGGTCGCGGCATCAGTGGCGACAAAGGTCGCCTGGGCCGAGCCCGCAACCGAGATCGTCACGTTAGCAGCAGACGAGGTCACGCTGCCAACGACGTTGGTCACAGTCACGGTAAATGCGGCACCATTATCCACCAAAGCGAGAATCGGCGTGGTGTAACTGGCGGCGGTGGCGCCGCTGATCGCGCTGCCGTTTTTGCTCCACTGGTAACTCAGCGGGGCGGTGCCGGTCGCTGCCACCGTGAAGGTCCCGGTCGCACCCGCGTTCACGGTCACGCTGGCCGGCTGGGTCGTGATGGTCGGACCGACGTTCACGCCCAACGTCGCGTTGGCCGAGGTCGCGGTGCTGACCAGGTTGGTCACCGCCACCGCGTAGATCGCACCGGCATCGGCGCCGGTCGTGACGGGCGTGGTGTAGCTGGCCGCCGTGGCACCGCTGATCGCGCTGCCGTTTTTGCTCCACTGGTAACTGAGCGGGGCGGTACCGATCGCTGCCACCGTGAACGTCGCGGTCGCACCCGCGTTCACGGTCACGTTTGCCGGCTGGGTCGTGATCGTCGGACCGACGTTCACGCCCAAGGTTGCGTTGGCCGAGGTCGCGGTGCTGACCAGGTTGGTCACCGCCACCGCGTAGATCGCACCGGCATCGGCGCTGGTCGTCGCGGGCGTGGTGTAGCTGGCCGCCGTGGCGCCGCTGATCGCGCTGCCGTTTTTGTTCCATTGGTAACTCAGCGGGGCGGTGCCGGTCGCTGCCACCGTGAACGTCGCGGTCGCACCCGCGTTCACGGTCACGCTGGCCGGCTGGGTCGTGATGGTCGGACCGACGTTCACGCCCAAGGTCGCGTTGGCCGAGGTCGCGGTGCTGACCAGGTTGGTCACCGCCACCGCGTAGATCGCACCGGCATCGGCGCTGGTCG
>CAMCMZ010000016.1 GCA_945876185.1 Candidatus Kuenenia stuttgartensis | reverse complement strand
ATGCGGTCGATCGAGGCCACGATGTTGGTGAACTCGGTATGATTCCCCGCTGCTTGGCTGGAATCGGTGGTGGCACTGGACATTGAACTCAGCGCCAGCTTTTTGGCCTTGCTGAGCAAGGTGCTCATCTCGTCGAGCGCGCCTTCGGCCGTCTGCACCATGGCGACGGCCTGTTCGGTGTTGCTCTGGGCCTGTTCCAGGCCACCAAGCTGCGCGCGCAATTGTTCGCTGATGATCAACCCGGCCGGATTGTCACCGGCGCGGTTGATCTTGAGGCCCGAGGACAGTTTCTCCAGGCTCTTGGAGATAGCCATGTCGTTCTTCTGCATCATGCGATGCCCGAAGAGCGCCTGGACGTTGGTGTTGATGCGAAGACTCATGGCATCCTCCGTGATGGTTCAGCCGGCATCCGTGCCAGCGGGTGGTGATCGGTCAGTGGTCAGTGGTCAGTAATCGATTAGCCGATGAGCTTGAGCACGTTCTGGGGCAGCTGGTTGGCCTGAGCGAGCATCGCGGTCGCCGACTGGACGAGGATCTGGTTGCGGGTGAAGTTTGCGGATTCCGCAGCAAAGTCGACGTTACGCACAATTGATTCCGCGGCGCTCAGGTTTTCGTAGCTGGTCCGCAGCGAGTTCAGGGTGGTTTCCAAGCTGTTCGACTGGATCGCGCCCAGGTTGCCGCGCGCGGTCGAGACGGCGGTGATGGCAACCTCGATCGCGGACAGCGCCGCCGTCACCGAGGCGGAATCCGAGATCTGCGCCGCTGCCAGCGAGGTGGTGCCGACGAAGGCACTGGCTGCCATCGACGAAATGGTGATCGAGGTGTCTTGACCAGTGAAGGCACCGAGCTGCACGATCTTGGCGCTGAAACTGCCGTCGAGCAGCTTCGAGCCGGCGTACTGGGTCTGGCTCGAGATGCGGTTGATGGAACTGATGATGTTCTGCAACTCAACGTTATTGGCCGAGGCCTGGGACTGATCGGTGGTCGCGGTCGAGAGCGAACTCAAGGCCAACTTCTTCGCTTTGGTGAGCAGTGAGCTCATCTCATCGAGCGCACCTTCGGCAGTCTGCACCATGGCGACCGCCTGTTCGGTGTTGGCCTGGGCCTGTTCCAAGCCGCCGAGCTGTGCCCGCAGCTGTTCGCTGATGATCAGGCCGGCCGGATTGTCGCCCGCGCGGTTGATCTTGAAGCCGGAGGATAGTTTCTCCAAGCTCTTGGAGATGGCCATGTCGTTCTTATGCATCATGCGATGCCCGAAGAGCGCCTGAACGTTGGTGTTGATGCGAAGACTCATGGGATCCTCCGTGCCGGGTTGGGGGCGGCTTCCGTGCCGTCCGTACGGGTGTGGCTTCACCCGACCCTTGCAGTCTCGGATCCCCCGCCGGGGACTTGAGCACCAGATTGAACCTTAAAATCGCAATTGCACCCCACCTGCTGCGTTGGTCGTCAGTTGTCATTGTCAGGACGGGTGAAGAGCCATTGACCGTTCAGACCCAAAACGACGGCCTCAACCCTGACCCGAACTCATCCTAAACATCGCGATAGATCCTTGAAATTTTCCACAAGTGGCCTCGGAATGAGGTTTTGAAGAAGCTTGCGCGGTCACCCAATGGGTGATGAGGTCGATATGTCCAAACTTGCTTCGATTGCTGGTAATGCCCCCGCTCTCAAAAACAGTCTACCCACAATTCCCTGCAAAAAATCGCAAGTGCGCCCCAGATGCAAGGCGGGAGGAGGGAGTTTGGCAGCGCCAAATGACCGACGACCAACGCAGCAGATGGGGTGCAATTGCGATTTTTAGGCTCATCCGGATGCCGCACCGCCGACGCGGATCAACCCAGGAGTTTGAGCACGCTCTGCGGAAGCTGGTTGGCCTGGGCAAGCATCGCGGTGGCCGACTGGACGAGAATCTGGTTGCGGGTGAAGGTCGCGGATTCGGCGGCGAAATCCACATCGCGTACGGTCGATTCGGCTGCTTTCAGGTTTTCCGAACTGGCCCGCAGGCTGTTGAGCGAGGTCTCCAGGCTATTGGCCTGGATGGCGCCCAGTTGGCCGCGTCGGGACGAGACCAGGGTGATCGCGCCTTCGATAGAGGCGAGCGCAGAGGTGGCTACCGTGGCGTTAGTGATGCTCATCGCGCTCAATTGCGTGCCGGCCACGATGTCGATGCCGTTGGTGGACAACACGCCGATATAGGCGGTGCCGAGCGGCATGATGCTGATGGTGGTGTTCTGGCCGACGAAAGCCCCGAGTTGGACGGTCTTGCCCGCCGACATCGTACCATCGAGCAGCTTGGCGCTCGCATACTGGGTCTGATCGACGATGCGCTGGATGGAACTAACGATATTGGCGAACTCGGTCTGGTTCGCCGCCGCCTGGGTCGCATCGGTGGTCGCATCCGACATCGAACTGAGCGCTAGCTTTTTCGCCTTGCCGAGGAGCGAATTCATCTCGTCCAGCGATCCTTCTGCGGTCTGGACCATCGAGATGGCCGCCTCGGTGTTGTTCTGGGCCTGTTCCAGGCCGCCGACCTGCGCCCGCAACTGCTCGCTGATGATCAAACCAGCCGGATTATCGGAAGCGCGGTTGATTTTCAGGCCAGAGGACAGCTTTTCCAGGCTTTTAGACATCGCGGAGTCGTTTTTCTGCACCATGCGATGCCCGAAGAGCGCCTGGACGTTGGTGTTGATGCGCAGACTCATGGCGGATCCCTCCTGAGAGTGGTGTGCCTGCCAACCCCTACGCCAAACTGGTGCCAATCCCGGATTCCTGCACCAGGCCACAGATTCAAGATTGCCCTCAAGTCGGTGCGGAAGCTGCCGATACTGACATCGACGGACCATCCCCGGACCGTGTACGGCAATGCCAAGGAGGGCACCATGAGCCTCATCAACGCGATCACCACCCAGGTCGGAGACGCCATCCGCCCACCCCAGGCCGCGCGCGACCAGGGACTGCAAGCCGAAGCCGCCAAGAACGACGATCTGCAGGACGCAGAAAAGAGCGCCTCGCAGCCGGTTTCGGCCGACGATGTGCGTGCAGCCGCCCAACGACTGAAGCAAGTCGTGGAGGCCAACAGCTCGCATCAGCTCAACTTCGAGGTCGACGACACCTCCAAGGAACTGATCGCGGTGATCAAGGATTCCAAGACCGGCGAGGTCCTGCGCCAGATCCCGCCCAAGGAATTGCTCAAGTTCGAAGAGTCCTACCGCGACTGGATGGGGCTGATCTTCAACCAGAAGGCCTGAGCAACAGGCTCCAGAAAGGGTTTCCGCCATGCCCACCGCCCCAACTTCCATCAGCGGACTCGCCTCCGGGATCGACTGGAAGAGCATCATCGATTCGCTGATCACCGCTGATCGCGCCTCCCAGAACGTTCTCAAAAACAAGAACTCGGTGCTGTCGAGCAAGCTTTCGGCGGTGCAGGCGCTGAACACCAGGATTCTTGCGCTGCGCGATGCCAATGACGAATTGCGCCAATCAACGTTGTTCTCCACCAAATCCGTGACCAGCAGCAATGCAGACGCCTTGGCTGCCACCACCGATGAGACCTCGGTGCCTGGCACCCACAACATATCGGTGGAGAACCTCGCCAGCACCGGCCAGGTGGCGAGCGCTTCCAAGACCGACAAGACCGGGGTGACCGCTGGCAATATTACCTTGAAGCTCAATGGGTCGGCCGAAGTCACCATCACTAATACCGCCACCGATCTCGACGGCATCGCCACCTCGATCAACGGGGCCAATGCCGGGGTCACCGCCTCGGTGATCAACGACGGGACCGGCTACCGCCTGATGGTGCGCTCGACGGCCACGGGTGCCCAGGCCGACATCCAATACATCCGTGGCGCCGATCCCGCCGACAATGTCTTCCAGAACGGCGCTGGCGTCGACGCCAGCCTGCGCATCACCACTGGGGCCGATGCCGCCATCCGGCTCGGTGGCAGCAACGGGGTGGGCGGCCTGGTGGTCAGCAGCGCCACCAACACCTTCACCGGGGCGATCCCGGGCGTCACCCTGACCGTCAAGTCCAAGACCAACGCCCAGGATCTCACCATCACCGTCGGCCAGGACACCTCGGGCATCAAAGCCAAGGTCCAGACCATGGTCGATGCCTACAATTCTGCCTTCGACTACTTGAAGGCGAACGGGTCCTACGACTCCGTGGCGAAGAGGTCGGGACCACTGTTCACCCAGTCCAGCATGCGTCGGGTGCTGAACGATGCGCTGACCAACCTCACCGCCTCGGTGGGTGGCCAGGCGACCGGCTACGCCAACCTGGCCGAGGTCGGGGTGAAGATCGGCAATGACAGCCGGCTCACGTTCGATACCGCCGCGTTCGACACCAAGATCAAGGCGGATCCAACTTCAGTGAAGACCCTGGTCACCTCGGTGGCCGGAACCGCCTATACCGCCCTGAACACGGTGACCGAGCCGACCAACGGCATCTTCGCCGGCGAAATCACCTCGATCAACAACACCATCACCGACATCAACAAGCGGATCAGCGCGATGGAGGCCCAACTCGTCATCCGCAAAGACCGTTACCAGGCCCAGTTCCTGCGCATGGAATCGACCATTTCCTCCCTGAAAAACCAGGGAAACCAGCTCGGATTCGACACCGCCAACAAAGGCACCCAGAGCACCTGATGAGTCCCTCAAGTCGATGACCAGCGGGACGATAATGACCATTGTCAGGAGCCTGCCATGACCGCTGCCCTCGCCGCCGCCTACCGCAATGCCGAGATCGAAACCGTCAGCCAGCGTGATCTGCTGGTCCGTCTCTACCAGGGCATCGAACGATTCCTCGACCAGGGCGAGGCCGCGATGCGCAGCCAGAAACGCGAGCAGGCGACCATCTCCTGCCAAAAAGCCCGCTCCATCCTGTTCGAACTACTTTCCACCCTGAACTTCGAGGTCGGTGGCGAGATCGCCGAGCGACTGAAGCAGATCTACCTCTTTCTGATCAGCGAAATCACCGAATGCAGCCTGCGCAAGGATGCGGACCGCCTGCACAAGATCCGTCCGACCCTGGCCATCCTGCGCTCAGCCTGGGAGGAGATCCCGGCCGAGTTCGCCAACGTGACCTCGCTGACCGGCGCGGATCGCAATTCGCTCCTCGACGTCCGCAGTTAACCTAAAAATCGCAATTGCACCCCATCTGCTGCGTTGGTCGTCAGTCATTGGGCGCTGCCCAACTCCTTCCTCCCGCCTTGCATCTGGGGCGCACTTGCGATTTTTCCATGAACAATCTGAAGTTGGAAAGTTGGGAAGATAGGGTCTGCCCGTATTCGGAGCTGGAGGCCATGGAGATCGCATCATCCATTTGGTGAACGAGAGGTTTCCACCACAGCACGTCCCCGCAACGGTTTGCAAATGAAGGCAAGGGTTTATTGCGATGTTTAGGGTTAAACCAGGCTGAATCCAGGCGGGCGCAGTTTGGTTCGCGGCCGCCCCTTGGCTCGCCGGTACCAGCACAACGATAGCGGGCATGAACGGTGCCGACCTCATCCGACGCGACCTGGATGTCTTCTGGCATCCGTGCAGCCAGATGCGGGACAAGCAGGCGCATCCGCCGCTGCCCGTCATCCGTGCCGACGGCTGCCGCCTGACCTTGGCCGATGGCCGGCAGATCCTGGATGGCATCTCGTCCTGGTGGTGCAAGGCGTTGGGCCACCGCCATCCGCGTCTGATCGCCGCGCTGCATGACCAGGCCAGCCGCTTCGAGCACGTCATCATGGCCAACGTCTGCACGGAACCCACCGTGCGGTTGTGCGAACGGTTGCTCGCCTGCGCCAACGGTTTCGGCTCGGATCTCTGGGGCCCGGCGGCTCCTCCTCGACGTACACCCGGCTGGTTTGCCAAGGTCTTCCTGGCCGGCGACGGCAGCACGGCGGTCGAGATCGCGATCAAGATGGCGTTGCAGTTCCAGGCCCAGACCGGCCAGGGCCAGCGCACGCGCTTCGCTGCGCTTGCCGACGGCTATCACGGCGAGGGCGTGGGCTCGCTGTCGGTGGGCGACCTGGGAATCTACAAGGAACCCTACCGCCCGCTGCTGTTTCCCTGCCATTTCCTCAGCGGCCTGCCCCGGCGCAGCGGTCCCTTGGACCCACGCTGGCACGATGCGTCGGTGGAGTGGCCGGCGATCGAGGCGCAACTCAATCCGCTCGCGGACACCCTCGCCGCCATCGTCTATGAGCCAGTGCTCCAGGCCGCTGGCGGTATGCGGCTCAACAGCCCGGACCTCTTGCGTCGACTGCGTGGTTGGGCCGACGCCCATGGCGTGCTGCTCATCGCCGACGAGATCGCCGCCGGCATGGGCCGCTGTGGCGCGCTGCTCGCGGGGCACCTTGCGGCGCACGGTGGCGGCATCCCGCAGCCAGACTTCGCGGTGCTCTCGAAGGGCCTGACCGGCGGCGTGCTGCCGCTCGCGGCGGTGTTGACCTGCGACCGCATCGCTGCCGCATTCGATGCCGATTGGCATGAAAACCGTGCCTTTCTGCATTCCAACACCTACACCGGCCACGCCCTGGCCTGCGCCGTGGCAAATGCCGCGCTGGACGTTTTCGCCGACGAACAGGTGCTCGCGGCAGTAGCTTCCAACGGCCCCCTCCTGCGCGCTGGTCTGGAGCGACTCGCCACCATGCGACCGTACCTGCATCGCATGCGCGGCCTGGGCATGATGGCCGCCGTCGATCTCGGCCGCCACGATGGCACGCCCCTGCCGGCAACCGACCGCACCGGCTGGCGCGTCTGCCATGAGGCCGTGGCGCGGGGCGCGCTGCTGCGCCCGCTCGGCGACACACTCTACTTGCTGCCACCGTTGAACACGACGGCAGAGGACATTGAAATCCTGGTGACGGTGCTCGGGCAAAGCCTCGACGCCGTGTTTGGTTGATGCATCGCCGCGCCAGCAAACCAGGCGCGACTTGCCCGGAACTGCATTGGCCCCACAACCCACCGCGATGACCGCCACCCGCCTGGAACGCGACGATCTCGGGGAAATAGCCCTCCCGACCGAGGCACTGTGGGGCATCCACACCGCGCGGGCGGTGGCCAACTTCCCGCTCGCCCTGCGTCCGGTGCATCCGGCGCTCATCCATGCCTATGGTGAGGTAAAACAGGCCTGTTGCGCGGTGAACCGCGAACTCGGGTACCTGGACCAGCCGCACGCCGACGCCCTCGCCAGCGCCTGCCGTGAGCTGGCTGCTGGCGTGCTGGACGCCCACATCCTGGTCGACGCGCTGCAAGGCGGCGCCGGCACCTCGACCAACATGAACGTGAACGAGGTTCTCGCCAATCGCGCCTGCCAAATCGCCGGCCGAGCGCTGGGTGACCACGCCTGGTGCGATCCGCTCGCCCACGTCAACCTGCACCAGTCGACCAACGACACCTATCCGACCGCGTTGCGCGTCGCGGCGCTGCGTCTGCTGAAAGGCCTCGAATCCGCCATCGTCGCGGCGCAGGAAGCGGCGCAGGCACTCGAACGCCGCTTCGCCGGCATCGTCAAGGTCGGCCGCACCGAATGCCAGGACGCGGTGCTGACCACACTCGGGCGGCATTTCGGAGCCCTGGCCGACGTGCTGGCGCGCGACCGCTGGCGCGTCGCCAAGTGCGAAGAGCGCCTGAGGGTAGTCAACCTGGGCGGCACCGCGATCGGCACCGGCTGCGGCGCGCCGCGTCAGTTCATCTTTCGCGCGGTCGATCGCCTGCGCGCCGACACCGGTCTCGCCCTGGCGCGGGCGGAAAATCTGATCGACGCGACCCAGAACCAGGACGCCCTGGTCGAGGTGTCCGGCATCCTCAAGGCACTCGCGGTCACTTTGTTGAAGGCCACCACCGACCTGCGCTGGCTGTCGTCCGGGCCCGACGCCGGCCTGGGCGAGCTCCGCCTGCCGGCGATGCAGGCGGGTTCGTCGATCATGCCAGGCAAGGTCAATCCGGTCATTCCCGAAGCCGTCGCCCAGGCCGCGATGCAGGTGATCGCCAACGATTCCTGCCTGACCATGGCGCTCAGCCACGGCAGCCTGGAACTGCATCCCTTCCTGCCACTGGTGGCCGACCGCCTGCTCGACTCGCTCGACCTGCTGACCCGCGCCTGCCGGATCCTGGCCACCCGCTGCCTCGCCGGCATCGAAGCCGACGCCAGTCGCTGCGCCGCCCAGGTCGCCAACGCCACCGCCTCGGCCACCGCGTTGGTGCCATTGGTCGGCTACCACCGTTCGGCGGAAATCGCTGCCGCAGCGCGCGCTACCGGCACGACCATCCGCGCCGCCGCGCTCGCCCACGGTGTTGCCGAAGCTGACTTCGATGCCGCCGTCACGCCCGAGGCCGTCACCCGGCTGGGTGATCCGACCCGACCGCAGCCCGCTTGATGTGGCACCGGACGTGACCAAAACTCACGCTGGCTTGACCACCTTACACCCCCTTCACTGCCTTTTCTGAGGTGACGCCATGAGCATCGTCGATATGGACCAGCGACCCCACGTTGAACTGGCCGACTTGCTGCCGCAGATCGAACGCGGGGAAGAAGTCGTCATCCATCGTGATGGTGCGGTGGTCGCCCGTCTGGAACCGGCACATCGCCCTCGCTTCACCCGTGCGATGTTTGACTTCCGTCGGGCGATGCACAGTCCTGTCTATTCCGGCAATAGCGCCGTCGACATGAAGCAGGAAGAGCGTTACTGATGCTCTACCTTGATGCTTCGGCACTGGTACCGCTCTACACGCCTGAAGCAGCCAGCGAGGAGATGGAGCGGATCATCATGGCGGCCGAGCGGGTAGCGGTCAGCGACCTCACCGTGGCCGAAAGCAAGAACGCGATCATCCGCAAGGGCCGTCGTCAGCAGATGCTGCCCCAGGATGTGGTCTTGGCGCTGCGTCTCATCGATGAACATGTCGCAGCTCAGCGATTCGTCTTGGTCGAGATGCGACGGGATTACCTGATGCAAGTCCCAGCCCTTTCGCAACAGGCTCCGGTGCATCTACGAACGATGGATGCCGTCCATCTGGCCATCGCTCTGGCGGTCGAAGCCATCGAGATGGCGACCTATGACCATGATTTGGCCACAGCAGCGCGTGCTCAAGGTCTGGTCGTGCGCAGCGCTCCGGTTTGATGAGCCGGCGAGCTGTTTGCGCCACTCTCAGTTCCCGATCAGAAGTCCTTCTTAGACCGCTGGCAACCTACCGGCCGTGTCGGACGGAGTCGGTGCAAGAACATTATCTGGCGGCGCGACGTACTTCGCGAACACCATCCGCCCGTTGGCTGAGGCATGCAGGCGCAGCACGGTGCAGCGGATTTCCTTGCCGACCTGGGCGCCGGCGTCGGTGACCACCACCAGGCTGCCGTCGTCGAGGCGGCCGGTGCCCTGGGTCGGGGTCTCGCCGGTCTTGTCGATGAGCACGGTGATCTCTTCGCCGGGGCGCACGGTGATCGCAGCGGCACCGGCGAGACCGCCGACATCGACCACGGCGACGCCGTGGGCGCGGGCACGCTGGAGCAGATCGCGGTCGGTGCTGGCCAGGCGCGCGGATTCGAGCCGGGCAAGGCGGATCAGGGTCTCGCCCAGGCTGGCCGAGTTCGGGATCTCGGATTCGGCAACCTCGACCGCCGGCAGGCCGAGGGCGCGCAGTTCCGCCAGACCATCAAGCGCCC
The DNA here is from genome assembly GCA_945876185.1 of Candidatus Kuenenia stuttgartensis. Lineage (GTDB taxonomy): Bacteria > Planctomycetota > UBA11346 > UBA11346 > UBA11346 > BJHQ01. The sequence continues at coordinate 43,910 of CAMCMZ010000016.1, read as the reverse complement.
GGCGCGCCCGCACCTGCTCCACCGGCTCGGCCGAACTTGCCAACGCCGACCACTGCGCAATCACCGCAGCGTGGACAATGAGCCGTTCGCTGGTGAAACCGGCGCGAAGAAGTCCGATGAACCGGCTGTCGGCAAGCAGTTCCGGCGCCACCACCAGCCCGGCATGACTGCGCGTCTCGGCCCGGAACTCGACGAAGGGCACCACCAGGCGGAAGCGGTCGGCGTTGCGCAGGACGGTGATCAGCACCAGGTAGGTCACCACCAGCACCACCGGCAGGCCGATGACACTGAACAAGCCCTGTTCCAGGGGCAGCGCAAAGCGGATCACGTAAAGGATGAGCAACGACAGCAGCAATCCCCCGGCGATGCCGATGAGCAGCGCGACCAGGCTGCGGGTGAAGCGCTTCTTGAAGGCCTGCTCTGACGCGATGAGCGTCACCGCGATGGCGAATCCCATGATCGCGCCGAACCAGGGCGGCACATCGACCATCCATTCGGGATAGTATTTCCGCCCGTTGGTGGTGCCGACCAGCACCGCGAAGATGACGAACAGGACGCGGATGAAGTGGATCAGCACGGGGGCAGTATGTCCGGCACCCTCCGCGCCGCCACCGCCGGGCAGAACCGGCGCGGGGAAATCCTGGGCTCGCCGGCGTCGCGTCGGCCCTGGGATTGGCCATTCGGTCCCAATGCTTGCGCCTGGGACCGCCGGTTTGCAACCGGCCGCTGGCCACATGGCGATCCGGCCAAGGCCGAAATGACCATAGCATTGCAGCGAAATCGTGGTTGGCCTTGGCTGGATCGCCGGACCATCCTGGGCAAATTGCCAATCCCCTGGGCCAGGCTGGAGCCTGGCGGTCCCAGGGTTGTGGATTTGGAACGGTCGCCTGCCCGCTGCGTCTTGGTGGCAGGACACCTGTCCGTACACAAAGAGTTGCCCAAGCTCATGGCAACGATCGAGGCCTATCTCGCGAATCATCCACCCGCCCCGGCCCGTTGCCCGTGACCCGGACGATGCTCTGCCCGATCAATCAGCAAGTAAACACGCATCCGGTTCGGCGCGAAGCGCGCCTCACCAGGGTGCCGCGTAATCCGCACGGCTGGCGCCGTGCGTCAGGCGGCACCGGGTCGGGGGTGCCGGGCACGTCATTCCATCCGACCGAGCAGGCTGGAACGACGAAGCCCAGTCCGGAGCATCCCGGCCCATGAGCAGTCGGCTCTATGACGGCGACCCGGCGAAAGAGGCCGAGAACCTGCGTCGGCACGGATACGATTTCGATGATGGGTATCGGGTGCTGATTCAAGATCCGCTGGGCGTGATGACCTGGATGGATCAGCGACAGGATTACAGCGAAGACCGTTGGAATACGATCGGTTTCCTTCCAGATCAGCAGCATATCCTGCTTCATGTCACCTGGACCGAGCACGGCGACCGGCTGCGCATCATCTCGGTCCGCAATGCCACCACCGCCGAAAGGCGTCGCCATGCCAACCGCCACCACCGCCCCCGTTAATCCCCTGACCCGCCTGCGGGGAAAACTCCAACCATTGCCGCCGCCAACGGCAGCAGATCGTGCCCGCTGGTCGCGTGCAACTCGGCGCCAACCGGTCATCACGGATGATGCCCCTGATCTCGGCCACGATGTGCCAGGAATGGTTCTCTGCGCAGATCCCGATTCGTTTCCGATTCCCACACGAACCGCGCGCTGGTTCCGGGCGCATGGCGGGACTCAAGCCCTGCTGCGGGCACTGCGCACCTACATGCGCGAACACGCTGACGATCGTGGTGTCAGCCAACGTCGGCCGGCACGGTCTCCTCGCGGGCGGCAGGGATGAGCCCCATCGTTCTCGATGTGAAAGATTATCCGATACTCGGGCAGATCGTTGAAACCTGTCGCCGTGGTGAAAACGTGATCATCACGCATCACGGCATCGAACAAATGCGCATGTCTTCTTCCGGGTGCGATGCGGATGGGGTGTTGCGCATCCTGGTGACGATCGCTGAACCTCAGATTATTTCAGGCGATTCTTCATTACGCTGACCCATTGCAGGTCCCCCGCGTTTTGTTGAGGTCTGCCTTTGGGTTCTATCGACGTGGAAGCCAGCCGCAAAGTTAGATGTCTGGGGTGGTCCGGCGATCCAGCCAAGGCCGCTCAGGATTATTCTGGGATTCCCTGGTCGTTCTGGCCTTGGCCGGATCGCCGCGTGACCAGCGGCCGGTTGCAAACCGGCGGTCCCAGGCGCAAGCCGGGTACGGTCGTTTCCAGAGGCATGGGGGCCGGACGTCCCGCCACCGGCTGTCGGTTCACCTCTTGCCGACCGTGGTTAGGGTTCCGCCCATGCCGCTTGGTATGGACATCGATCGCGAGGCCCTGGCCGATCTCTGCCGACGCTACCGCGTCGCCAAGCTGGAGTTGTTCGGCTCTCGCGCGAAGGGCACCGCGCGGCCGGATACACGGGGTTTTCCGGCTGCGCCGGAAGGGCCGGCTTCGCCGTCCCAGGTTCTTGTTTGTCCGGGGGCTGCCCGCCCCCGTAAAGCGCCTCCGGCGCTCCCCCATGAGCAGCCTGACGGCTGCTCAAATGGCACTCAGAGATCCTTTTTGCCGGTGCTGATGGCGCCGGCTGCCGCTTCACCTGGAAGACCTACGCAGGTTCAATGGATAAACGGCATCTTCACCGATCGGTCGGGCGCAACCGGGATGGTCGTGACCATGCGATCGCTGGCGTAGCGCAGGAACAGGGCTGGGCTGGACAGGACCAGGCGCCAGCCGCTGACCGAGGCGCTGGCGCTGCCGGCGTTGCGCTCATTCCAGGCTTCGATGTCGCGTTGGATCTCGGCCCGCGCGCCGTCGAAGTGGGCGGTGCATGACCACAGCACGCTGCCGTCGCCGCACGCGACCAGGTGCGCGGTCATACCGAGAATGATCGGGTCGTAGGACTGGAACTGTTCGACCCGCACCAGCAGCACGGCGTCGGCGCGCAGGCGCTGGCGCAGGCGCAGGAGCATCTCGGCGTCGATGCGGTTGTCTTTCAGCGGATCGGCCGGAGCGATCTCCAGCGCCGTGTCGCGGTCGACCAGGACGACCTCATGCTTGCCGAGTTCGCGCAGCGCTCCGGCGATGGCCTCGGTGGCGGCCTGGGCCGAGCGGCCGATGCCGGCGGCGAGGGCGACCGGCAGCACCGCGACGCGGCCGGGGGCCTCGGCGCGGGGTGAGGTCGTCCACGAGACCGGACGCGGGGGTTCGGTCTCGCCGCGCTGGCAACCGGCCAAAACGAGGGCGAAAACGATGAGGGCAAAGACGATCTGGCGAGGCATCGGTCAGTGCCCTCCGTGCGCCGGTGCTGGCACTGGCGCTGGCGCCGGTATCGGCGCTGCCGACGGATCCACCGGTTTCGCCGCGCTCTCGCCAGCATGCCTGGTCGGCTTGGCATCCTTCGCCGGCATCAATTCGCGTAGGTGCTGCCGTAGGGCATCCTGCAGTTCGGCCAGCTCGGCGGTCTGCCCCGGCGTGAGCTTGAGCACGTTCGCGGCGAAGCGGTAGAATTCGCGCTCGGATCTGAGTCGCGCCAGTTCGGTCGTGGTCAGGCGTTCGCTCAGGCTTGCGATCGCACCCTGGCGTTCGTTCAGGGCCTGCTGCGCCGTGATCAGGTTGTCGCGGGTGTGGCTGAGGGCATCGACCTGCTCGGCGGAAAGCTTGCCCTGGTCACGGGCGCGTTCGAGGTCCACCCGGGTCGCGGCCAGGGCCTGTTCGCGTTCGCTGGCGAGCGCCCGGCTTTCGCCGACCTCGCGTTCGAGCCGGCGCATGCGTTCAAGCAGGGTCTCGTCCTTGCCGCTGGTTGATCCGCCCGTCGATCCGTTCGGCAGGCCGACCAGCAGACCGCTGCCACCGGCGAACGCTCCGCGCCCGGCCAAGGTGCGTGGCTCGATGCGGGCTTCCAGGCGGCTGATCTTGGCGTCGAGGTCGCGCAGGTGCGCCACCAGACGGTCTTCTGCCGATCCCGCCGGAACCGGCGCGGGCGGCGTCTCGGATGCGGGTTCACCACCGCCGCGACCGACGATCCGGCCCGGCGCATCAACGGCAGTGGCGGACAGGCCCAGGCCGGCGGCGAGCAGCACCAGGATGGAGCGGTTCAGGTGGCGCTTCATGGCTTCGCCTCCGGCGCCGGCGTCTTCGCGGCCAGGAGCTGCTTCAGGCGTTCTTGCAAGGCGGCGGTGTCGGCGCGGTCGTTGGCCAGGCGCAGGACGCGCGCGGCGAGGTCGTACAGGGTGCGTTCTGCCTCCAACCGGGCGAGTTCGGCGGCGGCGCGGGATTCCTTGGCGGTCGCGACGTCGGTGGCGGCAACGGCCAGCTTGGCCTGCAACTGCTGGCCCTGCGCTTTCAATCCGTCGATCTCGCCCAGGCGGCGGGCGAGTTCCTCCGCGCGCTGCTGGTTCTCGGCCAGGATCCGATTTGCCCGCTCGGTCTCGGCCTTGGCGGCGGCGGTCGCCTCGGTCGCCTGCTGCACTTTTTCGCGCGCGGCGGCGAGTTCGCCTGCCAGGCGCGCCAGCTTGTCGAGTACGGGTTCGTCGCGCCCGGCATCATTGACAAGCGCAGCGGTGCTGGCGGCGGGAGCGCCGGTCAGGCGGCGTTCGAGCTCAGCCAGCTTGCCGGTCAAGAGTTCGCGACTTTCGACTTCGGCCTTGATCCGGGCCTGCCAGAGACGGTCCGCCTCGGCGCGCTCTTTGCCGGCGGTTTCCAGGCGCTTGACGCCTTGCTGGCCTTCCGCGAGCAGCCGCTCGATCTGCGCCGACAAGCGCTGGTTCTCGTCCGCGAGGGCCTTGCGCCGGGCAGCGGTTTCGGCTTCGTACTTCGCCAGATTGGCGCGCAGATTCTCCTCGGTCGCGGTGCGGATCGCAGCGATCGCGACCTGGTGCTCCTTCACCGCGCGCTCCATCGCCTCACGGCCGGTGGATTCCGCCGCCTGGACGCGGCGATCGCCCGTGGCATTGGCAGCGGCGATCGCGGTGTCGTATTCGGCGCGCAGGCGCGCCAATTCCTTGCGGTAGGATTCGCGCAGGCCGGCGAAGCGGCGTTCGTCCTCGGCATCTCGGGCCTGGTCCTGGCCGGTGACGCGACCGACCTCGGCGGCGGCCTTGCCGGCGAGATCCGCGAGATCAGTGATCTCGAAAGCGGTATCCCCGGGCGCCAACGGCTGGCTGCGGTCCGTCAGTCCGATTTGGCGCGCGACGCAGCGGGCGTCGCCCAGGACTTCCGTCACCTGGAGCACGCCCTTGAGCCGGCCCGTGTCATCATCGGCGGTCACCCGGAAGAACGTTCCCGCTTCGACCCCCTGCGCCTTGCCCAACGCCAGTTCCACCGTGATGACGCCCTCGGCCGAGGCCACCGCTGCGACCGCGCCCTTGGCGGGCTGGCGCGGCAGGTCGACGATCTGCCGGCCCTGCCTGGCCGAGGTGGCACGCGTCCCGCTGTCACCAGGGGGCACACACCCGACGAGGGCCAAAGCGCAAAGACTGGCGACTACGACACCGTTGTTGGACATGACGACGCTCCGGGGGCGTGCCAGACCGTGACGCGCCGGTCGTGCCGGTTGGGATTGCAGTTCCACCTGGGATCACGCCCAGTTGTCAGTGGCATAGGCCCAGCCTGGGGATCGCCTCAGAACAGACCTCCCAAGCCCTGTTTTTCTAGCCACTTATTGGCCGACGAGCCCAGTCGGTGCAGCGGCAGGACTGCCTGGAACGGCAGGCGGCTCAATCGTCCTTGCGACGCCCGAGCAGGAAGCCCAGTCCGAACAACCCGAGGACCATGAACGCCGAGGCCCCCTCCTCAATCTGGATGAGCGGCCGGCCGTGCAGGTTCCACCAGCCATTGGCTTCCTTATAGGCCTTGACGGACGCGCGCTCACCGGCTGGGCCGAAACGGGTTTCATCCGGGGCGCTGATCGACCGGCTGTAGATCGTCACCACGTGCGGGATCGCGATCACCGGCGGGTTCACCGCATGCGCCTGGTGCCGGAATTCGGCCGGGGTCGCGTAGGCCACCGCCGGCGGCAGGTCATGCACCCGGCCGAGCACATCGCCGGGCAGTTCCAGGAGCAGCTTGCAGCCGATGAAGCCGACGGCCAGGAAGGCCATGGTTTCGAGCTTGGGGAAATGGTGCAGCAGCTTGATGAAACCCTGGGCGGCGAAGCGCATCACCAGGATGTAGACCAAAGCCGCCAAGATCAGGACGAACGGCTTGTCGGTGAAGGCCACCGCCGCCGCGATGGAATCCACGGAAAAAGCTACGTCGGTGAGTTCGACCATCACCACCGTCGACCAGAACAGGGTCAGCCCCGGGATGATCCAGGGTTTGACCCCATGCGGTGTGCCGTCTTCTTGTTTCTTTGCCGTGAAATGCTTGATGACGATCCAGGACAGGTACATGCCACCGAGCATCTTCACCCACCACAGATTCATCACCCAGGCCGCCAGGCACACCGCGATGATCTGGAAGACATAGGCCCCGATGATGCCGTAGCGCAGCGCCTTGCCCTGCTGGTCTTTCGGCAGGCTGCGCACCATCAACGCCAAAGCGACCGCATTGTCGCACGACAGCAGCGATTCGAGAATGATCAGGACGCCGATGGTCAGCAGGTCGGCGGTGACGAACTGGTCGAGGGCGAGGAAAGAGAAGATTGATTCCATGGTGGGCGGAACCGTCTGAGCGATGGCATGCTTGGCAAGCGGGGAGTCCGCGACTGCGGGCGAGACTCAGCGCGGGAAGGCGCGGACGACGCTGTAGGTTTGACCGGCCCAGAGCGGTTTGCTGGAACCGGCGGCCAGGTTATCCAATGCGCTGTCTACTCGGCTGCGACGCTTGCTCCGATCATCCTTGTCCACGCTCAGGAAGGACCCATCCACCTTGGTGACCTTCATCCATTCCTGGTCGATCCGGATGAGCGCCCCCAGTCCTGGCCGACCGGAATCCATCTTCACCCGAAAGCGGGTCACCGTCCCATCCGTGGTCGAGGACAGCACCGATCCCCGCGTCGCGAAGCGGTTGCCGCCGGTCAAGGTGACCGCGATGCGCACGGCGTTGGGAAAAGGATCGGAAACAGCGTTGTTCAGCATGGCGGTATCGAATGCCCGAGGCGGAGTTCCTGCCGACGCGTCATAGCGCGGGGGCAGGATGGTCTTCTTGTCCGTGTCCACCTTCTCCCATTCGGGGCAACCCCGTTCCTCTATGCCAGACCTGTCCCGGAACGGCCGCTTCATCGCCTCCACATCCTGCACCGCGATCCAGGCGCTGAAATGCAGGCAATCACTGGCGATCTCCTCGGTCTTGTAGGGACTCGGATTGCCACCAGTGCGTACGGCTTCGCGGAAGGACACATCGACCGACCCGTTCGCCCCCAGGCGCCAGGTCTTGCGCCGGAGTTTCCTGTCACTCTCCACCCCATAAGCCACCAGCAGTCTCGCCCCCGCACCTGTGGCAGTGTCGATTTCGGTCCGATCCGGATTGGCGATCACCCAGGCGAGCAGGCAGTTGCCCGTGCCATCATCAAGGACCTTGGCATACACCCAGCCCCCAATCTGAGCCGGGACCGCCTGGCCGGTGGCGTCAATGACCGGCGGCGCCTGCGGCACCGCGCGGCGAAGGTCATCTTCGATCGTCGACAGCACCGCGACGGCCTCGTCGTTGGCGGCGCGGGCGGCCTCGCCACCTTGGAAGATCTGGGTCGCAGCGATGAGGATCGCCACCATCGCCCCGCTCACCATCGTGAAGATCGCGATCGAGATCATGATCTCGACCAAGGTGAAACCGCTGGTCCGGGAATTGCCCCGGATCTGGTTCTGACCGGTGTTCCGGCTGGTCATCGATTGGTCTCCGTGGCAAGGATCTTGGCCGGGGCAAGGCAGCGCAGACGGGTTGGCCCGACCAGCGGCGGCACTCGGTTGGCGGCGGCGGCGATGTCGGTGAGCTGGCCCGAGACGTTGGCCTCATAACGCCAGAATACCCGCAGTTCCGCCCCATCCACGGTCTTGTCGTTGAACTGGCTGTGCTCGAACGCCGAGGTCAGGCTGCGATCGTTGACACCCTGGTTCAGGCTGACTACCGGTGGCACGGTCCAATCCACCCCGGTCGCCATGGCCCGGGCCTCAAGCGCGAACAAAGTATCGATGGCCTCGGGAATCTCGATCTGGGCGATCGGGGCTTTGCCGAACAGCTTGCTATCGAACGAGCAGTCGAACAGACGCAGCGGGAAGCCGATCCAGGGGTAGGTCCGGCTGCGCAGGTGCTGGGTCGTCGTCTGGCGCGGCAAGGACGAGGGGTAGCGCGGCCACCAGCCGATCACCACCTGGTTCGCCCCCATCCCGGCCTGCGGCGTGTGGTAGAGGCCGTGGACCCAGGGGGCGTGGAAATAGGCATGGACTGGGGAGACACCCTTCCTCGGTTCGATGATCCGAATCGGCCCAACCAAGTCGATCATTTCGTGGACGCCAGGGGTCCCCTTGCTGTCGCAGATCAGCGCCTTCGGTGCCCGCAATTCGTTTTCGGTGAAGATGTAATACTGGCCGGATACCGCCTTGTCCGCATCCGGTTTGGGTGGCGGATTGCTGACCTGGGTCACCGGACCGATGGGCAGGATGAGGTAGGTCGGCAGCGGCTTGCGGTCGTCAGGTTCGCCAGGTGGCTTGTCGGCAATGGTGTGGACGACCGGCGTGGTCTCGAGGTCAAGCAGACCCTGGCCGATCGGATTCCTGGCATCCCTGGTGTTTCCCTTGGTCATGGCGAACACCTCGCCGTCGATGCTGAGCAACCGGTTCTGGCTGAGGTTCACCCCGAGCGCCGTCGACATCGTGAGGTCGGTCAGGCTGGCCGGCTGGACCAGTTGGGCCGTGCGACCTATTCCACTGTCTGGCAAGGGGGACGCACAGACCCCGTCGATCCACATGCCGACAGGGCTGAAGGTGCTGCCGCGCCCGGTGTCAGGTCCCCCGAGGGCGACCCGCGCGCCGGTGGTTCCGCTGCCGGTGAAGCCTTCCTTCCAAAGATCGAAACGGGGCAGGTGATCAAACCAGGCATTCTGGCAGGGTCCGAACAGGCTGGCCAGGTTCCATTGGTTGGTCCCGGTCAGATCGCGGCCGGTCCAACAAGGTCCGCACAACCAGTCATAGTTGTCGGGTTGGTCGATCCACGGGTGTTCCTTGCCGGTCGGCACGTGGAAGGTGAAGTACTCGTTCTTGCAGTCGATAGATTTTTCCCCGAGTTGCGTGCCCTCGGTGTCGTAGCCGTCGCGGGCGGCATAGCGGATGATGGCCTGAAAAGCGCGGCCCGGCTGACCCGGCTGATCTGCCGTGCTGGGGGTCGCGCGCGGGATGACGGTCAGGACATCCCCGGTGGCGAGCAGATGCGCCGGAGCGCCGAACCATTGCTGCACCGGGATGAGTGCCGCGCCGGCGGGAAAGGCGGTGGTCTGGGAAAGGAGCGAACCCAGCTTGCCGGCCCAGTCGGTGCGCTGGCGACCCCGCGAGAACGGACCCCATCCGGACCAATTGACGAAGTACGCCGGACTGCCGGAATCGCGACGGACGAGTTGGTGGTAGGCCAGCCATTCCACTCGATCCGTGCTCGCATCCGTGGCCTGGACCAGCCAGCGACGATGATGCGCTGTCAGGACACCAATCACCACCCCGGCATCGTCGTACCCTGAATACGGATCCATCCACTCGCATTCGCCACCGCTCAACTCACGGTACCGCCCAACTTCGAAGGTATCGCAACCGGTCGATTCGATGCTGAGCAGGAACACGCTGGGCGGAGAGAGCTTGTGGAAATACAAGGTGGTGAACAGCGGATAGCGGGGATCGGTTCCTTCCAGCTCCGGCTGCAGTTGCCAGGGCCGGACCAGTTCCAGGTTGGTCAGCGTGCTGCCGGCACGCTCGAAATAGAGAAACTGCGGCGGACCGCCGCCTTGGATGCGCAGGATGCCGCGCTGCGGGAACTGGTCGGCGACGCCGGAGGTCGGCCCGGCCGCGCGCAAGGGTAGTCTGCGGTTCCCCGGCTTGGTCAGGTCCAGGATGCGCAGATCCGGATTGACCGGCAGGCGTGGATCCGGTTCGCAGGGTGACGCGTCGGGATCGATCTGGGCCCAGATCGTCCAGGGGTTGGGGTTCCCGGGTGGTCCCCCGCTCACCGTGGCCGTCGCTGGATCACCGCTGGGCAGGGTCTCGGCCAGTTTGGCCCCGCCGCGATACATCCGCGCGCCGCTCACCTGGAACCGGAAACCGCCAGGGGTTACGATCGCATCAAGGCTATGACCCTGGACCTTGGGCCAGCGTGGCGGGATGACCGGAACCGGGGGCTGATTTCGCGGATAGCGCGCCGCTGAGGTATCCGTGTTCTGCCGGTACCCCCGCACGCAGCCCGTGAACGTGTTGCCCTGCACTTTCTCATACGCGATGTACTCGTCGTCCACGCGCAGGATCCCCCGCGCCGGGAACAGGTCCTCGGCCGTGAGTTCCAGATTCGCGATCGGGGTGACGGTGATGGTATTGCTGTCGGGAATGATCGGCGTGTGGTCTGATTCGACCGCGACGGCGGTCAGCGGCGCCGACAGCGGCAGTCCCGGCAGGGTCACATGGTCGCCGTGGTCGCTCAGGGTGTGACTGGGGTGGCGCTGGGCATCGCGGCCGACGATGCCGTCGAGGATGATCGCATGCGCGCCCGGCCGGGTGCCGCCCAGAGCGACCTGGACGTGGTACCACTGGTCCTTGCGGAAGTAGGGTTTCCCCTCGCGATCCGGCACCTTGTAGAGCGTCGCGATGCGGTTGGCCTTGAGCAATTCGCTGACCTTGGCCAGGTTTTCCGGCTTGCCGACGCGCGGCGCGAGGGGCGCCATCGACCCGGTTCCCTGGCTGCCCAGGCTGCGTTCGTCGATCCCGGTGGTCTTCACGTCGTCGACCGCCACCTGGGTCACGCTGTCCTCCAAATATTCGATCACCGGCGAGGCGAGCGACAGCACCAGTAGCTTCTTGTCGCGATCGAAGGCCAGCGAGAGGTGGTTCTGGAGTTCCGCGTCGCCGTCGCTGCCATCGATCTTGCGTCCGGCATTGGCCTTGGGCATGCGCGCCTCGAACAGCACCACCGGAGCGCCGGACTTCCAGTCCTCATCCGGTTTCAGCCAGAAGCTGAGCTGCCGGGCGGAGACTTCCGGCGCATTGGCTGGCGCAGCGGGCACAGCGGGCGAGCCGAGCGGACCAGGGGCCGGACCGCGCGGATTGGCACCCTTCGGCTGCTCTGGTCCAAACATCTTGATCGCCGGGAACAAGACCTCCTTGGCAAAATGCACACCATCTGGCGCAATGTCCTGGTCGCTCAGCTTCGGCTGCTCCAGGGCGCCGGTGAGCAGGCTGCCTTGATCCACCGGATCGACCCCACCCATGGGCAAGACGAAGTCAGGTTGCAGGTGGCTGAGCGGAATCGCGCGTTTCCCGGGCGGACGGGCCCAATCCACCAGGCCGGTCGCCAGATTCGGCTGGGTCTGGGGGCGGAAACCCGTCGGCGCCTTGGCGCTGCCGCCCTGCGACAGATCGGGGTCATCCGGCATGCTGAGCGGAACGGCGGGATCAGTGATCAGCCGCCGGGCGGGATTCGGCCAGGTGTCGAGCTGGCTGCCCAGACGCTGGGCGAGCAGGGCGAATTCCTGGCCCTGGGTCAGCCAGCGAACTTCCTGCACCCGTTCCTGCCGTAGGGCCTGGGCGACCACGCGGCGGAATCCCGAGGCCGTTGGCCGGTGTGAACGATCGGCCATGGTGGCACCGGTCTCGATCGAGACCGTCCCCATCGAACTGATCCCAAGCGGCGGGAATTCGATGTGGTAACCCAGGATCGGATCCCCGTTCTTGTCGTAGCGCACAAAATAGGTCGACAGCGGATCGACGTAGCTCAGCAACGTGCGCGACTCGGCACTGCGCAGGCCCCTGGCCTGCAGGAACGCCAAGGCGGACAAGGTGCGGATCTCGGTCGTCGGATGGGGGAAACCGCCAGATTCGCCAGTTTTTTCATCCTCTGGCCCGTAAAGAAGCCGGATTTCGCGCGGCATCTGGTGCACATTGAGGGCCGCCGGCAGCACCAAAGTCATCGCCGTGCCCAGGGCCGGTTGATGGAACAGACCGGTTCCATCCTTGGCCGCGAAGATGGTACCGCTCAGATCCTGGCGGTGCTGACTCTGGCGGAAGGTGACCGAGGCCAACCGCGGATCCCCGGTGGCATTGCGCATCGATGGGTTCACCAGCAAGGACCCCAGCCCAAGCACATTATGGATGCGGCCATCGATGAGGATGTCGGTGTATTGGAACATGTCCCGGGTGTGGACGATGGAGCCCATGACCGTGCCGAGATCGGTCTGCCCTTCCCGGCCCTGCCCGGGATTGTGCAGAGTCAAAAATGGTCGCAGGCGTTCGAGTTCGGTCACGGTCAGGGGGCGGCGAAAGGAACCGCTGTATCGACCCTGCGACACGGCGCTGGTCTTGCCGGCGAGCAGCAGCTGTTCCATCCGGGTGATCCGGTTCCCCGGCAGATAGAGGCGGAGTTCGGCCAGTTTGCGCGCCAGTTCCCCGTAGCGGTCGGCATCATCGGAATAGGCTTCCGGCGTCTCCATGCGATGGAGCCCAAAGATATGTGACCCATCCTCGTCATCGAGAACATCATCGTCATCCCAGTCGCCGATCCCCACCGCCCGCAGCAGGTGGTGCCAAGCGGCGACCGTGAGGCAGTTGACGTCGAGTTTGCCGGCCTCGTCTTCGATCGTGATGCCGACGGTCGGCTGATCGGTGCGACCCGGGGCGCACAGGCCGAGTTGCGCCAAGGCGCCGGAATCGAGATCCAGCGCGGTGCGATTGTTGCCGTCAGGCCCCTGCACCACGTCGACCTTGAGCACGTCCTTGAGGGTCAGACCGATGGTGCTGAAGGCCTCGTTCTGGTTCGCCTTGAAGTGAGGAGCGACCGCCACCGCCGCCGCGCCGACGCCGGTCGCCTCGGCGGTGCTGAGTCCTGCTGCGGTCAATTGCCGGTGCGCGAACGACCGGGTGCCCGACATTCCCACCGACTGCGAGAACAGGAAGGGCAGACCCAGCAGCATCAGGGCCATCAGGATGACGATGGCCATCATCAACGCAGCGCCACGGGTGGTGGGGTTGAGCGGGCTCATTATTTCTTCGGATTCGCTGGACTGACGATCTGGGAGGTGACTACGCCAACGCCGTTGATCGACACCGAGGCATAGGTCTTAGGCAGACCGTTGGCGCCCACCGGATCGTTGCGGTGGATGAAGGTCATCGCGCTCGGAACGGTCGAGCCGTTCACCGAGGAAAAACCGATCGTACCATTGGGATTGGCGACCAAACGATAATCATCTGCTGGTATCACCCCATCCGGAAGACGTCCGGCGCTGCCGTTGCCGAGGCGGTAGAGACGGACTTCGTCGATGACGGCACCGCCTCCATAATAGGTCTTGGGAAAACCCAGTTGGCTTGAATCCGCGACCGTGAGTTGGCCGAGATAGATCTGGGACGACCCGGTGGTCGGGGTTCCCAGGGTTATCGGAGTCCCCAGCAATGGCTGACGTCCAATCTCCAGGCCATTCCGAAATAAAACCGCATCCTTGCCATCGTAAAGCAGTCCCAGGTCCTCCCAGGTCTCTCCGACGATAGGTGAGCCGTAATCCTGGGTGGTATCGATGACGCTGGAGACCCGTTCCGGTCCATTTTCAGTGCCGATTCGGCCGACGAACTCCCAGGTATAGATGGTCACCGACTGGCCACCGGCACTCTGGATCATCTTGGAGTGGCGCTGGAGCAGCAGCGCGACCTGGCATTTGTTATCATTCGACGGGTTGATGGTCATGGTGGAATCCCCCCCGATCGTCAGCAAGGCGCAGATCGAGCCTCCGGTCCAAACGGATAGCGGTCGGACAGCGCAACCAACATAGAATCCATCGATCTGGACATTGCCAACGCCGCGTCGCACCAGAGCGAAGCGCGGCGGCAGAGCGAAGCGCGGTGGCAGCGCCCCACTCTCATAACTTATCCACGGTGATGCGTCCAATACCGTTTGCTCGGTCAAAGCCAGACCCATCCCGGTGAAACCGGGAACCAAGCCGCCCGCCCCGGCATTTTGGCCATCAAAACTCTGCGCCCACAGCGGCGTCCGCGTGACCCCGGCGATGCTGCGATCACCTTTGCGGATGTTGAGCACCACCGGCGAACTGGTGCTGCGCGCCGTGTGCCGCGCCTGGCGAACCGCGTCGGCGACAATCTGTTCGGCCGCAAGCAATGGGTTGCTCTTGCCGATCGAAAGAAACGCCCCGATGCCGATTCCTGCCAGGATGACCATGATGGTCATCACCATGATCAATTCGACCAGGGTGAAGGCGCCTCTGCTCGTCATGGAAATTCGCTTACCTGCCATGTTATTTGCTGAAGTTCACAATATCGTCGTTGCCGCCCCAGGGGATCTCCTTGTTGGTCTGGCCATCGTACTCGAATTCGTCGTTATGCAGGTTGGCTCCACGCGACCATAGGTGGTAGGCGTCGGGCATCGGCATGCGTTCGGGTTGAGAAGGATAATACCTGGCCGGAACATAGAGGAACGTCTGCTTGTACTGATCCTTTGGTTCCTTGCTCCACGCCTCCGGATTCTGGGCCTTGAGCAGGTACCAGAGAACACGGCCTTGGATTTCCGCATGCTTTTCCAGATCAGTCTGGGAAGTGTAATTGTCGCACGGTTTAAAGGTGTCGGTGGTGGTATCCCATCCTGAGGGCAACGCGCTCACCTGGTTTGGGGCTATGGCATCAGGAAACGACCCGATGGTGCTGCGCCACTGTTCCAGACTTGCGGATATCTGATCAATGGTGGTCTTGGTCCTCGACTTCTTCATCGCGTTCATCACCGCAATGGAGGCTGGAAAGGCCAAACCAGCCAGGATTCCGATGATGGTGATCACGATCAGCATTTCGATCAGGGTGAACCCCAAGCATAGTGGTCGTGGCTGGCGTATCGGCATCGGTTTCCCCTGGCTGGAGCCTACGCGGCGGTGGCTGCCGCGCTGCGTTGGGGGAGTGTGGCGGCGGCACAGCGTCCCCACAAGTGTCTCCGCTGCCGGGGATTCCGACGTGCTCCTGCACTGTTCGCCTCCCTGGCGCCGCCGTCGCACCAAGGGGCGCTGCCCAATGCCGTGAAGCGAAGAGGGCAGCGACCCTCAGCGAACGTTCCCTTGCTTTTCACAAACGTTTCGTGGATCTGTGCCTGGGAACGCCGAGCACCAGCTCGGCTTCGGATCGATTCCCTTAGGGCAGGTGGCGCCAGGCTACACCTGATTCCATCCGCTTTCTCTTGGTACCGGATTGCTTGGCCGAGCTGGTGCTCGGCGCTCCCGGGGTCGGCGCTCACCATTTCGCAGTGAATCCCCCGATCATTAGCTTCACAGCGTTGGGCAACGCCGGTTGCCTCAGGCCGTCAATTCCCCCGCACCGCCCGCACCGCCGCCGCTGCGGCGGTGAAGACGCCCGGGATCTGCGCCTCGGTCAGGCACGAGAACGCGATGCGCAGTTCGGTCTTGCCGAGGGCGATCGCGCCGACGCCGTGGTCGTCGAGCAACTTCTGGCGCACCGCTTCGGCCTCGACGCCTTTCACGCGCAGGCACATGAAATAGCCGCTGTTGAACGGATACACGTCCCAAGCGTCAGCGAATTCGCTCTTGCGACATTCCTTGGCGGTGACGGCGGCGCGCGCCTTGAGCAACGCGACTTTTTCCGCCTGCTGGCGGCGGAAGTCGGGGTCGGACAGGGCCTTGAGCACGATCGACTGGCCGGGTTGGGTGACATTCGAGATCACCGCTCGGATCAGCCCGGCGGTCTTGTCTTCGAGCGCCTTGTACAGCGCGGGCGTGCCGTTCTTGATGCCGAAGGTGATGAAGCCGACGCGCACGCCCCAGACGAACTCCTCTTTCGTGGCGCCGTCGACCTTCACCGCGAGCAGGTTCGGGTGCGCCTGGGCGAGGCGACCGAAGAGCGATTCGCGTTCGCATGCCTCGTCGAAGAACATGCCGTAGTACGCATCGTCGCTGACCACGACCAGCTTCGAGCCGGCCTCGGCGGCGGCGGTGAGGGCGTTGACGATCGCGCCGGCCTCGGCCTTGGTCGGGGTGTAGCCAGAGGGGTTGTTGGGGAAGTTGAGCGCCACCACCAGCTTTTTCCCACGCCGTTCGGCAAGCGCCTGGGTGAAGGCGGTGATGTTGAAGCCAGTGAGCTTGCTGTCGAAAAAGGCGTAGGTCGAGATGCGCGCGCCGAGCCGCGTCTCCCAGCTCAGGTTGTAATTTTCCCACATCAGGTCGCTCGACAGGGCCTCATCGCCCGGATCGAGAAAGAGGTCGCCGACCAGGGCGAGACCGTGGGTGAGGGCGTTGGTCACGACCGGGTTCGACACCGGATGCGCGCCCAACGACGGGGTCTCCTCACGCTGCTTCTTGGCCCAGGCCTGGCGCAGGTCGGGCTTGCCGTAGCTGGGCGCGTAGTCGTAGATCTCGGCCGGGGACAGCCCGTTGAAATACTTGTGGACGCACGACAGGTGCATCGGCGCGCCGTTTTCCGTGGCGATGCCGATCGAGGCGTTCGCGGTTTTGGCCTTCAGCTTGGCCTCGGCACTCTGCGCCAGGATGCCCTTGGCGGGGAAGAAGAAGCGCTTGCCGCGCTCGCTCAGCAGGCCGAGGACGACCGGGCTGTCCTTGGCGAGGGCGGCGTTGGCGGCTTCGGCCAGAGGGTGGAGTGAAAGCTGTGGGGTGGTCATGGGGGCTCCGCGCCGGCGGATGAATCGCGTGCTGCCGGCGGCGAAGCCTTCTCGTTGTCCAGGGCGGAAGTCAACCGGATACTGCCAGGGTGAAAAACCTCCATGCCCTTGGCGCCGCTTTTTCCGTCCTCCTGGTCGCGGTCGTCCTGACCGGCTGCGGCCCCGAACCCCGGGTGAAGCCAACCACCTGGGAAACCGCCGGCGCCGACCGCACGGTGCGCGAACTGCTGGTGGTCAAGGTCTGGGACATGGTCAACGAACCGCTGGGCGATCACCGCAACATGTACGTCTCGCACTACGTCGAGGTCGACGTCCTGAGCGGGCCGGACAAGGGCCGCCAACTCACCCTGCCCTACGATTCCTTCCGCCACAGCAACAAACCACCGCCCGAAGCCGGGACCAAGGTCGTGGTGTCGCCGAGCGACTGGGTGAGCGTCGACCCCAGGTTCAAAGCCGGGCCGGGGAAATAGGTTCACAAATCCTGATCCGCAGGAATCGACCCTGATCCCAAAGCGAATTCTTCAGCCGTCCCTACGGGACTGCTTCTGAACAATTCCGCGCAACCCGGGGTTGAAACCCCGGGCTAACATCAATCCGTCCCTAGGGGACGGTCATTGCCTGAATTTCCTTCTAAAGAACTCGTCGTAGCTTGATGCAGCACAAGCGACCAAAGAGAACGTTTCTTCACCGAAAGGTCCAGCCGAAGCGCTGGTAAGGGTGCTCAGAAAAACGAAAAAAGCGTCCCGTAGGGACGCTCTGGGGATTGGCCATTTGCGTCGTCAAACTATAAAAACCAGCAAAAACGCTTGCGTCTGGGACCGCCGGTTTGCAACCGGCCGCTGACCGCGAGACGAGCCGGCCAAGGCCGGAAAGATGGTGAATTGCTGGATAATTGTGGTCGGCCTTGGCCGGCTCGCCTGATCACCCCGTACGAATGGCCAATCCCCAGAGCGTCCCGTAGGGACGCTGCGAGGTTAGCCCGGGGTTTCAACCCCGGGATCGGCAAGAAGTCAAAGGTAAGTCCCGTAGGGACGACTGAAATCTGGGGCGAAATCACAATTGACAATTCCGGTGGCGGACCTGCCTGCACGACGAGCGGCAATGCAATCCGGAGAGAAATTTCTGCGTTATCAGGGCAGAGTCCCGCCCAGCACGCAACGGCTATGGAGCAGACCAGAACGCCCGGGAAACCTTACCGATTCGTCCTGCGGACAAGGTAGGAAACGCCGGCAACCCACAGCAAAAACCCCAAGACCAGTCCGGCAATGACGACGGCCACGGGCGATTAACCGAGGTTCCAGCACTGCCCTTCAAACGCCGCTGATAATTTCCACGTCGCATGCGGCGCGACGAGTTCACGATAGCGACGGGCGTCGGCGCACAGGCGCGAGACTTCGGGGTCGCCGGCCATGGGGTCGTGGTGGAAGATCACCAGTTCGCCCAGGTCCACATCGTGGAAGAAATCGATGAAGTTGAAGATCGTCGAGTGGCCGAAGTTGATGTGGTCGTGGTAGGCCAAAAAACCGTACATCGCGTCGACGATGACCACGTCGGCGCCGCGCACGAAGTTGGCGTAGACCTCGGCGACTCGGTTCGGGTTCTTGGAAACCTCGGTGTCGGTGAGGTAGCACACCGTCTTGCCGCCGGCCTCGATGCGATAGCCATAGGCCTTGTCGGGGTGGATGAGCGGCAGGATGCGCACCGTCGCGCCGGCGATCGTGGTGGGGGCGTCCTCGGGCAGTTGCGTGCAGGTGATCTTGCTTGGCAGGTTCGCCCATTTGACCGGGAAATGCGCGTCGCCCATCTGCAGGGCGAGCAGGCGCTCGGCATCCGACCGGCCGGACCAGACGCCGATTTCACGACCGGGGGCGTAGATCGGCCCGAAATACGGGAAGCCGCAGATGTGGTCCCAGTGGAAGTGGGTGAAGAAAAAATGCAGGCCGGTGTCCTTATCGCGGCCTTCATCTTTCAGCTTCTGGCCGAGCGCGCGCAGGCCGGTGCCGGCGTCGAGGATGAACACCTGCTTGTCGAAGGAGACCTCGACGCACGAGGTGTTGCCGCCATACGTCATCGCCTGGGGACTGCGCGCAATCAGGGCATCGCGGGCTGCTGGCGTGGCCAGGTCGGCGGGGGTCGCCTCGGCAAGGAAGGCGCGCATCTTGTCCTGCAACTGCGGCGTCGACATCGGAGTCGCGAGCGACCCGCGCACTCCCCACAAACGCACCTGCATGGAACCTCCTGCCCGCCAGCCGAACGCCGGACGTCGAGGCAAACTAGGTCCGCCAGACCTCGCCGCAAGATCCGGAGGCGGCGTCCGGGATTGCCCCGTGCCAGTCATCCGCCGCCGTTGCGATCCGGAGGCAGTAGCGCCACCAGACCGGTTGCGTCAGGCCTGTCTGGTCCAGCATGCCCGCCCATGCCCACTCCGATCATCGTCCACGGCGCGGCTGGCCGCATGGGCCGCCGCATTCTTGCGCTCGCCAGTGAAACCACCGGGAAAGCCGATGGTTTCACCATCGTCGCCGGGGTCGACCTCAAGCCCGGGACGATCGCTGAACTCGGCGTCGCCGGCACGGCGCCGGTGGTCACGGCTCTGCCCATCGCGCCGGGCACGGTGGTCATCGACTTCAGCCATCCCAGCACCTTTGCCGCCGTCGCGGCGCACTGCGCGACGCACGGCATGCCGCTGGTGTCCGGCACCACCGGTATCGCACCGGCCGACCTTGACCGCGCTCTGGCCGCAGCCGCGACGCGGATCCCGGTCCTGCATGCGCTCAACATGAGCGTCGGCGTCAACGTGATGTTCAAGGTCGCGGCGCAGCTTGCCAAGACGCTCGGCCCCACCTACGACATCGAGATCGTCGAGGCGCACCACAATCAGAAGAAGGACGCGCCCAGCGGAACCGCCTTCGGCATCGCCGACGCGATCCTGGGTGCGACCGGCCGCACCCGGGCCGACCTGGTGCATGGGCGCGAGGGCATGGTGGGCGCGCGCAAACCCGGCGAGATCGGCATGCACGCCCTGCGTCTGGGCGACGTGGTCGGCGACCACAGCGTGTATTTCGTCGGGAACGGCGAACGGGTGATGCTTGGCCACCTCGCGCACAACCGCGACATCTTCGTCAATGGCGCCCTGCGCGCTGCGGCGCACCTGGCCACCGCCAAGCCGGGTCGCTACGGCATGGCCGACGTGCTCGGGCTGACCTGATCCCGATGCCGGGCAACGTCCTTGCTGTCCGGTTGCCGAACTGGGTCGGCGACGTCTGCATGGCCCTGCCGGCGCTGCACCACCTGCGGGCGAATGGGTTCGAGTTGAGCCTGTTCGGCCGCGGCTGGGCCCGCGACCTGCTGGCCGGCACCGGATTCGCCGTGCATGCCCTGCCCAAGGGCCTGCGCGCCGGGGCGCGCGAACTGGCGACCAGTGGTGCCAGCCGTGGGCTGCTGCTCACCAATTCCTTCGGTTCCGCCTTCCAGATGCGCTGGGCCGGCATCCCGGCGATCGGCTATCGCGGGGACTGGCGTTCCTGGCTGCTTGCAACGCCAGTGCGTAAGATCGCGGGCGGGCATGAGGTCGAAGCTTTCTGGCGGCTCGCCACCGTCGCCAGCGGAACAACCAGCAGCGCACCGCCGGACACGCTGGAGCTGCCGCTCGCCGACCGCCACCGCAGCGAGGCCGCCGGCGCACTCGCGAATGCCTCGACGGCGATGGCCTGCCTCGGACCGGTTGACCGCTACGCGGTGCTCTGCCCCTTCGCCGCCGGCACCATCAACGGGGTGAGCAAAGTCTGGCCCTCGTGGCCTGCGTTCAGCCGCGCGCTGGCCGAACAGGGCATCGCCCAGGTCGTCTGCCCCGGGCCGGACGAAGCCGCCGCCTGCGCGACGGCGGTACCGGCCGCGACCCCGCTGACCGGTCTCGGGCTGGGTGCCTATGCCGCCGTGCTGGCCGGGGCCTCGGTGGTGATCGCCAACGACAGCGGGCCGATGCATCTCGCGGCGGCGGTCGGCGCGCCGGTGGTGGGCGTCTTCGGCGTCAGCGATCCGGCGCGGACCCGGCCGTGGACCCCCCGGGGCTTGGCGGTGGGCGGTACCGATCCCCGCGTCCGCTGGCCCGGCATTGCGACGGTGTGGGAGGCAGTGCAAAGGCTTCGCGCTGGATGAAACGCCACCGATCCTGGCGCCCGACGATGATCCGACGCATGCTGCGGACTTTCCTGATGGTCTTGGCGGTTGTGGGAGTCGCGTTCCCTGGCGAGTGGACCGCTGCGATCACCGTCGCTCCCGGGGCCGAGCAGGTCTGGCGGCTGGAACCGGCAGAGGACTGGCGCTCCTTCGGCGCCTTGACCATGACCTGGGAATCGTCCCATCGCACCACGACCGATGCCTGGGCGGAACTCTGCCTGGTCACCGCCGATGACCGATTTTTTTCCAACGCCACTCCCCTCGCGATCGCCGGCGATCTGCGACGTGCGGTCGTCGCCGTGCCGCTCGCCTCTGCCGACTGGGCTTCAGACACTGGAATCCTGGATGAAAATACCCTGGCGACGGTGCGCGAAATACGGCTTCGCCTGCATCCGGGTCGCGATGGGGCGCAACGCCCGCTGAACATCGTCCTGCGGCTGGAACCCGGTCGATCGAGCGACGCCGAACCGGTTGTGCAGATGATCATTCCAGGCCGGATCGCCCGTGGCGGCTGGCATGAACTGCGGCTGCGCCTGGCGCGCCGGGATGCTTGCGATGCCGTCAGCGGCGAGGTGGACTTGGTCGCTGCTGATGATCGCGCCTGGCCGCTGTTTCTCGATCAGCCGTGGCACGCCGATGCAGTCGGTCGCTGGCACGCCCACGGCGGCCCGTACTGGGTTCTGCGGTTGCGGCCGGACGAACATCCCGCCGCGCCGGCCCGGCTGCGCTGGAAAACCACGGCGAAGACCTGGATGTCAGCTCCATTCACCTTGCCGGATCGGGTGGTCGCCACGGACGAGATCTTGCCTCCGCCCAGGCCGTCTTTGCCGGTGCCGGCCAGCCTGGCCTGGACCGGACCGTGGGCCGTGGCACGCGGGGATGGTTTCATCCGCCAGCCATCCACGTCGTTCCCTCCGGGCCCGGCCCCGACCCTGGTCTGGCGCCTGGGCTGGGGCGGCTTTCGCGGGACACGCGGCACCGCGTGGCCGCAGGCAGCGGCGATCGACGCGCTGGCCGCCGCCGGTTGCGCCAGCGTCGATCTGCTGCCGCAGTGGCTGGCCGAAGAACACGGCGCCTTCCGATTTGGCACTTCGCCCTGGGCCAGCGGGCAAGGCGGTCCGCTGCGCCATCCGCTCGAACTCTGGCAAGACGACGCGCTGCTTGCAGCCTGGAAAATCCAGGCGCGTGAGCTGATCGCCCGCATGCGTGCGAGCCCGGGCCTGGGCGGCTGGCGCCTCGGGTTGACGCAGTCGGCACATGACGACGCCCAGGTGCAGCGCCTGCGCAGGTTCCTCACCAGCTTGGTCGGCTTGGTCGCCGCCAGCGATGGACGACCCTGCACCATCCTCCACCCGCAGGCGGTTGATTACCGCAAACCGGAACCAGCCAAGAACGGCGCCTGGTTCGGATTCGAAGATCACCTCCAGGGCTGGCGCGCCTCCGCCCTCAGCGCGCTCGGCGGCGGCCGCAACCGGCTGCAGACCAGCACCGCCTTCGCGAGCCAGGGCCGTTCGTCGCTGGAGATCCCCTTTCCAGTCAGCGGCGCACTGCGTACGGCCGGGGTCGAGGTTCCGCTCGACCGCAACTTGTTCAATCTGGACCGCCTGGAATTCGACGCCCTGGCGCATACCGGCGATGGTGCGGTGGTGCAACTGTACCTGTGGGTGACCGACCAGCATCATCGTTGGTTCCAGCAACGCCTGTGCGCCGTAGCCGGCGGAGATCGCTGGCAGACCGTGTTGGCGGATTTCTCGGATGGCGCCGCGTGGGAATCCGTCGGCCACAGCGAACCCTGGGGCGCCGCGGTGCGGCGACGCGTGCGTGCGCTGGGGATCAGCGCCTTCTGCCACGCCACCGGCGCCGCCGTCGCGAAGCCGGCCAGCCTGTTCATCGACCGCGTCCGCCGCTCCGGTTGGCCGGTCGAAAGTGCCGTCTCGACGTTGCGCATCCTCGACCTTCGCGCCGATGGAACCGAAACCGGGTCGCCGCCCGCCACCCTGGCGCGCTGGTCACCGGTGTCGGCGTCGTTCCAACTCACGGGCCAGCCGTTGAATCCCTACGATCCAGATTGCGCGGATGTAGTGGGCGAGATTGAAGGTCCAGATGGTGCCAAGCGCAGACACCCCGCCTGGTGGGAGGAACCCTACCGCCTGGAAATCGCCAAAGGCGAAGAACGCCCGATCCTCGCCGGTCCCGGCTGCTGGCGCTGGAAGTTCACCCCGACCGTTCCGGGCACCTGGCGTTACCGCATCGTCGCCCGCCTCAAAGAACGCGACGAATGGAAGACGACGGAATCGCCGTGGCGCTCGGTGGCGGTGACCACCGGTCAGGCCGGCCACTTCCCGATACCGGTGCGGATCTGCCGCACGGATCCGCTGTGGTGGGAAACGGCCGAAGGCGCCTGGTGGTATCCGCTCGGGATCAACCTGCGCTCGCCCGGCGACGAACGCCAAGACGACCTGATCGCCGAGGCGCTGCGGCGGCGGCGCGACGACGTGCAGGATTTCCCGTTCACCGCCTCGGCGGACTGGGAACGTCTCGGCACCGGCGCCTACGCACGCTGGTTCGCCCAGATGCACAAAGCCGGCATGAACTGGGGCCGGGTCTGGATGAGTCCGTGGTGGTGCGGCCAGGAATGGGCGCGCGAGTGGGATGACTTCGGCGGCCTGACTTGGTACAGCCAGCAGCAATCGGCCCGGCTCGACCGGGTGCTCGACCTCGCCGCCGCGCAGGGCGTGTACCTGCAAATCGAACTCCAGAACCACGGCATGACCTCGCCGTCGATCCGCTCCAACGGCCAAGGCGGCGTCGACACCCAGTGGGATCCATCCGGCCGCAATCCCGGCAGCCCGTACAACCGGGTGAACGGCGGGCCCTGCGACCATCCGAGCGAATTCTTCTCACGCGACGAGGTCTGGCAGATCCATGCCAAGCGCCTGCGCTACATCAACGCGCGCTGGGGCTGGCGCACCGGCATCGCCGCCTGGGTGCTGTCGAGCGAGATGGAGTTCACCGGCGCGTGGGACATCGAGGCCGCGCTGGATGAGTTCGAGGGCCACAGCCCGACGACTCAGCGCTGGGTCGACCGCAGCCTGGCCTGGTTCAAGCAGGAAGACCCCCTCCAGCGCCCAGTCAGCATCCACTTCAGCCACCCGTGGCGGGCGAAGCAACTCTGGCGCACGCCGGGACTCGGATTCAGCAACAGCAACGCCTACACCGCCTTCCAATCCGAGATGGGCAACCGCTTCGGCGGCGGCCAGCGCGAACTCGGCCGCGCCTTCACCTACTACCTGGAAAACTGCTTTCCGGCCTGGGAATTGAAGCGCCCGACCTTGATTGGCGAATGGGGTGGCCGCTGGGTCAACAACGGCCAGAGCGAACTGTCGGCTGAACTGCGTACCGGGCTCTGGATGCAGGCCTGCCTGCCTTTCGGCGGCAACACTGGCTTCTGGTGGTACCTCTGGGTCGATGCCGCCGACCGCTGGCGCGACTACGCTGCGGTGGCGCGCTTCCTCACCGACGAGGATCGGCGCGGCAAAGGCTACCGCATGGCCCAGCCGACATGGCAGGCTGGAACGGGAAACGGGGCTGGAACTTTGCACGGGAAGGGCTCTGTCAGCGTGCTCGGCATGGCCGGTCCCAACAATCACCGCTACTACGCCTGGATCGCCGGATCCGATCAGCGCCTGCCGCAACGACCGCTGACCGACGGCGGAACCCTGGAAGCCACTACCGGTGCACCCGGATCGTCGTGGCAGTGCGAACGCTGGGATTGCGGCACCGGCACGCGGGCCCAGACGACGACGGTGACTGCGGATGCGCGCGGGACCGTCAGACTGCCTTTGGGGACGCTGAATCCCGACGTCGCGTTCAAGCTGGACCGACTCGACACCGACGCGGCAACGCCACCCGGCCGCTCGGAAACGATGACGCCGCCGACGCCGGCAGCCACGCCGGCACCTCGATCTCGGCCGCTGGGACGTTAAAGCCCGTTTGTCCTGGCAGCCTCGTTGCCCTGGTGGTGCCGGCCTGGACGCTCCGCCCGTGCCCTGGTTTCCTGTACCGCAACGCCTTCCGCCGGCACGGCTTCCCCCGGCGAAGACCTTCGCCACGCGCGGCCCGAGGGTGGCGTGATGGCCAATGAAAGCCGCCTGGATCCTCCGCCATGGGAATGAACGAAGCCGATACCAGATACCATCGCATCGACCCGGTCCTGCGCGAAAAGGGCTACACCAGCGTCGAGCGCATCACCCTGGAAACCGTCTTGACCCCATCGCCGGTCGAGCCCACCGGCGCCAAGGGACGGCGCCGCAAGGGGCCAGGTCGCACGGATTACCTGCTCTGTGTCCAGATCGGCGCCATGCCCCGGGCCATGCCCATCGCCGTGCTGGAAGCCAAGCGCGAGGACGAGGATCCGCTGAAAGGCATGCAGCAGGCCAAGGGCTATGCCGACACCCTGCGCTTCGAGGTGAAATACGTCTTCGCCACCAACGGCCACCGCTACGGCGAATACGACCGCTACACCAGTTTCCTCAACGGCCCCTTACCTTTTCCCGACTTCCCCACCCACGCCGCGCTCACCGCCCGCTTCGCCAAAGCCAGCGGCATCGATCTGACCACGCCGGCGGCGGCGGCGCTGCTCCAGGCCGACAGCCCGGCCTGGTCGCAGTCGCGTTACTATCAGGATGCCGCCATCCGCGCCGCCTGCGCCAAGATCATCTGCGACCAGCAGGCGGGCAGGCCGCCACGGGTGCTGCTTTCACTCGCCACCGGCGCCGGCAAGACCGTCATCGCCACCAATCTGCTCTGGCGCCTATCCCAGGCCGGCCACCTGCCCAAGCCCGCCCTGTTCCTGTGCGACCGTGATGAACTGCGGACCCAGGCCTACAACAAGCTCTACGCCGCCTTCGGCGACAACGCCCGGGTGGTCACCGCCGAGCGCGGTAGCAACGCCGCCGCCAACGCCCGCATCCACATCGCCACCTACCAGACCCTGGGCCTGGATGACGACGATGCGGGTTTCGCCAGCTTTCTGACCGATCACTACGGCGACGACGCCTTCAGCGTCATCATCATCGACGAGTGCCACCGCTCGGCGTGGGGCAGGTGGTCAGAGGTGCTCCGACGCAATCCCAACGCCATCCACATCGGCCTGACCGCAACCCCGCGCAAACTGCAAGAATCCAAAGACGCCACCCCCGAGGACCAGGAGATCACCGCCAATAACCGACGGTATTTCGGCGAACCGGTCTACGAATACACCCTGATCCAGGCCCAGGACGACGGCTATCTGGCGGCCTGCGAGATCGTGAAACGCAAGGCCAGCATCGACGGTCAGACCTTCACCAAGGCCGAGATCCTGGCCGCCGGCGCCAAGGACATCCGCACCGGCAAGCCCCTGACCGAGGCCGACCTGACGAAGGACCACTACACCGGCAAGGATTTCGACGACAAACTGTTCATCGAATTACGCACGCCGAAGATGTGCGCCGACCTCTTCCACCTGCTGTGCGAAAATGGCGGGCCGGAACAGAAGGTCATCGTCTTCTGCACCCGCGAGATCCACGCCGATCGCGTCGCGCAGCACCTGAACAACCTCTACGTGCGCTGGTGCCGGGAACGAGGCCAGACGCCCAAGGATCACTACGCCTTCAAGTGCATGGGCGGCCCCAACAACGGTGCCGACCTCATCAAGCCCATGCGTGGTTCGGGCGAACGCGCTTTCATTGCCTGCACCGTCGATCTGCTGGAGGCCGGCGTCGATATCGAACGCCTGAACGCGGTGGTGTTCTTCCGCTACCTGGACTCCGCGATCAAGTTCTACCAGATGGTCGGACGCGGCACCCGCATCCATGAAGAAACGCGGAAGTACAAGTTCTGGCTCTACGACTACACCGGCGTCACCGATCTGTTCGGCACCGACTTCATCACCAAGCCACCGCGTCCGCACGGGGCAGGGGACGGCGACGGGGATGGCGACGGCCCAGGCGGCGGCGAAGGGCCGGGGCACGATGTCCCCGCCGTGGCCGAGATCGCTGGAAAATCCGTCATCATCAATCCCCAGGGCCGTTTCATCCTCGCCCGCCGCGACGGCCGGGACACGCCCGTGCCGGTCGACGAATACCGGCGCGAGGTCATCAACCGCGTCCTGGCCGAGGCCCGCAACCTCGACGAGTTCCGCGCCCTGTGGATCGAAACCCCGAAGCGCAAAGAACTGATCGATCACCTGCTGGGCGACCACTTCAGCCCCGAGGTCATCCGCGAGATCGACGAGATGGCGGACTTCGACCTCTACGACTTCTTCGGCCACCACGGCTATCACGCCCGTGCCTTCACCCGCAGTACACGCGGCGGCTTGTTCATCACCGGTCAACAGGCCTGGTTCGCCGGCATGGATCCACGCGCGGCCACGGTGCTCCAGGGCCTGGGGCACCAGTTCGCTACGGGCGGCACCGAGGCGCTGGAGACACCGGCCCTGTGGGAGGTGCCGGAGATCCGGATGGCCGGCGGGTTGGATGCGCTGCGGGGATTGGGCACGCCCGTTGAGGTGATGCGGGATGCGAAGGGGAGGTTGTTTGCGGCATGAGCAACTGGCCTGTTAAAACACTTGGTGATTGCGCATTAACAACCAGCGGTGTCACTCCATCCAGAGATGACATGGCATATTGGTCTCCCCCTGAAGTTCCGTGGGTCAAAACAGGGGAAGTGAACTTTGCTCCAATAACCAAGACCCAGGAATTTATTTCAAAAATGGCCCTGGATCATTGCTCTCTTTCCTTATTACCGCTCAAATCGGTTCTGATAGCCATAACGGGGGAAGGTATTACCCGAGGAAGATCCGCCGTATTAGAGATCGAAGCAACGACAAACCAGCACTGCTTTGCCATTTTTCCTAATAAAACCTGGGATTCGTACTTTTTGCAACATTGGCTAATGTCCCAATATGGTAACCTGCGTCAGTTGTCCTCGGATCGTGGCGGCAGTAGAGCCGCATTGAGTGGCGCTCAACTGAAAGCGCTGCAAATCCCGGTTCCTCCGCTTGAGGAACAGCGTCGCATCGCCGCCCGCCTGAAAGCCCAACTGGCCGAGGCGGAGACCGCACGACAGGCCGCACAGGAGCAAGCGAAAGAAGTCGCAAACCTTGCTGATGCAATCGTCATCAATAGCCTTCGCGATGGCTCTACCGTTTCTTGCTGCCTTGGTGATGTACTAGACGAAATCAAGCAGGGTATCGGAAGCGAATGGGTGAAATTTCCTGTTCTCGGCGCCACGCGTGATGGTCTTGCTCCCGCTAGAGAATCCCCCGGCAAGCAGGCACCGAAGTACAAACCCGTCAATTCAGGAACCGTATTCTACAACCCGATGCGTATCTTGATTGGTTCTATCGCCTTTGTGGACGACGATGACCTCGTTGGCATCACAAGCCCTGACTATGTGGTACTGCGGGGGAAAACTGGCGTCATCGTTTCGCGATGGTTCTATTTCTGGATGCGATCATCGCTCGGTGTGCGATGCATCCATTCGTTGGCGCGGGGTGCTGTTCGCGAACGCATGCTGTTCAACCGACTCGCAGAGGGAACTATTGAACTACCGTCCTTTGCTGCGCAGCAGAAAGCCGCCATCGCGCTAAAAGAATTCAAGCAACTACGGCATTCCATCGAACTGAAATTGGCTGAAATTGAGTTATTGCCGCAACGCCTCCTCGCCCAAGCCTTCGCGTCCTGACCATGGCCCGCCGTCCCGCAACCGTTCCGCCCGCAACAACCTCACCTCCAGGTGCCGGCGAGCCGGCGCCCGGCCTCCTCCTCGGCCAGCTCCGCGCCCTGATCCAGGAGGCCCGGTCACGGGTCTTGCGCAGCGCCGATGTCATCCAGGTGCAGACCTGCTGGCAGGTGGGGCGGCACATCGTGGAGTTCGAGCAGGGCGGGGCCGAACGGGCGGCCTATGGCGAGCGGCTCATCCCGCGTCTGGCCGAGCACTTGACCGCCGAGTTCGGCAAGGGCTTCGATGCGCGTAACCTCTGGCAGATGCGGAACTTTCACCTCGCCTTCCCGAATGTGAACGCACTGCGTTCACAATTGAGCTGGACCCACTACCGCCTGCTCCTGCGCCTGGATTCGCCCGCGGCGCGGCAGTGGTATGCCGACGAGGCTGTTACCCAGGGCTGGTCAACCCGCGCCCTGGAGCGGCAAATGGGCACGCTCTATTACGAACGCCTGCTGGCGAGTGGCGACAAGCCCGCCGTCCAGGCCGAGGCCGCCGCCCTGGTCGCCGCGCAAGCCGCCGCCCAGCCGGCCACGCCGCGCTCTTTCGTGCGCGATCCGGTGCTGCTGGAGTTCCTCGGCCTGTCCGGTGCCGGTCGTCTGCTGGAAGGCAATCTGGAACAGGGGTTGATGGACCACCTGCAGCAGTTCCTGCTGGAACTCGGCAAGGGATTCGCCTTCGTCGCCCGGCAGCAGCGCATCAGCACCGAGACCAAGGACTTCTTCGTCGACCTGGTCTTCTACAACTACTTGCTGAAATGTTTCGTGCTCATCGATCTCAAGACCACCGAGCTGACCCATCAGGACATCGGCCAGATGGACATGTACGTGCGCATGTACGATGCGCTGCGCCGGGGGCCGGATGACCAGCCCACGGTCGGCATCATCCTGTGTTCGCATAAGGACGCTTCGGTAGTGCGGTTTTCGGTGCTCGACGGCAGCGAGCAGTTGTTCGCCAGCCGCTACCGCCTGGTGCTGCCCAGCGAAGACGAATTGCGCCAGGAACTCGACCGTGAACGCCACCTGCTGACCGATCCCACCCGCAACGACACCGCCAAAGACTGATCCATGGGCCGCCCAAGAAAAAACACCGCCACCCCCGCCGGAAAGGCCCCCAAGTCCATCGCCTCGACCCAATCGCTCTCGGCCTTCGTCAAGAGCATCTGCGACGTGATGCGCCGCTCGAACTGCGCCAGCGCCCTGCAATACGTGCCGGAACTGACCTGGATCCTCTTCCTGCGCATCCTCGATGCCCAAGAGGCCCGCGATCAGGAGAGCGCCGCTGCCGTGGGCACCCGGTTCGCACCCGCCCTGCGCGCGCCCTACCGCTGGCAGGACTGGGCTGCTCCGTGGTCCGACAAGCCCGGCCACCCCACCACGCCGGAAGGCAAGCGTCAGGGCTGGAAGGGGCAGGAACTGTTCGCCGCCGGCGACGGCACCTTGTTCGATTTCATCAACAAGCAGTTGCTGCCCCACCTGCACGGCCTGGATGTGGATGCGCGCACCGGCCTGCCCAACCCCGCCGCCTCGCCCAAGCAGCGCATCATCGGCCGGATCATGACCGCGGTGGAACGGGTGCGGGTGGATTCGGAAGCCAACCTGCGCGACATCCTCGGCCGGGTACACCAGATCAACATCGAGCGCATCAACGACACCCATTTCTTCACGCTGTCGCAGGTCTACGAGGATCTGCTGTTGAAAATGGGCGAGAAGAATTCGGACGGCGGCCAGTTCTTCACCCCACGCGAGGTGATCCGCGCCGTGGTCCACACCGTGGATCCAAAACCCGGACAGACCATCTACGATCCCTGCTGCGGCACCGGCGGCTTCCTGGCCGTGGCGTACGAGCATGTCCACCGGACTCTCGGCTTGCGGGCGCGCAGCATCGCCCTGCACGACCTCAAGCACGGCACCTTCTTCGGCCGCGAGAAGGAGAACCTCGTCTTCCCCATCGCCCTGGCCAATCTGGTGCTGCACGGCATCGACCAGCCGAATCTTTGGCACGGCAACACCCTGACCGGCAAGGCCACCTATGGTGCCCTGTTCACCCAGGCGCCGCCGCAGTTCGACGTGATCCTGACCAATCCGCCCTTCGGCGGCAAGGAAGGGACGGACGCGCAGCAGAACTTCCCCTTTCCGACCAGCGCCACCCAGGTGCTGTTCGTGCAGAAGATCCTGGCGGAACTCGCCCCCGACGGCACCTGCGCCATCGTGCTGGACGAAGGTCTGCTGTTCCGCACCAACGAAAGCGCCTTCGTCGAGACCAAGCGCAAGCTGACCGACGAATGCGACCTGTGGGCCATCGTCAGCCTGCCGGGCGGGGTGTTCTCGACCGCCGGCGCGGGCGTGAAGACCAACCTGCTGTTCTTCACCAAGGGCCGGAAGACCGAGCGGATCTGGTACTACGACCTGGCTCCGGTGAAGGTCGGCAAGAAGACGCCGCTCACCCTGGCCCACTTCGGCTTCGCCCCAGATGGTGCCGCGCTGGATGATGGCGCCCTGCCGGCCGCGCTCACTGCCGATTGGCAGGCCGACACCGCCAACGCGGGAAAGCCCTACCCCAGCTATGCCCGCATGCTGCCCCATCGCGCCACCGCGTTGGGTGACAGCCGTTGCAGTTGGACGATCGATTTCGCCGCCCGCCGCGCCAAGGCGCGCACCGAGATGCAGCCGCTGCTCGACGAGGCGACCGCAACCCGGGATACCATCGTCGGCCTCAAGGAACGGCTGAAACGGCTGAAAAAGGAGGATGCGCCGCAGCAGAACCTCGATGACCTGAGCGAACGGATCGCTGTCCATGAAAAGACCGTCCGCGACCTGGAATCCCAGGCCGCCGCCATCGACGCCGCCGTCTTCGATCTGAAGGCCGTCAATCCCAACG
This sequence comes from Candidatus Kuenenia stuttgartensis, assembly GCA_945876185.1. Taxonomy (GTDB): domain Bacteria; phylum Planctomycetota; class UBA11346; order UBA11346; family UBA11346; genus BJHQ01. The sequence continues at coordinate 12,254 of CAMCMZ010000016.1, read as the reverse complement.
CCGTCACCATCACCGACGAGCGCACCCCGGCGCAGATCATCGCCAGCATCCAGACCCATGGCGGCACCATCGCCCAGGCTATGCAGCGATTGCAGACGCTGTTGGCGCAACCGGCGCAATGACAGCGAAACCACCCATGCCCGAATCCCACTTCACCGAATGGAAGGTGTCCTGGAAGGACGACTACCTGAAGTGGCGCTGCGGCTTCACCAACGCCGGCAGCCAACGCAACGCGCTGACGCCTGCTGGCCAGGCGGCGCTGCGCGCCGATCCGGCATGAGCGGAGCAACCCCGTCCAGCACCCTCGCGCTCACCCCACATGGCCGTCTGGCGGTGATCGCGGGGTCAGAGGCCCCAGAGCTGCCGGTGGCCGTGGTCGCATGCTTGGCGAACGGCGGGCCGGACTCCGGCGCGCTGCTGCTGGCCCTCGGCGCCGAGCAGGTCGGCGTCGCGCTGCCGCCGGTGCTGGGCTGGTGGCGCGACTTCGCCGCGCGCTACCTCACGGCGCTGCGCACCCTGCCGGAAGCGGCGGAGCAGACGCCCGGCCGGGTGCCGCCGCCGGAGGCTGGTGACCTGCAAGCGCTGGTCTGGTCGGCGCCGCCGATGGAGGGCGCCGAGTACCTGTCGATCGCGGTGCTGGAACGACTGTGGCTGGAACTGGACGCCGCACTGCACACCCAGGTGACTGCTTCAGGGCAATCCTTGGCTGCCTTCCTCGCCGCGCGCAACCCGGCCTGGCACCTCGTCGGCCGCGTCCATGTGCATCTGGCCGAGAACCGCAAGGATGAGCAATATCCCTTCGCGTTCCTCGCCACCTACACCACGCGGCTGTCGGCGCAGGGCAAGGCGCAACACCGGCCGCTGGGCGAGGCGTTGCGCGAATACGCGGCAGCAGCCGACAAGCGGCGCCTGCTGGCGCTGCTGGAGCCCTTGCAGCGCGCGGCGGAATCCTGCGTTTGGCTGAAGGGGCTCATCGATCGGCGGGAGATCTACCAGCCGCGGCGCTGGACCGCGGGCGAGGCCCTGACCTTCCTGCGCGATGCGGCGAAACTGGAGGAGGCCGGGGTCGTGGTGCGCATGCCGGCGCAGTGGCGTGCCAACCGACCGTCACGCGCCACGGTCTCGGCCACGGTGGGCACGCAATCGCCGTCGCGGGTCGGGACAGATGCTTTGCTCGACTTCCGCGTGGCGCTGACCATTGATGGCGAACCGTTGACCGCCGCCGAGATGAAGGCCCTGCTGGCGGGCAACCAGGGACTGGTCTTCTTCCGCGGGCGATGGGTCGAGGTCGATCAGGCGCGCATTCAGGCGACGCTGGACCACTTCCAGCAGGTGGAGCGCCTCGCCGCCGAGCAGGGTCTCGGCTTCCACGAGGCCATGCGCCTGCTGGCCGGCGCCGGATCGGTGATCGGCGGAGACGAGACCGCGGCCATACCGGCCTGGGCTGAGGTCCACGCCGGACCCTGGCTGGCCGAGACGCTGGCCGGGCTGCGCAGCCCCGAAGGCCTGGCGGCGGTCGATCCAGGCGCCGAGCTGCACGCCACCCTGCGCCCCTACCAGCAGGTCGGCCTGCGCTGGCTGCACCTGCTGTCGCGGCTGCGCCTGGGTGCGGTGCTGGCCGACGACATGGGCCTGGGCAAGACCATTCAGGTGCTGGCCCTGCTGCTGGTGCGCAAGCGTGCCGAGGGTCGCTCGCCCAGCCTGCTGGTGGCGCCGGCGTCCCTGCTCGCCAACTGGCAGGCGGAAGCGGCGCGCTTCACGCCGGGGCTCTCGGTGCTGGTGGCGCATGCCTCGGCCATGCCGGCCGCGGAACTGGAGCGGTTGCCAGCTGAACGCATCGCGGCATCGGATCTTGTCATCACGACTTACGGTTCGCTGCATCGCCACCCATGGATCGGCGCCACCACCTGGCGTCTGGCCATCCTGGATGAAGCGCAGGCGATCAAGAACCCCGGTACGCGGCAGACCAAGGCGGCCAAGGCGGTGAAGGCAGCTTCGCGCCTGGCGCTTACCGGCACGCCGGTCGAGAACCGCCTGGGCGACCTGTGGAGCATCTTCGACTACGCCAACCCCGGCCTGCTCGGTGGCGCCAAGCCGTTCGCCGCCTTCGCCAAGCACCTCGCTGACAGCCCTGGCGGGTACGCGCCGCTGCGCCGCCTGGTCGCGCCCTATATCCTGCGCCGGCTCAAGACCGACAAGACGGTGATCAGCGACCTGCCGGACAAGATCGAGCAGAACGCCTGGTGCAGCCTGTCGCGCACGCAGGCTGCGCTCTACCAGCAGTCGGTGCAGGAGCTGAAAAAGGCGCTCGACGAAGGCGTCGAGGGTGTCGCACGCAAGGGCCTGGTGCTGGCTTTCCTCACGCGCTTCAAGCAGATCTGCAACCACCCGTCGCAGTGGCTGGGCGATGGCGCCTGGGCCGAGGCCGACAGCGGCAAGCTGGCGCGCCTGCGCGAACTGGCCGAGGTCATCGCCGCCAAGCAGGAAAAACTGCTGGTCTTCAGCCAGTACGCCGAGACCACGGCGCCGCTCGCCGCCTTCCTCGGCGGCATCTTCGGCCGCGCCGGCTGCGTCCTCACCGGCGCCACCAGGATCTCCGAGCGCAAGGAGCTGGTAGCCCGCTTCCAGGACGACGAGACCACGCCGTTCTTCGTCCTGTCGCTGAAGGCCGGCGGTTCGGGCCTCAACCTCACCGCCGCCGCGCACGTCGTCCACTTCGATCGCTGGTGGAACCCGGCGGTCGAAAACCAGGCCACCGACCGCGCCTTCCGCATCGGCCAGAAGCGCAACGTCTGCGTCCACAAGTTCGTCTGCCGCGGCACGGTCGAAGAACGCATCGACGCCATGATCGGCGACAAGCAGCAGTTGGCCGCCGACCTCCTCGATGCCGGCGGCGGCGAGGTGAAGCTGACCGAACTGAGCGACAGCGAACTCTTGCGTCTGGTCAGCCTCGACCTGAATGCCGCGACTGCGGAAGGATAGCCATGTATTACCAGTGGGCGCCCTATGTCCCCGTCGCCGAGCGCCGTCGCAAGGCGGCCGCCGAGATGGCCAAGTTGGCGAAGAAGGGCCAGACCATCTCGCCGGTGGTCATCCAGGGCCGGGCCATCGCCACCACCGCCTGGGGCAAGGCCTGGTGCGCAAACATGGAAGCCTACAGCGATTATTCCAACCGCCTGCCGCGGGGACGGACCTACGTGCGCAACGGCTCGGTGGTCGACCTGCAGATCACCCCGGGCAAGGTCGAGGCACGGGTCAGCGGCTCGTCGATCTACCGCACGACGATCATCGTGAAGCCGGTGCCGGGGGCGCAGTGGAAGGCGCTTGTCGCCGACTGCGCTGGCGGCATCGATTCGCTGGTGGAACTGCTGCAAGGACGCTTCGCCAAGGGCGTCATGGATCGCCTCTGTCGCCAGGGCGACGGCCTGTTCCCCGTGCCCAAGGACATCAGCTTCGACTGCTCCTGCCCCGATGGCGCCTACATGTGCAAGCACGTCGCCGCCGTGCTCTACGGTGTGGGCGCGCGCTTCGACCGCCAACCCGAACTGCTCTTCACCCTACGCCAGGTCGATCCCGCCGAACTGCTCAGCTCGGCCGCCGACGGCGTCGCCACCACCCCCGCGAGCGGCGAACGCGCCCTCGCCGGCGACGAGGTCGGCACCCTGTTCGGGCTGGAACTGGATGCGGGGCCGGAACCTGCTGCCGCGATGGCGCCGCCGAAGCCCCCGTTGACCCCTGCCCCACGCCCAGCCCAACCGCAACGCCTGAAAAAAGCTCAGCGCATGGAAAAAGCTCAGCGCCCAGCACAAGCACAGCGCCCGCGCGACCCAGCGGTTCGCCTGCTGGCCGCCTTGCAGCAGGCCGGTTCGCTCGACAACGCCGCCGCCCGCACCGCCACCGGCCTGGATGCCGCAGCCGTGCGGCCAATGCTCAAGCGTTTGGTGACGGAAGGCCATGCCCGGATCCAAGGGCACAAGCGCAGCACCCGGTATGCGGCGATCGGAGGTACGCTGACCGCATGAGCGCGCCCCAGACCATCTACGACATCGCCACCCGCGCCGGGGTCGGCATCGCGACGGTCAGCCGGGTGCTCAATGGGTCGAGCAAGGTCGGACCGCAGACCCGGCGCCGGGTCGAACTGGCGATGCGCGAACTCGATTACCGGCCGAACCGCGCCGCCCGCCGCCTGGCCACCGGCGGGCCGAACCGGCCGCGTGTCGCCGCCCTGATGCCGTTCTTCAGCGCCTCATTCTATTACGCCATCTCGCGGCCACTCGCCTCTGGGCTGTCTGCGGCAGACATCGATCTGGTGCTCTGCAACGTCGCCAGCCGCACCGACAAACAGCGGTTCCTCGATCGCATCGTCGCCGAACGTTCGGCCGAGGGTGTCGTTCTGGGATCGATGGGCATCGGCCCCGACCGCCATGCCGAGTTGCGCCGCTTGGGCATTCCGGTGGTTTCCATCGAGTTCCCATTACCGGGCATCCCGACGGTATCGGTCGACAACCTGAAAGGCGGCGCCCTGGCCGCGCGTCACCTGGTCGCCGGCGGGGCCAAGCGTCTCGGCTTCATCGGCGGACCCGTCCTGGCGATTCCGTTTCGGCTGCGCGAAGACGGCTTCCGCTCCGTCGCCGGGGACGATGCCCCGATCGAACGCGCCGCCGAGGTGTCGCCTGCGGCCGGGGCCAAGGCCACCGCCGCGTTGATCCAGGCCGATCCCACGATCGACGGCGTGGTCTGCGTGAACGATCTGCTCGCAGTCGGCGCGCTGGAAGAACTCGCCCGCCGCAAGCGCCGCGTGCCTGAAGACGTGCAGGTCATCGGCTTCGACGATCTGCCGCTCATGGACGTACTGGGACTAACCACGGTGCGCCAGCCGATGTCCGAGTTCGGCGACTGGGCCGCCCGCGCTATCGCCGCGCGCATCGCCCAGCCCAGCGTCGCGGTCGCTTCGCAGGAGCTCGGCCTGACCCTGATCCCGCGTCGGACGAGCAGGACTGCGGCCAAAACGCGCAAACGTCAGGTGCGTTGAAACCGGGTGGTCATTTTCGAAACGTCCCCACCGAAAAAACCAATAAAAATCGCAAGTGCGCCCCAGATGCAAGGCGGGAGGAAGGAGTTTGGCAGCGCCAAATGACTGACGACCAACGCCGCAGATGGGGTGCAATTGCGATTTTTAGGTCTATTTCGCCGGGGCGGCGAATTCTTTGGCGTGCTCGTTCCACCAGGTGAAGCCACGGTCGATGGCCTCGGTGCGCTTGACCAGGTCGGCGCGGGGATCGAAGCCGAAATCGTTGCCGCAGAGCAGTTTCAGGCAGCGCCGCAGGTGGTCGCCGGCGATGTTGGCCTCCAGCGCGATGAGCAGATGCGGGATGGCGGGCTTGAAGTCGATCTTCACCAGCGATTCAGCGGCGTAGCGGCGGACACCCGCATCAGCATCGCAGAGGGCGTCGATGAGGGCCGGGCCGTAGGTCCGGTCGCCAAGCTGACCCAGGCCGATAGCGGCAGAGCGGCGCACGAGCAGACGCGGATCCTTCACCAGCGCCTTGGCCAGGGTCTCGCCGGCTTCGGCGGCGGCGGTCGCGCCCAGGTCGGTGATCGCACCCAGGCGCTGGCTGGCGTCGTCGTCCTTCTTCGCGCGGTCGAGCCATTCGGCGGTGCCGGCGCGGTTCAGTTGATTGAGCGCATTCATCGCGGCCAAGCGGACATTCGCGTCTGTGTGCACCAGAAGCTTCTTCATGGCGTCGGCCGAACCGACCGCCTGGAGAGCCTCCAGGGCGAGGCAGGCCGCGATGACTTCGGCCGCAGAGTGGCCGGCGGCTTCGAGGAATGGCTGGAGGTAGGACACCGCCATCGGATCCTGCAGCCGGGCGAGATGGCCAATGGTGGCGATGCGGGTCTTTTCCACGGGATCGCGCAGACGCAGCACCAGGGCGCTGAAATGCCGGCGATAGGTGTCGTCGGCGGCGCGGGCGGCCGAGAGGATGGCCTTCTGGTCGAACTCCTCGGCGGCGAGCAGCACGCGGCCGCCGAGCCCGAGCAGGACGGCGAAGACGATGAGGGATCGGATCACGCGGTCTCGCAGATGCTTCTGCTTGTGCATTTGCGCGACCCTAGCCCCACCCGGACAATCAGCCAACCCCGCGGGCGGCGCTCGGGGGGCCGTGTGTCAGATCGGTGCGGTGCCCGGACTGCGTGCCGGCGCTCGACACGGGCGCGTCCGGGCCAGACTCGCGCCGTGAGACCGTCCGATGGGATTTTGCATTGCAGCACGGCCCCGAACCGGCCGGGTTCCACCCGCGCTGCCGTCCTCAGCCGCATCGGCCTGGGCTGGATCCTCGCGGCGGCCCTGACCGGAGCCGACCCCCTGCCGACCCAGGGCACAGCGGCGATGGAGGCGGCCCGCGTCCTCCAGGCCTTGGCCGGTGGTGATCCCAAGGCGCTCAATTCCGCCTCGCCAGCATCCCTGCTGGCGGCGATTGCCGATCCACGCTGGCCGGGGCGTGAACGGCGCTGGACGCTCGCCCTGCCGGCCGCCCTGGCGCGCTTGACGCCAGACCAGCACGGCGCCGTCCTGGCCCGGTTGGACCAGCTCTATCGCCAAGCCATCGCGGTGGAGGGCGCCGTCGCCGATCGCCTCGCGGTCGATTTCCTGCCCGCTGCGAGCGCTCTGCAGGAACTCCGGCGCAGCCGCGACCGGGCTTTCGATCGTGGGGCGTTCCACGATTTCCTCTGCCTGCACCGGCTGATCGCCCTGGCGGATCCCAGTTCAGCCGTTCAGCCGGGCGCAGCTGTTCAGCCGGGCGCAGCTGTTCAGCCGGGCGCAGCCGCTGATCCACGCCTGGCGATCGCCGGGCGACTGGCAGGCGAATCCGTGGACGCGGAACCCGCCCTGGCGTTGCCCGAACCGGGTCCGGTGGTTCCGGTCGCAGGTCGACCAGAGACGCTTGCCGTCCCGGACGGCTGGGAGGTCGTCCCGGGCTGGCTGCTGGCGATCGATCCCTGGCGACGGGTGCTCTGGCAGCATCGCCTTGGACGCGAAGAAACCGTGGTCCATGGCCCAGGTGCGGCGCTGGTCTGCGGGCCGCTCGGGTGGCGGGCGTTCGGAAGCGACGGTCGGGAACTGACGCTGCCACCCCCGCCAGCCGGCGTACGCGCCTGGACGGTGGCGGCTGGTTCCGCCTGGTTCGGCCTGGATTCGCGCCTCTACCGCCTGGATCTGACCAGCGGACTTGTCGCCCGTATCCGGCTCGCGGAACCGCCGCTGGCTGCCCCTATCGTGCGCGGTCGACGAAGCTGGTGGCTCACCGCGACCACCGTAGTGCTGATCGACAACGACCGCGTCGTTGCCCGTTTCGACCATGGGGTCGACGCCCGCGCGAGATTCGCCCTGGTCCAGGACGGCAGCGGAACCGTGTTCATCGTCAACCTGGATGGTCGCGCCTGGCTCATCCACGGCCTGGAAACGGCACTTGCCGGGAAGGATGCCGTCGAGCGCAGCCGCTTGCTGCTCGACGCGTGGCGGCCGGCCGAGGCCCTCGCCGTGACCGGGGATCCGCCAAGTGACCCCGATCCGGCCCGTAGTCGCGCATTCCAGGCCATCGCGGTGCGGGCGCGACTCGCCCGCAACCGCGTGGCTGGTCTGGAATCCTGGCGGCTCTCAGGCGACGAACGCGCCCTGGTGTTCACTGCCCTTCAACGCGACGGATCCACGCTGCCGGAAACCTTGCAGGACGCCGCCGGGCAACCGGGTCCGGTCAGCCTGGATGTCCTGGATGCGTTGTGGCGGCATCCCCGCACCTGGAATCATCGGCTGCAGGTGGTGCCCGAAGTGAGGCCAGAGACTGCCATTCCCGCAGCCCGACCTGGCCAACCGCTGGTCGACGCGACCAGCATTGCTGCTGCGGCGACACCGCGTCGGCGCGACGACGGCGCGTGGCTGATCGCTGGCGATGTGCTGGCGCTCCAGCGGGACGCCACTTGGGTCACGCTGGCGTTGAACCACCCTGAGGCCGGCGAAAGGTGGGCGGTGCGCTGGCCGGCGGCCGCATTCCTGAGCGCACCGACGATCGGGCTCGACGTGCGTGACGGGGTCGCCCTGGTGGTCGAGGGCGATCACCTGGTCCACGTTGTCGACCTCAGGTTGGGGGTCGTGGTTGCGGTACGCCGCTTCCGCACGCACAACGCCCTTCTTGGCTCCGCCATCTGGGTTGCGGGATTGAACGGGGGAACCGTGGCGCAACCGGGGCCGCTTGGCGTGAACACCGAACTGGTGCTCTGCGGCCAGGACGGCGAATCCCTCGTTCCGCTGAGGAAAGGGGTCGGGTGGATCGCACCATTGAACGCACAAGTATTGATCTGCCATAAGAATGGGTCGGTTTTAACGTGGCCAGGTTCGATCCCCGTCGACCTGCCGGACGCGCTGGTCCAATCGACGCTGGCACCACAGGTCACGCCCGCAGGCCTGACCCTCGACGGACGCTGCTGGCCCTGGCGGCCCTGACCACCGCGGCCGGCGTCTCCCACAGCCGTCGGCGACCAGGTCAGACGACGCTTCCCGTTGCTGATACGTGGCTTAACTGCCGGCCAGTCCAACCTGGTCCAATCCGTAAAGTCCGGCCGAATCAGCCGTGAACCTTTTGCGGGGACGACCGTTCAACTACATGCGATCCGCCTACCCCCGGTGCAGGAGCCTGCCATGACCGACCCCAACCTTGAGAATCCCGATCAGGAAAACCTCGACGAGGAACTGCTGGAGGAGGGCGAACAGGAAGACCAGGAATCCAACCTCGGCTGGACTGGCTGGCTGATCTCAGGCGGCATCCATGCCATCCTGCTGATCATCCTGATCTACTACGTCATCGGCCCGAAACCGGAGATTTTCGAACCGCCGGCCACCCGCGTGGCGAACATCCCTCCGCCACCTAAAGAGCAGGAAAAGCCCAAGGAGCGTTCGCTCGAAACCAAGGTCGAAATCAACGTCGTCAAGGATACCGAAACCCCGAGTCCGATCACGGCGCTCGATCTGCCGATTGAGACGGCCCAGCGCGATGAGGACAGCGACAGCCCGCAGCCCAAGGGCCGCGAGGAAGCCGTTGCCGATAGCGAGATGGTTGGCTCGGGCGCCTTCATGGCGATCGGCGCCGGTGGCGGGTCATCCGGCATGTTCGGCTTTCGCAATGGTGGTGGCCGCAAACGCGCTATCGGCCAGCATGGCGGCAGCCGCGGCAGCGAATCGGCGGTCGAGGCCGGCCTGCGCTGGCTGAAAAAGCACCAGTCGCCCAATGGCGTGTGGGATGTGGTCAACTACCCGATGAACTGCACGGAAGATCCGAAGTGCGAACCCGGCCACGCGAGCCATGGCCCCAAGGAAGGCGCCGATATCGCGATGACCGGTTATGCCCTGCTCTGCTTCCTGGGCGCGGGCTATGACCACAAGACCGCCAACAAGTTCCGCGACACGGTAAAACGCGGCGTCGAATATTTAGTGTCCGTGCAAAAGGCGGACGGCCGGGTCGGCCCACGCAACTACGAAAACGGCGTGGCGGTGATGGCCCTGTGCGAGACCTATGCCATGACCAACGATGCGGACCTCAAGGACCCGGCCCAGAAGGGCATCAACAGCGTCCTCGCCTGCCAATCCGAGGATCCGAAAGCCGTTGACAAGGCCTACAGCAAGTTCGCCTGGGACTACGGCGCGCCGAATGTCGCGCGAAACGACTCCTCGGTCTCGGGCTGGAACGTGATGGCGCTCAAATCCGGCCTTGCCGCCGGCCTGGATGTCGGACAAGGCATCGAAGGCTCCAAGAACTGGCTGAAACGGACCTGGAAAGCAGCCAATCCCGACTGGGCCACGCTCGATATCTACAAGGGCGAATCCAAGTTCCCGTACACCATGGATGCGACGACCGATAAAACCGCTCATGAAAACCTTGCCTGCGTCGGCCTGGTCGCCTGCGTCTTCCTCGGCCACCAGGCCGGTGACGTGATGCTGGAGACCATGGCGAACTGGGTCATGAAGCATCAAACCCCAGGTTCCTGGGCTGACATGGCGACCTATTACAACTACTACAACACCCTTGGCATCTTCCAGCTTGGCGGCGAGAAGTGGAAGAAATGGAACGACACGGTGCGCGACCTGCTCGTCAATGCCCAGCGCAAAGGCGAAGGCTGCTTTGATGGCAGCTGGAACTTTGCCGACTCCAAGCCCTGGCCCGGCAGCGACACCGGCCGCATCCTGAGCACCTGCTACACCATCCTCAGCCTGGAGGTGTACTACCGCTACGCCCAGGTCTCGAAGGGCGCGGGGAAAAAAGGCAAGTAAGGCAAGCAGGTTCCCGGGCCACTGCCCAGCAAAAACCCCAGGCGGACACCGCCTGGGGTTTTTCGTGGCCAGATCGCTTCGGTCAGCGCCGACGACGTCGGTGCAGACGGCGGCGGGACAGGATCGGGGCCGTCCGCATGCGCGGATTGGCCATCAGGGTACGGATCGTCTCGACCAGTTCGCTGGCCCCGGCCGGACGCTGACCGGGATCCTTGGCCAGCAATTGCACGATGAGCGCCGCCACGCGTGGCGACAACTGCGTGGCCAACGAGCGCAAGTCGGGCAGGGGCGAACTCAGGTGGTGGTTGACGAGTTGCCGGGTGGTGCCGCTCCAGAGCGGCTTGCCGGTGGCCAGGTGCCAGACGCTGGCACCCAGGGCGTACAGATCCGCGCGCCCATCGATCGAACCGCCCCGGGCCTGTTCCGGAGCGACGTAATGCGGGCTGCCGAAAACCCGGTCCTGGACCGCACGGCCATCCGCATCGATGGAGGTCGCGATGCCAAGGTCGGCCAGTTTGTACACGCCTTCACCGTTCACCAGGATGTTGTCCGGTTTCACGTCGCGATGGACGAGGCGCTGGCTCTCGGCGTAGGCCAGGGACTCGCCGATGTCGCGTAGCAGGATCAGCACGGCTTCCTCGGCGAATGGGCCGTGCTCCTGCAATTGCTCGCTCGCGGATCCAGCCATCTGCTCCATCACCAGCAGGCAATGCGAGTCGGTCACGACCACGTCATGCACCTGGACCACGTTCGGATGGTTGAGCCGCCCGGCGCGACGGGCCTCGGTGAGGAATCCCTCGACCTTGGCGGGATCGCGGCGGTATTCCTCGGCCAGAATCTTGATCGCGACCGGTCGCCCGAGCGCGATCTGGGTCGCCCGGTAGACCGTGCCGTAACGTCCGCGCCCGAGCACGCCTTCGAGGGCGAAGCCTTCGATGGTCTTGCCGGTGGCGCTATCATCGGGTTCCTCTTCGGGCAGCTCTTCCAGGGTGATCTGGTGATTGCCGACGCGCAGGGTCTGACCGATCGGCCAGACGGCGCGGTGGATGCGATCGGCCTCGATCCAGGTCCCGTTGCGGCTGCCGAGATCTTCGACCCAGAATTCCTCGCCCACGCGGGTGATCCGGCAGTGGGCTCGGCTGGTCTGGCCGTCGGAGATCACCACCTGGGACAGATCGGGATCGCGGCCCAGGGTGCAGGGCATCGTCAGCGAATCGAACAGCACGATGCGCTCGGAGCCATCGGCGGCGCGGATCAGGAGGTCGAGAGGCATGAGATGGACCCGGGGATCGGAGGAAGGCGGACACGGCCGGCAGTGGACGCCGGCTTGTCGGATCGCAGCCGTCGGCCAACCTAGCCGCCCCGCCGACGAATCCACACCGCACGCCGATTCCGGGCGAGACCCGGGCCAGCGTGCGCCACCCACCGGGAAATGACATGACCTACGACGCTTGGTTCCGCGATGCTGAAACGGGCACCGGACGCTGGGAACTCGACCAGATCATCTACCGCAGCCCCTCCGGCGGCCTGCTCGAGGTCGCGCACGACTTGAGCGCGTTGAATGCCCGCAGCGCGGCCGGCTGGATGAAGCTGTGGGAAAGCCGCTACAAGCGCACCCAATGGCCGTTCTCGTCCGGCGTCTGGGGCAAGAAGGAGCTCGTCCTGCCCAACATCCCGGATGAGCACATCGTCAGCCTGGACGAGGGCGGCACCAACCTGTTCTGGGCCGAACGCTTCGGCCGCGAACTGGGGCTGCGTGACCTTTGGGTCAAGCAGTGCGGGGTCAGCCACACTGGATCCTTCAAGGATCTCGGGATGACCGTGCTGGTGAGCCAGGTCAATCATCTGATCAAGTCCGGCAAACAGCCCGGCATCATGGGCGTGGCCTGCGCGTCGACCGGCGACACCTCGGCCGCGCTGGCTGCCTACT
>CAMCMZ010000015.1 GCA_945876185.1 Candidatus Kuenenia stuttgartensis | reverse complement strand
GGCGTTCAGCGCGTGGGAAAGTCGAGAGAGGCTCATGAGGCCCGACCCGATTTTTCGCCGCTGAAGTCAAGGTCTATTTTCCAATAAAGCTACATTCATAATCGACTGTATCACATGGGCTTACGCGTTAACTTAACGCCATTGGATCGAGCGATCCAGGCACTTCTTCAGCTTCATCACCGCCGCAGTCCTGGGGCAACGCGAAACCGGCCAGGAGATTCCCGAGGAGATGCTGGTCTGGTTGAAAGGCGAGGACTTCATCAGGCGCAAGACGGCAGCGGCCTATTTCATCGGCCGCGGTGACGCGAAGGCGGCCGAACAACTGCTGGCACATCTCGAGCGGCTCTCGGCTGATCCCAAGGATAAGATCCGGGCTATGGTTCTAAGCGACCAGTGGAACCAGATCAACACGTACCGCTGGACCGTCATCATGATGGAGAAATGCAACGATGGCAAAACCCGCGTGGCGCGACTGAGGGCCATAGCGGCATCCCGATCGTGAACCAGGACGTGAGGCGCTTGGAACGCGGCGTCTCGCCATGGGAACCGCCACGAACCGGTGCTGATCTCGGGATGCGCTGCGAGGCCGCCATTCTGATGGCCACGTCCGTTCCTTTACCGCTTGGACGCTGAGGACGGATCCATCGGCGTCACCTCACGGCATTTCGCCGTTGTGATAAATCTCCTGCACGTCGTCGTGCTCTTCCAGACTGTCGACGAGGCCTTCGACCACGGTCGCGGGTTCGCCGGCGGCGACCGGGACGCGGTTCTCGGGCACCAGGATGCGGTCGGCGCTGGCGATGGTGAAGCCGGCGGCGATCAGGGCCTTGCTGACGGCGTCGAAGCGGCTGGCCTCGGCGGCGACCGAGACCTGGTCCTCCTCCTGCACCAGGTCGTCGGGTTCGATCCCGGCTTCGATGAGGGCATTCATCACCTGCTCTTCGTCCAGCCTGGCGTTGGCCTTGCCCGTCTGGGCGGCCGCGCCGACCAGGAACACCGCCTTGGGCTTGAACTGCCAGGCGACGCAGCCGGGGATTCCGATGGAACCACCGGCTTTTTCAAAGAGTTTCTTGATCTCGGGGGCGGTGCGGGTGCGGTTGTCGGTAAGCGCCTGCACCACCATGGCGACGCCGCCGGGGGCGTAGCCTTCATAGGTGATCTCGACCATCGCCTTGCCGTTCTTGCCCTCGCCGGCGGCCTTCTTGATCGCACGGTCGACGACCTCGGCGGTGACCCCGGCGGAGCGCGCCTTGTCCATCGCCAGGCGCAGGCGGGGATTCTCGTCCGGGTTGCCGCCGGCGACCTGCACCGCGACGGTGATCAACTTGCCCATCTTGGCGATGATCGCGCCTTTTTTCTTGTCGTTGATCTTCTTCTTATGCTTGATGTTGTCCCAGTGGGAGTGCTTGGCCATGTCCCGCCCGCCTATTTTTTCTTGGCGACCTTGCCGGTTACCGGCTTGGCTTTCTCGTCTTTCTTCTCGTCTTTCTTCTCATCTTTTCTTTCGTCTTTTTTCCCGTCGTCCTGGTCGTTCTGGTCGTCCTTGGCGGCCTTCTTCTTGTCCTCTTTCTTCTTGGGATCCATGCCGAGGGGATCCTTCTCGTCGGTGCCGAAGGCGATGTGCTTGGGATCGTCCTCGCCAGCGATTTGCAGGGTGTGGTGATGCTCGCGCAGGCCGCGCGACAGGCGCAGCAGGCCCTCGATGTCGAGCGCGTCCTCGACCTTCTTGCAGCCGACCTGGAAGGCGAGCGGACGGATCGCGTTGCCGAGGCTCTTGGTCGCGTTGGCGAGGAACTTGAGCAGCTTGAACTGTTCTTCGTCGATCGGCAGCACCTTGACGTCGCACATCAGCACCAGTGCGCGTTCGACCATGTCGCGGCGGATGTTGGTGGTCTCGGGCAGGGCGCGCAGGGTCGAGATCCCGTCGGCGTTGAGGAGATCCTTGATGTCCATGCGCCGGAAGGCGGTGTAGATGTCCGCCAGCAGGTGCTTGAGATCTTCCGCCAATTTCGGTTATTCGCATGAGAATCCAGTGAAACGGTAGATTTTCGAAGAATCCTCCGTATGCGCACCACTGCTGGACATTGGAAGACCCTTAACAAAGTGCCGCCCGATGAACCCCAACCCCGCATCTCAAACCAGTCGCTCCGGCAAGGTGTCGCCGTGGGCGCTCACGGTGGCCGTCCTCGGCCTTGGTACCCTGTTCGCCGTCCTCGCCGGGATCGGTTGGCCAGTACAGTCAGCGACGCTGAGAACGACGCAACCCCAACCTGTACCGTCGGCGTCAGGGACGCCGACTTCAACCGTCGTACCTGCAGTAATTCCACAGACCACCGTGGCAGCACCGTTGCCTGGACTCACGGCGCCGGTGTCGCCTGCGCTGAAGATCGTCGCGGATCGGACTCAGAGGGACGATCTGCGATTGAAGCCGTTGGTGGATGGTACGGTGACGGCCCTGACGCCGTCAGACATCCTGCTGCTACGCCGCATCCTGCGCGATGCCTCCGACGAGGACACCATCCGCAACGAGGCCGCCAATCATTTACGTGCGAATCAGGTTGCCGACGTGGCCGACGATTGTTCGGTGGTGCTTGCCCAAGCCGGTGAGCGTCCGCGTTTCCGCTCCTTTGCCGCGCAGCATCTCGGCATCGCCTGGTTGGATGCCTGCACCCAGAAAGCCCCGGAAAAAGCCAAAGCATTGCAACCACGCCTGTTCGCCTTGCTAACTGACCGGGATGTGGAGGTTCGCCGCGAGGTCTTGCTGGCGCTGGTGCGCGGCGGGGACACTGCTGGCCTGGCTGAGGCCGCGCGGTTGCTCGCCAGCGATGACGCCAGCGATCCCGCCGTGCCGGCGATGCGCGACCTAGCCTTGCGTATTGCGTGTGAAACCAAGCAAGTTGCGTCGATCCCGAGGGTGCGGGTATTCCTCACCCATGCCGACGCCACCGTCCGTGCGGCGGCCATCCTGGCCTTGGGAAAACTCGGTGATCGCGCGTCCCGCGCCGCCATCGAGGCAGCCACGAAGGACAAGAATCTCATGGTTGCCGG
Source organism: Candidatus Kuenenia stuttgartensis (assembly GCA_945876185.1). Taxonomy (GTDB): domain Bacteria; phylum Planctomycetota; class UBA11346; order UBA11346; family UBA11346; genus BJHQ01. The sequence continues at coordinate 51,692 of CAMCMZ010000015.1, read as the reverse complement.
GGCAGCGAAGAGCGCCCTGGCGGTGATCGACAGCAACCCTATCCAACCGGTCAAACCTGCGGCGAAGGAGACGGAACTGTGAACGCCAACCAAGGTCTGGTGCTGTTCGGGGCAGTTGCGTTCATGGCCGCTGGCATCGTCTGGATCGGACGTGCGACCTCGCCGGAAGCAGTCAGCGACCCCGCGCCTGCTGCGGTCGTCCCCAGCAAGCGCGATCATGGCAAGGGGGCAGATTCATCCCTCGCAGTTCCCGCAGCCATCGTTCCGCTGCAGAGTCAGGTGCACCACCACCAGCACGATGAGACTCCGTCCACCACCACTTCCATGGTGGTGACGGCCCTGCCGCTCCCGCCGGTGCTGCCGTTGGCCGCGCCGGCATCCGGTGGTTTAGCCTCGCCCATAGCGTCCCTCAGTGGGCGCGCTGATACGCTGCGCATTTCTGTAGCCAAGGATGGCCCGCAAGTGGCCTTGCCAGCCATGCCGACCAGCGGTCGGGTGGAATTGGTGGTGGTTTCGACCCTGGGGGGATTGGACGCGCAACGACGCGCGCACGCGGCCTGGACCTTCACGGAGAGCTGGATCGTGATCAGTTCCCTGGAAATCGGGGGTAAATCGGTCGATCCGACGGCAACCCTGCGCGCCGTGTGCGAACGTGGCGTCTGGCGCTGCGTTGATTCAACCGATCCGGTAGCGAGCCAGGTCGCCATCGAATGCAGTCGCACCGTTGAAATGCTGCGTTCGGTGCTCGACAAACCTCGCTCACTCGCCCCCGGCCAAGAGATCCCGGTCGGTGGTGAAGCCTTCCGCGTCATCGTGGCGCAACCGACCCTGGTCCTGCTCGCGGCAAGCGTGGTCAGCACCGGAACCTCGGCCTTTGCCTCCGCCGATGATAGTAACCTGCGCTATCCGACTACTAATGCGGCCTGGAACGACCTCGGAATCTGGTTGGACGGGGACCGTCTCGTGGCAGCAGAGCGTTTGGTGACGGCACCGGCTACGGTGGAGGAACCCGGTTGGTACGTGCGGCGGCTGGTGCTGCGTTGGTAACCTCATGGTCAGTCGACGGTTACGATCTCCTGTCACGCACTGTTTGAACTACATGAAATCTTAATCTCATCCTGTACTTGATCTGAAGGCCTTCTTCACAAACTGCCGCAGCACCCAGTCGCCATTTGCCCCACCGCCAAGGATACCACCCGTGCGATTCAATGCCATTTCCCTGCTTTTATGCGCATCACTCGGGGTTACCGCCCAGGCAGCTGATCCGGTTGGACCATTCCAGTGGTCAGGCCGATCCTACGACCCGGCCAACCCGCAAGCCTGGGCCGTGGCGCGTGATGGTACCACCGAGTCGGCAACAGCACTGGATGGCACGAATACCGCCGGCCGCATCCGCCTGAAGGAATGGTCGGGTGACAACCAGGCCGGCGGTCGCGGGGTCGGTGGAGTGAATGTGGTTCTTCCTGCTGGCAACAACGGGTTCCTGGGACTGGTCCGCGACTGGTCCATCCAAGAGGGAACCGATGCGGGACTCGGATCTTTCGTCTACTATACGAAATTCCAGCAAGACGCCCTTGCGGTCCTGGGTTTTGCCGATGCGGATCCAAGCGCGCTCGCCTTGGGCCATGGTGCCGGATTCGGGATAGAGGGTTCACTACCCTATGACCGAGTCATGCTTGTTCTGCCGTGGCGCTGGGTTCAGGGGGCGGGCAGCGCTTTCCAGAACGGTGCCTACGGCGGTAACCCGCCCACAGCATCCTTCCTTTACGCTGTGCCGGCAAACATGAGCCTGAGCGACTGCCAAAAGAATCCCGCGCTGTATCAACTCGCTTCGGTGGGAAACCTTTTCTTCAAAGATTTCCAACCCCATCAGCACGGCGCGAGTTTCAAGATCCAACTCCTGGGTGGCGGTCATTGGCAGGTTCTGGCGGACCTCGATGATGATGGCGTGGTTGATGTGGTCACCGATGATCAGCAACTCGGTAACAAACTGAGTCCGTTCTCCACCATGACCGAACGGTCGGGGCTGATTCTTTCCACCCGCGCCGCAATGGGCAGCAAAGCAGGCACCGTGGGGCGGACCACTTGGACGCTCAGTTATCGACTCAGTCCTACCGTTCCCGAGGTCGTAACCGATCGTCGTCCATTCACGGCAAACATTCCGATCATTGCCAAATCCTCTCCCGTCGTCTTGGAAGGCCAGGCCTGGAATAGCACTCTTGCGATAACAGCGACAGCGCAAACGTTAGGCCCAGATCCTGTCCCAGTTGCGCGAATCAACGGTTCCAGCCAATGGTTCCTTGATTTGCCCTTGGATCCGGCCGCCAGTACCAGGATCACTTTTGCCCAGACCGGCATTCCGACTCCAACCATCCGGTCAGGAAACATCTGGTGGGAACCATTGTCATTGTACCATCATGATGCCATCACCATCCGCCGAGGGGATAGTGTAAAACTGCAGTGTTCATCAACCTGCGGAGGTCAGACCGTGACGATTGATGCCGACGGCGACGGTGTCATCGACTGGACGGGCATCGATGCGGACTCGATGGTCCGACGTTACGATCAGGCGGGTGTCTTCACGGCTCGTGCCTACCAGAATGGGTTGGAAGTAGGATCCTCGGTCATAACGGTAGTAGATATCTTGCTTCCCCGCCGTATTGTTGCCCAGAAAGGTTTCGCCGTTGACGTTGATGTTCTGGCCAGCAATGGAATTAATTCGGTGCAGTTGACATCAAAACCAAGTTCGGCAGCAAACGTACTTCCCACTACTCGCAGTGGTAATGTCTTTCGTTTTCGCATCACGCCGAACGTTTTAGGGCCATTCCAAATCGAAACCGCTGTGAACGGTGGGCCTGCTGTAGTAAGTACCCCTGCCGTCGGTTTCCAACTGACATCCACCTCGAGTACGGGTGGAGTGGTCAATGACATTTCATCCGAGACTCGTCCCCTGGTGCGTCTTGTCCCGTTTGTTCCCGACCTCACCATCGAATTCGACATGTTTGCCGGGGCTGGGTCGTTTTCCGGCTACAACAAGTCCTTTACCCTGAACACCAGCGCCGCAGTGAGTTCTCTTGGAGAACCCGGGTTCACCGTGGAAACGGATACCGTCAATGGTCTGATCGGTTCCTTCAGGCACGCGATGTATGTTTCGGCTGCCAACCCCTCGACTTGCTACAAAATGCTGCCGTATGCCGAGGCGATGGCAGGTGCAACTTCGACCCAGGTACAGACAAATCTTTCGTTGACGGCAGCGGGTGCAACGGGCGCCGGTTCAACTGGCTCTGGTAGCAGTCAGATCGTTGGTAACGGCACGGCCGTCAACGGGTCCTATGCGCGAGTAAAGGTGGAATTGACCACACTGAAGGAGTTTGAGTCCAAAACCCTCAATGTAACCGTGGTGAAAGCCAATTCGACCGGGGGTTCGGCACAAGCCGGATCTTCGGCAGGGAGCACGTGGGACAGTCCGCCACCCTTGACCGGATCCCTGAGTCTAGGAAAGGCGGGTCCTAGTAGCGAAATCACGATCGATGGATCAAAATTCCAAGTTGGTCCTAACGCACCCGATCTGAAAGAACCGCATTTCCCAGGAAAATATGATGTCTCGATTGGGGATGCTCGTTGGTCCGATGTGATTGCGGTTGAGGAGAGTAAGAAGGATCCATACACCAAACCTATTGGCAAGTTGTCGTTGGGCGGTGCCGTATACAATGTCAATGGATATAACTTTATTCCGCCTGCAAAAATTAGTGAACTAACAGCAATTGAACTGGAGGATGAGGATATCGTTGATGGAAAAAAGAAGTTCGACACCTTTGACAAGACCGGTGCCGTTGATGTCTTGCTGAAAAAGGGGAGTGGCACACTGTCGAAATCCGGAAAAAATTCTTGGTCATATTTATCCCCATCTGACTTAAAAAATGGGGACGAAACCACACTTAATTTGTACCTCACCGACGATGGCACCTATGTAAAAGATAAGGATGGTTACATAAGTCCTGACGTCAGAATTTATACTTACGAGCTAAAAGGCGTTGATGTTGTTGACGGAACCGATGATAAACCGTGGCCGAATTCAACCCCATATTTCTATAATGTCCGCGCAAAAAACATGGGTGGATTCGGGCCGGATCTCGAGTTTAGCCTTGAAGATGAAAAAGGGACTGCGCTGCAAGTCTACACGACACGGGGCCCCCAGAGATTCAAGATTGATAAACCAGGCAGGTATTTCTTCCGGATCAAGAACCCGAACCGTTTGGTCGAGGATTTCAAAAGCTCGCCGTTGGTCATCTATCAGATGTCCCTGGAACCAACCGGAAACCTGGAGTGCCAATGGGATTCGCCTGCATTGAAGAACATACCGGATTTCGCGGCGAAGGCCAAGACGCTGCTTGAGAAAGCGCAGGAGATGCAAAAAAAGGCTGAGACGGGGAAGAACTGGTCAGAATTGGGCGCAGCAAGTGTGACCACACTTTTGGAAAAAATGGACACAACGATTCCCAAATGGGACGGAAAATTACCGGAACTCAACAAAGCCCAAAAGGATGCCGAAGTTCTTGAGACGATAGCGAAATCACTCCATCAGTCGGTCGAGTCCAAACTTGATGAAGCCCTCGATATTCTCGCCGACCTAATTGCAAAGAACGCCGACCAAGCGACCATTAACGCGCAATTGGATGTGGTGCTTAAACTCACGGAACAAGAAAAAATCACTTTCAAAGCTTGGCAACAAACGATCAAGGATGTGGATTTCGCGGTGGCAAACGTAAAAGCAGCGAAAGGCGACATCGATGTACTGAAAGCTGCCCGTGCGGCGGCAAAAGAGGCCAGTCTCACCGAAACGACGTTAGAAAGCATCGGCAAGAAGATAGAGGCTGTAGTGAATAACAAAGCCATAAAATATTTTGGGACATCCCTGGAAGCTGTCGGAATAGCCTTCAATGGAATCGCCTTGTTTAAGGCCCACCAAGAATTTGTCGAGTATCTTGTGGCCTACAACAAATCCGAGGCAGAACGGAAGGCCTTGCAGGATGCCCTGGATGAGGCCTGCAAAGAGTCTAGAATGAAGGCCGGCGATGAAAAAACTAAGAAAACATTAACGGTCAAGTCCATTCCGGGCAATGTCGATTTCTCATTGGAATACGATGCGGTGGAATGGAAGACGAAAGACGAAAAGTTCAGTGATGCGAACAAGCCCATTCTGGCAATGATCGATGGCAGTTATGACAACTGGGCCAAACCCTACAGTACCGACTCTTCGGGTTCCAAGCCATTCACCTTGTCATTCCAGGGCAATATCGGAAGCCAACTATGTCGCGTCCGCACAAAGAATGACGGCGCTCCATACGGCGCACCTCATATGCAATTTCGGGTGAAAGCAGCCGGCTCCACCCAGGATGAAATTATAGAGGCTTACAAGAAGGAGATCATGAATGCCAACGCGCTTATCGGCATGGTCAAAGCGGCGGTTGATGGGGCTTTCGAGTTAATTCAGGCGGCTCTTAGCGTTTTGGCAATTTTCGCTGCCTTTGGCGCAGGTCCACTCGGTGCTCTTCTTATCCTTGGCATCCAGGTATTGGTCGGGTTAATTAAAGCCTGGGTGGTGGATGGTTGGTTCCAGGGCAAGATGGAAACGAATTTTGAGAAGCAGATCAAGAAGGAATATCCCAAGTGAAGCCCGATCCCATACACCCAGCCACTCTTCCCCAAGGAAAACCCATGCGCCTCGCGTTCCTACTGCTCGCTTTCCTCACCCTGAATGTCCTGGTGGCAGAGGAGGTCAAGACCCCTTATATGCTCGCCGTGGACAAGACCATGTCGACGTGGCCCTATGACTTCAAATCCCATGACCTCAACTACCGACCAACCGAGACTGAACGCCTTTACAGGGCCAAGGCTGCCGCACGCGCTCTGCTCCTTCCCGAACCACCGCTGGATAGCGATGATCCAAGACGAGTTGAGGCCTTCAGATCTGCTAATGTTTTGAGTAAATCGTATTTATTGAGATATTTGCAAGACCTTGATGAAATCAATGAACATATCAGGGAACTTGTCAATAAAGTAGCCAAATCCGACGATACCATCCTACGACCTTTCGCCATTGATGTACTCAAAGCCTGGCGATTCAACAAATTAATCCCATGAACCGTCTTTCCTGGCTGAAATATGTCATCGGCGGCGCCTGCACCCTTGGTCTGGCGGTATTCGCCTTCACCATGCTCCATCTGTATCGCAATGCGACGCGATCTGATGCGGTGATGGACAAGTTGGACCGGGCAGGTCTTCTGATGGAACTTTCTAAGAAAGACGTGGAATTGGCGGAATTGAAAGCGCGTCTGGCCATACTTAAGGCCGCTGGAGATCCGCAGAAATCCGTCTCCCCCGCCCCGGTGGCGCCGTCCGCGTCTTCGACGCCAACACCGCAGGCCAGGCCAGGGATGCCGCGCATGAACCGGGACGACCTGGACAAGCTTCCAACGAGCGAATTGATCAAGCGCTGGCAGGATGGTGGTGATGATTCCAATCGGTTCCTGCTTTTCGTGACCATCTGCCATCGCGACGATCTTCCCGTCAATTTCCTGCTGGATCAGCTGCGTTCGGCACCTGATCCCCTTTCCCGTGGGGATCAGGTCGCCAGCAACCTCGACACGGTGATCCAGGCCTTGGAACGGTTAGATCAGGCCGGCAAGCATCCGGTGCGCCCCGAGGTCTTGCCGTTCCTCACCTGGCGTGATCTGCCGGTGCGCAAGGCCGCCAGGACCTACCTCGTCTCGGTCGGCGGGGACGCGATGCTGGATCGCTGGTTCGACGAAATCCGCAAAATCCGTGAACTGGGGACGGATTCCGCACGAGCCGAGATCTCGGCCTCGGTGGCCGAGGTCGTGTTGCGTGGTTGGATGACGGCCGAACGCATCTGCCTCCACCGCGAGTATCCCCTGATCGCCGATATCGAACAGGAACTCGCCAGGAAGGATCTGGGCAAGTACTTCGGCAACGAGGACCATCCCTCGGACGCGGCCAACCGGCTCAAAAGCTACCACGCGGCTGAGTCCGAATACGATCGACGCTCCGCACTCGAGCATTATGCCCGCAATCCCGGATCCGATCCTGCGACGATCCGCCAGTTGCTGCGCCAGGAGATCGAGCGATCCAGGCACTTCTTCAGCTTCATCACCGCCGCAGTCCTGGGGCAACGCGAAACCGGCCAGGAGATTCCCGATGAGATGCTGGTCTGGTTGAAAGGCGAGGACTTTATCAAACGCAAGACGGCAGCGGCCTATTTCATCGGCCGCGGTGACGCGAAGGCGGCCGAGCAATTGCTGGCGCATCTCGAGCAGCTCGCGGCGGCTGATCCCAAGGACAAGATCCGGGCTATGGTGCTGCGCGACCAGTGGAGCCAGATCAACACGTACCGCTGGACCGTCATCATGATGGAGAAATGCAACGATGGCAAAACCCGCGTGGCGCGACTGAGGGCCATAGCGGCATCCCGATCGTGAACCAGGACGTGAGGCGCTCGGATCGCGGCGTCTCGCCTTGGGAACCGCCTGGATCCTGAAAACGGATCCAGCGGCGTCACCTCACGGCATCTCGCCGTTATGGAACACTTCCTGCACATCGTCGTGCTCTTCCAGGCTGTCGACGAGGCCTTCGACCACGGTGGCGGCTTCGCCGGCGGCGACGGGGACGCGGTTCTCGGGCACCAGGATGCGGTCGGCGCTGGCGATGGTGAAGCCGGCGGCGGTGAGGGCCTTGCTGACGGCGTCGAAGCGGCTGGCCTCGGCGGCGACCGAGACCTGGTCGTCCTCTTGCACGAGATCATCGGGTTCGATCCCGGCTTCGATGAGGGCGTTCATCACCTGCTCTTCGTCCAACCTGGCGTCGGCCTTCCCGGTTTTGGCGCTGGCGCCGACCAGGAAGACCGCCTTGGGCTTGAACTGCCAGGCGACGCAGCCGGGGATGCCGACGGATCCACCGGCTTTTTCGAAGAGTTTCTTGATCTCGGGCGCGGTGCGGGTGCGGTTGTCGGTGAGGGCCTGCACGACCACGGCGACGCCGCCGGGGGCGTAGCCTTCGTAGGTGATCTCGACCATCGCTTTGCCGTCTTTGCCCTCGCCGGCGGCCTTCTTGATCGCGCGGTCGACGACCTCGGCGGTGACGCCGGCTGAACGCGCCTTGTCCATCGCCAGGCGCAGGCGCGGGTTCTCATCCGGATTGGGCCCACCGGTCTGCACCGCGACGGTGATCAGCTTGCCCATCTTGCCGATGATGGCGCCCTTCTTCTTGTCGTTTATGGCCTTCTTATGCTTGATGTTGTCCCAGTGGGAGTGCTTGGCCATGATCGCGTCCGCTGCGGTTTGGGCTGCTGGGGCCCAGTTTCTGGGTGGGGCCGGGGCCTACTTCTTCTTCGCGACCTTGCCGGTGGCCGGCTTGGTTTTCTCGTCCTTCGGGTCGTCTTTCCCGTCGTTCTTCTTCTCGTTCTTCTTCTCGTCCTTTTTCTCGTCCTTTTTCTCGTCCTTTTTCTCGTCCTTTTTCTCGTCCTTTGCCGCCTTCGACTTGTCCTCTTTCTTCTTGGGATCCATGCCAAGGGGATCCTTCTCGTCGGTGCCGAAGGTGATGTGCTTGGGGTCGTCCTCGCCGGCGAGTTGCAGGGTGTGGTGATGCTCGCGCAGGCCGCGCGACAGGCGCAGCAGGCCCTCGATGTCGAGCGCGTCCTCGACCTTCTTGAGGCCGACCTGGAAGGCGAGCGGACGGATGGCGTTGCCGAGGTGCTTGGTCGCGTTGGCGAGGAATTTGAGCAGCTTGAACTGCTCTTCATCGATCGGCAGCACCTTGACGTCGCACATCAGCACCAGCGCGCGCTCGACCATGTCGCGGCGGATGTTGGTGGTCTCGGGCAGGGCACGCAGGGTCGAGATCCCGTCGGCGTTGAGGAGATCCTTGATGTCCATGCGCCGGAAGGCGGTGTAGATGTCCGCCAGCAGGTGCTTGAGATCTTCGGCTTTTTCGCGGATGCGGTGGTACTTGCCGCCGATCACGTCCATGATCTCGCGCACCGTCGCGACCCGCATGTCGTTCCAGTCGATGTACTCGTCGCGCAGGCGCTTGAGCGCATCCTTGGCGGCCTTTTCCGAGACCCCGAGTTCGAGGATCTGGTACACCAGCGCCTCGATGAAGTCGGGATGGGGACTGGGCTTGCGCAGCCCGTAGCGGGTCTCCAAGGCGGTGCAGATCTGGAGCAGATCGGCGGTGAGCGGGCTGGTCGTCGGGGTTGGCTTCGTCATGTGGTTCCCGCGCGATCGGGCCCGGGCATGCCGGAACCGGTGCGAAATGGGATGCGGACCCTAGCCCCGTCGGGACGCGGGTCAAACGCTGATCTTGGAAAAACCGGCGCCGTGCCTGGGTGGTGGCCGCGGTCGCCATGGTCCGCTTCCACGATTCCATGGTGCGATCGGCCACGATTGACCCTGCCGGCGGTCACCCTCATGCTGCCAGCCAACCATCCCGCCATGCCCCCTAAACCCGACCCGAAACGCCCGGCGGCCGAACCGACCCGGACCCCTCTGCCCGATGCGGAGCAGCCGACCATCGTCGCCAACCTGTCGGGTACGGATCCGACCGCGATCCCTGGCGTAGTGCCGTCGGCCGAAACCGTCGCTACGGCGAATGTCCGTCCCGCCAACGCCCGGCCGGGCGTTCCGACCGATCCCCAGGACGTGGTGCGCACGGTCGTCGCCGGATCGCGTCCGCCTGGGCACGAAACCGATGTCACCCACCTACACGTCGACGGCACCCGGGCACCCGGCATCACCGGCAGTGGCACCCACAAGGGCCAGATCTGGGGCGACTTCGCCTTCGTCCGGCTGCTGGGCAAGGGTGGCATGGGCGCGGTGTACCTCGGCCGGCAGCTCAGCCTCGACCGGCCGGTGGCGATCAAGGTCCTGCCGCCGCACCTGTCCGAGAACGCCGGCTTCAAGGCGCGCTTCCAGCTTGAGGCGAAAGCGGTGGCACAGATCTCGTCGCCCAACGTCATCCAGGTCTACGCCGCTGGCGAACATGAGGGCAACCACTATTTCGCGATGGAATTCGTTGAGGGCCAGGATCTGTCGCAGCGCCTGAAAGGCGGCTGGCGGCCGACCCGCGCCGATGCGGTCGAACTGGTTCTGCAGGCCGCGCGCGGCCTCGCCGCCGCCGGCGAGCACGGCATCGTCCACCGCGACATCAAGCCCGGCAACATGATGATCGACCGCAAGGGCACGCTGAAGCTGATGGATTTCGGCCTGGTGAAGCTCGCGGCGGAAAACCACTCGCTGACCATGACCGGCACCGTGATGGGCACGGTGAGCTACTTCTCGCCGGAACAGGGCCGGGGCCAGCCCTGCGACCAGCGCACCGACCTGTACGCCCTCGGCGTGGTGTTCTACGAGATGCTCACCGGCAAGCTGCCGTTCACCGGCACCGACGCGACCTCGGTCATCTACCAGCACATCCACGTTGCGCCGGTGCCGCCGCGCCAGGTCGATGCGACGATCCCGGAACCGTGGCAATCGGTGATCCTGCGTCTGATGGCGAAACAGGCCGAGGATCGTTACCAGACCGCCACCGACCTGGTCGCCGACCTCGAACGCCTCAAGGCCGGCCAGCCCTTGCCCCGGACAGCCGCTGCGGGCGGCGCCAAGCGCAGGCCGGTGGCGCTGATCGCGGCCGGGGCGGCGGCGCTGATCGTCGTGGCAGGCATCGCCTGCTGGGCGATGTGGACACCGGCACCACTTCCGGCGCCTCCTGCTAAGTTGATCGTTGCGGTGGTTCCGCCAACCGAACCGGTACCGGTGGTAAAGCCCGTGATCCCGGTGCTGGAGCCGGTCAGACCGGAGCCGACCAGGCCCGAACCGGTGAAACCAGTGGTCGTCCAGCCGGAACCGGTGAAACCGGAGCCAATGAAACCAGAGCCGGTGAAACCCGTCGTGATCCCGGTTGTCCCCGTCGCTGCGCCACCGGTCGAGCCGGTCGCCAAGCCAGTCGAGCCGGTCGCCAAACCGGTCGAACCCGCGCCGGCACCCCCGGTCAAGCCGGTGAAAACCGAGCCAGATCCGCGCGTCCTGGTGCGCACCAATATCCTGGCGCGGGATTGGATCGGGGCCCGCCGGGTGATCGAACTCAACCGCTCGTCCGGCGATGCAGCGCAGTGGGCGGCGCTTGCCAAAGAGGTCGACACCGGCGAAGGCACCGACCTCCTCGCCAAGGCGCAGGCGGCCTTCACCGCCCGTGATTACGACAACGCCGGCCGCACCGCGGTCGCGGCGCAAGCGTTGATCCCGGAGTCGCCAGAGCTGCGCACGCTGCTCGAAGCCATCAAGGCCCGTGATGGCGCCCGCAAGCAGCAGCAACAGCAGCTCACCAAGGCCGAGGCGCTGCTGGGCGAGGGCAAGCCGGTCGAGGCCGAGGTACTGCTGAAGGAACTCCAGACCGCTTCGCCGGATGATCCGCAGATCGCCAACGCCCTTGGCCGTGCCACCGCCATGAAGGCGGACCAGGAACAAAAGCTGAAGGCCGCGCGCGAGCAGCTCGACCGCGCCGACCAGGCGATGGCGATCAAGGATCACGACACCGCGCTGTCGGCCTACACCGCCGCGCTCCAGCTCAACCCGCGCGAACCGCGCGCCTCGCAGGGTTTGGAGGCGGTGAACAAGGCCAAGGCCGATGCGGCGGCCGCATTCACCGCCTTCGAAAAGTCGCTCGCGGCCAAGGACCTGGCGGGGGCCGAACGCGACATTGCCCGCCTGCGCGAGATCGCCCCGCGCAGCCTCGCCCTGCTCAACGCCGAGCAGAAACTCAAGGATTCGCGCCTGCACGAAGAAGCCGCCAAGGCCAAGGCGGCGGCCGAGGAGGCGCGCAAGGCGGCGCTCGCCACGGCGGTGCTCGCGACCTGCGACGACGCGAGCAAGGACATCCCGGAGTTGGAACGCGCGCTCAACGAGTTTCTCGCCACCGCCGGGGCCGACCGGCCGGAACGCAAGGCGATTGAGACGAAGATCGAAGACCGTCGCAGCCGGATCCAGTTTACTGCTGCGCTCGCCGGCCTCGATCAGACCATGGCCGGCAAGGGCGGCGATCTCGCCACCATCGTCACCGACGCGACGTATCTGACCTCGCTCAAGGAACTCGCCGCCGAATCGGGGCTGACCTTCGCCCACAAAATCCTCGACTTCCAGCGCACCGGCGACACCGGCACCGCGCGGGTGTCGATCCGCATCGCGATGCCGGCATTTCCGGAGCGGACGCTCATCTACCGCTACGAACTCGCCCGCACCGGCACCAATTGGCGCGTGACCGCCGCCAAGACAGAAGACTCCAAGTGAGAGGCACCATGCGCGTTTCCCGTCTCCTGTCCCTGGTCGCCGGCCTGGCCGGCCTGGCAGCAGCGGATCAGCCGCTCGGCCTGGTCGACGTCGCGGATGCGAAGCAGATCGGCGTCCGCTTTGATGCGGCAGCGAAGCTGACCCCGGGCGGCATGCTGGCGATCTACGGCCCCGGCACGGTGAAGAAGCATCCGCTGACCAAGGAGGTTATCGTCGAAAACCGCCGCCTGGTCGCCAAGGCGCAATTGCTGCGCGCGGTCGGCGAGGCGCCGCTGCCGGCGCGGATCACCTGGGTCGCCGCCGAGGCGAAGATCGAAGCCGGCTTCGACGTGGTGCCGCTGCCCACCGAGGCCGCCCCGAATGCGCCGCCGGCGCTGACCGGCGTCGTGCCGCCGGTGAACGCGGTCGCCGGGGGGACGCTGACCTTGCGCCTGCCCTTCGCTGATCCGGATGGCGACGAGGTCGTCTACCAGTGGACCGCCAAGGGGCCGGCCGGGGCGGTCGGCCGCTTCGCCGCCGCAAGCACCGGCTTGCCCGAGATCGAGTGGACCGCCCCGGCGTTGCCCGGCCCGGTCACCATCGACGTGGTCGCGCGCGATGCTTTCGGCCAGGAGACCCCGGCCACGCTCGCCATCACCGTCGCCAAGGCCGATGACCTGCGCGGCCGGCAACCCAAACCGACGATCCGCTACGGCGGCGAGGCCGAGCCCGCGCTCGCCCGCCTGACCCGCGACGTGACCGGGGTCTGGTGGGGCCTGGGCGCCGCCGGCCAGGTCGTGCGCGTCGGTGCCGGCTGGTCGCTGCCGCAGCCGGTCGCCTTCGCCGAGGCCCCGCGCAAGGCGGTTGCGGTGGCCGTGGCGCGCGGCGAATTGTACGTCTTGGATGCGGGCGCGACCATGGTGCGGACGAGCCGGGTCGACGGCAGCCAGGGCAAGGCGTTCGGTCAGCTCGTGCGCCCCAGCGACCTTGCTGTCGCCGCCGACGGCACGATCTACGTCGCCGACCAAGGACTCGGCGGCGTGCTGGTGCTGGCCCCGGGCGGCAAGACCCACGGCCTGCTCGGCCGCGCCGGCGAGGGCGACGATTCCTTCCGCGCCCTCACCCGCATCGCCCTGGCTGCGGATGGCACCGTGAGCGCCCTCGATCCCGAACTGCGCCAGGTCCTGCGCTTCGACCGCTTCCACCGCCGCCTGACCACCTTGGCCCTGCCCAAGGAAAAACCCGCCGCTCCGGTTGACCTGGTCAACCATCCGCGCGGCCTGCTGGTGCTGCTCGCGGACGGCCGCGTGCTTGGCTTCGACGCCAAGGGCAAATCCGAACTGGTCGCCAAACCCCTGGCCGAATCCGGCCTGGTCGAGCGCCCGGGCGAGCCGCTCGCGCTCGCCACCGACCTCACCGGCGACCTCTTCATCACCTGGAGTGAGGGCCTGGTCTCGCGCCATCGCGCCGGCGGCTCGGTGGCGGTGCGCGGTGCTGCGCTGCGTCCGACCGGGCTGTTTGCGGTCGACGGCCTGGGCCGCACCGTCTCGGCCGATGCCGACGGCAAATCGTTCGCGCTTTTTGACGCCGAGGGCTGGCTGCTGCGCCGCTTCGGCACCGGCAAGGTCGGCGAGGCCATCGCCCTGGCAGTGGTGCCCGATGGCAGCGCGGTGCACATCCTCGATCGCAAGAAGCGCCAGGTCGTGCGCCTGCGCCTCGACGGCGACCCCGACAAGGATGCGCCGGTCACCTTTGGCCAGCCGGGCAAGAACAGCGGCCAGTTCGGAGCCGTGAAGGCGCTCGCGGTCGATGCCGCCGGGCGCAGCTATGTGCTCGATGATGACCTCTACCGCGTCAGCGTCTTTGCCGCCGACGGCCGCTTCATCGCCAGCTTCGCCCAGTACGGCAAAACGCCGGTCGACCTGCGCACCCCGACCCTGATCGCGGCAGCACCTGACGGCAGCGCGGTGTACGTGTTCGACGACAAGACCAGTGAGATCAAGAAGTGGTCGTTCGATCCAGCCGCCGGCAAGGCGACCCACATCGGCAATGGCGGCGGCAACGGTGAAGGTCCGGCCCAGTTCCGCGAACCGGTGCAGATGGCCAGCGATCGTTTCGGCCTGCTGCATGTCTTCGATAACTCGCGCCGCGACGTGCAGACCCTCGACTTCCATGGTGCGAACCTCGTCCCCCTGGTCACGGTCAAGGTCGCCGACGTCGGTCTGACCCGCTGCCCCGCCGGGGCGATCGCTCCTGACGGTCAGATCTGGATCGGCCATGAAGGCCGCCTGGTCGGCCTCGGCTGGTAAACCGGCATCGGCAGCATCAGCGCTGAACGGTTCGATCGACGCATCTGTCGCCGAGGGTGATAATCTCCTGGCATCGCTGATTGCGTGCATCGGTGGTTCGTCCATGCTGCCGCGCACTCCGCAGGAACCATGAGCGAATTGCCCCATCCTCGCTCTGAGCCGACCCCTTCCGACGCGTCCGCCGGAGCGACCGACAAGACCTTGATCGTCGACCGGTCGACCACCGACACCGTGGTGCGTCCGCACACGACCACCGTGTACCGGTTGCCGGCCGAGCACCTCGACGACCCTCTCGCTTCGGAATCGACGCGCCCTGGCGCCTCGGCGGACACCGAGCTGACCCACATCACCGTCGAGGGCACCCGCGCGCCCGGGGTCACCGGCAGTGGCACGCACCGGGGCCAGATCTGGGGCGACTTCGCCTTTGAACGGCTGCTTGGACGTGGCGGCATGGGCGCGGTGTACCTCGGCCGCCAGCTCAGCCTCGACCGGCCGATGGCGATCAAGGTGCTGCCGCGCCACCTGTCCGAGCACTCCGGCTTCAAGGCGCGCTTCCAGCTCGAGGCCAAAGCGGTGGCGCTGATCAGCAGCCCGTACGTGATCCAGGTCCACACCGCCGGCGAGCACCGTGGCAACCACTATTTCGCCATGGAGTTCGTCGAGGGCGAGGATCTCGCCCAGCGCCTGAGGGGCGGCTGGCGACCGAGTCAGCAGGAGGCGGTCGACCTCGTCCTGCAGGCGGCGCGCGGGCTGGTGGCGGCGGCCGAGCACGGCCTGGTGCATCGCGACATCAAGCCCGGCAACCTGATGATCGACCGCCGCGGAGCGCTCAAGATCATGGATTTCGGCCTGGTGAAGCTCGCCGCCGAAAGCCATGCGCTGACCGCCACCGGCACGGTGCAGGGCACGGTCAGCTATTTCTCACCCGAACAGGGTCGCGGTCTGCCCTGCGATCAGCGCACCGACCTCTATGCCCTGGGCGTGGTCTTCTATGAACTGCTGACCGGCCGCCTGCCGTTCACCGGCGGCGATGCGACCTCGGTGATCTACCAGCACATCCACGTCGCTCCCCGGCCGCCGCGCGAGTTCGACGCCACCATCCCCGATCCCTGGCAGACGGTGGTGCTGCGCCTGATGGCCAAGGCGGTCGAGGACCGCTACCAGACTGCGGCCGAATTGGCGGCCGACCTCGAACGGATGAAATCCGGGCTGGATCCGCTCAGCGCGTCGAGCCGGCCGGCGGTGAAGCGCAGGTCCGTGGCGCTGCTCGGCGCAGGCGTCACCGCGCTCGTCGCCCTCGGTGGTGGCCTGCTGTGGTGGAGCCTGGCAGCTCGTCCAGCCGCTGCGCCAGCGCAGGTCGCTACCGTCGCCCCGGTGAAGCCGCAGGAGCCCGCCGCCGAATCGGTGTCCGCCCCGGCGGTCGCGCCCCGCCCGCAGACGGCGGTCGCCTTCACCCCGGTGCCGACGGCCAAACCGATCCCGCCCCGGCCTTCCCCGACCGAGGCGGCACCGGCCCCGGCGCCGTCAGTCCCGCCCGTGCCGGTCGTCGCGGCCGCGCGCCCGGCCGCAGGCACCAGAAACGTGCCACATGGTCCGGCGCTCGTCGCCGCGCCGGTGCCGCAGCGCGCCGGCGCCGGCGCCACCGTGACGGTACGCCTGCCCTTCGACCCGACGGCCAGCCACGTGATCTACCGCTGGTCCGTCGCCGCGCCGGTGGGATCCGGCGGCCGCTTTGCCGCCAGCGATACCGGTCTGCCCGAGGTCGAATGGACGGCGCCGGCCATCCCCGGCGTCCTGACCATGCGGGTGGTCGCACGCGACCTGCGCGGCCTAGAGACCACCGCCAGCCTGACCGTGACCGTCGATCCCCTGGACCAGCCGCGCAGCCGGCAGCTCAAGCCGTGGATCGCCCTGGGCGAGGACGCGGAACCGCCGCTGCTGCGCCTGCAACGCGACAGCACCGGCAGCTGGTGGGGCCTGGCCGCTGACCGGCTGCTGCGCCTGGGTGCCGGCTGGGGCTCGGCGCAGCCGGCGACCTTGGCCGAGCGTTTGCGCCAACCCGCCGCGTTCTGGGCGACCCGCGAAGGGGTGATCATCCTCGATGCCGGCAACGCCACGGTGCGAACCTTCCGCGCCGACGGTTCCCAGGTGCGTTCCTTCGGCCAGCTCAACCGCCCGACCGATCTCGTTCTCGCCCCAGACGGCGTCCTCTACATCGCCGACCAGGGCCGGGGCGGGGTGCTGACCGTCGGGGCCGACGGCAAGGCGATCGGCCAGCTCGGCCGCGCCGGGGACGGTGACGACGCCTTCCGCAACCTGACCCGGATCGCCCTGGCCCAGGACGGCACGGTGTCGTGCCTGGATGCCGAACAGCGCCAGGTGCTGCGTTTCGACCGCTTCCAGCGCCTGGGCACCTTGGCGCTGCCAAGTGAAAAAGCAGCCGCCCCCATCGATATCTGCCATCCCGTCGGCAGCCGCGACCTGCTCCTGCTGGTCGCCGACGGCCGCGTGCTTGCGCTCGATGGGCAGGGCAAATGCGAGGTCGTGGTACAGCCGCAGGCCCTGACTGGCCTGGTGGCGAAGCGCGGCGAGCCGCTCGCCCTGGCCAGCGATCCCGCCGGCGGACTCCTGATCACCTGGAGCAGCGGCTTCGTCTCGCGCCACCGCCCGGACGGCACGGTGGCGGTGCGCGGCGCCGCCCTGCGCCGGTTGCTGCGCTTCGCCGCCGACGGGCAGGGCCGCATCGTCGCCGCCGACCCGGACGAACAGGGATTCCTGCTTTTCGACGCGGAAGGCTGGCTCATCCGCCGTTTCGGCGCGGGCAAGGTCGCCGACGTGCGCACCCTGGCGGTGGTCCCCGATGGCAGCGCCGTGCATGTGCTCGACCGCAAACGCCGGCAGGTGGTGCGCTTCCGCCTCGACGGCGGCAACGCAGCCGACTCGCCGTTGATATTCGGCCAGGAAGGGACGAACCCGGGCCAATTCGAGAGCGTGACCGATCTCGCCGTCGACGCCGCCGGGCGCAGCTATGTGCTCGACGAGGACCTCTACCGGATCAGCGTCTTCGACGCCAACGGCCGGTATCTGGCCTGTTTCGGCAGCCGGGGCCGGGGCGCGCACGAACTGCGCTCGCCGACCCTGCTCGCGGTCGCGCCCGACGGGTCGGCCGTTTACGTCTACGATGACAAGAGCCATGAACTGAAGAAATGGGCCTTCGATCCCCTGGCCGGCAAGGCGACGTACGTCGGCATCGGCGGCGGATCCGGCGACGGTCCGATGCAGTTCCGCGCCCCGTTCCGCTTGGGCTGCGACCGCCTCGGCCTGCTCTATGTCCTCGATTCTTCGCGCCGCGACGTGCAGGTGCTCGACTTCCACGGCGCGAACCTGGTGCCGGTCCACGCGCGCAAGGCGGCCGAGGTCGGTCTCAGCCGCTGCACCGCCGGTGCGGTCTCGCCCGACGGCCAGGTCTGGCTCGCCCATGATGGCCGGATGGTTGGCCTGGGCTGGTAGGGTTGGGGTCCGCCCAGGGCGTCAGTCGGCACCCGGTAAGTGACGGAACCTTGCGAAAATGCGCAGTCACACACCACGAGGACTGCCGCCGTGTGGTCCATTTGACCCCTCCTGGCTCGTGGGGTAAGTTATGCCTCCACCGTGCTTTGTCTTCTCTGAGCGCGATGGGATGAGGGCTTATGCAACGATATCCGGCCTGCTGGGGACTCGACATCGGGCATTCCAGCATCAAGGCGGCCCAGGTCGTCCGCTCGGGCGACACGGTCGTGGTGCAGGCCTACACCATCGAGCCGATCACGGTGCCCGAGAACGGCGATCGTGAAGAGGCCGTGCTCAAGGCCCTGGAGCAGCTTTCCCAACGCGAGGAGTTCGGTTCGACCCCGGTGATCGCCGCGCTGTCCGGGCGGCAGGTCTTCTCGCGCACCATCAACGTGCCGGTGCTCAATCCCAAGACCGTCGACCGCATGGTCGAGTTGGAGGCGCGCCAGCACATCCCGGGCAACTTCGACGAGGTCGAGTGGGCCTTCCACATGAGCCCGTCGGCCGAAGGCGGTTCGAACGATGTGGCCCTGTTCGCGGTGAAGCGCGAGGTCATCCAGGAGATGATGGCCAAGTGCAAGAAGGTCGGCATCGACCTGGTCGGCGTGTCGGTGTCGTCGGTCGCGCTCTACAACTTCGTCCGCTACGATCAGGTCTTTCCGGAAGACGAGACCGTCATCATTCTCGACGTCGGGGCCGAGAACACGGATCTGGTGTTCTATCAGGGCGAATCCGTGTCGATGGCCAGCCTGTCGGTGTCCGGCAACGACATCACCAAGGGTTTCATGCGGAAGTTCCGGGTCTCCTTCGAGGAGGCCGAGGCGCTGAAGCGCCAGGTCGGCGACAGCCGCCAGGCGGAAAAGATCATCAAGGTTATCGAAGGCACGCTCGGCGACCTGACGAGCGAGATCCAGCGCCGCATCGGTTTCCACAAGTCGCAGGCACCCAACGCCAAGCTCGACAATCTGGTGATCTCGGGTTCGACCTTCAAATTGCCTGGCCTGCCGGAATACCTGGCCGAACGCCTGCGTTACACCATCAACATCCTGGAAGACCTCGACAAGGTGAAGGTGGCCCCCGGGCTGGAGCGCGAGCACTTCCTCCACGATCTCCAGTCCCTCGGCGTCGCTATGGGTCTCGCCCTGCAGGGCGTCGGCGCGGCGAAGGCCGACATCAACCTGATCCCGACCCAGGACCGCCTGCACCGCATCCTGAAATCCAAGCGCTGGGCGGCGGTGGCGGCGGTGGTGCTGCTCGGCTCGGCCTTCGCGGCCCAGTACCTGAAAAGCGAGACGCTGCTGCGCGAGAATCTCGAATTGGAGCAGGGCATCCGGAAATTCGACGAGGACCACAAGAAGGACACCCAGCAGGCCAAGGCAGTCCTCGGCAAGGTGGTCCCGACCGCCGTTGACCTGCGCGTCTTCCAGCCCATGGGCCACCATCTTGGCCTGGCGACGGCGGTGGTCGATGGCGTGTCGCAGGCCATCGCCGGCGTGGCCCTGCGGGCGGGGCCGATCGGCGATGCGACCACCCCGGCCGACAAGGGCGGGGATCCGCTCCTGCAGGCGGTCTACCTGGATGCAGTCACCCTCGATTCTTTGCCGGCCGGGGCGGTCTTCCGGCCGCTGGCGCAACCGCGCCGGGTCACGGTAAAGGTCCGCATCCCGATGGTCGAAGGCAAATCGAAATGGCAGGAGGTCCGCAATCAGGTGCTCGAAGCCTTGCGCAGCGTCGCGGTGCCGGAATCGCTCAAACCCCAGTTCAAGGACAAGAGCACTACGCTGTTCGACAGCAGTCTGGTGCGGCTGACCAGCGAACCTGAAGTGCAGAGCGGTTTCCAGTATATCAATGAAAGCTATATTGATCCGGTGACCGGTGACGGCCGCGAGGACAAGCAGCCGCGCACCATCAAGGAGCGTCGGGCTGAATTCGAATGCCTGATCAGCCCCAAGGAGGCCGCGAAGTGAAAAATCTCCGGCCTTACTGGTTCTGGATCGTCGCTGGCCTGCTCATCCTCGCCGGCCTGATCCTGCCATTCGCACTCGAACCGACCGAGAACGGCAAGACCGCCGCCGAAGCAGCCAAGAACCTCACCACCATGCATGGCCGGCTCAAGGACCTGCGCGCCCGGGCGGAAAAGGATCCGATTGCGGTCTTCAATCCCATGGACCGCCGTGATCAGGATGAACTGCTGAACAAGTACCTGGTCACCACGCGCTGGATCGAGATGGATCCGACCATCGAGCGTTATCGCGCCCAGCGCCTGATCATCCTGGAGCACCTGACCAAGCGGTCTGCCCCGCTGGCCGTCGATCTGACGGATAAGGCCGATCCCAACGAGTGGAAGGACGCCTACGAAAAAGAGACCGCGAAGTTCCTCCTGTCGCTCTTCACGGCGGGCCGCATCGTCTTGCCCAGTGCGCCGGCAAATGGCCCGGCCCCGACCGACAAGGATCTCAAGGAAAAGGCGGAAATCCGCGCCGTCGCCGGCCTGGAGACCTATACCGGCGAGGTTGCCAGTTGGACACCCCGCTGGCCGGAACTGCGCCTGAAGTTCCGCATCCTGCAGACCTTGGGATCGCGCATTATTCCGACCACTGGAACAGTGAAGCCCAACCCTGTTCTCGACGCCCAGCCCAGGCTGTCGAAGGAACCGGTGACGACCCACGCCAGCATCCTGCAGGTCACCTGGAAGGAACTCTCGGCCAAGGCGGCCGATCCGGAACTGGCCAACATCGCCACCATCACCACCCTCGACCTCAAGCTGATCGGCGCGCCCGCCGCCCTGACCGCCAGCATCGCCGCCATCGAACGCAACGATGAGGCGCAGCCGGTGATCGCCATCCTGGGTGCCGACCTGCAACGCCGCGAGGACTTCAAGGACAAGGAACGCCTCGACATCGATTTCGAGACAGCCACCTGCAACGTCCAGATCGCGGTGATCAACTTCAGCAAGGGTGGGGCCAGGGCTGACAACAGTTCTGCGGCCGGCCGCGCGCCGGCAGGGCCGCGACTGCCGCCTGGCAGCTACGCTCCACCCGGCATGCCGGCGGGAGGTCCCGTGTTGCCGAGAACCGCTCCTGAGCAGGCCATGCCAGGCCAGACCATGCCAGGCCAGACCATGCCGGGTCAGGCCATGCCAGGTCCGGCCACGCCAGGATTTGCACCGCCAGGACCACCGTCCCAGATCCCGCCGCCTGGTCCCGGCAAGCCGGGAGGACAGCCATGAGCGCCCGCGACCTCCTGATCGCCCACGGTGAAAAGCTGGCCCTGGTGCTGATCGCCAGTTTCGCCGGCTGGCAGGTGTGGTCGGTCTACACCAATCTCGAACTGCGTCCTGGAACCGAGGGGAACGAACTCTCGAAGCAGAAGATCCAGGACGACATCGACTACGTCAAGAAACGTCGCGCCGATCTGTCGGTCCCTAAGCTCGAACCACCGCCACCGTTCCTGGAGCAGTTGCAGGCCCGCATGGGGGTGAAGATCGACGCGGCGGACCTGCCAGCCTTTCTCACCGTCCATCCCGACCTGCCGCCGGTCACCGAACGCACGGTGTTCCCCTACCTCTACCAGGTCCTGCCAGTCGAGGTCGCCGCTGCCGACCGGCTGGGTTCGGTCGAACTCAGTTTCACCCTGCCGGAATCCAAGGATCTCGACACCAGCAAGCGTTTCTCTGATGCCGCGGTCGCTAAGTGGACCCGCCATGACCGCGGCCCAATCGTCAACAAGGCCCAGCACGAAGCGATCCAGATCGAAGTCTCGGCCGGGGACAAACCTTGGCGTCCGGTGCAAGCAGCCGGGGTCAGCAAGGACGGGATCATCCCGCTGGCGCAGCTCAAGAAGGACAAGAACGGCAAGCTCAAGCTGAAGCTCGACGACGTCGAGACCTGGTCTGAGCACAAGTTCCGCACCAAGCTCATCGTCCGCGCCACCGGCATGCCGCTGCCGCCCAGCGAAGAGGTGCTCAAGGGTGGCGTTCCTGCCAGCATCCTGGTCTATCCGGGCCGTTACCCCGACGACGACAAGCCCGAGAAAAAGGATCTCAACACCTGGCACCAGTGGCTGCGCGACAAGCCCGCGTTCGTGCAGCGGTTCCTCACCGGCAGCACGGATCCCCTGGTTCCTGGCACCACCCTGGCGAAGGGCGAACGCTACTTCGTCAGCGAACCAGTGGTGTCTGAGCCGGTGATGGTGACTGCAAAATTGCGCTTCGTACTCAAGATTGCGCGTCGCGACGTGGAGGGAGGCAACGATCACAAGGCCACCTTCCTCATGACCGCCTTGATCGAAAAGCCGGAAGCGAAGGATGGGGAAGGCGCGTTGTGGTTGGGGAAACCGGTCGAGTATAAGAATCTGAAGATCGGGGACACCCTCGGGAAAACCGAGAATCCCATCAGTCCGCACGATAACCGGCCGATCCGGGTCGATCTCACCACCCCGTTCGTGGTCACCAGCATCGAGCAGGTCGATCGGATCCAATACTGGGAGGTCAAGGTGAAGTCGCGTCCTGGTGGCGGAAAGGAGCTGTCCTACCAGCCCAGCCCGAAGAGATCATTCGTGGTGACCCTGACCAATCCCAAGACGGGTCAGGTCGTCCAATTGCCGCAACTGCTGAAGATCCCCCCGCCGGCCGGTCGTCCATTCGCGATCTATCCCAAGTCGATGGGGGACGGCTGCGACGAAGAAGCCGCATTCCTCAAGGACCCCCCCGGCTTCCGCAGTTTCGGCGTGCGACCGATCGAACCGATTAGGTGGGAAAAAGACCAGGGCCCGCTGCCCAAGCTCGCCGAGAGCATCGCCAAGAAGAACCCGGCAGTCGCCACGCGATTCACCACCGACACGACCTATCTCACTCTTGGTGACGATCGGATTATCTACTACTCACCGGTGCTGAAAGAGGTCCAGGTGTATCCGGAGGAGAAACCGAAGGTGGTCGAAACACCGAAGGCGGCTGATCCACCCAAACCGCCTGAGCCGCCCAAGCTGCCGGTTCCCCTGCCTCCGAAGCCGCCAGCCAACAACCAAGTCCCGCCGCCCACCGGCAAACCCGTTCCACCTCGCCCGAATCCGAAATAGACCGCTGACGTTCTGCGTCCGAGCCCGCGCCACCATGGTGCGATTGCCCAATTCCAGCCACGCGCCACGCTGCCGCGCATGACCGCGTTCAGCGCCAACCTCAACAAGATCGCCCTGCTGCGGAACACCCGCGATTGCGGTTATCCGTCGCTCGAATCAGCGGCACGCTGGTGTCTCGATGCCGGCGCGCATGGAATCACCGTGCATCCGAGGCCCGACCGCCGCCACACCCGGCCCGCCGATGTGACGCTCCTGCGCGCCCTGACCCGCAGCCGCAGGGTCGAGTTCAACATCGAAGGGTATCCGGACGAATCGTTCCTCGGCCTGGTCATCGCCAACCGGCCGGATCAGTGCACCCTGGTGCCGGATGAGCCGGACCAGCGCACCAGCGACCACGGCTGGGACTGCGCCCGGCACCTGGAATTGCTGACCCGCGTCTGCACCAGATTGAAGGCGGCCGGCATCCGGGTCTCGCTGTTCATCGATCCCGAACCCGCCGCCGCCGCCCAGGCTGCCGCCGCCGGGGCTGACCGGGTCGAGTTGTACACCGAACCCTACGCCCTCGCGTATCCGACCAGCGACCGTGCAGCCGTGCTGGCGCGCTACCGCACCACCGCCGAGGCCGCGACCCGCGCCGGACTTGGCATCAACGCCGGGCACGATCTGAACCTGACGAACCTCGCGGAATTCCTCGCCATCGTGCCCAAGGTCGAAGAAGTGTCGATCGGCCACGCCCTGATCAGCGATGCACTCGAACTCGGCATGGCCGAGGCCGTGCGCCGCTACGTCGCGGTCTGCGTCGGCGCAAAGGGATGAGTGCGCACGATCGCGACGATCCCCGGAGCGGGATCGCTGCCGAACTCGCGGCGATCACCGCCGAAGGTCGCCTGCGCCAGCGGCCAGTGATCGATTCGCCCTGCGCCCGCACCATTGTCCTGGTCGACGGCAAGCGGAAGCGGCTGATCAACTGGGCCGCCAACGACTACCTGGGCGCAAGCCAGGAACTCATCGTTCGCAACGGCGCCTTCCGCGCCCTGCGTTCCTACGGCGCCGGTTCGGGTTCGGCGCGGCTGCTCGCCGGCGGCCTGCGCCTGCACCGCCAGTTCGAGCAGCGCATCGCAAAATTCCTCGGCTCCCAGGATGCGCTGCTGACTTCGACCGGTTTCCAGGCCAACCTTGCGGCGGTGGTGGCGATCGCTGGCGATCCGCAGGACGCGATCGTGCTCGACCGCCTTTGCCATGCGTCGACGTACGACGGCGCACGCCAGGCGGCGGGGCAACTGCTGCGCTTCCGCCACAATGATCCCACCGACTTGGAATTGCAGCTCACCCGCTGCGCCTCAGCGCGGCGCATCCTGGTCTGCATTGAATCGGTGTACTCGATGGACGGCGACGAGGCCCCGATCACCGCGCTCGCCGCTGTCTGCCGCAAGCACCGCGCGCTGCTGCTGGTCGACGAGGCGCACGCCCTGGGCGTGCTCGGCCCGGGCGGGCGCGGGCTGTGCGCGGAATCCGGCGTGCGACCGGATCTCATCGTCGGCACCTGCTCGAAGTCCTTCGGCAGCCAAGGCGGGTTCATCGCTGCGGATCAGGACATCATCGAACTCCTCGTGAATCGCGGCCGCAGCTTCATCTTCTCGACCGCACCCTGCCCAGCTGCGATCGGCGCCGCGCACGCCGCCGTCGGCTGGCTACGCGATCACCCCGACCTGCCGGATGCGTTGCAGACCTCGATCCAGGAACTGCGCCGCGCCCTGCGCGCCCAGGGCTGGGACGTGCCCGAAGGCCGCAGCGCCATCATCCCCATCGTGGTCGGCGATGAGCACGCTGCGCTCGCGCTCGCCCAGCGCCTGCGCGATCTCGGCCACCACTGCCCGGCGATCCGCCCGCCCACCGTGCCGGCGGGTTCGTGCCGCCTGCGCCTCAGCGTCTCGCGCGCCCACACTGCCGCCGACAAGCGGAAGCTGCTCAAGGCGATGGCGGTGGTGCGGGGAGAACCATCGGGTCAGGCCCGGATGGCGGAAGAAACGGCATGAATCTGAACGAAAACGAACTAGCGCAACGGCGGCGGGAGGCGGAGTTGCCGTTCTGGGTCAAATTGCGCTGGATCGCCCAGACCTCCCGGCTGGCTCTGCGACTGCAATCGGCCTGCGTGGAACCACCGGAATGGGTCGGAGTCGAGCTGCCTTTTCAGCGGGGCGCTGCCCAATGCGGTGAAGCTGAGGACCCTGTGGATTCACTGCGAATTGTGAGCGCCGAGCCCGGGAGCGCCGAGCACCAGTTCGGCCGAACGATCTCGGAACAAAAGAAATCGAATGGATTCAGGAGAAGCCCGTCGCCACCTGCCCAAGGGAATCGATCCGAAGCCGAGCTGGTGCTCGGCGCTCCCGGGCACAGGTCCACGAAACGTTTGCGAAAAGCTCAGGAAATGTTTTCTGATGGGGGTTGCTCCCTTAGCTTCACCGCATTGGGCGCTGCCCCGCCTACCCCGCAAGGGGCCTCCATGAGTCCACCTGCTAGCCCATAGCATTACCGCATTTCCCAGCAGGAGTTTCCATGCCCGCCCCCATCCTTGATGCCGCAACCTGCCAGCGCCTGTTGTCCGCCGCGCTTGAGCGGGGCGGTGATTTCGCGGACGTGTTCGTCGAACGATCGTCCAGCCGGTCGCTGGTGTTCGAGGAGCGCAAGGTGAAGTCTGCGAGCGAGCATCGCGGCCTGGGGGTCGGCATCCGCGTCGTCACGGGCGAACGGACCGGCTATGCCTACTGCGAGGAACTCGACGAGAAGACCCTGCTCGCCACCGCCCGGCGCGCGGCTGCGATCGCCAGCGGAGCGCCGACGACGCCCGTGCAGCTCACAGAACGGGTCGGCCCAGCAGGCCGCTATGGGCGCCAATGGCCCATGGCAGAGGTCGGCGTCGACGAACGCATCGGCCTGGTGCGGCGGGCGTGTGATCGCGCCTACGCCAAAGATCCCAGGATCTCGTGGGTCTCGGTCAGCCTGGGCGACCAGGAACAGCAGGTCACCATCGCCGCAAGCGATGGCACTTTCGTGTCCGACCATAGGCCGCTCCTACGCTTCACCGTCTCCGCCTTCGCCGGGGACGGTGCCCGGCGTGAACACGGAAGCGACAACGTCGGCGGTCGGGCCGGACGTGAACGACTGGATGAGGCTGCGCTCGATCGCACTACTGATGAAGCCGTGCGCCGCGCTGTGCTGCTGCTCACCGCCGAGGAGTCCCCAGCCGGCGAAATGCCGGTGGTGCTTGGCCCCGGCGGTTGCGGCGTGCTCATCCACGAGGCGGTGGGCCATGGCCTGGAGGCCGATTTCAACCGCAAGGGCGTGAGCTGCTTCAGCGGCCGCATGGGCGAAATGGTCGCCAGTCCGTTGGTGAGCGTGATCGATGACGGGACGATTCCGGGCGATCGCGGCGCGCTTGCGCTCGACGACGAGGGCGTGCCCGCCGGGCGCACGGTGCTGATCGAACGGGGAAAACTGGTCGGCTACATGCAGGACCGTCTTTCCGCCCGCCTGACCGGGGCCGCCCTGACCGGCAACGGCCGGCGCGAATCCTATGCCCACGTGCCTATGCCGCGCATGCGCTGCACCTACCTGGCCGGGGGCGACGACGATCCGGCCGACATCATCCGATCAGTAAAACGCGGTCTGTACGTCGCGGCGATCGGTGGCGGCTCGGTCGACATCACCAAGGGCGATTTCAACTTCACCGTCACCGAAGGCTACCGCATCGAAGACGGCCGCATCACCGCGCCGGTGCGCGGCGCCACCCTCATCGGCAACGGCCCGGAGGCGATGCGCCGGGTCGAACGTACCGGCCGCGACTGGGCGGTGTCCGCCGATGGCGGCACCTGCGGCAAGGATGGCCAGGGGGTGCCGGCGAACCTCGGCATGCCAACGACCCTGATCAGCGCCCTGGTAGTGGGCGGCCTCAAAACAGGCGAAAGGGCCAACGCGTGACCGTCCGCTACACCTCCCATCCGGATCCGGCCAACGATCCGGGGCACGATGCGCTCGACCGTGCGGCCGACATCGGAATCTCCACCCTGCGCGCGGCGGGCGTGGCCGGCGTCGTCTCGGTGGGACGTTCGGACCATTGGCAGGTCAAGGTGCGCGGCGGCGCGATCGAGACCGTCAGCTCGGCGATCACGCGCGGCTTGCGCATCACCGCCTACGCCGCTGGCAACCGTTGCGGTTCCTGCACCGCCAGCGACCTCGACCCGGCTGCCGTCACGGCGCTGGCCCGCCGCGCAGCCGAGCTCGCTGCCTACGGTGATGCCGATCCCTGCGCTGGCCTGCCGGATGCGGGCGAATGCGGCCTCGCCGGCGGCGACTTGCAGCTCGATGATCCCGCAGTCGCCGCGCTCGACCGAGATACCCTGGTGCCGACCGTGATCGCGGCAGAACGCATCGCCCTGGCCCACGACCCGCGCATCATCGCTTCGCACCGCAGCGGCGCTTCGTGCCGACGGGGCGAATCCGTCTTCGCGACCACCGACGGCGTGCGCAGCCGCCACGGCGGCACCAGCGTCGGCTTCCACGTCATCGTGGTGGCCGAGGCGAACGGCGAGAAGCAGCACGGCTGGTACGCGACCTCCGATCGCTTCCTGACCGGACTCAAGAGCGCCGAGGCGGTCGGTCGCGAGGCCGGCCGGCGCGCGGTGCAGCTCTACGGCTGGAAGGCCCCGCCCACCGGCCCGGCGCGGGTGCTGCTGCACCGCGAGGCCGCCGGCGAACTGCTCGGCGCCATCGCCCACGCGGCCTCCGGCGGTCGGGTCTATCGCGGCGCGACGTACCTGCATGACCAGCTCGGCCAAGCAATCGCGGCCGAATCCGTCACCATCGTCGATGATCCGCTTATCCCCAGGGCCCAAGGCAGCCGCCCTTGCGACGGCGAGGGCGTGCGCTCGCGCCGGATCAACCTGGTCGAAGGCGGCCGGCTGACGACCTTCCTGGTCGACGCCTACGCTGCACGCCGACTGAAGCACCCGTACACCGGGCACAGTGGCGGCATCGCCAACCTGAGCCTGGTGCCCGGTGTGGCCGGCTGGGACGAACTCGTCGCCGAACTCGGCACCGGCCTCATCGTCACCGAATTCCACGGCAACGGCGTCGACCTGGCGAGCGGCAGCTTCAGCAAGGGCGTCTCGGGCTTCTGGGTCGAGCACGGCCGCGTCGTGCATCCGGTGCAGGAGGCCACGGTCGGCGGCAACCTGCGCCAACTGCTGCCCGGCATCCGCGCCATCGGCAACGACCCCGAGGACCAGACCACCGTTTCCAGCCCGTCGCTGCTCATCGACGGATTCACGGTCGGCGGGAAGTGAACGTGAAAATCGCAATTGCACCCCATCTGCGGCGTTGGTCGTCGGTCATTGGGCGCTGCCCAACTCCCTCCTCCCGCCTTGCATCTGGGGTACACTTGCGATTTTCACTGGGAATCCAACGGGTTTAAGCGCCTTGGTCGAATTTGTGATCACACCCAATACCAAGTAGCAGTTACCCCGGAACACCGACGCAGGTCAGGTACACCACCGCCTGCTCGCGCGGAACGCCAAGCTGGTCGGTGATGTGGTCGTCGAAGAAGCCGCCGATGCCGCTCGCGCCGAGCCCCGTGCCGATGGCGGCGAGGTCGAGGCGCTGGCCGATGATGCCGGCGTCGAGGTGGAGCAGGCGGTAGGCGCGGTCGCCATTGGCGCGCACGGCGGCGGCGAGGTCGGCGGTGTGGACCACGACGAAGGCGGCATCGCCACCGAGATCCTGGCCGAGGCAGAGGAAGCGCACCCCAGCCTGCATCTGCTCCTGCACCACCGTCCGCACCAGACGCAGGGCGAAGGTGTCTGGGGCAAGGTAGTAGACGCCCGGGGCGAGGCCGTCGACGGCGTTGACCGCGACGAAGGTCATCAACTGCGAGCGGTCGAAGGCCGGCTGCCGGCCAAGGCCCGCCTCGACCGGATCGATGGCGGCGAGCAGCACTTCGGCCAGTTGCGCCAGGCTACATGATTTCCCAGTGAAACTCCGGGCGCTGCGGCGAGTGCGGATGAGGCCGAGGGGGTCGCCGGCGAGGCCGGACAGTGCCGGGGCAACACCGGTCGCCGGCGCGGCCAAGCTGGTTGCCGGCACAGCGATAGCGCGAAGAGCCGTGCCGCCGGACCAGCCGTAGCGTTGTTCGAGGGCGAGTTCCTGGGTCTCGCCGCGCGCGACCAGGGCCGGGCGCTGGCGCGGCAAACGGGATTGACGGTGCAGGGCGTCGAGCAGCGGCGGATCGACCTGGGCCGGACCGGTCGGTGAGGGCAGCGCGGTCCAGTTCGGTCGTTCGCTCACACCCTGGCCGGGCGACCAGCTCACCACCGCCAGGGCGCCCTCGGTATCCGGATCGAGACGCAACACGGTTTCGATGGCTTCGTCAGCAAAGGCGGTGGTCGCATGGGTGCGGCCGCCGAGCGCATGCGCGGCCAATCCCGCGTTGCCGATGAGGTGGCCGGCGTCGAGCAGGATGCGCCGGTAGGCGCGTTCCTGGTAACGCCAGCGGCTGCGCTCGAAGACGCCGGTCACCACCAGACTGAGCGGCGCGGCCGCTACCGCCGCGTTGCCGTAGCACGCCTCGACCAGGCCGGCGTGGATGTCAGCGCCCGACCAGAGCGGCACGAGGCGGTGGCCTTGCAGGTCGTAGCCGTACAGGCCGTCCTCCAATCCGGCGTAGCCATGCGCGATGAGGTGGATCTCGGCCGGATACAACCCGCCAGCCGACGGGTTGGCGCGCAGGAAGAGCGGCCGCGGCTCCTGGGGCACCAGCGCGGTGATGCCGCAGGTGTGGTAGATCCAACGCGACACCAGGCCCAGGCCGTCGCTGATCACGGCCTCGGGGCCCGCGGCCTCGCCGGTGAACGGATTGGGATCGAAAGGCAGGTACGGCGCGAGCGCTACCGCCGCCTCGGTGTCCCAGACCTTGAAGGGCACCGGCATCTTCGCCCAGTCCAGGCCGGGATGGTTGCCCACGGTCTCCGGGTGGTACTTGGTCGCCTCATGGTACTGGATGGCGGTGCTCATGATCATGGGGCACCGTAGCGCGACCGGACCCGCCGCAATCCGGATGGCATTCCCGGCCCTGGTGCTGTCGAACCCCGGTGGCTGGGTGGCGGGGCGTCGTCGCTCGGATGCGTTGCTTTGCCACCTGGGAAAACGAAGCTGCGGCCGATGACCGCCCGTTCGACCGATGCTGCCGTCCTCGCCGGTCTGCTGCCGGTGGGCGTGTGCTGGTTCGACCGGGAACGCCTGGCCTTCGCTAATCCTGCGCTGGGGCGCCTGTTCGGCTTCCAGCCGGTACTTGGTGCGACGATGGCCGAGGTCGCGGCGAAGCTCGGTGATACCTGCGCCGGGGTGCCGCGGCTGACCCCGGGCAGCCGCATGGTGGTGGTGGTCGGCGGCCAGATGCTGGAGATCGAGGCGCAGGAGATCGCGTCCCATCGGCTGATGTGGGTGGTGACCGACACCAGCGTGCAGTTGCGCCTGCATTCCCAACTTGCCGAGATCACCGGCATGCTCGCGTTCAGCCATGAGGCCTTCCTCATTGTCGGCCAGGACGGCGCCATCCGCTACGCCAACGAACCGGCCGAGCGCGAGCGTGGGCACCAGACCTACGGCCTGGTCGGCCTGAAACTGTGGTCGATCGAACGCTGGTGCGATGCGACCTATGAGCAGGCCCGGCCGCCGACCGCTGAGGAGGCGCTCGCCCGCATCGCCTCCGCCGCCCGCGATGGCCGCACCGTGCGCTACCACGCCTGGCATCGCCGAACGGACGGCAGCGAGATCCCGACCGAGGTCGTCCTGCGGCGCTACCACATGGAAAACGAGACGGTGGTGATCGCCACCGCCCGCGATGACAGCCGGCGCCTGATGCATCTGCAAGCCCTGACCAAGGCCAAGGCCGAGGCCGAGGCGGCGAACCGGGCAAAATCCTCGTTCCTCGCCATCACCAGCCATGAACTGCGCACGCCGCTCACCGGCATCATGGGGTTCTGCGAACTGCTCCAGCTCGAATACACGGGCGGCGCCGACGACGCCACCGCGCGCTACATCAAGCTGATCGCCGAATCATCGCAGCACCTGCTGGGCATCATCAACGACATCGTCGACATGTCGAAGATCGAGGCCCGCACCCTGGAACTGCGCCCCGGCCGCTGCGACGCCGAGCAGATCGCCGACCTGACCCTCAGTCTCTGGAGCGAGCGCGCCAAGGCCAAGGGACTCGCCCTGCTGCGGCACCCGTCCACCGGCCGCAGAGCCCCGCTCGCCACCGATGCGCTGCGGGTGCGCCAGATGCTCGACAACCTGCTGTCGAACGCGGTGAAGTTCTCAAGCAAGGGCACCATCACCCTGGCCGTCGACCACCTGGCAGACGCGGTCGAGTACACCGTCGCGGACCAGGGTCCGGGCATCCCGTCCGAGACCGCCGAGCGTATGTGGGAAGCCTTCTGGCAGGGCGCCGACTGCACCACGCGCGAAAGCGGCGGCAGCGGGTTGGGACTCTACATCACGCGCTGCCTGGCGGAAATGCTGGGCGGCCGCATCTGGCTGCACAAGACCGGCCCGGCCGGCAGCGTCTTCCGCCTGCGCCTGCCGCGCAAACTTGAGGGCCAGGACACCGCGAAATCGTTCCGCTCCGACGTCTGGTTGCGCACGCCCTCGCCTGAGGTCACCCGCCCCGGCGAAGAGAGCGGCCGCTGGCCGACCGGCACCCGGCCCTGATATCGCCTGAACCTGCCTGAACCTGCCCGGGCCTGCCGGGGTAGGCGCGGCGTGTTCCCATCGGTGGGTGTGGTATAGGCTGCGCGCATGGTACCCATCACCCTCACCTACAGCGGCGACCTGCGTTGCGAGGCCGTCCATGGCCCCAGCAAAGTCGATCTCACCACCGATGCTCCGATCGACAACAACGGCCGCGGCGAGTCGTTCTCACCCACCGATCTGGTCGCCACCGCCCTGGCCGCCTGTCTGACCACGGTCATGGGCATCGTCGCCAAGCGCGATGGCGTCAGCCTGGATGGTCTGAGCGCGAACATCGAAAAGCACATGACGCTGCAGCCGCCCCGCCGCATCGCCCGCATCGTGGTCGACCTAGCTATGCCCAAGGGCCTGACCGCCGACTACCGCGCCAAGCTCGAACGCGCCGCCCACACCTGCCCGGTTGCGCTCAGCCTGCATCCGGACGTGGTGCAGGAGATCCGGTTCACCTACCCGGATTGAGCGGCGGGATCAGACGGCCGGCTTGCCGTGTCCCTCGAGTAGAGGTTCGTTGGGCGGGTTGATGGCTGCCGGCGCCGTATCGCTTTCCAGGAGCAGGATCTGCCCCAGGTCCTGGGCCTTGATCTCAGCGTGGATCGAATTCGGCGCGCCGCGCAGGGTGAGGCGCTTTTCGGGCAGGTGCTGGGCGAGGGTGGTCAGCCAGGCGACCAGGGTCGCGTTCACGTTCTTGAGGCGGCTGAGTTCGACCGTCAGTTGGGTGATGCCAAGTTCCGCGACCCATATGTGGGCCTGGGTTTCGAAGATGCCGCGCCAATTCAGGATGCGCGGGCTGACCCGGGCCAGGGCGACGCCGGGGCCGAAGATGCGGATGAAGAACGGACGGATGTCGCTGCCTTCGTCGTTCACCGACAAGTTGCGCAGGTGCGCCAGGAGTTCGCGCAACGGTCGCAGGTCGAGTTCGGATAGTGGCGTGTGGATGCCCTGGCGGCCGCTCACCAGACTGCGGATCAGCACATCGTGCAGATACGCCCTTTGTTGTGGGTCGAGCGATTCGACAAACGGACCCATGGCGGCAAGTTCTCGGTTGGGTGGCAGCACGAGCGGAAGTTTAGCCCCCGATCCGGGCGGGTAAACCACATTCCCGGGAATACTCAGGCCGCGCATCCAGCACTGTCAGGGATTCACGAATCGGTGAGCACACGCTTGCCCAGCCCTTTGATGCCTATATATGCCGGTTATGCAACGGACCTCGATGATGCTACCGCCCGAGCTGCAGCGGCAGGCGGCAGAGGCCGCCCGGCGGCGCGGAATCTCGCTCGGCGAACTCGTGCGGCAGTCGCTGCTGCGGGAAACCGCGATCGCGTATCGCGCCGACGCCGACCCGTTCTGGACCACTGCCGAGGTCTTCCACAGCGGGCGCGCGGATCTCGCCGAACGCCACGACGATGAGCTCTTCGGCCCGATCAAACAGGGCCCAGTCAAACAGGCCCCGATCCAGCAGACCTGATCCACCATGGCCCGGTCAAACACTGAATTGTTCATCGACACCGGCGCGTTCATCGCCCGCTACGACGCCGACGACCAGTACCACGCCGTCGCGCTGGCGGCCTGGGCGGAACTCGCCCCGCCGTCCGGCCGCTGGCGCCTGGTGACCAGTGGCGGAGTGCTCGGCGAGACCTTCACCCTGCTCGGCCGCCGCGCCGGCTTCCCCTTCGCCGCCACGGTGGCCCGGGCGATCCTCGACAGTCCCTCATTCTCGATCCGCTGGAGCGACCCCGGCGCCGCCGGTGCCGCGCTGGCGCTGTTCACCAAGTTCGCCGATCAGGCCGTGAGTTGGGTCGACTGCGAGAGCTTCGCCCTCATGCGCGCTGCCCGCATCACCCGCGCGTTCACCTTCGATCGCCACTACGAAGACGCCGGCTTTCATCGCTGGGTCGGGTAGTCCGTCGGCATCGGCTCAGTCGCGCGCAGTTGGACAGATGGCGGTCGAGCATGGGTGGTCCGCGGTGGCGATGACCAGCACGATCGGACGGGGGTCAGCCATGGCTGGTCTGGTCCAGGTCAGGGGTGCCTGTGCGGTTCGACGGGGGTGGCGCCGGCCAGCCAGCGCCGGAGGACCTCGGCCAGTTGGCGTTCCTGCACCGGCTTGGCGATGTGGTCGTCCATGCCGCTGGCCAGGCTCTTCTCGCGGTCGCCGGCCAGGGCGTTGGCGGTCATGGCGATCACCGGGAGACGCGGCAGCGCCTGCCGGCTTTCGCGGGCCCGGAGGGCGGCGGTGGCTTCGTAGCCGTCCATGATCGGCATCTGGCAGTCCATGAACACCAGGTCGAAAGTCTGCGCTGCCAGGATCTCCAGCGCCTGCTGGCCGTTC
Organism: Candidatus Kuenenia stuttgartensis; assembly: GCA_945876185.1. Classification (GTDB taxonomy): domain Bacteria; phylum Planctomycetota; class UBA11346; order UBA11346; family UBA11346; genus BJHQ01. The sequence goes on along the minus strand of CAMCMZ010000015.1, from coordinate 17,289 downwards.
TCGGCCAGGGTCACGCTGACCCCGAGGTGCCCCAGCATGATGCGGCCCAGCTTCTGGTTGACGGGATTGTCTTCGACCAGCAGGACGCGACCGGCGAAGCGGTTCAGGATGGGGGCCGCCGACTGGCCGGCCGCCTCGCGGACGCTGTGCCGGGTGACCAGGTCGCGCAGGCCCTGCCGACGATGGGCGATGGCCGTCGCCACCACCGATCCCAGCACCTCCAGGCGGGCGGGCTTCACCAGGTAGCCGGCGAAGCCGACGGCGGCCATGTGCTGGGCGTCGCCCTTCGTCCCTGACGAGGACAGCAGGATCAGGGGCAGGGAACTGGTGCCCGGATCGGCAAGGACCGCGGTGGCCAAGCTCACGCCGTCAAGATCCGGCATGTGCAGGTCGACGATGGCGGCGGCGAAGGGGTCAGGACCGGCGGCGGCGGAGCACAGCGTCGCCAAGGCCAGCGGGGCGCAGGTCTCGGCCTCGGGCCGGGCCCCCAGCACGGTCAGCTGTTCGCAGACGATGCGGCAGTTCAGGGCGTTGTCATCAAGCACCAGGATGCGCAGGCCGGCCAGTCCCTGCGGGGCCGCAGCCGTCGGGGCCGGTCCAGGGGCGAGCGGCAGCGGCACGCTGACGGTGAAGGTCGATCCGTGACCTTCGGTGCTGTCCAGGCCGAGGCGGCCGCCCATCAGTTCAGCCAGCCGTCGGCTGATCGCCAGACCCAGGCCGGTGCCGCCGAATCGGCGGCTGGTGGATTCATCAGCCTGGACGAAAGGGGCGAAAAGGACGGCAGCGCGGTCAGGCGGGATGCCGATGCCGGTGTCGCTGACCGCCAGGACCAATTCCCCCTCGCGCCAGGACAGGTCGATCAGGACATGACCCTTGGGGGTGAACTTGATCGCGTTGCCCACCAGGTTGGTGAGGATCTGCCGCCAGCGTCCAGGATCGCCAAGGAAACGCGGGGGCAGGCCCGGGCCGGTGCGCACCAGCAATTCAACCCCGCTGCCCGAGATCCGTGGCCGGAACAGTTCGACGATCTCGTACAGCGAGGCGTCGGGGGCGAAGGGGATGGATTCCAGGCTGAGCTTGCTGGCATCGATCTTCGAGAAGTCGAGGATGTCGTTGAGCAGGATCAGCAGGGATTCAGCACTGCCGTAGGCGGTGCGGGCGTAGTCCTCCTGCTCGGCGCTCAGCGCGGTGCCGAGCAGCAGTTCGGTCATCCCGAGGATGCCGTTCATCGGCGTGCGGATCTCGTGGCTCATGTTCGCCAGAAAGGCGCTTTTGGCCGCGCTGGCCATCTCGGCCTTCGCCGCCAGGTCGTTGGCGATGGCAGTCTGGCGTTCGAGTTCCAGGTTGGTCAGCAGCAGACGTTGCTCGGTCTGTTGCTGAGCGCTGATGTCAACGAAGGTTTCCAGCAGCTTTTCCTTGCCGCTGATGGTGATGCGCCGCACGGATTTGAGGATGGGGACCCTGCGCCCATCGGCCGTCAGCAGGACACGTTGGCTGTTTTCAACCTCGCCACCACAATCCAGCACCGGGCACTTGCCGACCTCTGCGGGACAGAGGAAGCGATGACAGACGTGGCCGGATATCTGTTCCGGTTCGGCGCCGAACAGGCGTGCCGCATAGGGGTTGACTGATTCGATGGTGCGCGTGTCCGGGTCGATGATGACTACCCCGGCATCGAGGCCGTCCACCAACTGGCGCAGGCGTTTTTCCTGCTCGGCCAACGCAGCGGCGGCGGCACGCTGCTGGGTGATGTCTGCCACCGAACCGATCATGCGCAGCGGTTTGCCGTCGGCAGAACACACCAGCCGGCCGATCTCCTCTACTTGGCGCTGAACGCCACTCCGGGTGATGATCCGGTGATCGATGCTCAGTCCGGCCTTGTCGTCCAGCGCCTGGTGGAAAGCCGCCAGCACCGCCTGCCGATCGCCCTCGGGATAGAAGGCGACGACGCTCTCGAAGGTGGGGGTGAAGTGCTCGGGGGATTCGCCGTAGATGCGGTAGGTCTGCTCCGACCAGGTAAGAACGCCAGTGACCAGGTCGTATTCCCAACTGCCCACATTGCCGATCTCCTGCGCCTCTTGCAGGCGGACATGGCTCGCCTCCAAGGTCTGCTTGGCTGTGATCCGCTCGGTGATGTTATCGAAGGCGACTCCCACATGGTTGCCAGGCAACGGGAAGGCCTTGACCATGAAACAGGCGCGAACCTCTTGGGCATCATCGTGATGGATGTCCTCGAAGGTGCGTGGCTGTCCGCTTCTGACCACCTCGGCATAGCGTTGCGGCACCTGCATGGCCCGCAGTTGCGGGAAACTCTCATCCAGCGTCCGGCCGACCAGGTCGCTGGCCTTGAAACCCGACAGCTGTTCCGAGGCGGGATTGACGAAGACCATGCGAAGGGTCCGGTCATCCTCGACCTTATCGAGGTGGTAGATGTGCAGGCCGACCGGAATGAACCGCATGACATCGTGCGCCTGCTGCAACTGGGCCTCGGCCCGTTTGCGCTCGCTGATGTCGATATGGATGCCGCGCACGATCAGCGGCGCGCCGTCGGGCGAGCGCTCCTCCAAGCGTCCGCGGGTGTGGATCCAGACCCAGGAACCGTCCTTGTGCCGCAGGCGGCAATCGCAGTCGTAGGTGTCCGTTCTGCCGGCGAAGTGCGTCTCCAGGCGGCGGGCGACCTCGGCGCCGTCAGCCGGATCCAGGAGTCGCGTCCAGGTCTCGATCGTGACGGGAGCCAGTTCGGCCAATTCGTACCCGACGATCCCGGCCCAGCGTTCGTTGCAGATGATCTCTCCGGTCTGGACATGCCATTCCCAGGTGCCCGCGTCCATGGCGTGGATGATGCTTGCCAGGCGCGCACGTTCGTCCTGTAAAGTGGAGGTACGCTCGTGCACTTGCGCCTGCAGCCTCTGGTGGTCCCGCCAGATACGCCGGGCGACCACGACGGTCCCCACACTGAAGATGACGCCGACGGCCGCCACGAACAGCCAGGCCCAAAGGGGGTCCTGATGGACCGGAGTGGGTGCCGTTCCGGCACTGCCGGCCAGCGTCTGCCCCGCAGGCTGATGCCACCAGACGATACCGAGGACGACGAGCCCGAGAACACCAGCGGCGAGCAGCCCGATGACCGGGATCGTGTGCGGTCGCGTGGTCTCAGGCGGCTTCGATTCCGGGCTCATGCTGCTGGGTTCCGCCTCGGGCCCTGCTGACCGGCGTAGGCCGTCTGACGCCGCGACGCCTCGGCCCGAAGACGGTTTTCTGCCGCAATGATTGATGGCAATTTTTCAGGTGTTGGCATGGCCCGTCCGTCCCCCGGCAAGACGTTGGAGGCGGGTCGCGATGCCGGCCATCTCGGACATGGCGGTGTTGACCTCGGCGCTGGTGGCGCTGGCGGACTCCATGGCCTCACTGAGCGTGGCCAGGGCGCCAGCGACCTCGCGCGAAGCGGTGGCTGAATGGGTGGTATTGCGCGAGATCTTGTCGATGCCCGTCTTGACCTCGGCGATGGCCTGGGCGATGCCCTTGGCCGCCGTGCCGGTCTCGCTGATGTTGCGCCCGATCTCGGCGACGGTGGCAGTCTGTTCCTGGACTGCGGCGGCGGTCTGACCCGAGGACTGGCTGAGCTGGTCGACCACCTCCGCGATGCCAGCCAGGGCCTGGGACGCTTCGGCCGACTTCCCCTGGATGGTGGCGATGCGCTGGGCGATGTCGCTGGCCGCCGATGCGGCCTGCTGCGCGAGTTGCTTGACCTCGCCGGCGACGACGGCGAAGCCTCGGCCGGCTTCACCGGCGCGGGCCGCCTCGATGGTCGCGTTCAGGGCCAGCAGGTTGGTCTGGGCGGCGATGCCGGAAATGGTCTCGGTGACCTTGCCGATGGTGGCCGCCGCTTCGCTGAGAGCCCGCATGACGTTCGTGGCCGAACCGGTCAGTTCCTTGGCCCTGCCCGCCACCGTCGCGGCGGCCGTGGCGCCCCGGCTGATCTCTTCAATCGAGGCGGTCATCTCCTCGACTGCGGTGGCTACCGCGTTGGTGGATCCCGACAGTTGCTCGGACGAAGACGCCACCGTTGCCGCCCCGGCGGTCATCTCTTCGGCCGATGCCGCCATGGTCGCGGCGCTGGTCGACAGTTCTTCGGAACTGGCCGCGACCCCGCTCAGCCGCGTCGACGAATCCTTGGCCTCGCGCGCCAGGTTGGCGGCGCGCCCACCGAGCGCGGTCGTGGTGCGGTTCAGCACGCCGACCGCGCCGCGCAGGGTGCGGTTGATGCCGACGATGATGACGACGGCTAGGATGGTGGCGACCGCGACAGCACTCGCCGTAACCCAGACTTCGAACCGTTTCACGGCCTCCGTGTGCGCCTTGGCCTCGGCGGAGGCCGTGTTGGCCTCCGCCTTGAACGAGTTCGCCATGGCGTCGAAGCGATCGTGGATGATCGTGCACTGCGCATCGATGCGGGCGTCAATGGCGCGGACCTCCTCGGTGATGGTCGTGACTTTCCGCAGCAGTGGCGCCAGGTCCGCCTCGACCAGGCGGTAGAGTTCCTTCCTGGCGGCCAGGGCCTGCTCCAGTTGCGCCCGTTCCTCTGGGGTGTCGACGGACTTGGTCAGGCGTGCGTCGAGTTCGGCGATCTCGTCCTTGGCGTGCTTCCAGCGTTCGTCAAATGCGGCCCAGTCACGGTTGATGACCAGATCAGCGACGGGCTGATAGAGGTAGCTCCCCGAGGCATGGGCGTACTCGGCATCGGCCCGATCTTGCGTGCGTCCCAACGCCTCGGCCTGGAGAGCGTCCACGACCTCGCCTTCCGAACGGATGTGGGCGAGCAGGCCGATGAAGATCGCCAGGATCAGAACGAATCCGGCGGTGATGCGGAGGCCGATGGTCATGATGATACCTCGATGTGACCATACCCTGCGACGATTCAGCTGGCAACAACAGTTAGCAATGCCGAGGGGGGCGTCGCGGTACGGATCGACGGGGTATCACGCTACTGAGCATTCCTATGCAGGTTGACAGGCGCACCCTGGGACCGCGGGCCACTGGCCCGCTCGAAATCCTGGATTTCCGCAGGCGGGCCGGTGGCCCGCGGTCCCAGGATCCGGGATCTGGCAATGTCAATCTGAACACGGAAACTCAGTAGCGACGTCGATCGCCGACCCAGTCGACCTGCGCCGCTGGATTGGCGCAGGCAGACAGCGAGCATGCCGCCCCGTGCCACGGTTCTGCCTTTCCGGGTTGATGCTGCTCCTCGTCGTCGGTCAGCCTGGCTGTCTGCAGGTGGTGGCCTGGACGACGATGCTGGTGACGCGGATTCCCAATCAGGGTCTGTTGGACGCAGCGCGGACGACCTTTGACGGTCGGAATCCGTGTGGCCTGTGCTGCCTGGCCAAACGCCTGCGGGCGGCAGAGGACGCGGTGCCACCGACCGGGGATGCGCCGGCGAAATCGCCCAAGATTGCCAAGATCGATGGATTGCTGTCTACGACTGTCGTGAGTTGCGGCGTCGGACCACGCGGCGAACGGTTGTCCCCCAGGGCGCCGCTGCCGTTGCCTGACGCGCAACCGCTTGGTCCTGAACCGCCACCGCCGCGCCGGGTCTGAATTCCACCCGAATCCGCTGCCCCAGGACCGGTCCCAGGACCGGTCTCCACCCTCCTATTCTGCCGATCGCCCTGCGATCCGCCTGGAAACCATCATGCCCAACCACCTTGGGCGGTACGCCGTGCGTGCCGCTGCCCTGCTGTGCTGCGCCTCGACCCTGAGCGCAGGCGAGGCCCAACCTGATTCCTCCACCATCGTCGTGACGGCCCCGCGACCTGCCGAACCGGACCGGTCACCACCGCCGACCGAGGCCGATCCCGGGGCCTGGCTGCGCCAGGTACCCGGATTCAGTGCCATCCGCATGGGCGGGGCCGGTCTCGATCCGGTGTTGCGCGGCCAGTCCGGTAGCCGCTTGCGGGTCGAAACCGACGGCGCCTGCCCCCAGGGCGCGTGCCCCAACCGTATGGATCCCCCCATGACCTACGCCCCGGCCGGGGCAACCGAGCTGCGCGTCGTGGTCGGTGGCCTGAGCCTGCGTTCGCCCGGAGCGGTGGCGGGAACCATCCAGCTCGACCGGACGACCTCGCGCTTCACCAGGGCCGAACCGGTGCGGGCCAGCGTCCAGGGCCGCTATGACGGCAACGGCCAGCGCGGCAGCGCCGCCGTCGATGCCGCCGTCGGAGTTCCGGACGGCTTCCTGCGTGGTTCGTTCCTGGCCGCACGCAGCGGCGATTATTCCGATGGCCAGGGAAGAACGGTGCCCAGCCGTTCGCGCCTGGTCAAAGGCGGCGGGACCGTCGGCTGGACGCCGAGTGGAAACACCCGGCTGGAGGTGGCCTACGATGCGACCGCTGCCCGTGACACGGCCTATCCCGGGGCCGGGATGGATTCGCCGTCCAGCGATGGCCAGGTCGGGCGGGTGCGCTTTTCCCAGCAGGGCCTGGGACTGCTCGGTCGCCTGGCGCTGGATCTCTACGCGACCAACGTCCAGCACGAGATGGACAACTACTCGTTGCGCACCCAGACCGGCATGGCCATGCGCGCACCGTCGACCAGCGAGACCAGCGGCGGCCGGATCGTGGCCGAATCGCGGCCCGGCCAGGTCGCCTGGGCAGTGGGTCTCGACGCCGACGACCTGCAGCAGGAGGCGCGCCGGTACAGCGGTGCGACTCCCGCCAGCGCCACCACCCTGCAATCGGTGCTGTGGCCGGACGTGCGCCAGACCCGGATCGGCGGCTTTGTCGAGGGGGCGTGGAGCGTGGACCGCTTCACCTGCACCGCCGCGTTGCGCCTCGATCAGGTCGAGAGCCGCGCCAATGCCGCCAGAGTGGATCCGCCCGGCGCAGCGCTTTCCCCGGACGCGCTCTACCGCATGTATTACGGCGAATCCGCCACGGCGCGGAGCGAGACCCTGGTCGGCGCGTTGGTGCGGCTCGATCACCGCTGGTCGGCCAGCACCCTGACCCTGGCGGCTGCGCGCACCCAGCGCGCGGCTGATCCGACCGAACGCTTCCTCGCCGCCAACGGCAGTCCGGCGTCGAATCGCTGGATCGGCGATCCCAGCCTGACCGCCGAGACCCATTACCAGGTCCAGGCCCGCTACGAATGGCGCCAGGCCGAGCAGGATCATCTGGGTGGCGAGGTCTGGCTCGATCGGGTGTCCGACTTCATCCGCCGCGATCGCGCCCGGGCCCAGACGGGCATCCTGAGCAACGACCAGGCCTCGATCTACCGCCCGGCCGAGGTGATTTTGGCGGGGGCTGGGATCGATACCGCCTGGACCATCCGTCCCGGTCTGGTCGCGGGTGGGGATGCGGGTTGGACCTGGGGTGAGGAACGCGGCAACCACGCGGCCCTGCCGCAGATCCCGCCCCTGAGCGGACGCGTCTTCTTGCGCTGGCACGCCACCGAGACCCTCGCCACCAGCGCGATCGGACGTGGCGCCCTGCGGCAAGGCCGGGTCGATGCTGATCCGGCCAGCGGATCCGCCCTGGACGCCGGGCCGACCCCAGCCTGGGCGGTGCTGGATCTCGCCGTGACTTGGCGCTTGTCCGCCACCGGAGAACTCGCGGTCGGCGTGGACAACCTCACCGACCAGAATTACGCCGAGCACCTCAACAAACCCAACGCCTTCGACACGACCGTGCAACGGGTTTATGAACCCGGCCGGTCGTGGTGGGGTTCGGTCAACCTTCGTTTCTGACACCGCACCCCCGTCCCGGCCCTGCCTGCCGCCAGCCGGATCGGCGGAATCACCAGGGCCCGGATCACTCCGTCGCTGGCGCCACCAGCGCCGCCGCGCGCACCGCGAGGCGCAGGCCGGTTTCGTGACCGAGCCCGACCAGGATCTCGGCGCCGTCGTTGGCCTCGCCGGCCAGGATCATCCGGCTGAGCGGATTGACGATTTGGCGCTCCAAATAGCGCTTGAGCGGCCGCGCACCGAACTGGGGGTCGAAACCTTCCGCGATGATGCGGTCGAGCGCGGGGCCGGCGACCACCAGGTGGATGTGGCGATCAGTCAGGCGCTTGCCGATGCGGTCGAGTTGGATCGCGACCACCGCGCGCAGGTGGTGCTTGGTGAGCGGTGAAAACAGCACGATGTCGGTGAGGCGGTTGAGGAACTCGGGCCTGACCGCCGTCTGCAGTAGAGCCATGACCTTTTCGCGCGTGCCAGGCACCAGCTCGCCGGAACGGGTCACGCTTTCCATCAGCAGTTCGGCGCCAAGGTTCGAGGTCATCACCAGCACCGTATTGCGGAAGTCGACCGTACGGCCTTGCCCATCAGTCAGGCGACCCTCGTCCATCACCTGCAACAGCGTGTTCCAGACCTGCGGATGCGCCTTCTCGATCTCATCCAGCAGCACCACGGTGTAGGGCCGGCGGCGCACTGCCTCGGTGAGTTGGCCGCCCTCGTCGTGGCCGATGTAGCCGGGTGGGGCGCCGATCAGGCGGCTGATCGAATGCGGTTCCAGGTATTCGCTCATGTCGAGGCGGACGAGGTGATTCTCGTCGTCGAACAGCTCGGCCGCGAGCGCCTTCGCGAGTTCGGTCTTGCCGACCCCGGTCGGCCCGAGGAACAGGAAGGAGCCCAGCGGCTGGTGCGCGTCCGACAGGCCGGCGCGCGAGCGCAGCACCGCGTCGGCGACCGCCTGCACCGCCTCGTCCTGGCCGACCACGCGCCGGTGCAGGCGTTCAGGCAGTTGCAGCAGCCGTTCTCGTTCGTTCTCGCTCAGGCGGTTGGCGGGGATGCCGGTCCAGCGCGAGACGACCTCGGCGATTTCTTCTGGTCCGACCGCCTCGGTGAGCATCTGGCCGGGCGTCGCCGTCGCCCCCGCGATGGCGTTCAGGCGTTTTTCAAGTTCCGGGATCACGCCGTAGCGCAGCTCAGCGACCTTGCCGAGGTCGTAGCGGCGTTCGGCGGCCTCCATCTCGCGCCGCGCGTCTTCCAGTTCACTGCGCAGGCGGCGATGATCGTCGAGGGCCTTCTTTTCGTGCTGCCAGCGCGCGCTGAGCGCGGCCAGCTCCTCGCCGACGTGGGCGAGTTCGGCCTGAACCTTGGCCAGACGATCGCGGCTGGCCTGGTCGCGTTCGCGCGTCAGGGCGGTGGCCTCGACATCGAGCTGGAGTTTGCGGCGGTTGAGCTGATCGATCTCGGCCGGCGAGCTGTCGGCCTCGACCCGCGCGTTGGCGCAGGCCTCGTCGACCAGGTCGATTGCCTTGTCGGGCAGAAAGCGGTCGGCGATGTAGCGCGCCGACAACTGCGCTGCCGCGACCAGGGCGGCGTCGGCGATGCGGATGCCGTGGTAGGTCTCGTAGCGTTCGCGCAGGCCGCGCAGGATCGACACCGTGTCCTCGACCGTCGGCTCGCCCACTGGCACCGGTTGGAAGCGGCGCTCGAAGGCCGGGTCCTTCTCGATGTGCTTGCGGTACTCGTCGTTGGTGGTGGCGCCAATACAGTGCAGTTCGCCGCGCGCCAGCATGGGCTTGAGCAGGTTCGCCGCGTCCATCGCGCCGTCGCTCTTGCCCGCGCCGACCAACTGGTGCATCTCGTCGATGAACAGCACGATCCGGCCTTCGCTGCGTTTGACCTCGTCGAGCACACTTTTTAGGCGTTCCTCGAATTCGCCGCGGAACTTCGCGCCAGCGACCAAGGCGCCGAGGTCGAGCGCGATCAGGGTCTTATCCTTCAATCCTTCCGGCACGTCGCCCGCCACCATGCGGTTGGCGAGGCCCTCGACGATGGCGGTCTTGCCGACGCCGGGTTCGCCGATCAGCACCGGGTTGTTCTTGGTCCGGCGCGACAACACGCGGATGACCCGGCGGATCTCCTCGTCGCGGCCGATCACCGGGTCGAGCTTCCCTTTGCGCGCCTCGGCCACGAGATCACGCCCGTATTTTTCCAGCGCCTCATAGGTGTCCTCGGCGCGCGCGGATTCGACCTTCTTGCCCTGCCGGACTTCAGCGATCGCTTTGGTCAGCGCGTCCTTGTCCAGACCGGCGGCGGCAAGCAGCGGCCCAACCTTGCGGTCGTCCATCAGGGCGAGCAGCAAGTGCTCGACCGCAAGGTGGCTGTCTTGGCGCTTGGTGCGTTCGGCTTCGGCGCGCTCGAACACCTTCGCCAGATCCGGGCCGGGCGTGATGGTGTCGGGCGCGCGGTCGCGGTGCGGCAGGCGGTCGAGTTCGCGGTTGATGGCGGTGGCGACAACTTCGCGCGTTGCACCGCACTTGACGGCGATCCGGCCGGCTAGGCCATCGGCGGCCGCGAAGAGCCCGGCGGCCAAGTGCAACGGCTCCAGCACCGCGTGCTGACGCTCCTGCGCCGCCTGCTGCGCAGCGACCAGGGCTTCGCGGGAGCGTTCGGTGAGTCGGTTGGGGTCGAGCATGCCATCGCTGATGCATCCGCCATGCCAAGAAAGTCACCAATGGAATCACGTTGAATCTGCCAGATCCCCTGCGGTCCTCTGGAAATCACGCCATTCCGACATGCCGAAGGGCTGGCTTGGCCCCTGCGGGCTGCCTGCTCCGGCGGACTCCGGGATTTCCAAGCCGTGGCAATCAGGTGGCAGGCTGGATGGCCGCAAAGATCCGCACCGCCAGGAGTGCCGCCGGCACCTGCCCATGCATGCGTTCGACCGCAATGGTCAGGCGGTCAACGATGGCCGGCGCCGGCAGGTCGATGACGAGTTCGGCCTGGTGGTTGTCGCTGACCCGGGCCAGTTCCCTGCCGGCTCCGTCACGCACCACCAGGGTGCGGGCGCAGAACGGCACCGCGTTTTCCGGGTGGCCCATCTGGACGGTTTCCATGGCGTGGTCGAAATCGACATCGCAGGCGATCTCGATGCGCCGGATGGTCTGCGCAGCGGCCCAGGAAAATGTCACCGCCGGGGCCGGGTCGCGCCAATCCGCGACCCAGGCATTGCTGCCGGCCATCGGTCGCGCCACCCCGTTGATCAGGTGCACCGGGGCAAAAGCAGCCAGCGGCGGGGAAAGGCGCAAGGCGAGATTTCGTCCCTCAGGGCGGCGCTGTGGCACCCAGATTTCGAAGTCCTCGCCGCCGAGGTGGCGTTGCACCAACTGGTGCCCGCCCTTCCTGTCAATGTGCCATTGGCTGAGTTGCAGGGCCAGCAGGCTGGTGATGCGTTGTTCGCTGGTCCGCACCTCCACGTCGACCGGGCCCTGCACCGTGACCCAGACGAAACGCGGGCCATCGACGTCGGCTGCGAAGTTGACCGGTTCGAGGGTGTGCTCGCCACCGGGCAGGCTGATCGTGCGCGAGGCCAGGACGACCTCCGGGGTGTGCTCGTCCCGCCTTTCGCTGACCCGAAGTTCGACCCGGATCGTACATGGGCCGGGCGAGCACACCGGGAACGACACCGCCGGGAATCGCCCGCCCGTCCAGGGCAGCATCTGTGCCTGGACCACCTTCAGCGATAGCCACGGGCCATCTGCTGGCAGCTCGTGCAGGGCGAGGGTGCTGCTGGCGTGGATGGCCGCCCGCTGCGCAAGATCGTCGTCCTCATGCAGCGCGATGCCGGGCAGGTACTGGCCGGCACGCAGCAGCCGGCGCTGGAGTTCGCGCACCAGGGCCGGATCCGCGCTGATCCCCGCCGGCGCCACGCCGCGTTCGCGGCAGAGCGCCACCGCAGTGCCGACCGCCTGGCCGCCGACGGCGCAGGTCGCCATCACCCGGGTGGTACCGAAAGCCACGTGCGTTGTCGAGATGATCCGTCCGGCCAGGAAGAGGTTTGGGACAGTGCGCGAATAATAGCAGCGGTACGGGATGCCGTAGACCGACTTGGATTGGAGGTGGTAACTGCCTGACCGTTCGCTGTAGACGCCATCGGCGGGATGGAGATCGATCGACCAGCCGCCGTGCGCGACCACGTCGGCGTGGGCGCGACGCTCGACCACGTCCTGCTGGGTCAGGATGTGGGGGCCTTCGAAGCGGCGGCTTTCCCGTTTGCCCGGGATGTGGCCGACCCATTCCAGAACCAGGTTGGCGGCCTCGGGGAAGCGCCCGCTGTTCTTGATGTGGTTCCACACGCCGTAGACGACTTTCCAGAGTTCCCATTTGATCGACTCGGTGTCGTGCACCGTGTCGAAGCGGCCGCCCCACTCGATCCACCACAAGCGGCATCCCTGGGTGGAGCTGTCGAAATGGCGCCAGCGCGGGATGGCGGTGATGTCGCCCAGGGCGAAGGACGGCGGTACGAAGGCCACCGGCTTGCCCACATCCTTGCTATAGAAATACAGCGAATGCCCGAGTAGCCGGCCGAACTCGCCACCTGGGGCGTTGGCCTCGCTGAACTCCGTCCTCGCCTCGGCCCCCATGCGGAAGGGCGCGCCGGAGCAGAATCCCAGGATCCCGTCGCCGGAACTGTCACAGAAGAGCGGTGCCTCGATGCGGTACGCCGTGCTGTTCTGGGCGCAGAACGCGTCGACCCCGATGATCCGTCCGTCGATTGGATCAGTGGTGGCGGAATGAACCGTGGTGTTCAGGAGCAGCCGCAGGCGCAGTTCGCGCACCACCCATTCGAGCAGGATGGTGTCGAAGATGAGCGGATTGCCCTCCTTGTTGCGCCAGAGGTTCTCGACGAAGATTTCGCCGATGATGCCGCCTTCGCGGGCAAACCGATTGTTCGAGCCCATGTGGCAGGTCGCCCCGAGCAGCCACAGGCGCACCTCGCTGGAGGCGTTGCCGCCCAGCACCGGCCGATCCTGGACCAGCACGGTGGACAGTCCGGCGCGGGCGGCCGCGATCGCAGCGCAGCACCCGGCCGCTCCGCCACCGACCACGACGAAGTCGGCGTGGAGGTCCTCGCGTCGCGGTTGCCGCCCGGCCGGGCCGCCGGCATCGCGAATGAGGGGTGGAAGATCGCTGGTCGGACGGGTGGGAATCATACCGGCAGGATACCCCTTCTCGTCCCACTTCATCCGCCTGGACCGTGGGCGGCTTGCACCAGACCGGACGCATCGAACCTGCTGCCATGCCGACGCAGGATCCTCCGGTCCCGTCCGACCTGCTCGTGCACGACGACCAGGCCTTCGCCGCGCTCCTGCGCGAACCCGCAACGCAGATAGTCCCCTGCGATGGCGGCTTCCCGCGCATGCGCATGCATCAGGACCGGACCTGGGACACCGGCGGTATCCGGCTGGCCGAGCACCTGTGCTACATCGTTCGCAGAGGAGCCTGCCGGGTCGAATGGTTGCCCTTCGGCGCCGCAGCCCCCGATCCGGAACCGTCGAGGTCTGCGGCGGCGGAGCTCGGTCCCGGGCACGCCTTCATCCTCCCACCGTATCTGAACTTCCGCTGCTGTGCGATCGGGCCTGGTAAGCTGCTCCTGGCGCGGTTCCGCTTCACGGTGCGAGCCTACGGCCGCGCTGTCGCCTGGTCGCGCGCGCCGCGTCTGTTCCCGATGGACGCTACTCGCGAAAGCCTCGCCGACCTCATCGCCAATGAGCTGCCGCATGGCGATGCGACGCTGCTGTCCTGCCTGACCCGCGCCTTCTGCCTGGCCGTGCTGGGTACCACCGGCGAACCGGGCGGCCTGTCGCAGGATCAGGTCGCAGAACTGGGCGAGGTCATCCGCCGCCATCCCGGCACGGTGACTCCGCACGATCTCGCCCGCCGTCTCGGCCTGGGCCTCGACTGGGCCACCCGCCTGATCCGCCGGGCGACCGATTATCCGCCCCGGACCTGGATCGTACGCGAACGCATCCGGCTGGCCTGTGCGCTGCTCGCGGATGGCCAGTCCCCGGATCAGGTGGCTGCCAGGCTCGGCTACGCGGACCACCGCCTGTTCAGCCGCCAGTTCCGCACCGTCATCGGCTGTCCACCGGCGACCTGGGCGAAGCGGACGCGGCGGGAATGAATCCGCGCCGATAACCTGAGCCATGACGGCAACGGCGAGCCTACCCGGTCCACGCCGGAAAAGCCCGGATTTATCGGCGTATTCCAGCGAAAACGACGGGCGATCCCAGCCAACCAGCTTGTATCTGCTTACGCTCCCAGGTTCCGCCACGTCCTGTCCGAGCCGAACCTGCTCGCCGCCGGTGACAAGGAGGCCGTCATCGGCGACCGCCTGCACGAGGCCCTCGCCGCCGGCATGAACCCGGTCATGGCCGGCGACTACCTGACCTTGCTCGGCACCGGTGCGGCGTACTGACGCGAGCAGGCTGCGCGGTACGGCCTCAGGCTGAACCAGGGATGAAGGTCGTCACCTAAACCGATGAACCGATGTTCGTTAGCGCGCCGGCTTCCCGCTCGACGGAAGCGTCTGCTCCAGCCTTTTTCGTACCTCAGCGATGCAGAGATCCCGTTCGGTGGTACTGGCGCCGAGGTCGAGGCTGAAATTCATGGTGCCCAGGTGCAGCAATGCCGCCTGGTCGATCACCGTCGCCGCGGTCAGATCTGCGACCCGGACGGGAACCTGGGCACTGCGTTGGACTTTCGCCGAGGTGAAGCGGAAGCGTGCTGGTGGAAGCATCAATTCGATGACTCCATTTCCGTTTCGTTCATCGTCGATCGGGCCGACCGGCCGCTGGTCGGCCAGGCCAATCAGGGCGGTGCGGCGGATCACGTTGCCCCAGGCGGGCGAACTCGGACGAGTGTGGGGATCCCCCCACAAGGGAACGATGTCTTCGGGCGAGGTCGTTTCGCCCCCGGCGGTGGCAACGATCAGCCATCGTACCATGGGATCGTCGGTTGGACCGGCCAATCTGGCGACGATGAGGTCGAGGCTTGCCGGTTCCATCCACTCGCCGGCAAAGCGCAGCAGCGCTGCCGGTCGCTGGGCGCGTTCTTCGGCCAGTCGGGTCTGGGGTTCGGGCTCGCCTTCGCGCAGGGCGACGAGTGTCTTTTCGTTTGCCGTCAGCGGTTGCAGGGCCTCAGCCATCAGGGCGGTGAGGGCGGCCGGATCGCCATGGCGAGCCAGCCACACCGCCAGGGCAGGACGCAGCTCTCCTTTGGCCGGCCAACTCCGCACTGCCGCGCTGGCCGTCGGGTGGTTGCCGATCACCGCCAGGAACCCG
Source organism: Candidatus Kuenenia stuttgartensis (assembly GCA_945876185.1). Lineage (GTDB taxonomy): Bacteria > Planctomycetota > UBA11346 > UBA11346 > UBA11346 > BJHQ01. Next base: position 2,220 of record CAMCMZ010000015.1, on the reverse strand, counting down.
CGGACATGGCGCAGATTGAGGTCGGACGGCGGTCCCTTCTGCCAGGTTGCGGCCAGACTGGTCAGGGCCTTGCGGCGTTCAGGTTCGGGACGCCGCCACAGGGCCTCGATCAGGTCGCCCACCGGCAGACGAACGAGATCGGCGGATGCATCAACCGGACCGCCTTCGCCACCGCGCTTGGCCAGCCAAGCCTGGATCGCCGTTGCCGAGCGTCGCCGCTGCGACCGCGTCCAGGGCAGTCCGGGATCCACGCCCGCCAACTGGCGCGGGTCGGCGCCGAGCGCCTTCATCATCGCGAGCAGGGCGGCATCGCCGATGGTGCATGGTTCCAGCCGGGCCAGCGCCCGCGCCGGCCGCTCGTCTGGCAGCAGCTCGGCGAGCTTCGCCAGGTCGGAGCTTGCTGGACGCCAGCGATCAGTGCCGGAATGTTCGGGATTCCAGCGGCGCACCTGTTCCGCCAGGTCGCTGCCAGGCGGTGGCGGATCGGCCGGGATCGCCTCGCGCCCGGCGCGCACCGCCGCCTCGACCACGATCGCCTCGGCGTCCTCGCCGACCAGGGCGCGGATGGCCGCGGCGCAACGGGCTGCGGGGATGCGATCACCGCGGCGCATTTCTTCGGTGAACCAGCCCGCGGTAGCGATGCGCAGCGCCCGCCCGGCGTCGGGCAGAACCAGCTTCCCGAACCAGGTCAACGCCGGATAAGGACGCCTGCCGTCGGCATCAGGCGGGAATTCATGGATCTGCCTGTCCTCAGGTATTGCTGGCGGCTGGGGTTTCGGCCGATCGGCGAGGAGCGGTGGGGGAATCGGCAGGATCCAGTCCGGGTGCCAGGCGACCAGGACCCGGAGGTTGGGAACCAGGCGGGGATCGGGGACCGTGCCCAGCCGGGCGGTGATCAGGGTGAGGATCAGGTGGTGATTCCCCCAGCCCTGATTGGCGACATGGAACGTGTGACAGTCTGCCAGTCCGGCATCCGCGCGATCCTCGGGTCGGAACCAGGCAGCCAAACTGCGAGCGAAATCCGCCTGGTCGTCCTTGGTGGTCGCCCGAGACAGCCCCACGGCCGCATCACCGGTGAGGATCCCCGGTTCCGCCGGCCGGACCATGCCGGAGTCGATATCGACTGGGAATCCTGGGTTGAACCAGGTGCGGAACCTGAGCATCCACCAGGTCCCGTCACGGCAACGCAGATGCGTCCCACCGACCACCCTGGTCCGAAGGTCATCGGTGCCGCTCCAGTCACTGCTGTCGAGACGCCGGGTCACCGCCGCGTGATCGGCCTTCTTCCAACGCACCACCAGGTCGCCGGTGAAGAGCTGCGCTCCACGCGCATCCGGCATTCCGTGGGCGACCGCGATGTCAGCGACCAAGGCAACCGGATCCTCGCCAGCAACAAGGATGGTGACCATCAAGCAGATGAGGCCGAAGGTGCGAAGGATCATGGCTGACATGATGCGTCGCGTGCCCCGGCAGCAAGCCAATGGTCCGGATGATAGTGGATGATAGCCGAGCCCGGCTGACCAGGCGAGCATCAGACTTCGTGACTGATCCAGCCCCTACAAATCAATCGACACCGGGCAGTGGTCGCTGCCCATGATGTCAGGATGGATCGTCGCCGAGCGCACGCGACCGGCGAGATCGGGCGACACCGTCGCATAGTCGATGCGCCACCCGATGTTGCGCGCCCTGGCCCCGCCCCAGTTGGTCCACCAGGTGTAGGCGCCGGTGGCCTCGGGATTGCGCTCGCGGAAGACGTCGCGGTAGCCGAGCCCCAGGTAGCGCGTCAGCCAGGCGCGTTCTTCCGGCAGGTAGCCGGCGTTCTTCTCATTTTCCTTCGGCCGCGCGAGGTCGATCGGCTGGTGCGCGATGTTGTAATCGCCTAGCAGCAACGTGCCGTGGCCGCGCGCGCGCCAGGCGGCGAGGTAGCTTTCCAGCGCGGCGGTGAAGCCGAGCTTGTAGTCGAGCCGTTTGCCGCCGTCCTGACTGTTGGGGAAGTAGGCAGTGATCGCGACGAGCGAGCCGAAGCGCACCGCGAGCACGCGACCCTCGTCGTCGAACTGCGAGTCGCCGAGACCGGCCACGACCTCGTCCGGCTTGTCGCGGCTGATGATCGCCACGCTGGAATAGCCCGGCTTCACCGCCGAATGCCAGAAGGCGTGCCAGCCCGCCGGCGCGACCAGTTCGGCCGGAAGCTGCTGCGGCTGGGCTTTCGTCTCTTGC
>CAMCMZ010000014.1 GCA_945876185.1 Candidatus Kuenenia stuttgartensis | reverse complement strand
CATTACGGCTCGCATCGTTCGCCAACCCAGGCTTCGACCGTTCGGTTACCCGATACGATCGCCAAGTCAGCTACATGTTGCAGGCTTTTACATGGTCGATCCTTTCAATCGACAAGGTTGGTCAGGCTTGGCCTGACGCACCAGAGTCTCAAAGATCCTGATCCGTGCAGACGACTATCCGCGGCCTGAGTGGGTTTTTAACGGAAAAGACTGGACGTTTGATCATAGCAGAATTTCCAACTTCCGTTTAACCGCCCTACCGTCGGGATCGACATTTGAGACTTTACTTCAACTTCAGTCGTCCCTACGGGACTGGCAACCTCCTTCTTACCGTCCCGGGGTTGAAACCCCGGGCTAACCTCACAGCGTCCCTACGGGACGCACGTTTCCTAAAAATTCTCTGTAATTTCAAGTATATTTCCGTCCCGTAGGGACGTGGTGAAGGTAGCCCGGGGTTTCAACCCCGGGTTTCACGACCATCGAGTCGAAATAGTCCCGTAGGGACGGCTGAAGATCTTCTTGGGGCTCATGGCCGAATCCTACGGATCAGGATCTCTGAGTCTGAGATTTCGACCCTGGGACCGCCGGTTTGTAACCGGCATGAACCACTGGCGATTTCAGTGAATCACAAATCGCTTCTGTCAACCTGCCGGTTGGAAACCGGCGGTCCCAGGGGGGACAGCCGGTTGCACCTATAACCGTCTCCGCCAGCGTCCTGCCCTTCAACCCACCCGCAGGACCATCCCCATGCACCTCGGCTCCGCCTGGTACCCCGAACAGTGGCCGGAATCGCGCTGGCCGCGCGACCTGGAACTCATGCGCGAGACCGGGTTCACGGTGGCGCGGATCACCGAGTTCGCCTGGAGCCGGCTGGAGCCCGCCGATGGCGTGTTCACGCTCGACTGGGTGCAGCGGGTGGTCGATCTCGCGGCGCAACACGGCGTGGCGATCGTGCTCGGCACGCCCTCCGCCGCGCCGCCGGCGTGGCTGACCTTCGCCCATCCCGAGGTGCTGCCGCAGCATGAGCACGGCCATGTCCAGGGTCATGGGGCGCGCTGCCACTACCGCGCCGGCAGTCCGGTCTACCAGAGCTACAGCAACCGCATCGCGGGCGAGATGGCACGGCGCTTCGGCCGCCACCCCAATGTCATCGGCTGGCAGATCGATAACGAATACTGGCGCATGTCGCGCGATCCGGAAACAACCGCGCAGTTCCAGGGCTGGCTGCGCCGGCGCTATGGCACCCTGGATGCCCTGAATGCCGCCTGGAGCGGCGCCTACTGGAGCCAGGACTACTTCGCCTGGGATCAGATCGAGGCGCCGAACCCGGGCGCGAATCCGGGGCTGATGCTCGCGTGGCAGCAGTTCTGCTCGCATCTGTACGTCGAGTTCCAACACGGACAGATCCAGGCCATCCGCGCCCATGCCGAGGCCCGTCAGTGGATCTGCCACAATTTCCACCCGAACGACGATTTCGACCGCGAGGCGATCGGGGCCGAACTCGACCTCGTCGCCTGGGATGCCTACATCCACCGCACCCCGCGCTTCGTGCCGGGTGAGAACGCGCACGACTGCGACCGCATCCGCGGCCTGAAGCGGAAGAACATCTGGATCATGGAGACCCAGCCCGGCACGGTGAACTGGTCCCGGCTCAACCTGCATCAGCCGCAGGGCCAGATGCGGACGATGGCCTGGCAGATGGTCGGCCATGGCGCGGATGCGGTGCTGTATTGGCAGTGGCGGTCGGCCCCTGGCGGACAGGAACAGTACCACGGCAGCGTCCTCGGCCAGGACGGCGAACCGCGCCCGCGCCAGGTCGAGATCGCCCGCATCGGGGCTGACTTCGCCAAGACCTCGGCGCTGCTCGACGGCAGCACCCCACGCAACCAGGTGGCGATCCTCGACCGCTGGCGCGACCGCTGGGTGCTGCGGCACCAGCCACACCACCACGCCTTCAACTGCGTCGAACATGCGCAGTCGTACTACGCGCCACTGCAACGCGCCGGCGTCACCGTCGACGTGCTCGACCGGCACCTCGACCTGATGCCGTACCGGCTGGTGATCGCGCCGCACCTGCATCTGGGTGACGACATGATTGCGTTCGCGCTGCACGCCTTTGTTGCCATGGGCGGCCACGTGGTGCTCGGCATGCGCTCGTTCTTCAAGGACGACGAGAACCGCCTCGCCCCCGAGCGTCAGCCTGGCCCGCTCGCGGAGCTGCTCGGTGGCCGGGTGCGCGACCATTACACGGTCGAAGCCAGCCTCTCCGTGGCGGGCGACCTGGGCGCCGGAAGAGTCCGATCTTTTGCCGAAGATCTAGAGACGACCTCGCCCGAAACCCAGGTCTGGCTGCGCTACGACCCGGCCGCCACGGCCGAGGCCGGCTGGCTCGCAAATCGCCCTGCCGTGCTGCACCGCCGGGTTGGCTCGGGATCGATAACCTACGTCGGCGCGTGGCTCGACGATGCCCTCGCGGATCAACTCATCGGCCGTGTGCTCGCCCTGGCCCGGATGGAAGGCCACCTGCGCGTCCCCGTCGGGGTCGAGGTCTGCGCCCGCTGGCAGGGCGAACGCCGCATCCTGATCGTGGTCAACCACACCGACGCGGCGCAGGTCGTTCCGTTACCGCAGCCGATGCGCGACCACCTGGGCGACCGGGTCAGCAGCGACCAGATCGAGCTGGCCGGCTATGGGGTCGCGGTGCTCACAACGGTCTGATTTTCAGCCGAATCGCAGCGTCAACCGCCAGTCGCCGATCTCAGGCCTTGCTGATGTTCAGACGTCATCAGGGGCGATGGATCTGCTGAAACACGAGGTCGAGGCCGATGGTGTCGATGGGGCGCCCAGACCCGGGTCGAAGACCATTCAATAACCGCTCAACGCATCGCGGATGCGCTGGAAATGCACGGACCGGACCTGGGTCATGTTGGGCACGATGGCCTCGCTGTAGAAGTCGGCCTCGGTGCCGGGATCGATGGTGTCCGGCCGGGTGCCATGTTTGACATAGCCCGCCTCGGCGAAGACCGGGGTCAGGGCGCTGCGCAGGTCCTCCAAATGGGCCTTCCGGATCCGGGTCACCCGGGCGGTGATGCTGTCCGTCCAGGAATAAGCCGCCAAGCCCCGGAAGGCCCGGGCGAGATCGGCCTCGGTGCGCAACTCGGTCAGGTTGACGGCGCGTATCGGTATGCCAGGTATCAGATCCGCGACCCACGGCGGCGATGCGATGGTGAAGGTGCGCGTGGCGGAATCCGGCCCGGGCGTGCCCCCGGCCACGGCGCAGACTTTCCAGGTGTGCGCAGCGACCGACATAGGTGTGGAGGCGGGTGGCCGCCAGCGCACCTTGTGAGTGCCGATATTTCCAGGCGCGGTCTCAGCGGGCACGGTGTTGGCTGAAGCCAGTATGGTCCAGACCCCGCTGTTGAGGTATTCGAACTGGGTCCAGTCGGTGGCGCTGTCAGCGACTTGGGAGCCATCGACGCTGACCCGGAAATCAAGAGTCCCGCCACCCGCCTTGTACGGTACCATCCACACCAGCGCCGGTCGGACATTCAGGGTGTGGCCGGCGGCGTCTGCCGGAGTTGAAAGGGTGAGGAAGAGATCAACAACATCCAATTGGATTTGGCCATTGGTGGCGTCAAAGGTTGAACCGCTGAAATCATGCCACGAATAGCCTGATGGCGCCGCTCCCAGAGTGGAAGTAAGCGTCCCGGTCTTCGCCCCGGAAAACACGGTGTAAGTTCTTGCGCTAGTGGGCGAATTGAGGATCGAGGCCGTCAAAGTCCCGCCAAAGGTCACCGTACCGCTGGTCATCGCCACCACATCGCTGTTGTTCCCATCGATGCGCATGGTGGTGGTGCCGGCCAGGGTCAGGCCCATACCGGTGACGCTGAGGGTGTTGATGCTGCCGGTCGAGGACACCCCATTCACCGTGATGCCGGTCGGCGCCGGCGTCCCGGCGGTGATGATGGCGGCGCCAGTGCGGGTACATGCGCCGCTGAAGGTGGCGGTATTGGCGTTTTGCAGGGTCAACGTGGTGCCGGTCGCCAATTGCAGGGCGCCCAGGGTGTGGTTGGAAAGAGAATCCTGAAGGTCCAAGGTCGAACTTGCGGTGATAGCGAAATTGGTGTTGGGCAGGGCGCTCGGGGAGGTCCGGAAAAACACGATTTCCGACAGACCGACGTAGTTATCACCGCCAGCGAAGTTGTCCACATCCTTAAAGCGGATATAACGGGTGGTGATCGGCGTCGGTAGGGTCCAATCGAATCCGGCAATGCCCGCACTGCCAGTACCTTTGACGGTGCCACTGATACTGCCATTGGCGCCGATGCTTTCCCAATCGACACTGGATAGTACCGTGGTCCAGTTGCCGTTGACCCCAGGATTATTGGTGAAATCCGTGCAATTCTTCTCCAGGATCAGCGTTTTGACGCCACGATTACCCCATGAATTTTCATTGTAGTTCCATACATGCATCTTGGAGATCGTATAGGTGGCCCCAAGATCCCAGGCGATCCAGGTACCGGCACCCTTGGTGCCGTTACTGAGCCACATGTCGCTAGAATTATTCCCCGCTGTTCCCGTGGGAAAGGAAGTCCACGTCATATTAGTACCATCAGCAGTGTTGTAGGCAGCGCGTTGTGTGTCGTTTCCGCTGTAATTACTGGAACACTTCACTGTTGCCGAACTACCACCGGAAATCCCTTGGATGGCTAGGGTTCGCAGGTCGATCGCGGTGGCCACGCCACCGTTATTGGTCAGGGTCAAAGTTCCGCCGGAAAGGGTGACCGTGCGAGTCTGATTGTCATTGACGATATTCGTACCACCAACCGAGAACGAAGTCCCACCACCGCCCAGGGTGGCCGTAATAGGACCAGAAAGATTCAGGGTGCTGTTGATCGTCAAAGGCACCGTGGCATTGACCACTCCGGTGCCAGGATTGCTAAAATCGGCCGTGACCACGCTCATGCTTGGACCGACCACCACGGTTCCCCCGGTCACCATCAAGGTCGTCACCGTGGTCGATGTCGAACCGGTGAAATTCACCGTGCCTCCGGCCACCGTCAAGGTCGTCAGCGTGGTCGAGGACGCCCCCGCGAAACTGACGGTACCAGCGACAACCGACATTGCGCTCAGCGTATTTGCCCCGGTCAAGTTCAGTGTTCCTGCATCACCTTTGGTCACCGCACCAGAACCGATGGTAATGGTTCCGGCCACCGTGACCGCGCCGGCCCCAGCCACGATCAGATCCCGATTGTTCGCGGTGATGCTGTTGGCCGCCGTGTTGAAGGTCAGACTGCCGGCGTCAGCGGTGATATTTGCCGAACTGCCCAGGGTGACCGTGCCCTGCCAGATGTTGGTTCCGCTGACGTTCCTCATTGGGGTTCCCGAAAGGAGATACCGCACGATGACAATGCCCTGATACCCTGCGCCGCCATTGCCGGGATTGCCGGTTCCGCCACCGCCACCACCACCGTAAAAGGTTGCGGCAGATCCTGCATCGCCACCGCCACCCAGGCCCCCTGTGCCGTTCACGCCGCCGCCAAAAGCGTTCTGTCTGCCACCACCACCGCCAGCGTAATAGGTCGGGGTCCCCGTGATACTCGATTGCATACCATCTCCACCGTCGCCGCCGTAATTCTGGCCGTCCACCCCCGTGGCTTCTCCGGCTTGACCGGCTCCGCCACCACCGGCTCCTGCATAACCATCTGCAGCGAAGGATTGCCCACCGGCGTTCGCAAACCCGCCTGGTTGATTGGCTCCTCCGGGTGAACCGCCGTAACTAGTTGCATCAGTGCGTCCCCCGCCCGAGCCACCAGTCTTACCACTGCTCTGCCCAGCATCATTGGCCCCACCACCACCGCCACCAATAGCCGTCTGGACGACTCCCAACCCCACATTTCGGAACGTCGAATCGCCGCCATTGTTGCCGGCCTGACGCCCTCCGACCGGCACCGTACCACCGGCACCGATGATGACGTCATAGTTAGCTGCGGTCAGGCTCAGACTGGTGGAGATCAATCCACCCGCACCACCGCCGCCGCCGATGGAATTACCGCCCGAGCCACCCCCGCCCACCACCAGAACATCGACCGTGCCATTCACCGAAGCGGTAAAGGTCCCATTGCCGGTGAAAGTATGGATCCGGTACCCACCCACGTCGGTAATGGTGCCGCCAATTCCCAAGGCCCCGGTTCCGTTCAAGGTCAAAGCCTCATTGCCCACCGTGATGTCGCCCTGCAATTCCAACGTCGCCCCATCGGCCACCACCGTGCCAGCAGCGGCAGTTCCTAGGGCGGTGTTGTGGCGGATGTTCAGCACCCCCGCGCTGACCGTGGTCAGACCGGAATAGGAGTTGCCACCGGACAGGACCAGTGTCCCCGCACCGGTCTTGGTCAAGGCGCCACTGCCGTCGATCGCCCCGGAAACCGTTAAAGTCCGGCCTGTGGCCACCGCCCAGTTCTGATCGGCCTCTAGGGTCACCGGGCACGACAAGGTCAGATCCTGGGCCGCTGCCGATAGATCCACGCCCCCGGCGGCAAGACCGATGGCATTGCCGGAAATCGACACCGCCGCGCCCGGATCACCGCTGACCAGCACAGTCAGGTTGGTCAGGGAACCGATGTCGTTGCTGGTCGCGCGGGTACCCGAACTGGACGCATTGAAGATGATCCTATCCCCATTGGATGGGGGCGTATTGCCTACCCAGTTGCCTGGGACGCTCCAATTGCCATTGGATGCCCCGGTCCAGATCCGATCGGCAGCCGACATGGGAAGAGACATCGCCAACAGGCACAGCACCAGGATCATGCGCGCACGGCGTGAGTTGCCCCTCCCTGCCGTACCGGAACCGCCACATTGGCCAAGGCCGATCGTTGACCGGGGGTGATCCTGGGAAAATACGGTCGTTGAGGGCGTATTAACGATGGCAACCTTCATACCTGACATGGTACCCTATTATTCGATTCCTGGCAACGAATGCCGGAAATTCCCGGTTCGGGAGTTCATGGTGGGGCCGCCTTTGGCAGGTTCAGCTCCAGGTGGGGCGCATGGAAAACAGCCTTCCCCAAAGGAATCCGGACAACGAGGTACCTGGAGCCCCCGTACACACTTGCTGCGATGCCCCACGGTTTCGATCCCGACGCTGTCCGCCATTCCCTGCCATTCATTCCCTATTCCCGACCCACCTATGGACGTGCGGCCCAACGCCGGACGATTTTCGCCCTGCCTATCAGTTTCCAGCCGCCACCCAGACTCGTAACAGGCACTGAACATGAACCTTCCCGTCAAATTTGGTTTCTTGGCCTGTGCCGCCATGCCGGCCCTGCTGCCCGCAGCGACCGAGGCCAACGCGCCCGCGCCCGCGTCGCGTCCGGTTTTGGCTGTAGCCGCGATCGAACTGGCTGGCCAGGGCTTTGCCATACGGGTTCCCGGCAACGACTGGCAGGCCGGGCCAAACCAGGGCAAGGTCCTGCTGCCGGCCCCGATCATGGCGGTGCGGTCGACGGCATCGGAACCATGGCTGGGCTGCGGCTACCTGGAGACCGCCTCGGCCGCCACCTCGCTGAAGGTGGAAAAGCACAGCGATTCCGTGGCCCTGGATTACGGCTTCGCTGACGCCAAGCGCTACCGGGTGACGGTGACGGTGCGCGGCGCGGTGGTGCTGATCGACGAGGTCGCCGACCTGGGGCCGCGCGATGCCTGGGTGTTCGATGCGTTCTACGACTGGCAACCAACGGCTGGCATCGCCCTGTCGCGAGGCGCTGCGACCGCGAACTTCCTGACCCTGCCCTGCCACTACGACCGCGCCGAGGCCACCATCCTGGCACACCAGCCGGGGCCGCAGATCCCCGCCGGTCTCGCGGTGCTGGGCGCGGCCGAGGATCGCCGCGAGATCCTGGCGGTGTGGGCGCGGGAGGCAGCATCGTGGAAGAATCCCGGCCAGTTGGGGGTTGAACTGTGGCAGCGCCGTCAGCGCGGCAACGACGTGCGCAGCCGGCATGTCCTCGGCCCGGATGTGAAAAGCGATGGCACGCCCAACCCGCGTACCGCCGCGCTGATCGGGACCTCGCTCTACGAAGGCCACGTCACCCTGGAATTCCTGCTCGGCACTGGCGAACGTCACTTGGCCCTGGCGGTGCTGCAGCGGCCGACGGAGCGCAGCGGGATCGTCCCGGCGCTGGCCAAGGTGATGGAGGCCGCGCCATGATCCACCGCATCAGGCCAAGTATCGCCGGTGTGTTGTTCGTCCTCACGGCCATCGCTGCCAATGCTTCCGTCGCGACTGCCACCGCTGGCGAACCGGCGACGCTGGTCGTCAACGACTACATTGGCATGGATTACCTTCAGGAACCGGTGTCGTTCGAGGTCGCCCTGGATCCCGCCCGGCCGGTGGATGGCCTCGGCCTCGACGGAGTGACGAGCCAGGTCGAGGTCCTCGCCGGCACCCGCGCCGCCGCCGCCAAAGTGCGGATCTGGACTGCCGTTGATCTCAAAGGTCCGGGCCAGCTGCGCTTCACCGTCGGCAGCAACAAGCCTGCCGTCGCACCGGTACCGACGACCGCCGAGGCTGCCGGACCGGTGCCGGTCGGCATCCTCGCCAACGCCAGCCTGCGGATCCGTGTGCCGCTACCGGGCGGGGTGCCGACCAGCCCGCACGCCGCCGGCGAACTGAAGTTCCCAGCTCCGGTCGCGTCGGTGCTGATTCCGGGGCCGATCGCCGGACTCAGCCTGGACGGGACCACCTGGCAGGGATCCGGCTATCTCGATTGCCGGCGCCAGGTCGAAGCCATCGCCTGGACCTGGGAATCCGGGCCGGTCTTTCAGCAGATCGCCCTGACCTACCGCTTCACCGGCGGCAAGAGCTACCGGGCCCAGGTCCGGCTGTATGGTGGGAAACCCTGGGTTTCGCTGGTGGAAGACAGCGACCTCGGCGACGACAGCCGTTTCGTGATGGCGGTTCCGCCACCCAGCCGCTACCTGATGCCGACCGATGCCGATTATGACCGCTGGCTGCCGCTCGGCGATTCCGGCTCGGTGAGCGACGGGGCCGAGGATTTCATCACCATCGCCGGCCAGCGCTGCCTGGCGCGCCTGGTGATCTGGTCGCAGCACAATTATTTCCGTGGCAAACAGGAGCATCTTTCGGTGGCCCTGCCGGATGCTGGCGGCGACCTGGCGCTGGGCGCGTTCCTCTGCCGGCCCGACCGCTGGACCCGGGTGAAGGTCAACCACATCGACCTCTATCAGCGGCCCCAGGCGACTGGCGATACTGCCGCCGATCGCATGACGCGCGGCCGGGTCGGACTGGAGGGCAGCGCACCCCGGCTCGCTTTCGAGTCCTGGCTGACCGACGGCCACCGCGAGACCGGCTGGTACCTGCGCCGGGTTTCCGCCTGGAAGAGCAAAGGCTCGGCTGAAGCCCAGGGCCAGGGTGCCGTACCACCGGCAGCGGCGAGCCAAGATCCGTTCTTCACCCTTGCCCATGTGGCCGACGGCAGCTGGAACCTCGATCGCCTGAACCGCCAGGTGCTGACCTGGAATGCGGATGGTTCGGTGCCGACCCTCGACGACCAGCGGCCGGTGGGCAGCCTGGGGTTCAGCAGCGACATCCACACCGTCATCAAATCCACCGTCGGCCGGTGCGGAATGATGCGCTTCAACGGCTCGAATCCCAACATCCGCAGCGCAATCCCTGGTGCGGCCAAGGCCTTGGCCACCTGGGCTAAGGCGAATCCCACCCTGAAGGGTGCGACGGCGCTGCAGAACACCAAGGAACTGAGCACGCGTCAGGCCGGAACCGCGCTGATCTGCCTGATGGCGATGGACGATTCCGCCTATCCGGGGCCGCGCGCGATGCTGCCCTGGTCGGATCCCGAGGCCCTGAATCCGTTTTACCAGGGCATGGAGAACATGAATTTCAACACCGACCGCTTCAATACCATCCAGCATCTTGCCGAAGCGTTGAAAGAACTCGGCTGCCCCTGGGCCGACCTGGCGCACACCTACGTCGAAGGCCAGTACCGCAGTCAGGTCGACCGCTATGTCTATCCCCAAAGCGGCTGCTGGGAGGAAAGCCACACCTACGCCGGCAGCATCCTCCGCGCCACCCGCGAGGCCGGCATCCCGATCCGTGAACGCGGCACGTGGAATCCGTTCGCCGACGAGCGCATCCAGCGGGTCCACACCTTTTGGCCCCGGGTGTTGTTCCCGCGCGATCCGGGCTTCGGCGGCAAGCGCTCGATCGCGCCGATTGGTGACCACGGCGGGCCGAACTTCGGCCGCACGAAGGCGCTGCGCGACAGCATCCCAAACTTCCTCGCCGCCGGCACGCCGGCCGCGCGCGCCACCGCGGCCGAACTCGCCTGGATGGTGAAGGAAGCTGGCGAGCAGGTGGCAGACCTTGGCATCGAACCCCAACGGCCACCCTGGAAGAGCACCTGGCTGCAGGGTTACGGCAGCATCCTGCGCGCTGCCGACACCCAGGCGCGGGAATCCATGATCATCGTGCGCGCCGAACAGAGCTGGGGCCACCACCATCAGGACAAGGGTTCACTCTGGGGCTGGTTCAAGGACGTCCATTTCTTCGGCGACTGCGCCTGGGGCAGTCCACCCGGCGGGCACTACTGGAATCCCTACAAGCAGGGTCCGGAAGGTCACACCAACCTGGAATTCGTGGGCGTGAACAACTGGCCACTGCCGTGCAAGTATCCCGCTCCGTGGATAGCCGACGAGAGCTACTCCGACGGCGCGGACTGGTGCGTGGCGCGCTGCCGCTATCCGTACAACCCGCCGCTGGACCTCAGCCGCTCGACACCGCCCGCCCTGACCAACGGCTATGACCGCTGCGTGCTGTTCATCCACCCCGACATCCTGGTCGTACGCGATGAGGTCGACAGCCCATGCCCGACCATCTGGCGTCTGCACAGCCTGCAGGCTGCCGGCACCACGGTGGACGGGGCGAAAGCCTCGCTCGTTTCACCGCACGGCCTGACCGGCGACCTGGCCATCGTTCATCCGCCGGGCGCAGCGATGTCCGTGGTCTCTCGCCACGACAAGCCGGTCGCCGGGGGGAAGATCCCAGATGAACCCTTCGGCCGGGCCGTCGGCGGCCTGGACGAAAAAGGCAAGAATCCCTCGCTGTACGACACCCGCAGCCTCTGCCTAAAATGGGAGATGCCGCTTGGGTCATCAGCCACCTGGGTTTTCACGGTGCGTGGATCCGACCTGGTGCCGATGACGGCGGAGCGCCTCGATGACCAGGGCCGGGTCGTCCGCATCAAGCACGGCGACGGCCGCGAAGTCGTCGCTTGTTTGTCAGCCGCACCGTTCACCTGGCGCGGTGCCGGAGTCGATTTCGCCGGTCACGCCGGCGCAGTGGTGCGCCAACGCGGCACCAGCACCGTGCTCGGTGTGCGCAGTGAGCGGTGTGCCGAGGTGGGGCTGGGCAAAGACCCGAAAAGCGCTCGGTAAGCCTGGATTTACGCGCTGCACAGGTCCGCGCGGATCGCGTCTTGCGACCCGTGAACGTGCAGGTTCGCCACCATCAGAACCCGTGGCGGGAATCCGGATCCCTCAGACGTCGAGCTTCTTCGCCACCGCGAGAGCGTGGCGCTCGATGAAGTCGCGGCGGATGCTGACGTCGTTGCCCATCAGGGTCGAGAACATGCGCTCGGCTTCGATCGCGTCGGTCATGGTGACCCGCTTCATGCGGCGGCGGGTGGGATCCATCGTCGTTTCCCAGAGCTGCTCCGGGTTCATCTCGCCCAGACCTTTGTAGCGCTGGATGTCGAGGCCGCGCTGGCCGAGCTTTTTCACTGCTTTGACCAGGGCGAGCAGGTGCGTGAGCTGGACCTCGTCCTTGCTATCGGCCAGGGTGAACGGGGCGACCCGGCCGGGGCCGTCGAGCAGGAACTGCGGATCAAAGCCCAGCGTCTTGAGTCGCGCCAGGCTGCGTTCGACCGCGTCGCGTTCGGTGAATTCGACGATCTCGGGCAAAAGCGGGGCCGGTGCGTCCGGGTCGGTGGACGCCGGCGTCGCCTGGATGCGGGCAAGCAGTTCGGCGAGTTCCGCCTCGGTGGTCAGCCAGCGGTCGGCTTCACCGATGCGGGCGTGGTAGAGCGGCAGCACGCCGGTGCTGGTGCGCAGGGCCAGGTATTCGTCGACGGTCAGCCCTTTGAGCGCGAGCACGCGTTCGTGTTCTTCAAACTCCTGCAAAATCGCGACGAGTTCGGCCAGGGTCGCGCCGGCGAACGTGCGTTCCGGCGTCACCGTGCGGTCGACCAGGCGGGCGTCGTTCAGGCCCAGGCGGACGATCTCATCCTGAAGCAGGCGGTCGTTGTAGATGTATTCGGCGTGGCGGCCGCGGGTGACCTTGTAGAGCGGCGGCTGCGCGACCCAGACGTTGCCGTTGTCGATCAGCCTCGGCCACTGGCGGAAGAAGAACGTCAGCAGCAGGGTGCGGATGTGGCTGCCGTCGACGTCGGCGTCGGTCATGATCACCAGCTTGCCATAGCGGATGCCGTCGAGGTTGAATTCCTCGCCGATACCGCAGCCCATGGCCTGGATCATCGCGGCGATTTCGGTGTGGCCCATCACCTTGTCGATGCGCGCCTTTTCCACGTTGATGATCTTGCCGCGCAGGGGCAGGATGGCCTGGATGCGCGCGTCGCTGCCGCGTTTCGCGCTGCCGCCGGCCGAATCGCCTTCGACCAGGAAGAGTTCGGTCTCGGCCACGTTTCGGCTCTGGCAGTCGCGCAGCTTGTCCGGCATGCCGGCGTTCGAGAGCAGGCTCTTGCGGTTCTTGCGCGCGAGTTCGCGCGCCTTGCGCGCGGCCTCGCGCGCCTCAGACGCGGCCAACGCCTTCATCACCAGCAGTTTGGCGATCTTGGGATTCTCCTGGCAATAGTCCGCCAGGGCCTGGCCGAGCGCCATCTGGACGACGCCCGAGATCTCGCTGTTGATCAGGCGGTCCTTGGTCTGGTTCGAGAACTTGGGGTCGCCCATTTTCACTGACACGATGGCGCAGATGCCCTCGCGCAGGTCTTCGCCGGCCGGCGGCTTGCCGTCCTTGATGAGTCCCGCGCCCTTGGCGTAGTCGTTGAAGGTGCGGGTCAGCGCGGTCTTGAAGCCCTCAAGGTGGCTGCCGCCGTCGCGGTTGCGGATGTTGTTGGTGAAGCACAGCACTTGTTCATCGTAGCCATCGTTAAACTGCATCGCCAGTTCGACTTCGATCTGGTCCTCGCCCTCGCGGTCGATGTGGATGACCGGATGCAATGCCTGCTTGCCCTGGTTGAGGTAGGTGACGAACGCGGCCAGACCCTCAGTCGAATAGAAGACCTCGGCCTTGCCCTCTTCGCGCAAATCTTGCAGCGAGATCCGCACGCCGCTGTTGAGAAACGCGAGTTCGCGCAAGCGCTGGGCGATCACCGCGTAATCGGGCACGGTGTTGGCGCCGAACACTTCACTATCCGGCTTCCAGCGCACGCTGGTGCCGCGCTCGCTCGACGGGCCGATCTCCTGCAATTCACCGATCGCCAAGCCGCGCTCGAAACGCATGCGCACGTGCTTGCTGTCGCGTTTGACGTCGCATTCCAGCCAGGCCGACACGGCGTTGACGCACGACACGCCGACGCCGTGCAGGCCGCCGGATTTCTTGTACGCGCCGGTGCCCTGGTTGTCGAACTTGCCGCCCGCATGCAGCACGGTCATCACGACTTCCAGGGTACTGCGGCCGGTCGAGGGATGTGGCGCAGTCGGAATGCCGCGCCCGTTGTCGCTGACCGAGAACGAGCAGTCCTCATGGATAGTGATCGAGATCTCGTTGCAGTGCCCGGCCAGGGCCTCGTCCATCGCGTTGTCGATGACCTCCCAGACGAGCTGGTAGAGGCCGGTGGTCGCCGGGTCGCCGATGTACATTCCGGGCCGCTTGCGCACCGCCTGCATGCCCTCCAGGACCTGGATCTTGTCGACGCCGTAATCGTCGGCTGGGGTCAAGCTGGAGGCGGAGGAGGGCAGGTCGGGCATGAGGGTTTTACCTTGGCTGGGACGATCGGACCAGCGTAGCACCGCCGTCGCGGCGGCAACCGTGGAGAGGCCACCGGATGGTCCCAAAGCCGGGCTAGGGCGGGGCCAGCGCAGAGCCAGAACCGAGCCGGGATCCAGGTTCGGGCACCACCGCCACGACCAGGAGTTGGTGCCGGAAACGCCGGTCCTATGGTGCCCGCCCATGAACGATGCGCGCCTCGCCGCCGGACTGCCCCTGTCCCAGCTCCCGCCCCTGTCCCAGCCCCAGCCCCCGCCCCCGGCCCCGACCCACGTTCCTCCGTTTCCGGCCGATGCGACGGTGCTCCTCCTCGAAGCGGCGGCGCAGTGCGAACGCGAACTCGACCAGCGCATTCCCGCGCTCGATCACGAACCGCGCCGGTTGCACGCGGCGATGCGGCACAGCCTGTTCGCGGGGGGAAAGCGTCTGCGTCCGGCCCTGGTCCTGGCGGCCTGCCGCGCCTGTGGCGGCACGGACGCCGATTGCGCCCCGGCGATGGCGGCGGTCGAGGCCTTTCACACCTACACCCTGATCCACGACGACCTGCCGGCGATGGACGACGACGACCTGCGCCGGGGCCGGCCGACCTGCCACGTCGCCTTCGACGAAGCCACCGCGATCCTGGCCGGCGACGCGCTCCAGGCGTTCGCTTTTGCGCAGGCGGCTGAGATTTCAGCCGAGGCGGTGCGCGTGCTGGCCCAAGCTGGCGGCTCGCTCGGCGTGGTCGGGGGCCAGCAAGATGATCTCGATGCCGAAGGGCAGCCGGTCGACGCCTCGCCCGCCTGTGCGCAGCGCTTGGAGCGCATCCATCGCGGCAAAACGGCGGCGCTCATCCAGGCGTCGTGCGAACTGGGCGCGCTCGCCGCACGAGCCAGAGCAGCGCAGCGCACGGCGCTGGCGACGTACGGAAACGAACTCGGCCTGGCCTTCCAGATCCAGGACGATGTCCTCGATACCACCGCCGACAGCGCCACTCTGGGCAAGACAGCGGGCAAGGATGCGGCGCAGCAAAAATTGACCTGGGTCGCAGTGTACGGACTCGACGCCGCCCGCGCCGAGGCGCGTCGACGATTGGACACCGCGATCGTGGCGCTGAACACATTTGGCACGGCAGCGGCCCCGTTGGTCTCCTTGGCGCGATTCGTCGTGGATCGAACCTACTGACCACCGGGTTTCGCCCGATGCTCGGTTGACCCTCGTACGCTGCGGGTGTACATGCTCCGGACCGCATCGACATGCAGACCCGCCGTACGACATCTGGAACCATCTTAACCCGGGGCAACGTCCGCCCAGGCGCCAGCGGCGGCAGTGCCGGCAAATCAGCGCGTCGGCCGCTCAGCCCGGACGTGCTCCAGCTGCTGGAGCGCGACGAACGCTTCCAGGTGATGAGCCTGGACCAGCAGTTCTGGCTCGATCCCTACACCGCGCAGGCGGTGCCCGCACCGCTCGGGCGGTTGCTCTCCGCCCGCGACTACCTGGTTGAAACCGGCGTCTGGCGCGACCGTGATCCCTTGCCGCAGGTCCAGCTGAATTACGAACGTTGGCGCTTCGACCTCGTCCGCCTGGTGCCGAACGAACCGCGCCTGCGCATCTTCTCCCGCGACGGCAGGGGCTGGCTCAATCCTTGGACAGGCAATCTGACCACCGAGGTCGAACGCGACGACGGCAAGGTCACCCCCCGCACGTTCAAGCAGATGGCCCGGCACTTGGCCAACTGTCCCGAAGCGCAGAAGGGTCCGATGCTCGACCAGCAGACCCTGCTCGCGCGCGGTCAGAGCCTGGGCCTGATCAGCAAGGGTTCCGGCACTACGTCCTCCACCATCCGCAAGGCCACCGACGGCGATCCGGCGAACCTGACCTCGGGCGCGAATCCCGTCGTTTCGCCGTCGGGTTCCCGCCCGGCGGCGGTGAATGACGACCTACAGCGCGCCCGCACCGTGCAGCAGCACATGCTGAACCGCCTGCCCAGCGTGCCCGGTTACGAATTGGCGGTGCATTACAGCGCCCACGCCGGCGTCAGCGGTGATTTCTACGAATGCCTGAGCCTGTCCGATGGCCGGGTCTTGATGGTGCTGGGCGACGTCAGCGGCCACGGCATGCAGGCCGCGCTGGTGGTCGCCTCAGCCCTGAAAACCCTGCGCTTCATCGCCCGGACCACGAACGACCTGATCCCGCTGGTGACTCGCTTCAATGAGGAACTGCGCCAGGACCTGCTGCCTGGCCAGTTCATGACCATCACCGCCGGCATCTTCGATCCCGAGGACCATACCTACGCCTGCCTGCGCGCCGGCCATCACCACGCGTTGCTCGTGCACCCGGCCGGGCCGGTGCTGCTGCGCCACGTCGGTCAGCGCGGCATGGCGATCGGCCTGGCCAGCGGCGAACGCTTCGCTGCGACCCTGGTGGTCGAAACCGTGGAACTGACACCGGGCGACGTCCTGGTGCAGTACACCGATGGCCTGATCGAAGCCCAGGACGGCGAGCAGCACGAATTCGGCGAGCACCGCCTGTGCGCCAGCATATTCTCGCACCTTGAACAGCCGGCCCAGGTCTTCGTCGATGCGATCGCGCGCGACGCCAGTGCCCATGCCGGCGGGGCGTTGGGCGACGACCTGTCGATCCTCGCCCTGGCGCGGCTGCCGGAGGCGGAAGAACCGGCCGGCAGCGAATCCGCCACCGACCTGCCGCCGGCCTGAACTTCCTTCCGCTTCGATCAGGCGGGAGGAAGACGGACGATTTCAGTGTCCGTGAACACGTCTGCTTCATCGCGCGAGCGGGTCGAGAACTCGCTGATCACCGCGCCATCGGGGCCGGCGACGAACCAGTGCGGGGTGTTCGGGCGCAGGGTGTACTGCTCGCCCGGCTTGAGGTGGACGCACTTGTAGACGCTGTGCGCGACCCGTTTGTCGGCCGGGATGAAGGCCTCGGCCTTGGCCTGTTCACCGCTGTCCTTGTGGTGGCCGGGAAGAAAGAGGAACACTTCGCCCTGGCGGCAGCGGAAAGTTTCTTCCTTGCCCAGATCAGCGGGCTGGCCTCCCGCCGCAGCGATCGGCGGATGCCGGTGCTCGGGGCAGATCTGGCCGGGAACCATCATGAGTTCCTTGCCGCAGCAGCGCTCGGTGTTCACGTAGACGTGGATGGCGAGGCCATACTGCTCATAGCGGTCGAGGCCGAAGTCGGCGATCTCGATCGCGGCTGCTTCATCGTCGCGCAGGACCAGGCCGGCAGCGCGCATCGCCTTAGCGGCGGCGGCGCGGCGGTGGGGCAGGAGTTCCTTGAAGCGCTGCAGACGGGCGGCCTGGGCGGTGGCGGTCATGATCGGATCCTTGTCGGTGAGGGCTGAAACGCTTGCGAGTACCTGCCTCCAGCCGGCTGCCTGTAGACGGCGGAAGTCGGCAGCGCCCGGTTCGTCGTCGGCCGGGCGGTAGTGGCAGGCAAGCAGGATATGCCGGGCAAGCGACGGGAAGGCGACGCCCTGTTCGACGCACAGGCGCGCAGCCCCGATCAGGCGATCGTCGGCCGCCAGTTTGCGGAGCGGGTCGCGCGCGACGCGTCCGACCGGGTCGCCGAGGGCGCGGTTGGTGTACCGCTGGAACAGGTCTGCAATCAAAGCCTGGTTTTCTGCATGGATCGCAGCTTCGCGCGCGCGATCGCCGCCCCCGTGCGCCCGCGCCAGGGCGGTGCTGGCCTCAAGTCCAGCCGCGCGGCAGGCGGCGACGAGGTCGGCGTCCTCCATGCAGTCGGGGATGGTGGCGAAGCCGCGCAGATGGCCGGCGTAGGCCAGGCAAGCGTGGGTCAGGTTGTGCAGGTACAGCTTCTGGCGCAGGACGAGATCGAAGTCCTGCTTCGGTTCGAGGTGCGCCACGGCGGGGATCGTACCCCGGAAGGCCGGCGCCTCGACCGGCAGGTGGTTGTAGGATTCCACCTTGATGTCGAGCAGATCCGCGCCTGGTACGCTGGGCGGGATCATGCGGCCGATCGAGGTCCGCACGCAGCCCAGCGCCGCATCGGCGGCGGCACGGCGTTCGGGCGCGAGGCGTTCGAGCACCGCCGCGCGCAGCAGGGCTGGGGCCTGGACGCCGTTTTCGCACACCAGCACGTCGAGCGGACCGCCGTTGGCGGCAAGCCGGCGTTCGAGTCCAGCCGCGATCGGCGCGCCGAGGCGACCGATCACGTTCAGTCCGACGGCCGTCGCGACTAGCCGGGCGGATGCCACCGCCGCCGCAACCGCCTCCAGGTTCCGGCCGTCGATCGCCGAGACGCCGCTGACCGTGATCAGCGTGGCGCTGCCGGTGTCGACCTCGATCACCTGATAGCTGCCACGGGCGTTGAAGGCGTCGACCATCGCCTGGGCGACGTCGACGAAGATGATTGTCCAGCCGGCGGCGGCGAAGGTTGGGGCGATGAAGCCACGGCCGATGTTGCCGGCTCCGAACTGGACGAGGACGGGGGAGGGCATGGAACTATCCGGCTCGATCAGTGGGTTGGATCAGCAGGGAAAAAGTGGGAACGGCGCCGCCAGGATCAGAGCGGCTGCCAGGCGAAGCGCACCACATGGTCGCGCCACTGTCCGGGCTGGATCAGGCAGGTGGTCGGGCGGCCGAGGAATTTTTCAGCCCGGCCCTGCGGTGGCTTGCCGTCGGGGAAGGGCTTGGTGGCGATTTCCATGCCACGGGTGCGTTCGCGGCCCGACCACGGGGCGAAGGCGCGCGACTTGTGCTCGGTCCACAGGCAGAGCCAGGGGAAATCCTCGCGGTTCCAGCGGGCGGTGAGGCGGCGACCCAGGCGCTTGTTCTCGGCCGTCCACCAGCCGGCGACGACGCGGCCGGCACGGAGCGAACCATCGGCCGGCGCATCAGCAGCGGGCATCACCAGACCCTTGTTGATGTCCATGTCCGTCGGATCGCCGCCACCTTGGGGCAGGGCGCGCATCGCATCGAGACCGGCGGTGAAGACGCTGCCATCCAGGAAGGGATCGCCGATCGTGGTGTGCTCGCACCATTCGACGGCGCGGGCTTCCTTGCCGTCGTGGCAGACGCCGGTCGACAACTCCAGCACATCGTTGTCGATGCGCACCCGGCGGCGAACCATGAGTTTCGCCTCGGGCAGCGCGGTGGTGCATTCGGCCATCGTCGCGTGGGCGATCATCTTCCACGGCACCACGTTGGTCTCGCCATGCACCGGCCGGTTCTCGCCCGGCCAGGGTGGGCCGAAGCGGTCGAGGCAGAGGTTGCTGCCGACGATGGTGGACAGCATGGAGGCATCCGGGCCGGGGCCCCACTTGCCGTCCACCCCCGGTTTGATCGTGGTCGGATCGCCGGCTGGCCATTGCGGTTGCCAGAGGGGATTCAGTTCCTCGCCGCGTCGGCGCAGGCAGGCCAGGTGGCAGCCGACCACGGTCAGCACGGCTTCAAGCCGGGATCCAAGGATCCGGTGCGCTTTGACGCCACGCCAGGTGGTCGGGGTAATTGTCAGGGTATCCATGGGCCTCGTCGCTTGGTTCCGGCTCAGTTTCGCGGGGCTGGACGATCTCAGCATGGGGGGGGCTGGCAACCATTATTCCTGGCCACGGCTGGAAGCATGCAATTTGCGTACGGACAGATGTCCTACCACCTCTGCGCGCCTATCGCAGACACTAACCTTGGTCCAGAACATCCTGTCTATACACCACATAAGGTCCGATTTACGCAGCGATGCAGCCCAATGGCCGGACATCTGTCCTCAGGTCGCGTCGAGGCCCTGGCCGGGAACGGTTCCGCCGGGTGGTCTGCCGGCCATCGTGCCGTCATGCCGACGCTCGCCGACCTGCCCGACTCCGCCAGCATGTTGGTACGCACCTGCCAACCCGGTTTGACCCCCGACCAGGGCCGGCTTCTGGTTCATGGCCTCGACCTGCTTTTCGCTCAATTCATAAAGGAAAAACGCTGTTTAAGCCACGCGGCCGAAACCACGGCCGACGGCCATCTGGTGCTCGCCGCCTGGGTTGGTGCACCGCTCAGCGGCTGCTCCCACGACCGTTTGGCCGGGCTGTTCACCGTCTGGGGCGACCGTTTCGGCTGCGATCTGCTCACCGCCCCGCCCCTGGTCATCGCCCAGGCCGGTCAGGCCCGGACCGTTGACCGCCGCGCCCTGCGCGAACTCGCCTCGACGGCAGATGTGCGCGCCGCCACGACCTGGGACACCCGGGCCCAGACCCTGGGCGCCTGGCGCGCCGGCTGCGCCCAGCCGCTGATGGGGTCGTGGATCGACCGCGCCTTGGGTTTGAGTTCCCAGGAAAATCTGGACGCTGCGAGACGTTGATCCCAAACGGGGATCGAAAAAATCGCAAGTGCGCCCCAGATGCAAGGCGGGAGGAAGGAGTTGGGCAGCGCCGCGTCAGGACGGGGGTGGCCGCACGGTTGCTTGGTCACCGTAAAGAGACTTGAACCCGCCATCGTTGTGGGGCGGTGGGAAACACCCGTCCTGACAATGACCACTGACGACCAACGCAGCAGGTGGGGTGCAATTGCGATTTTTGTTCAGCCAGCCATCACCGTTAGTGCGCTCTGCCACGCCTGCTTGAGGCCGTCCAGGTCGGCGACGAGTTCTCCGCCGCAACCGTGGATGCGCAGTTCCGGTTCCGCGATGACGCTGCCGACCTGGGCGTGCGGCACTTTCTTTAGCAGTTTCCGCACCTTCCCGACCTGCTTGGCCGGAACCGTAAGGACGATGCGCGAGTTGGATTCGCTGAACAGGAGGCGATCCAGCCGATCAGCCCCGCGTCGGGGCACCTTGCCCGCGTCAATGTCCATGCCGAGGCCGCCGGCGAACGCCATCTCGGCCAGGGTGACCGCCAGGCCACCGTCAGAGCAGTCGTGCGCCGCGTTGACCAGGCCGGCTGCGGTGCAGGCCGCGACGGCATCAAGCACCGGCTTCGACACGATGCGGTCGAGTTTGGGAACGATGCCCGTGCTGACGCCGCGCAAGAGGAAATACTCGCTGCCGCCGAGTTCATCGCGGGTCTCGCCGACCACGATCACCGCGTCACCGGCGCGCTTCACATCCATGGTGATGGCGTCGCGCACGTCCTTCATCACCGTCATCGCGGTGATCAGCAGGGTGTGCGGGATGCGGATGACCTGGCCGCCGACCACGAACTCGTTCGACAGACTGTCCTTGCCTGAAATGAACGGGGTGCGGTAGTACATGGCCAGTTCGTAGCAGGCCTCGCAGGCGCGCACGAGGGCACCGAAGACCTTGGGATCGGTGCATTTCGACCAGGAAAAATTGTCGAGGATGGCGACCTTGTCCAGCGGCGCGCCGACGCAGACGAGGTTGCGCAGCGCTTCCTCGATGCCGGCCGCAGCAGCATGCCAGGCGTCGGTGTCGCCGAAGTTGGTATTCAGTCCACAGGCCACCGCGACGCCGCGATGGCTGCCCGGCCGGGGCGCGACCACGGCGGCGTCGCTCGGCCCGTCGTGGGTGGCGCCGACCAGCGGCTTCACCACGGATCCGGCCTGCACCTCGTGGTCGTACTGGCGGATGACCCATTCTTTGCTCGCCACGTTCGGTCGCGCCAGCACCGTGCGCAACGCCTCGGCGTAGTCTTCGGGCGCAGCGATTTCCGGGGTTTCCTCGATCACCGGCGTGAACACCGCCGGACGCTTCAGGCGCGGCACGCCGTCGTGGAGGAAGCTCATCTGCATGTCGGCGACCTGCTCGCCGTGGTAGAACAGCTCCAACCGGCCGGTGTCGGTGATCTCGCCCAGGTCGACCGCCTCGACGCCTTCAGCAGCGAAGATCGCCAGGCATTTTGCGACCTTTTTCGCCGGAACCGTCGCGACCATGCGTTCCTGCGACTCGCTGATCCAGATCTCGGTGTAGCTCAGACCGTCGTACTTCAGCGCCACCCGGTCGAGGTGGATGCGGCAGCCGTGCGCGCTCGCGATCTCGCCGCAAGCCGACGACAGCCCGCCCGCGCCGCAGTCGGTGAGCGCACTGAAGCAGCCCGCGTCGCGCGCCTGAAGGGTGCAGTCGAGCACCTTCTTCTCTTCGATGGCGTTGCCGATCTGCACCGCGCCGGACGACACCACTTCGGACTTCTCATGCAGTTCGACGCTGGAAAAAGTCGCGCCGTGAATGCCGTCGCGGCCGGTGCGCCCACCCATCACCACGATGTGATCGCCCTTCTTGGATTCCTTCTCGATGAACTCGCGCGGGATGAGTCCCCCGGTGCCGCAATACACCAGCGGATTGCCGAGGTAGCGCGGATCGAAGCGGATCGCCCCGTTGACCGTGGGGATGCCCATGCGGTTGCCGTAGTCGCGCACGCCGTTCACCACCCCGCGCATCAGGCGGCGCGGGTGGATGGTGCCGGCGGGCAGCTGATCGGCCGGGGTGTCGAGCGGACCGAAGCAGAACACGTCGGTATTGAAGATCGGCTTGGCGCCGATGCCGGTGCCGATCACGTCGCGGATGACGCCGCCGAGACCGGTGCTGGCGCCGCCGTAAGGCTCGATCGCCGAGGGCCGGTTGTGCGTCTCGACCTTCAGGCAGACGCCGGTGTCCTTGTCGTAGGCGATGACGCCGCTGTTGTCCTTGAAGACCGACAGGCACCACTTGGCCTTCAATTCCTTGGTCGCCCGCGCGATAGTCTGTTTGAGCAGGTTGTCGATGATGCGGGTGCGGATCGGGCCGGATTCGCCGTCCGGGCCGGTGTATTCGACCAGCCCCTTAAGGGTCTTGTGGACGCAGTGCTCGGACCAGGTCTGGGCGATCGATTCCAGCTCGACGTCGGTCGGTTCGCGACCGAGTTCCTTGAAATGGGCCTGGATCGCATGCATCTCGTCGATGGTCAGCGACAGGCAGCCATCCTTCGACAACTGCATCAAGGCGGCGTCGTCGAGGCCGCTCAGGGGCACCAGGGTGCGCTTGTGCTTGCCGGCCTTGCCGCCGGCGACCAGTCGGACCGGCTGGTCGGGATCGATGGCGGCATCGTCGACCGCCTGGTTCGCCAGGGATTTCCAGGCCAGCAGCTGGCAATCGGCATCGGACGCGCCGGCAACCTCGACCCGGGTGCCGCAGCGCACGGATGTCACCGCCAGTCCGAGATCGCGCGCACCCTTGATGATCGACGCCTCGGTGGGATCCATGACCCCGGTCTTGCGCTGGACCTCGATGACCCGCCGGTTTTCCGCATCGGGCACGGTCAGCGCGCAGGTTTCGACCACCGGATCAGAGAGCAGCCGCCGCGCCAGGATTTGCGCCTGGGCCTTGGTGACCGCCCCACTGATCAGGTAATAACGGCTGCGCCGCAGATCCGTCAGGTGCCCAAGACCGAGCAATTCGGCCTCATGCGCGAGGTGGGGGTCGGCGGCCGAAACGATCGGGCGCACGTCGATGCGATGGGTCACGGTCATGGCGGCGGGGAGGGTAGGAATGCACCACGCGCCGCAATGGTCGCTGGCGGTCCACGCCAGGCCGCCTCAAAAGTCGATTGGTGGCATCCTGCAGATGCCGTTTTCCGGCCGGCGGGACGCTGGCGCTCCCAGGAAGTCCGACGTTTGAGGCCGCCTGCTGTCCACGCCGCAACATTCCTGAACCGATCAGGTTTCCAGGTTGCAGGTCCAGCCCAATGGGACGCGATCCACCCGTGGCTGGACGCCGGATGACGTCCGTTCCCATCCGAGTTCCAGCCAGTCCCCCTCCCACGGCAGTCGGACCTTGATCCAGGCCAGATTGTGGACCGGCACGCGGAGGACGAATCGGCGTCGGGGTCGGTCCACGGTCAGTCCAAAGACCGCCGTGATCAACAGATGCGCCACATGGCCGGCGAAGCCATGATCGCACGAATGAGTGGGATGTTCGTATTCCCACAAGGTTCCCGTGCGTTCCGCCATCGGCAGGTAGGCGGCGATGATCTCTGCCGCCAAGCGCGCAGTCTCGCCATGGCGGGCCAGCAACAGCATGCGCAGGTGCTGGCCGATGAACACGCCAGAGCGCGGCAGTTCTGGATGGGTCACGCCTGGTGCCAGACTGCATCGCTGCACCAGTTCCTGCCAGAGTTCAGGGTGACTGGACGGGGACACCACGCCGAAGATGAAGGCGTAGTATTGGCAGGCCTCAGTATGCCGGCCGGTGAGCACCAATCTGCCTTCGGATCCACGTTCGGCGTTATCGCCAAAGAACCTCCCATCCCACGCCAGTTCGCGAACACATTGGCGCAAGTCGGCAGCACGGTCGCACCAGTCCGCTCGGCGATATATGCGGCCCGCCGCGTCCAGGGCCGCCGCATACAGCATGTTCACCGGGAAGTTCACCGCCTGGACATGCTGGTTGGCGTCGGACCAGTCGACGAAGATCCAGCCGTCGAGGCGTTCGAGCAGACCCTCCGCGTTCAGATAACGATCGAGTAGCGCAAAAAGATCAATGAATCGCGGCAAAAAAGCCGCGACCAGACTGCGATCGCCGCCCCGCTCGGCGAATTCCTCGATCTGCAGGACCAGCCACATCGGCCAGGTCGGCAAATAGTTTGCGATATGGCCCGGCTTTGGCCAACCCATGGACTGATCGCCGGGGTAGAGTTTCGGCAGCATGCCCTTGGGGATGTCCGGCAGGACGGGGCAGAGGCTGTAATTTTCCAGGAAGACCGTCTCGCCCACGCTGCTGCCGGTGAGCCATGGTTCGGCCCGACCGATGAAAAAGCTGTCGCAGAGCCAACCGGCGCGCTCGCGCGATGGACAGTCGAGGTAGTTGTCGACGGTGTTGTGGGCGAAGGTACGCACCGCTGCGACGAAGATGCGCTCCAGACTTGGGTCTGAAGACGAAAACCGGGAATCTGGCAGGTCGCGGGCATAGATCATGAGGCTCGGTGCGGTGATCCTCACCGCGCCGGCCAGCACCAGGACCTTGAGAAAACGCAGGGTCAGGATCTCGAAGGTGATGAGGTCGTAGGTTCCCGGAGCCAACTCGAAACGCGCGCCGTTGAAGCATTCCAGGCGGCGAGGATCGACATCGCCCTGCGCGTCCGACACCTCGTCCCCGAGCACATATACGGTCGCTGCCTGGGTACAGACCACCTGGACCCGGGCGCAGCCAGGTTGATTCACTCCGAAGTCCCAAATCCGCCAGGTGCCGGCGGTCAGGTCCTGCGGCATGTCGGGAGCCGCAGGGACGATGGCGACATCGCGTCGGCAGATCCAGGATGCCAGTTCACCACTGACATCGACTTCCCATTCCCGACGCGGAAAACCGGCGAAGGTCGTGCCGGAGTCACTGCGCATCCAGGTCTCCCACTTGGCCAGCGACCCCTCCGGCGTGGACTCGGCAGTTCCACCGCTGGTCATCGCGATTGGCCGTGCCTCCGGCAAGGTCGGCAACGGCAGTTGCCGTGGCTGCAATTGCGCTGGTCGGACGGTTTCAATTTCCACTGGCTGGAATTCAGCATCGATCCGACTGCGCCAATCGGCCGAACCGGGATGCAGACGCCAAGCCTCGGAAAAACCCCGCTGCCGGGACATGCGCGGCATCCGTTGGATGCGCTCGCCAGGAACCAGCGCAAGCCAGCCCGATGCACCGGTGGCGACCACGATCCGGGATCCGAGCAGTACTTCCGCCTGCACGAAGGGATGCTCATGCAGCGTGGCGAACGCCGGCACATTGACCGACACCGCCTCCACCGCGATCAGGTGCGGTCCGGCGGGCAGGTTCCACGTCCAGGCATCGACGCGGACATGGCCGTGCGCTGAACGCGCCGGACCATATCCGCAGAACCGTCCATCCAGCCACAGACGGTAGAGCGAACGCATGGCCAAATGCAGGACCACGGGTGGATCGTCATTCGTCACCGTGACGACACATCGGAAGCCGATGGTCAGGTTCATCGCGTCATGCCGACCGCATGGCCAGACCGGGAGTGCCTGGAGGAATTCCATGGCGGATCAGGCTGATCCGGACCTCGGAAAATCAATCCGACTCGGTGCTACAGATCCGCGCAGCGGCACCAGCGTGCGCTTAAAATTTCCGGGCTTGGCGCTGCTGATCAATCGCACGGGCCCGGCATCCGGTAAAGCCGCTTGCGGCGTCAGGCGTCCTTGCGATCAGGTTGGAATTCTCGCAGAAAGTCCATGCGACAACTGATGATTCGTTTGATGATGATTGCTTCGCCGCGAATCTCGTACACCAGTCGCCGCGCATAGATGATCTTGAAGCGTAAGGTTTCGTCTTTCAATTCCGGCACGATATGCCCGGTGAGGGGATGCCGAGCGATGTCGTCGACCAATTCAAGGACCGCGGTCGCCACCCTGCCTGCCTGGAATTCCGAATCACGCCTGATCCAGGCCACCCAGTTCTGGACGTCCAAGATGGCCGCTTCGGTCCACTTCACTGCGCCAGGCATCGCCGGATCCGCTCCTTCGCCTCCTGGTCCGAAACCAGGCCATGCTGCCGCTCCGATTCATTTGCCTGCTGAATTTTCTCGAAGACATAGATGTGGTAATTAATGTCTTCCAGGGTCGCATCATCAGGCAGATCGTGGATGATCTTCTCCACGGATTCCTTGATGGTCATGGCGCAGGCCTCTCTTGGCAGATAAGGGCAGGCTGGACAGGCGTCGGCTGGATTCCGTTCAGCGCTTGCGGGATTTTGCCGGGCTGGTTTTCGCCACCTGGGCCGGTTTCTTGGCATCCTTGGCTGGCTTCGCGGCGGGTTTCCCTGCCGGTTTTTCTACAATTTTACCGGTCGCGGCCTTGACCGGGGCTTGCGTTTTCTCCCACGCCGCGCGCGCGACGGCGATGAACGCCGCGTCCTCGTGCTTGATGTGTTCGACCATCAGGTCGGCGGCCTTCAGGGCCTGCACGGAGGTAACGATCTCGCCGTTGTTTTGGGCGACGACCAGGGCGAGCACCGCCTCGGCAACCTGCTCGTGCGCCAGGCGGTGGTGCTCCAGCTTGGCGGCGGGATAGCCGATGCGCTCCATCTCGGCCTCTTCATCGTTGAAGTGGGTCAGGATGTGATCACGGCAGATGTCGACGAAATGGCCGATCGCGGCCGGATTGGTGCCGGCGGCGCAGGCCTGGGTCAGGGCATCGAAGGCATCGAAGAGCAGACGATGCTGGCGGTCGATGGTCGGGTTGCCGCTGACGTAGCGGTCGCCCCAGGCGAGGGATGGCATGGTCGGATTGTGCGGTTCCGCGCAGCACGCAACAGCGGGGTGGCCGGTTCCCCGGGGCGGGCGCCAATCAGCGAGCTATTCGTAGCGCAGGGCGTCGATCGGATCGAGGCGCGAAGCGCGATAGGCCGGATAGATGCCGAACACCAGGCCGACCCCGGCACTGACCCCGAACGCGAGCAGGGTGATTTCGGGACGAATGAGCACCGACCAGCCGAGCCACCACGCGAGCACCATCGCCGAGCCAACGCCCATTGCGATTCCCAATCCGCCACCGACGACCGCGAGCGTCAGCGCCTCGGTCATGAATTGGATCAGGATCTGTCCCGGCGTAGCGCCGACCGCCATGCGCAGACCGATCTCCCGCGTGCGCTCAGTGACGCTGACCAGCATGATGTTCATGATCCCGATGCCCCCGACCAGGAGCGACACCGCCGCGGTAATCCACAGGAGCATCGCGACAGTCTCGACCCCTTCTACTTGGGCCTGGACCATCTCGGTGAGATTGCGCACGGAGAAATCGTCATCGAGACCATCTACCAAGCGGTGCCGGTCGCGCAGCAGGCGGCTAACCTGTGTGCTTGCACGCGCCGTAGCCTCAGGGGAATAGGAATTCACCAGAATGGCGCCGTTGATGTAGGCGTTGAACCCGCCCGCGATGAAGCGCTGGTAGGCTTTCAGCGGCACCACGACCACATCGTCGTAATCCTGACCCATGGGGTTCTGGCCCTTCTTCGCCAGGATGCCGCCGACCAGGAACGGGATGTTCTTGATCCGGATCGTCGCCCCGGACGGATCAGCCATCCCGGGGAAGATCTTATCCGCCACAGTACGGCCAAGCATGGCAATTTTGGTCCCGTCATCGGTATCCGCCTGGGTAAAAATCACACCCGAGGTGGTCTGCCATTCCCGTATGATGAAGAAATCGGGCGTGGTGCCCTGCACTTCGGTGGACCAGTTCTGCTCGTCGCTGACTACTGAGACGCGCGTGCGCAGTGCGGGAGCCGCCCGGCGGACCGCCGAGCATTCGTTCTGGATCGCCTGCAGATCGTCCCAGGTCAGGGTAGGCATGGAGCCAGAACCACCCCGTGACCCGCCGGTGGAGGCGCTGCCCGATAAGACGATGAGCAAATTCGACCCCATCGAGGCGAATTTGTCCGAAACATTCTGCTTGGCCCCTTCGCCTACCGCCGAGATCGCTATCAACACGCCGACCCCAACGATGATCCCGAGCGCCGTCAGCAGCGAACGCAGCTTGTTGCGCAGGATGGCGCGGATCGCCACGCGCAGGGTCTGGAGCGGGCTCAT
This sequence comes from Candidatus Kuenenia stuttgartensis, assembly GCA_945876185.1. Taxonomy (GTDB): domain Bacteria; phylum Planctomycetota; class UBA11346; order UBA11346; family UBA11346; genus BJHQ01. The sequence continues at coordinate 29,255 of CAMCMZ010000014.1, read as the reverse complement.
GGCGCTCCTCCAGCAACCGGGGCCACCGGTTCCGGCTCAGTCGCTGGCCAGGCGGCCAAGGTCGCCGCCGCGTCGCGCGGCGTCTGCCGGCGGTCCTCGCGCACCAGCCCGTCGCGCATCACTATCACGCGGGCCGCGTATTCGGCGATGTCGGCCTCGTGGGTGACCAGGACGATGGTGATGCCGCTGCGGCCGAGTTCCTGGAAGAGCACCATGATCTCGACGCTGGTGCGGGTGTCGAGGTTGCCGGTGGGTTCATCCGCCAGGATCAGGCGCGGCCGGCCGACCAGCGAACGGGCGATCGCCACTCGCTGCTGCTGCCCGCCCGACAACTGGTTCGGATGGTGGTCGACGCGATCGCCCAGGCCGACCCGCTGCAAGGCCTCGTGCGCCCGCGCATGACGCTCGCGATTGCCGACGCCGGCATACAGCAGCGGCAGCTCGACGTTTTCCAGGGCGCTGGTGCGCGAGAGCAGGTTGAAACTCTGGAAGACGAAGCCGATGGTGCGGTTGCGCACCAGGGCGAGTTCGCTGCGGTCCAGGCCCGACACGTCGCGGCCATCCAGTCGGTATGCTCCGCTGCTCGGCCGGTCGAGGCAGCCGAGGATGTTCATCAGCGTCGACTTGCCGGAACCCGACGCGCCCATGACCGCCACGAAGTCGCCGGCGGCGATGTCGAGGGTGGCGCCGCGCAGGGCATGCACATCGACATCGCCCATGTGGTAGACCTTGGCGAGTGAGGCCAGGCGGATGAGCGGATCGGTCATGTCAAAACATCCGCCGTCCGCCCATCGGGCCGGGTGGACCGGCCTGGGTGCTGGCCGGTTTCGGCGCACCGATCGCGTCGACGATCAGGGCCTCGCCCTCCGTGAGCTCGCCTTCGAGGATTTCCGAAAAGGATCCGTCGGTGATGCCGATCCGCACCGGCACCTTCACCGGCTGGGCATCGCGCAGCGCCCACACGACCCGCCGGTCGGTGGGTCGCGGGCCGCGCACACCTGGGGCGCCGCCTCCTCCGGCTCTGCCGCCATCAGCTCTGCCGCTATCACCGCGACCGCCTTCGGCGCGACTCTGGCCGCCGGCAGGCGGCGAACCGCCCGTTGGACCAGCCTTGTCAGGAGTTACGGCCGTAATCGCAGCAGCCGATTGCGGTGGCCGGTAGCGCAGCGCCGCATTGGGCAGGCGCAGGGCCGCGTCCTTCTCGGCGTAGACGAAAGCCACGTTGGCGGTCATGCCGGGCCGCAGCTTCAACGCGGGGTTATCGACGTCGACCACGGCATCATAGGTGACCACGTTTTGCACCGTCTGCGAAGCGTACCGCACCTGGCGCACGGCTCCGGGGAAGCGCTCGCCCGGCCAGGCGTCGACGGTGAAGGTCACCGCCATGCCTTCCTTCAGCCGGCCGACGTCGCTTTCGGCGACGCTGGTGTCGACCTGCATCTTGCGCAGATCCTCAGCGATGGTGAACAGGGTCGGGGCCTGCAACGATGCCGCCACGGTCTGGCCGACATCGACGCTGCGCGAAATGACCATGCCGTCGACCGGCGAGGCAATGGTGGTGTAGCCGAGATTGATCGTCGCCTGCTTCACCGACGCCAACGCCTGGGCTCGGCTGCCGGTGGCCACTGCGACCGCAGCGCGGTCGGCCTCGGCGGTGGCTTGGGCCGCCTCGACATCGGACTGGTTCGCGATGTGTTCCGCGACCAGTTTTGCCAAGCGCCTGGCCTGGCGCGCGGATTCATCGGCGATCACCTTGGCCTTGGCGAGGTTGCCCTCGGCCACCGCCAGGCTGGCCTGAGCCTGTTCCAGCGCGGCTTCGAACAACTGCGCGTCGATGCGCGCCAGCACCTGGCCCTTCTTCACCGTCGAGTTGAAATCCGCCAGCAATTCCGCAATGCGTCCAGAAACCTGGCTGCCGACCTGCACCGTGACCACCGCCGACAGGGTGCCGGTGGCGGTAGCCTTGGCGACGATGCGGCCGCGATCGACGGCGGCGGTTTCATAGCGGATCGGGGTTGGCCGGCCCCAGGATCGCCAGCTGAACCAACCGCCGGCCACGACGGCCGCCGTGGTCGTACTCAGGATGAGAAGGGTCGACAGGCGCATGGATGCCTCAGGTATGCCGGCGGCGGCGAGCAGGGGGTTCGGCGGGCAGGGCCAGATCAGCGGTAAATGTCCCAGCCTGGGCGTTCAGGTTCAGGCCGGCACCCAGCAGCACCGCGAGCCGCTGGCAGAGCGCCAGGCCCAGGCCGCTGTGATCGCTGCCCTGGCGCGCCTGATCGCCGCGATGGAAGGCCTGGCCGAGCCGTCCCGGATCCAGGTCGGCCGGGCAGGGGTTCGCGAGGGTCAGTCGGATCTGGCCCACCTCCACAGCACCATCAACGGAAACCGCGAGCCGGATCTCGCCACCGGTTGTGCCATGCGCGACGGCGTTTCCGAGCAGGTTGTCGACGATCAGGCGCAGATGCACCGATGACGTGCGGATCGTCAGGTGTTCCGGCGCTGCACACACGATGTCCTGACCGCGCTCCAGGGCGCGGTCGTCCCAGGTGGCGATGCAGGCCTGGACGAGGTCGACGAGATCGGTCTCGACCACCTCAAGCGGTTCGCGATCGGCTTCCAGGCGGGCGAGCAGCAGCAGGTTGGTGACCATCGCCTGCATACGCAGGACGGTGGCGAGGTTGCCGCGCAGCACCGTGATCTCGTCCGCGTTTGTGGCCGCGAGCAGACGGAACTCCAAGTCTGATCGCAACGTCGCCACCGGGGTGCGCAGTTCATGCGCGATGTTGGCGATGGTCGCCTGCTCGCGCTGGAAGGCCTGTTCCAGGCGGCCGAGCAGACCGTTCAGGCGCTCGACCATGCCAAGGACCTCGTCGGGGCAGCCCGGCACCGCCAGCCGGGCGGCGAGGTCGTCTGGGCCGAGGCGGTCGATCGCCGTCCCGACCGCGTGCACCGGCTGCATGATCGCGCCGGTGAGGAACCGCACCGCGACCAGGGCGAGGGCGGTCGCCGCCACCCACAGGATCGCCAGCATCCAGGTCAGCCGCCCGAGTTCGCTCTCGACCTGGGCGAGATCGATCCCGGTGACGACCAGGAATCCGGCCGTGCTGTCCGCCTCGTTTTCCGCCACTGTTCCTGGGGCAGGCGCAGCAGCCGCTGGTGCGGCCAGCGTCTGGGGATCGACGAACGGCGGGGGGTGCTGCAGGTTGATCTGGATGACCCGGATCGATCGGCCGTCATGCAAGCAAACCGTCTGGGCACCGCTGCCGCCGGCGGGGATCAGCGAGGTGCCTGCGTCCAACGCCGCCGATCGCGCCAGTTCCCGTCTGTCAGCAGCGTTGAACACCTGGAAAAGCCTACGGCCATCGGCGCGTGGTTCCGGCGGCCGACGCCAGGGGCCAGCCGGCGGCCGCACGCCATCCATGCGACGCAGCGAATCGCTGCGCCCCTCCAGCTCGCGGTCAACATCGGCCAGCAGGAAAGCGCGGCTCGCGAAAGCGATTCCGACCGCCGCGATCAGCACCACGCCCGAGGTGATGCCGACCACGCCCACTGAGATGCGCCGGCGCAGGCTGGCCATCAACGCTCCACCGAGCACTCGTAGCCGAAGCCGCGCCGGGTGTGGATGATCGGCAGCGATCCCGGCGGGTGCAGCTTGCGGCGCAAGCGGGCGATGAGCGCATCGACGATGTTGCTGGTGCCGGCTGTCTCGCCGGCGTAGACCTGATCTACCAGTTCCATCCGGGTCACCACCGCGCCGGCGCGCAGGATGAGGTGTTCAAGCACCGCGTATTCCTTGGGTGTGAGCTCGATGCGGCGACCGGCGCGACGCACCGTGCGCGCCACGGTGTCGACCTCCAGGTCGTCGACCGTGATTACCGGGTCGGGCCGGTGCGCGCCGCGTCGGCCCAGGGCGCGGATACGCGCGAGCAGTTCCGCCACCGCAAAGGGCTTGACCAGGTAGTCGTCGGCGCCGGCGTCGAGCCCTTCGACCCGGTCCTGCACCGTATCGCGGGCGGTGAGCAGCAGCACCGGCACGGTCGAGCCGGATCGGCGCAGCCGGCGCAGGATCTCCAGCCCATCGAGGTGCGGCAGCATGCGGTCGAGGACGATCAGGTCGTGCTCGGCCGCCGCCGCCGCCTGCCAGCCGGCCGCGCCGTCGGCGGCGGTGTCCACGAGGTAACCCACTGATCCCAGACCCCGGGCCAGGGAGGCCCGAAGTTCGTCGTTGTCCTCAATCAGGAGCAGGCGCATGGCGATGGTTTGTGCCCATGGGACTGACAGCGCAATCCAAGGGATGCGGTGTGGTCCATCATGCCGGCGTCATGGTGACGTCATGTTCTTCGCGCGCCGTTCAAGCGCGGTAGTTTGACGGCGAGTTCTGCGACCAGCGCGGCGAGTTCAGGCGTGGGGATGCCGCGGTGGCCGGCGCGCGCCAACGGCTCACGGAACATCGCGTCGAGTTCGATGTCGCGGCCGGCGCGCACGTCGATCAGGGTGCTCGGCAGGTAATCCGCCATCAGTGCGGTGCGGCGGAACTGCTCGTCCATCCAGGCGGGTTCGATGCGGCCGGACTCGCCCTGTGCCGCCAGGTCGGCGTTGCCGGCAGCGACGACCTCTTCCATCAACGCCCGTGCGCGGCGGTTCAGCGCCGGGTCGGCAAGGATCGCATCGGTGCCGCAATCGTGGGCGACGCACAGCCCATTGAACGGCACGTTCCAGACCAGCTTGCGCCAACGCGCCTCCAGCAGCGAGGCGAAGCGATCGCAGCGGATGCCGCCCAATGCGCACAGCCGCTCCAGCTCGGCGCAGGCGTCTTGATCGCCGGTGAGGCTGCCCACCCCAACCCGGCCATGGCCGAGGTGCTCGATGACGCCGTCATCGCGCCGGTTCACGCAGACGAAGCAGAGCATGCCGAGCAGGCGCTCGGCGCCGAGCTGGGCAGCGAGCGCTTCTTCGATGCCGAGGCCGTTGCACATGACCACGACCCGGGTTGCCGGGGCGAGCAGCGGCCGGATCAGCTCCGCCGCCTCGGCCAGAGCCGTGGTCTTGAGCGCCGTGGTCTTGAGCGCCACTAGCACCCAGTCGACCGGCGCCCCGGCCGCGCACTCCGCCGGGGTCCGGCAGGCGCGGAAACGGTCCGGGGCGAAGTGCAGTTCCGGCTCGTCAGCGCTGCCCTCGATCTGGTCTGTGGCGGTCTGGCGCACCACCAGACCGTGACGCGAAACCGCTGCAAAATCTCGACGCAACAGGAATCGCACCTCGGCGCCACCGCGCACCAGGCGGGCGCCATAGAACTGGCCGATCGCTCCGGCCCCGATCACTGCGACGACCGGCCTGTGCATGGGTCGCGATCGTCGACCGCGATCCCAGCGGGCAAGTGCGGCCAAGTACGGACCCGTACGGACCAGTACGCACCAGTACGGACCAGTGCAGAAAACAGCGGGAACGCAGAAACGAGCTTGGCGACTGGGGCGGCGATCCATGCTGGCGCCATGCCCGCAGAACTCGCTCCCGGCCCCGTCTGTCCGCGCCACCTAGTCGGATTCGACCTCCGCCGCCGACCGCACTTGGAGGCCGATGTGCTCGTCCTTGGCGGTGGCGTGGCCGGCATGTGCGCTGCGCTCGCCGCCGCTGAATCCGGGGCCGAGGTGCTGGTGCTGCTCAAGGGCGGCAGCGACGAGTGCAACACCGCCTGGGCCCAGGGGGGCGTGGCGGCGGTGCTCAAGGACGACGAACGCGAAGGCGGCGACGATGTCGAACACCATGTGCGCGACACCCTGGTCGCCGGCGCCGGGTTGTGCGATGAAACCGTGGTCCGCGACATCCTGATCGGCGGGGCCGACGCCATCGGTTTCTTGCGCCAGCACGGCTGCCGCTTCGATCTCGACGCTGGCAGGATCATGCTCAGCCGCGAAGGCGGCCACAGCGCTCGGCGCATCCTGCATTCGGGCGGCGACGCGACCGGGGCCGAGGTCGTGCGTTCGCTCCACGCCGCTGCGGCGGCGCATCCGCGCATCACCCTGGTCGAGAACGCCTTCGCCATCGACCTCATCACCGCTGACGGTCAGGCGCCGGGCGGGCGGGTGAACGGCGTACTGTACCACCGGCGCGAGGAGCTCTTCGCCGCGTTGGCCGGCGCGACCGTGCTCGCCACCGGCGGCTGCGGGCGGGTCTGGCGCGAGACCACCAATCCGCCCGGCGCCACCGGCGATGGCCTGGCGATGGCCTATCGCGCCGGCGCGGTGCTTGGCGACCTGGAATTCATGCAGTTCCACCCCACCACGCTCTACATCGCCGGTGGCGCGCGGCATCTCATCACCGAGGCCATCCGCGGCGAGGGCGCGGTGCTCAAGAACCACGCCGGCGAACGTTTCATGGCGAAGTACCACCCGGACGCCGAACTCGCGCCGCGCGATGTCGTCACCCGTGGCATCATCAGCGAGATCCGCGCCAGCGGCTTTCCCCACGTCTGGCTCGATGCGACGCACCTGGGCGACGCCTTCCTGCGCAGCCGATTCCCGGCCATCCACCAGGCCTGCGACCGCTTCGGCATCGACATCGCGACCCAGTGGATGCCGGTGCATCCCAGCGCGCACTACCACTGCGGCGGCGTGGTCACGGATGCGAATGGAGCGACCTCGCTGGCCAGCCTGTGGGCGGCGGGCGAGGTTGGCTGCACCGGCCTGCACGGCGCGAATCGCCTGGCTTCCAACAGCATCCTGGAGGGACTGGTGCTTGGCGTGCGCGCCGGGCGCGCCGCCGCGCAGGCCGGCGGCCAACCGGGCCGCGTGCGCACCGCCGCCGCCAAGGCCGATCCCGCGCCAGAGGGCCTCGATGTGCCCGACCTGGTGCGCAGCCTGCGGCACCAGATGTGGCGACAGGTCGGCATCGAGCGCAACGCCAAGGAGCTCACCCTCGCCGCGCGCACGTTCAGCTTCTGGCTCGGACATCAGGCGCGCGGCGAATTCCGCGAGCGCGCCGGCTGGGAACTGCAGAATCAGCTCCTGGTCGCGTCCCTGGTCGCCCAGGCCGCGCGCCGCCGCGCCGGCAGCGTCGGCACCCACACCCGCACCGATGCTCAACCGGGACTCGCTGCAGTGCGCTACTGCGTCAACAAGGAGTCGCCGTGAACGAAACCGTGCGTTGGACCGTGGTCGGCGACCTCAGCGAATGGCCGCCGGAAACCGGCCGGCGGGTGCAGGTCGGCGCCCGCCGCATCGGCGTCTTCCACCACGGCGGTGCCTGGTACGCGCTCAAGGACGTCTGCCCGCACGCCGGCGTGGCGCTGACGGGTGGCCCCCTCAACGACGGCACCGTGCGCTGCCCGGCCCACGGCTGGCGTTTCCGGCTGAGCGACGGCGAACTGGCCGAACCGCAGGCCGTGAACGCGCGGCCGGGGACGTTCTCGGTGGCGACCTACCCGGTACGCATCAACGCCGGCAAGGTCGAGGTTGGACTCTGAGGAAACCGTGGCTGGGAATCAGAAATTCCCTGATGGTAGCACAGGTTTGGGCACACCCGGTGGTTCGGCGATCGGCTTATCGGTAGAGGCCGGCGGCTGAGTTTTCACTTCGTCAGGGGTTGGGCGTCCGATCGAAATCGTCAGCAGTGGTCGTTCTGCCTTCAGCGCCTCCAAGCAGGCCAAGTTGTCAGAACCCACCGGAACCAGGACGCGGCCATGACTGCTCGACAGGCGAACGCTGCTGGCGTTGCCCATGAACCAGAAGGCATTGCCATAGTCATTGGCATTTCGCTGAAGCACAAAGGAGTAGGGCTCGGATTGCGGCAGCGGTCCGTGAACTTTGCCGGTGGGCATGAGCATGAGCGTGTCCGGCATTCGACTCATGGAGCAGGTCCACCAGGCGATCAAAGCATTATGCTTGTACCAGGCGACTCTGCCGCCCTCGACGTCGATGATCCAGCGTTCGCGGGATTGGGTGGAGTCGATCTGCACGCCGCCATGCGAGAGATCGAGCTGGCTTTCACAAGCATTAGGAGGATAGCCGACGAGTCCCAACTGCTTGAGAACATCGGCCAAAGGTCGACCAGCAGCGCTGGAACCCGGAACGCATAAGAGCACCCCAGCCTGATCCAACCGGGCCTCCATCCCAAGCGAGGTTGCAAGGGTGATCAACGATTGTCCTTTGGTCGTGTAAGGGGTCATGACATTCACCATCTGGTTCCCTTCCTGCCCTTCGGCTAGGCGGATCGGCAGGGTTTTCGTTGCGTTCTGGTGCGCGACCACGGCTCGCAATTTGGTTCCAGTCCATCCACCGATCGTGTCGGCAAGCAACTGATCCTGATAGGGGACTGGTTCCTCAGCTGCCGCCAACCACATGACCACGCCCATGCAGGGCGCGAGGGTGAGGAATGCGATGAGGGCGATTTTCTTCATGATCATGTCTTTCATGGACTTGGCGGCCAATATGGCCGCTGGGTGATGAACGGGGACTTCTGGTGCGAAACCTGGGCAAGGCAGACTGCGCGCTTCGTTGACGATGGCACCAAGCGCGATGCCCACGTCGCAGGGTGGACGGAACGATCGACGCAACCGGTCGACGCCACGGTGGATCAGTTGGCGGGCGGCATTGGCGTTCAAACCAAGGACGCGGCCGACCTCGTCAGCACTGCACCCTTCCAGGTAGTGGCTCACCAACGCCACTCGTTGTCGTTCGGGTAACTGGTCCAGGCAGGCGGCAAGCACTTCGCGTCGTGGGTCTGGCTGAGTGGGTTCGACCGGCTGCCAACCCGATTCAGCCCGAATCCGACGGTTTCGCGAGCGTTGCGCCCGGCGGCAGACAAACCATGCGGTTCGCAGCAACCAGGCAGCCAACGCCGGCGCTCGTGCCGCCGCACTTGGCCGCCGAGCCAGGACCAGAAAGGTGGCCTGGGCACAATCCTCAGCCTCGGCGCCGTGAACGAGTCGGCGACAACTGGCCAATACCAGCCGTCCATGCCGTTCGACCAGTTGCGTGAAGGCAGCTTCGTCGCCCTTGTCCGTCCAGGCCAGCAACAGCGCGCCATCGTCTGGTTGGATTGCGAGGCTGAGTTGCTCGGATTCGGTGACCTTTTCTGACTCAGGCGACCGGGGATGTTGGGGTGGGCTCATCACCTGCATACTAACCTATCCCCGACCGCCTGGCACGCGTTACGGCGGCCATCCCGCAGCCAGGTGCCTTTGCCACATGACCACCTGCGACGATCTCGGTCTGGAGGCTGACTGGTTACCAAGGCAGCAAACCAGCCATAGGTCGACTACTCATCACATTTCCAAACAAAAAACCAGACCGCTATCTGGTTTTCGCACACCAACCTGAACCGCGCAGGGGTCAAGGGGGGCCGGATTCAACGGACTGGAACCTCGCACGCTGAACCTTGATTCGCTCGTGGCATCTCGGGGGATTGCTCCTCGCGGGCTCTGCCCGCTACGCCCGCCAGGGACTCCCGTCCCTGGACTGGGGATTGGCCATTTACGTCGTCAAACTACAAAAACCTGGAAAAACGATTGCGTCTGGGACCGCCGGTTTGCAACCGGCCGCTGACCGCGAGGCGAGCCGGCCAAGGCCGGAAAGATGATGAATTGCTGGATAATTATGGTCGGCCTTGGCCGGCTCGCCTGATCAGCCCGTTCGAATGGCCAATCCCAGGCCAGGGACTCTCGTCCCTGGACCCGCACAGTCCCGTGCTCGTGCAAAAGTTTGACTTTCCGGGTCAAGCTCCCTTCACTCAAGGATCCTAGCGGGGATTGCGCCCCAGCTCTAACCGCGCTGCGCGCGGTCGTGCCTAGCGGCACTCTCTAGGCCGGGGCAGCATCGGCTTCGCCGCCGCGCGGCGCCCGCGGTGGAACTCGGATGAAAAATAAGTCCATTATATCGAACTGCGCGTCAGCTTGGCGAAGTGTCGCGATCGTCTGCTGGAGCAAGTACGGCAAAGCGATTAGGACGGCCGTCCCAGCTTGTCTGATCACGGCCTTCGCTATGGTGGCACACATGAGCAGCGACAAAGTCAACGACCGCCTGACCGACCAGATGACTTCCGCCGTGGCCGCCAATCTGCGCCGGTTGCGCTCCGAACACCACCTGTCGCTTGACGAGCTGGCCAACCGCTCGGGCGTCAGCCGGACCATGCTGCACCAGGTCGAGAACCTGAAGTCGACCCCGACCATCGCCCTGTTGTGGCGCATCGCCAACGGACTCGGGGTGCCGTTCAGCGCGCTGATCGAGGAGGAAACGAAGACCGGCCTGACCGTGCTCAAACGCGAGCAGGCCAAGCTGCTGTTCAACGCCGACCAGAGTTTTTCCTCACGCGCGCTGTTCCCCTTCGACGGCAGCAAGCGCCAGTCCGAGTTCTACGAACTGCGCATCAAGCCCGGCGGCCTGGAGCAGGCTGAGGCGCACGCCCAGGGCACCCAGGAGCACCTGGTCCTGGTCAGCGGCGGCGAGGTCGCGATCGAGATCAGCGGCCAGACGGCCGTGCTGCGCCCGCACGACGCGGTGGTGTTCGCCGCCGACGCGCCGCACAGCTACCGCAACCGCAGCACTGACCAGGAATCACTGCTCTACCTGTTGATGATCTATGCCCGCTGAAGCTAAAAATCGCAATTGCACCCCACCTGCTGCGTTGGTCGTCAGTCATTGGGCGTTGCTAAACTCCTGCCTCCCGCCTTGCATCTGGGGCGCACTTGCGATTTTTGCTGGAAATTGTTGGTGCGGCGGTTTCGACGATGGTCGGTGTGGCAAGCGTTCTAAGAGGGGAAGGCCGATCCGATCTCCTCACCCGATTGGTACTGGCGGGAAATTCACCAACCCTTTTTCCCGTGCCAGCTTGCTGAAAAATGCGAGGCTCTTTTGCGAGTTTTTGGCAGAACCGGCAGAGGGTTGGGCCGGCCGGAACCGGCGTTAGCCTGCCGTCATGGGCCCCAAGCCCGCCGAACCACCGCCCCCATCGCCGAAGCGCGCCAGCGACACCGAGGTGTTGCCGTCGCTGATGTACCCGTCGACCGGGATCGCGCGCGAGCCCCGCCGCATCGGGCCGTACCGGGTGGTGCGCGTACTGGGGCGCGGTGGCATGGGCACCGTGTACCTCGGCGAGGTGGTGGAATCGTGCGCCGTGCCGATGGGGCGAGAGGTCGCGATCAAGGTGCTGCGCAAGGTCGACGCGGATGAACGCAAGCGCTTCACCCGCGAGGTCGCCTACATGCAGGCGCTGCGCCATCCCGGCATCGTGCGGGTGATCGATGTCGGCGAACACGATGGGCGGCCGTACCTGGTGATGCCGCTGATCAGCGGCCGGCTGATCGACGACCTGATCGCCGAGAACCTGCGCAAGCAGGGCCAGGGCGGGATCGACCTGCGCCTGTCAGCGGAACTCATGATCCAGGCGCTGGAGGCCCTTCACGTCGCGCACCTGGCCGGCATCCTGCACCGCGACATCAAGCCGTCGAACATCATGATCCTGCCGGACGGAACGGTGAAACTCCTGGATTTCGGCCTGGCGATGTCGCTCGACCAGGAATCGCACCTGACCCAGACCGGGGCGGTGGTCGGGACGCCGGCTTACATGAGCCCGGAGCAGGCCGGCGGCAGCCGGGGCGATCTCGGCCGGCGCTCCGACATCTATAGCTGCGGCGCGTGCCTCTACGAAATGGTCACCGGGCAGCAGCCGTTCAGCGCCGAAAACTCGGTCGCCCTGCTGCGCCGGATCATCGAGGATCCGGTGGTGCCGCCCTCGCGCCTGCGCCGCGACTGCCCGCCAGCGCTGGAGCAGATCCTGCTCACCGCGATGGCCAAGGATCCGCGCGACCGCCATCCCGCCGCCGAGGCCATGGCCGCCGATCTGCGCCGGTACCTGCGCGGCGAGCGGGTGCGCTGGACGCCGCCCGGCAGCTTCCGCCTGGCCGTCCGCTTCGGCTGGCGCCATCGCCGAGCGATCGCCGCCACCGCCCTGATCGTCTTCGTGATTGTCACCACCGGGGTGGTGGTGGTGCGGCGGGCGCTCAAGCAGCGTGACGCGATGCAGCTGGCGCAGCAGCAACAGCAGCTGGCGCTGCAGCCGCTGGCGCAGCGGCCCTGGATCAAAGAGATCGCCATCCCGGAATTGAAAGTCGAACCGGCCCCGGCCAAGCCGGTGGCGGCGGGCGCGGTGCCCCGGCTGGTTCCGCATCCCCTGCTGGGCAAGAACGTTCGGCATGCCGTGCTGCCGCCGGTCAGCGGTTCGGTGCGTCTGTCGGTCACCATCGAACCCCTGGCGGATCTGTGGCAGGTCGAGCTCATGCTCGCCGACCAGGACATGTACAAGGGCTATCGCCTGCGCCTGAACAGCGATCGGGCCAAGCTCTTTCGCGAAACGCAGGAGGTCGCCAGCTACGAGTTCAAGCCGCCCCAGACCCGGGGCCGGCTCCTGCATCTGCGCTTCACCCGTCTCGAGGACGAACTCATCGTCCAGTGCGGTTTCAGCGAGAGTGGTTCGAACGTGATTCCCGCCGCGGCTGCGGTCGCATCTGCCGCGCAGCCATCTCAGGGCGGGTCTGCGCCGTCGCTGCCGTCAGCCTCGGCCCTGCCACCAGCCGGCGATGACCTGCCCGAGATCATGCGCTTTCCGGATCTTCTGCCGATCGAAGGCACCAACGCGGACGGCATCTACATCGCCTTTGTCGCGGGCGACGGCAAGTCGGCGACGCCAGGCAAGGCCGACGCCGGCATCCTTCTGCCCGAGGCCAAAGTCTCGCGCATTCTTCTCGAACGCCAGAAGACCGACCTGCTGGTCAGCGCCCTCGCCCGCGCCGACACCTTGCGCCAGGACAAGAACTTCTCCAAGGCGCTGTACCTGTACCAGGGATTCCTGCGCGACCATCCCGACAGTCCGCAGGCCCGCGACGCCCTGCTGCGCAGCGCGATCTGCATGGAGGAGATCGCCAATCAGTCCTCGGATACCGCATTGAAGACGCAGAACTTCGAGGAGGCCCTCAAGCTCTTCCAGGACGTCGCCGCCCGCAACCGCGACGACCCGCGCTATGCCCTGCTCGCCACCTTCCATGCCTGGTCGTGTTCGCTCAAACTCACGCGCTATGAGGAGGCCGAGCAGTACTTCGAGGCGGTGCGGCTGAAATACGACCTCGCCAAGTTGGCCGCGATCGTGCCCGAGGCGACGCTCGCTGATCTGGTCAAGGATTACCTCAAGCGGGCCGCACAGATATCCGGCAAGGCCGATGCCAGTGATGCCGGTGAAATGGAGCGCTCGGCGCGCATGTACGCCACCGCCGCCGACATCAACACCACCTTCCGCAAGTCCCAGGCCCCGGCCACTGCCCAGGGCAACCTCGGTGCCGCCGACTTGTACCTCGCGCTGGGCCGCTGGGACGAGGCGATCGAACGCTACACCCGGGTCGGACGCGAGAACCGCCTGCCGGTGGCGATCCGGATGCAGGCGCAACTCGGGATTGCCGCTGCCGAGCGTCTGCGCGGGCATCTGCCCGAGGCGGAAGACCTCTACCTCTCCATCCTCAAGGACAAGGCGACCGAGGGGTTGCCTGACGTCCGCCAGGCCGCCCGACTGTGGCTGGGCGACCTGCTGTACCGGCCGGACAACGATCAGGCCGCCATCGCCCGCTGGAAGGAATCCAGCGAACGCAAAAGCGTTGCCGGCCGGATCATGCAGCACCTGGTTGACCGCAAGCTGCCCATCCCGGTGACCGCGCAGGACACCGGGATGCAGAACGACAGCGAGTATTTCACCGCCCGGATCCTGCTGATGCTCAAGGACGAGGACGGCTGGCGCGAACACCTTCAGGCCGCCGCCACTATCGGACCGGCCTACGAATGGCCGACCCCGCTCGCGCGCCAGCAGTTGAAGGCGGAGCGCTGAGCCCGTCCGCAAGCCTGGGCAGGCTGCCGCAAAAGTCGGTTGGTGGCATCCTGCGGATGCTCCTTTTTCAGCCGGCGAGACGCCGGCGCTCCCAGGAGACCGACTTTTGAGGCGCCCTGCAGGCCTGAGCCGGGTCACGCTGGCGGGACCGGGGCCGGGGCCAGACTGCCGCGCATGCGCATCGCCGTCGGCATGTCCGGAGGAGTCGACTCCAGCCTGACCGCCGCCCTGGTGGCCGAGGCCGGGCATGAGGTCGTCGGCGTCACGATGAAGCTCTGGCCGTGCGCGGAACTCGACGGCGGCTTCACCCGCACCGACGCCTGCTGTTCGCCGACCGAAACCATCGACGCGCGGTCGGTGGCGCAGAAGGTCGGGGCGCGGCACTACGTGGTCGACTTCGAAGACGGTTTCCGCCGCAACGTGGTCGACGGATTCGTCGCCGACTATGCGCGCGGACTGACCCCGAATCCCTGCGTGCGCTGCAACGAGACGGTGAAGTTCGGCGAACTCTGGCGCTGGGCCGCATCGGTCGGGGCCGAGCGTGTCGCGACCGGCCACTACGCCCGGGTCGAACGCGCGCTCGATCGTTGGCTGCTGCGCACCGCCGTCGACGCCGGCAAGGACCAGACCTACTTCCTGTTCTCGCTCACCCAGGAACAACTGTCGCGCGCCGAGTTCCCGGTCGGCGGCCTGACCAAGGCCGAGGTGCGCGAGGCCGCCCGCCAGCGCGGTCTCCCCACCGCCGACAAGGGCGAAAGCCAGGACATCTGCTTCGTCAACGGCAGCGCCGCCGACTTCGTGCGAGCCGCCGCGCCAGACGCCTTCCGCCCTGGCGACTTCGTCCTCGTCGATGGCAGCACGGTCGGCACGCACCGCGGCCTGCCGGCCTACACCATCGGCCAGCGCCATGGCCTTGGCATCGCCTGGTCGGAACCGCTCTACGTCGTGCGCCTGGATCCCGCTCGCAACCAGGTCGTGGTCGGGCCGCGTGAGGCGCTGGAAACCCGCACGCTGCCCCTCACCGACCTGACCTGGTCTCCGGGTCAGGTGCCTGCGGAGGGGATCGCCGTGCTCGCCCGCCTGCGCCACCGCGGCCGGCTCATCCCGGCGCGAGTGCTGCCGCGACCCGGCGTGGGTGAAGGCGGCCTGCCCAACGCCGAGATACACTTCGACCAGCCCACCGCCCGCGCTGCGCCGGGTCAGGCCTGTGTGCTCTACGACCCCACCGCCACCTGGTGCTGGGGCGGCGGCTGGATCGTGCCCGACGCGTGAGGGGCATTCGTCCTGGCCCCGGTGCGCCGCGTTGCGGTTGCGCGGGCTGCGTCCGATCGCCCTGCGTGTCACGCATGGCGGTTCGCTCCACACATTCGGCTGAAACCAGGGTTGCGGCAGCCGGCGCGCCGGGGTATCCATGTCCTTGGAACGACCCGCAATCGTGACCACCACCGCCATCACTCCGGACAGCGCGCGCATCGCTGGTCGCTACAGCCTCCTCCGTCCGGCCGGGCGTGGCGCCACCTGCCACGTCTACGCCGCCTGGGACCACTTCCTGGAGCGCGAAGTCGCCGTAAAAATTCTGGACGAAGCAGTCGCCAAGGATCCCGAGATCGCGTCGCGCTTTGAATCCGAGATCCGCATCAGCGCCCGCCTCATGCATCCCGGCCTGGTGGCGGTGTACGAAGCCGCCACCACACCGGAAGGCGCGCGCTGCTACTTCATGTCGCTGGTCAAGGGCCACACCCTGGAACGCCGCATCGATGAACTGCGGCTCGGGGCGAGCGACCATTGGACGTTTTTCCCGCTCATCGACCGGTTGACCCTGTTCCTCAAGATCCTCGAAGTCATCGCCTACGCCCACAGCCGCGACATCGTTCATCGCGACCTGAAGCCCGCCAATATCATCGTCGGTCAGTACGGCGAAGTCTGGGTGCTCGACTGGGGCCTGGCGCGCAGCCTGCGCGAACAAGATCCCGAAATCGAGGCCGCCTATGATGAGATGTTCGAACAGGTCGCCGGGGCCCGCGCCGACGCGGCGACGGTGATCATGCCGCCGCCCGGCACCGATGCGGTCGCGTCCGGCGGTTCAGCGTCGAACGGGACCCATGCGGTATCCACCTCTACGGCCAAGCCGGACTCAGCGGCCAGGCCGGAGCCAGCGGCGAGGCCGGGGACGGTGAAGGTGGCGGAGCCATCAAGCGCCCGGTTCCGGCCGTCGTCGAGCACCAACCTGCCGATGCCCGGCACCGCCAGTGCCCAGCGCCGGGCGAACCGCACCAACATCCGCTCGACCCAGTTCGGGCAGGTGATGGGTTCGCCGGCCTACATGTCGCCGGAACAGGCCGGCGGCCACGCCCAGGCGGCGGACCAGCGCAGCGACATCTATTCGCTCGGTGTGATCCTCTTCGAACTACTGTCGATGCACACGCCGGTCGAGCTCGGCGAGCACGAACCGCTCGTCCGCCTGATCGAGCAGGTGAAGACCGGCAAGCGCAAGACGCTGACGGATTTCTGGCCCGACGCCCCGATGGCCCTGCGCACGATCTGCGAATGGGCTTTGGCACTCGACACCCAGGACCGCTATCCGGACTGTCTCGTCTTCGCGCAGGAGATCCGCACCCTGCTGGCGCAGTTGTCGGCGTCGTACGCTGAACTGGAACGCCAGCGTTTGGCCAAGGAACGCGAAGGCGCGTGGCTGGGGATGGGCCACTGGGAATTCGCCGCCAGTGCCGATCCGGGGCCGTTCTCGGAACCGTCGTTCGCCCTGCAGGGCGAGGCGGTGGGCCAGGTCGGCCACCCTGAACTCGGTGGCATGCTGTTGGGCGGCTACGGCCTGCAGGTCTATCCCCTTGGCGTGACCCCGGGTGACGACGTCCGCCTGTCGTTCGGCGTCGATGTGGTGAAGGGCGAGGAACTCTGGGTCTTCATGCGCGGCCTGCCGCCGAACCCGGCCTACCAGTTCAAGCTTGGCGCCTATGGCGGTGACTGGCTTGCGATCTGTCGTGGCGACGGGCAGTCGGGCGCGATCTCGCCGGAGTACCTGACGCTGCGCCCGATGAACCGCTCGCGAACCAGCACGCGCCTGAGGAGCGGCGGCGGTCGCCACGCGCGCCACGTGGTGTGCGAAGCGGTCGGTTCGCTGCTCACCCTCAGGATCGATGATGGCGATCCGCTGGTGGTGCGCGATCCGTTTCCGCTCGGGGCGCCGGTCGGCATGCACCTGGCCCTCGCGACCTGGAACAGCCAGGCCCTGGTGCGCCACCTGCGGGTCGAACGCCGCAAGAGCCCGCTCATGGTGCCCGCTTTCGCGATCGGCAATGAACTGCTGCGTCAAGGAATGGTCGACGAGGCCATCGCCGGGTACCGCCGTTTCCTGGGCGAACACGACCAGGGCGACCAGGCGGTCGAGGCGCACTTCATGCTCGCCACCGCGCTGGTGCAGGCCGAACGTCACGATGAGGCGGCGCAGGAGCTCAGCCACTTCCTGTCCGCCAACATCGACCACCCGCTGGCCCAGGACGCGATCTTCGAGCTCGCCCGCCTGCGCCTCCTTCAGGGCGGCGGGGTCGCCAACCCCGAGGCCCTGCGCCGCGCCATCCGCGAGATGCTGGCCTGGCAGGAATCCGGCGACGTGGTGCGCACGCGCTTCTGCATCTGGCTGCTCAAGCACCTGCGCAACCACCTGCGCGACCACGGCGTCGATCCGGTGCTGGAAGCCGAACTCGACCTCATCCGCCAGTTCGTGCGCGGGTCGCCCGACGAAGGTCCGCTCCTGCGCACGGTGTCGACCTCGTTCAGCTGGAACCTGCACTACCACGCGTCGCAACTGGTCGACGGCGAGGACTCTGCCGGCCTGCTCGCCCAGGCCGAGGCGGTGAAGCGCCTCTGCCACCTCGGCTACGACCTGCGCCTACGCGAGCAGCGCCTGCTGGCCGACTACCTCGAACTCGCGCGCCAGCTCGGCGCGGCCAACGATCCCGCCACCACCGTCATGCTGGTCGGGCGGGGTGATGATCCGAACCAGCTCTTCGACTTCGTGCGCGACTGCCTGGCGCTGGCTTCGCTCGGTTGCTGCGAACCGCTCCTGGCGGCCTTCGCCGGCGACGATCTCAATCCGGTCGAACGGCTGCTGCGCGCCGGGCTCTTCCTGCGCCAGGGCGACGACGACCTCGCCCGGGCCGATCTCGAGCACTGCTTCCGCCTCACCGACGTGCTCGAAACGCAGCGCACCTCGCTGGTCGTGCTGTTCGGCGCCCGCCTGGGTTGCTATGGCTTGGGCTACCTGCCGTGGGACCTGGTCGAGGGCGGTCTGGCGGTGATCAACGACCGCCTGCTCGCCACCCCGCTCAAGGCGCTCACCGCCTGGCTGGCCGAGAACCTCGGGCACAAGGCCGAGGCCGAGAAGCTCTACCGCGAGTTGATGACGCCCGGTTCCGGCTACCTGGTCATCGGCCGCCAGGGTCTGGAACGCCTCGGGGTGGTGTAGCCCCGACCATCCGGTACTTTCCCGGCGATGCTGGCTTGGCTGCGCCTCTTCCGTGCCTCTGGCCTGCTGACCGTCTGGGCTGACGCCCTCGCTGCCTGCATTGCGGCCTTCTACGCCGCCGGTGTGTTCGATCCCCTGCCGTTCGCGCAGCGTCTATTGCAAGGCGGCCTGCAGCCCCTCTGGATCGTGGCCGCAAGTTCCCTGCTGTATGCCGCCGGGATGATCTGGAACGACATCGCCGACGTCGAACGCGACCGGCAACTGCACCCGCAGCGCCCCTTGCCATCAGGGCGCATTCGCCTCGCCACCGCGTGCGCCGTCGGCGCCCTGGTGGCGGTGGGGGCGCTGGTCTGTGCGGCCCAGGTTGAACACGGGTTCCGTCTCGCGGGCGCCGTGTTGTGCCTGGCCTTCCTCTACAATTTCGCGACCAAGGACGTGCCCTGGCTGGGCAGCCTGACCCTGGCGGCGGTGCGCGTCGTCCACGCCCTGCTGGCGTTGCTGATCCTGGGCAGCGATTTCCTGCGCATGGCCCTGATCGCTCCGGCGGGCGGTTGGATCGTGCCGCCGTTCGCGATTTTGCTGGGAATCTGGGTGCTCGGTCTGGCGGCGGTGGCGGAACTGGAATCGCGCTCCGCCCGGCGCTGGGAACTCCTCGCCGGTGGCGGCCTGATGGCGGTGGCGCTGCTGCTCGCCCTGGCCCAGGTCGTGACCGCGCCTTGGTTGGGCCAGCTCTGGCGCGGCGGCGGAGGCGGTCCGGTCGCCGTGCTGCTGTCGGTCGTCCTGGCGGTGGCGATCGCTATCGGCCTGGGCTGGACGGTCGCGCGGCCGTGGGTCGCGGCGATCCGCTCCGGGCATCGCGGCGACATCCCCGCCATCACCGGCGCCGCGCTGGGTGGAATCATCCTTTTGGATGCCCTGGTGACCTGCTCCTTCCAACCCCTCTTCGCTCTGCCGATCCTGCTGCTGTACGCCCTGTTCGCGGCGACGGGTCGCATCGCACGGATGGGGTAACTGCCTGCGGGTGGAATCCAGCCCGCGTATCCGCCACCGTCGGCGAATCCCGGCCTGCCTGGTTGACCCCGCCTGCCGGCGTGGCAAGCCGTGCCCATGCCCGACCCTACGCCGTCCGACGAAATCGAGCTGACCACCGAGGAATTCATCGTCGAGGCCCGGCGACCGCTGCTGATTGAGCGCCACCGGCAGCTCATCGAAGAGATGGAATCCGGCCTGTCCGACACCTGGGTCACCGGCGAAGTGGAACACCCGCGCCTCAAGGCGATGCTGGCCCAACTCGACCTGGACAGCGAACAGGAGCGGGTCACCGCCACCCTGGGCAAGCTCGCGGACATCAACCGCTACCGCGACCACACCCTGCGCGCCGCCCTGGTTGAGGAAATGTGCCTACTGCGCGAGGAATCCGGTATCGAGGTCGCCACCATGCAGATTCACGCCATCGGCGTGTATCGCCGGGTGCGAACGTCGCTTGGCGAGGCCCAGGGCGAGGCTCCGCCGCTGTCGGATCTGCGCGAACTGCCGTTGTCGCGCATCCCGTTGATGCTCCAGCCGGTCACGCCCGTCTTCGGCAATCCCGATTTGGCCGACAGCCTGCTTTTCACCCCGGCCTTCGCCCAGCGCGCCCTGTCGACGTTCCGCCGCCTGCGTCGACCCGAGGGCGCCGACACCGTGTGGGATGACGCTGCCGGCGCCCCGCCCCTGCCGCGCGAGGTCGAGGAACCGCTGCGTTCGCTGCCCGAATCCGAACTCCGCGCCACCCGGCAACTGCTCATCCGCGACCGCCTGCGCAGTCGGTTTTTCCGCCAGGTGTTCCTGACCTACCTGCATCGCGACGAATTTGATCCCAGCGAAGCCGAGGCGCACCCGACCGTGCTCAGTTGGCTGCTTGCGATCGAGGCCACCGCGCATCTCTATCCGTTCATGCAGGGCCAGACCGCCGGCCAGAAGGCGTTCCGGCTTGGCCAACTCCTGCAGAAGATCGTGCAATTGCACGAGGTCTACGCCCGCGTCGCCCGTGCCAGCGCGCATCCGACCTACCGCGACCGATTCCAGGGCCTGGGCACCCGCGAACGCCTGCACATCCTCGCCCAGGAACGCTACCCGGCCTTGCCACTCACCGACGAACTGAAACTCGGCGCCCTGCTCTGCCCCTTCGCTACCTTCGTCGCCTGGGTCCAGGACAAGGTGGAAACCAAGGATTTCGTCATTCCACCGGATCCGAAACGGTGATCCCGGCGGGCGTCGATCGCAGGTGACCTGAAAACGAAACGGCCGGAAGATAACCCCCGGCCGTTTCCGCATTCGCGTTTATCCCGGAATTCAGCGGCGTCGACGCCAGGCCAGCAGCAGCATTCCGGCCAGGCCGACCACCGCGAGGCCACCGCCGAGACCGCATTTGCCGGAACTCTTGGTGCTTCCGGCGACCGGCGCGGGTTTGCCGATTTCCCCCGGAGGAGTGGCGCTGGACGCAATGGTGACCGTGGCGCTGTTGTCCGGCGGCGCTGCGGCAACCCAGTTCGCTCCGGCGGGCGCCACTACGGTCGCGATCACCGTCCGGCCCGAATAATCAATGGTGCCGTAGATCGGAACGACAGCCAGATACGAGGTCATCACACCGATGCTGGTGCCGGTCAGCACGGCTGCGCCCAAGGTTGCCCGCAGGGGGATGACGGTGGCGGCGGCGGTCACGGTGACATCCGAAGCCACTGTGACGACCGTGAAGGCGGATCCGACTCGTAGCCAATCACCGGCGAACAGCCTGACGTCGGTTCCACCGACGACCTTGGCGGTCAGGAATCCGATACCCGCAGCGGCATCGACGGTGGTGACCAGTTCAGCGAATTCAACCGTGCTCGGCAGGGCGGTGTAGGCTACCCCCGGGCTGGCGGTGCCGCTGATGGCCAGGTTGGCCGTGATCTTGGCGTTGCTGGTGCTGCCCCGGCGTTCCGCGACTACGGCGATCCAGCCCGGAACCGGAGTCTCGGTCTGGATGGCCAGCGGTTCCACCGCCTGGACCGAAATCGTGGCCAGCGAGGCGGCCGGTGGTTCGACGATGATCACGCTGGCGCTGGTGGAGGTGGAAGCGAGGTGATAGGCGATCTTGGTCAGATCCGTTGCCGGATCCGGTGACAAGGTCACCACCACCGTCTCATTGGGATCCGCCGCATCGGAAATCGCGTGGACGGGGATGGACGCCGTGCTGCTGCCGCTGCTTATGGTCACCTTCCCGCCCAGGGCGGTGAAGTCGACGCCTGAGGTCGCGGTGCCGGAAACCGCATAGGAGACCACGATGTCGGCCGTAGCTGTCTGGCTGGAGGTGACCGTGAAGGTGCCGTCGACCCCGCCCTCGACGGGTGCGGTACCGGCGGCGACGCTGATCTTGGCGTACCCGCTGCGGATGGTCACCGTGGCCGGGGTGGTGTCAGCGGTCCAGTTAGCACCATTCGCCAGGGTGATGGCGATGGTCTGGCCGTCGTAGTTGGTCGCGCTGGGAACTGGTGTGACAGGGACCACCGCCGTGCAGACCCCGACGCTGGTCGTAGCCAGAACCGGTGCTGCCAGGATGTTTTGCAGAGGGATCGTCGTGCCGGTTGCGCCGACCGTTATGGTTGCGGCCACCGTGACTAAGGTTGCCGTTGGGCCGGTGCCAATCCGCAGGATTCCACCCGCCGGGATGGTCGTACTGACGCCACCGACCACTTGGGCAGTGATGAAGCCCGCTCCGACCGGGGTGTCGATGGTGGTCACCAGTTCGGCCAGAATCACGTTGGACTGTAAGGCTGTGTAGGCGGTGCCGGGAAGAGCGGTGCCGCCGATCGGCAATCCAACGGTCAGGGCGGAATTGGTCGTGCCGGAACGCGTGGCGCTGATCGTGATCTGCCCCGGAACCGGGGTCGGTGCCTGAGTCGCCAGCGCCGTGGTGGCCACGGCGGCGACGGTGGCGATGGATGTGGCCGAGGGTTCAGCGATGATCAGGGTATCGCGATCTGTCGAAGTCAGGTGGTAGGTGGTCACCAAGGTCGGATCGGGGATCAAGGTCACGATAACCGTTTCGCCCGGATCGGTGACGCTGTCGGCCAGGGCGACGACCGTGATGGTCGCGGTGTTGCTGCCCTTGGGGATGGTCACGGATCCCTGTAAGGCGGTGAAGTCAACCCCCGAGGTGGCGGTGCCGGCGACGGTATAGGCGACGGTCACATCAGCCGCGACCGTCTGACTGGCAGTGACGGTGAAGGTGCCGTTGACGCCGCCTTCAACCGGGGCGATGCCGGCGGCAATGCTCAAGCGCGGGTAACCGCTGCGAATGGTAACGGTGGCGGTGTTGGAAGGAGCGGTGGCGGCGCTCCAGTTTGCGCCGTCGGCCAGGGTGATCACCACGGTTTGACCATCGTAGTTAATCGAACTACTGGTCGGGGTGATGGCCGCAGTTGCCGAGCAGACGCCAATGCTCGTGGCGCTGGCAACCGGAGCGCTCAGGACCGATAGCAGCGGAATAACGGTCCCGGTCGCACCAACCGTCGTTGCACTGGCAACCGTCACGGTGGATCCACTGCCGATCCGCAGCACTCCGTTGGAAGGGATCGTCGCGGTGCCGCCACCGACGACCTGGGCGGTCAGGAAGGCAGCCCCCGCAGGCGCATCAACCGTGGTCACCAATTCCGCTAGGACGATGTTGGCCGGCAGGGCGGTGTACGCCAAACCGGGAACCGCAGTGCCGCCCACCGGAAGGCTGACGGTAAGAGCGGCATTGGTGTTGCCCACGCGCGTGGCGCTGATCGTCACCAGTCCAGGCACCGGCGTGGCGGATTGGGTGGCGATCGGCGTGGTCGCCGTGGCGGACACCGTCGCGATGGGAGTCGTTGACGGTTCGATGATAGTCAAACTCGCGGTCGTGGTTGCGGTCAGATGATACGCGGTCACCGGGGCAGGATCAGGAATTAAGGTGACGTCCACGGTTTCGCCAACTTCGGCGACGTTGTCGGCCAAGGCGGCGACAGTTATCGTCGCCATGTTGCTGCCCTGGGGGATGACCACGGTTCCTAGCAAGGCGGTGAAGTCGACCCCGGACGTAGCGGTACTGGTACTGTCGACGGTATAAGCGATGGTTACATCGGTACCGACCGATTGACTGGCGGTGACGGTGAAGGTGCCGTTGACGCCGCCTTCAACCGGCGCTATGTCGGGTGAGATGCTCATGCGGGGATAACCGCTTAGGATGGTGACGGTGTCGGTGGTTTTGAGCGGCGATGTGGCAAGACTCCAGTTGGCTCCGATGATCGGAGCAAGGGTGACGATCACCGTTTGCCCATTGTAGCTGGTCGTGCTGCTGAGCGGGGTGACTGGCACCACGGCGGTGCAAACGCCAACGCTGGTTGCAGTTGGCACTGGTGCGGCCAAGGGTGGGGAATTCAACGGTATCACGGTGGCTGTCGCACCGACCGTGGTGGTCGAGGCCACCGTCACTTCGGTGGCACCGGTGCCGATGCGCAGGATGGCGTCTTTGGGTATGGTGGTGGCGCCTCCACCCACGACGGTGGCAGTCAGGAAAGAGGCTCCGGCTGGCGCATCAACTGTGGTAGTCAATTCAGCCAGGATCACGTTTGTTGGCAACGGAGCGTAGGCGAATCCGGTTCCCGGCACGGCGGTTCCGCCGACCGGCAGATTGACGCTGATGGCGGCGTTGCTGGGGCTCGCGGTGCGGTTTGCGGTGATTTTGAAAATGCCAGGGACCGGCGTGGCAGCCTGGGTTGCGGTCGAACTGGTGGCGGCAATTGAGATAGTGGCGATGGATGCGACCGGTGCCTCAACGATGGTGGTGGTGGCAGTAAGGGTTGAGGCCGGCGTACCGAGCTTGTAGTTGGGAAGTGCCTGAGTGTCTGCAACCACAGTCAGGATGATCGTCTCGCCAGGATCAGTAATCGTATCGGAGGTGGCCAGGACGGTCACGGTGGTGGTGCTGGATCCAAGTTGGATCTCGGTGGTTCCGGTCAGGCCGGGGTAATTGATGACCCCATTGCCATTGGCAATCAGGGTGTAGTCGACATTGGCAGACGCGGTGCCACCAATGGTGAATCCGACCAAAGTCAGACGGTCGACCGTGCGCGAGGCAGTGATCGTGAAGTTGACCCCAGCCCCGCCTTCAACCGGTGCGGTGATCGGTTGCGAGATGGAGATGCTTGGGGAAGTGTCCTGGATGGTCAGGGTTCCCGTGGCGAGGGTGGACAACTGGTAACCTGCCCCAGGCAGCAGGCTGATGGCCAGGGTGTGGTCGATGATCGCGGTCCGGTTGTTGATGGTCTGGATCGGGATGGTCTTGGAGGCGGTTCCAGCATCCATCTGCACTGAAGTGGCAAGCGCCTGGTAATCCACACCCGTCACCGCCGTGCCGCTGACGCTGATCAGCACGGCGGCACCGTTGGCCAGGACATTGTTGACGGGATCTGACGCCAGCTCGACGCCGGCCGCGTTGCTGAGGAAGATTCGAAGGGATCCAGCGGTTCCTTCGGCCACGGATCCGCTGGTGATGCCCAGATAGACCGGCAGTCCGCCGACCGTGCGTGGGGCCGGGGCGATCGAAAGGGAGGCCGAGGGGTTCACGCCGGACGTGCCGGTCGGGGCGAGCAGGTAGTCAGGTGTGGTCAGCAATTGCAGCGACAGCGATTTGGTCGCTGGATCCAGGTTGCTGATCGGTTGCACCACGATCTGGGCAGTGGTGGTGTTGGCCGGAACCTGGATCGATCCGAGTCCCGTGGCGGTGTCGACGCCGCTGATGGTGTAGTCGGTGCCCAGCACGGCAGAACCACCGGAAATTACCGTGAATGGAACGTTGACGGCGGTCGGGAAAGGATTGCTGAGCACGACATCAATGATGCCATTGGTGCTCGGCTTGCCAGCATTGCTGTTGAAGCGAAGGCCGGTCGTCACAGCGTCGTCTGCCAAAGTCACCGTGCCGCTGGTCGGGGACAAAGTACGGTAATCATCATTTTGAAGCATAGTAAGGTTGATGCTGCGCCTGGCCTGGGGAGTGTTGTTGGTGATGACCGGGAAGGCAAAATAATAGATATCTGGGTCGCTGCCGAATACCGTGGTCGTGACCTGTCCACTGCCCTGGACTCTTTCAGCCAATCTGCGAACCCGGGTGCTGCCATATCCGGTCTGGATCTCCTTGAGCGCCGGACTGATGGTGATGGTCGGATTGTTGGTGGAGGTGCCCGCCGTCCAACCCGTGACGGTGTAGATCCCATTCACGATGCTGGTCGGGTTCTCGAACACCACGATGTCGTTACCGCCAAAGACCCAAAGTGAACTGACGGGAATGGTGGTAGAGCCCGGACCTGGAGGGGCCGGCAAAGGATTTGCAGCAGGATCCAACGGCACCACGGTTACATATTGATTTGCCGTGCCAGCAATGGAGAGGTTATTGAATCCGAACCAGTAGTCGGTGTCGAGGACCGCTTGCGGTCCCACGACGGAATCACCAGCCAGTTGCACCGCCACGCTGCGATAATCCTGGTTGTTGAGATGGACCAGCCATTCGCCGCGACCCTGAACTTCGAGGGGATAAGCCGGCGTGGGGATGGTCGGCAAGGTCGGATAGGCGGTCGGTTTGGTAACGCTCAGACTAGCCTGGTTGTCAGCGTCGGCGATCGAGATCGGGGCGGAACTTTGTTGGCCAACGATATAGATGCCCAGCGGATCCGGATCTATCGATACTACGGCGGTGCGGGCACCGCCGACACCATTGCGTCGAGGTGTGATGTCTAAAGCAAATGCGGTCTGGTTTGCGGAGAAGGTAAAGGTGCCGATCAGATCGCCGGTGGTGGCGTCGATGGAGGAACCGGCTGGCGCGACGTAATCCGGCCCTGCAAGCACGATTCCAAAGGTTGCCTGGGTTTCCGCTATTGTTGCCGTATCATTCGCCGTGGCGGTCGGACCGTATCCGCTGCCGGCATTGGTAATGGTGAAGCCATTAACCCGACCCAGGGAGTCAATGGTGGCAGTCGCGATGGCGGTGGCCCCGGCTGTTGGCGGTGCGATGGTGACGGTTGGAGCACTGGTGTAGCCGCTGCCTGCGTTTTCGATCGCGAGATGACTCAGTGCCCCATTGTTGATCACCGGTCTAACGATAGCGGTGACAAGATACGTTTTCGTTAGTGCCGTGACAATTCCCGTCCCATCATTACCGATTTTTAGCGAAGCCGTAACCAAGGCTGCGATGGATGGGGTTGCGTTGATTAATGAAATGAGTTGGGTTGCGGTCGTAGAAATGGCTCCCGCATTGTCTGTTGCTAAACTAATTGAAATCGTTTTTCCCGAAATCGTTGGCAATAACGTTTGATTCGCGCTGCCCGGATCCACCAAGGTCAGACTGATGGCATTTCCGCTATCACCAAGGGCAATCGCTGAAAGCAGAACATCGTTGTTGTTGCCCGTCATATTTGTAGCCAAAAATGCTTGTCCAGTTCCAATTTGGACGGTCGGCATCTGGTAACCGTAGCCGGTATTGGAAAGCGTCGTGGAATTGACCGGACTGCCGGTCAGGGTCACTGCCCCTGTCGCGCCTGATCCACCAGCATTGGAGCCGAATGCTACCGAGGCAAACGTGTATCCCTGGCCACTGCTCGTAACATTCACGGAACCAACCTTGAAAGCAATCGCTGCAGTGGCGGTTGCCAATACCGTGGCACCTCCACCAGTAAAGGTTATATTTGGCGCAATGGTATAGTCGTTGCCCCCATTAGTGATGTTGACGGAGGTGACGGTACCGCTGATCAGATCCACGGTGGCCGTAGCGGTGGCTCCACCACTGCCGGAAATCGATACGGAGGGAGTGCCGGTGTATCCGGTTCCACCTCCGGAAACATTGATTTGACTCACATAGCCGCTCAACACCGCCGAACCGGTTGCGCCGGATCCATCGCCTATAATGGTCACCGATGGAATGGACGTGTAATTCGTTCCGCCACTGATGACATTGATCGCAGTAACCCGGCCGCCGATGCTATTGGCTGTCGCAGCGGGATTGAAGGCGGGTGATGCTACCCCGCTAAAGGCGAGATTGGTTGTGCTTGACAGATAGCCGCTTCCACTAGTGATAATATTGACGGCAGCGACAGAGCCATCCTGATTGTTGCCCGCCGGATTCGTCGGATGCGCCGATCCCGAGATGCGGTAGTTCACCGTCAGCGACGTGCCGCTGCCGGTGCGGGTGAACAGAACCTGGCCGGGCACAAGGTTTTGCTCGTTGGCGGCAGGCGAGGTGGCGACCACCTGCACCGCGTCGCCGGCGCACAGGCTGCCGAGGATCAGAGACAGGAACGCCAAAGAACTGGCAAAAGAACGGGTAGTAGGCTTCATGGGTGCTTTCCCTGGAAGGCGATGACGGAGAAGACTGTTGCGTGAGGATGCTGATGCAGCATCCGCGATCGGACGGCGCGCACACGGGTGCGGTCGATCATGGGTGTCGGTGGCCGCGCCATGGGTGGCGGGTCAGAAGTTGTGGCCGAGGACCACGCCCCAGCCCCAGCCTCGGCGTTCGAGGCGCAGTTCGGAGGTTCCGCCGCCGACGGTGTCGATGCGGACGAGGGCGTTGCCGACGGTGTAGGCTGAGGTGACGCCGGCGAACCAGCTGCGTTCAGCGATGAAGGCACCCAGGCGGAAGCCGTATTCGCCGTACCAGCCGCGGCCGCGGTTGGTTTCGTAGGGGCTGCTGGGATTGGCGCGGTTGCGGGTCTGGGCCCAGGCCAGACCGCCACCGACGAAGGGGAGGATCTCGGCGAAGGCGCTGGTGCCGGACTCGCGGGTCGCGCCGAACTGCCAGCCGCCCAGGAGTTGACCGCCAATCGAGGACGATCCGAGATGGCTGGGGTCGTCGTTTTGGAAGGTAGTGTTGCCGACCGTGTAGCCGGTCGGGGTGAGATTGTAGCGGGTTGCCGTCGCGGCGAGGCCGTACACCGGGCCACCCCACGCTCCGGTGGAAACCCGCAGATATTCCAGGCTGACCTGGATAGCGGTGTGATCTGAACCTTGCCACGTGTAGGTCGTGTCGACGCCACCATTGACGCCAGAGACTTTTTCTTCGACCGAGGGCGGGGGCGGGCCGGAAACGCCCAAGCGCAGCTGGCTGAGATTTCCATCTTCTGCACCCCAGGCCCCGGACGCCGAACAGGCCACAGCCGTGCAGCAGGCCGCGGCGAACCAGCCGGCACGGGGGAGGGGGTAGGCTTGGGGCATCATCATCAGGTCTCCTACCACGCGACGCGCCGGCCGATGGTGTCGTGCGGAGAACATAACCCCCGTGAACAGCCGGCGCAACAGCCAGGGGGCAGGCTGCGGGCGAGGAGGTCGAACCTCGGTGGGCAAACCTTTGGCCGGCTCAATGCTGTGAAGCTAAGCCTGGGACCGCGCGCCGCTGGCGCGCTCTGGGGATTGGCCATTCGTACAGGGTGATCAAGCGAGCCAGCCAAGGCCGACCACAATTATCCAGCAATTCACCATCTTTCCGGCCTTGGCCGGCTCGCCCCGCGGTCAGCGGCCGGTTGCAAACCGGCGGTCCCAGACGCAAGCGTTTTTGCTGGTTTTTGTAGTTTCAGAGATCCTGATCCGTGCAGACGACTATCCGCGGCCTGAGTGGGTCTTCACCAGAAAAGACTGGACGTTTGATCATAGCTGAATTTTCAACTTCCGTTCAACCGCCCTACCGTCGGGATCGACATTTGAGACTTTACTTCAACTTTAGTCGTCCCTACGGGACTGGCAACCTTCTTCTTACCCGTCCCGGGGTTGAAACCCCGGGCTAACCTCACAGCGTCCCTACGGGACGCACGTTTCCTCTAAATTCACTGTAATTTCCGATGTTTTCCGTCCCGTAGGGACGAGGTGAAGGTAGCCC